>NZ_CP025113.1:7391080-8003090 GCF_002831585.1 Bradyrhizobium sp. SK17 | reverse complement strand
GACCAGCTCAAGGACGGCGTCGAGGTCGACGGCGTCAAATACGGCCCGATCGAGGCGACGCTGGAGCGCGATCAGAGCTCCAACGTCTGGGTGGTGTTCGCGATCCGCGAGGGCAAGAACCGCGAGGTGCGCAACGTGATGGCGCATCTCGGGCTCGAGGTGAAACCGGCTGATTCCGGATCTCCTACGGCCCGTTCCAGCTCGGCGAGCTCGAGGAGGGCAAGGTCGAGGAGGTCAAGACCCGGGTGCTGCGCGAGCAGCTCGGCGAGAAGATCGCCAAGATCGCCGGTGCCGACTTCACACGTCCGGAGCAGCGCGACGCCGCTGACGGCGACGGTGCGCCAGCGAGGAAGCCGAAGCCGAGCAAGCGCGAGACCATCAACGACCGCAAGGGTCGCCGCGTGCTGGTGCAGCGCACCGGCAGCGAGGAAGCGCGCGCCCGCAACGAGGACGAGGCCAACGGCTACGGCCCGCCGCGCCGTCCCAAGCGCGGCTATCACGGCAAGCGCGATCTCAAGCCGCAGGACGAGTAGCGGTCGATGCGTGTCGTCGGGGGCAGGCTGAAGGGCCGCAATCTCGCGTCGCCGTCGGGCCGCGAGATCCGGCCGACCGCGGACCGCTTGCGCGAGTCCGTGTTCAACATCCTGGTCCATGCCTATGACAACCCGATCGAGGACGCCCGCGTGCTCGATCTGTTTGCCGGCACCGGCGCGCTCGGGATCGAGGCAGTCTCGCGCGGCGCCAAATTCACGCTGTTCGTCGACAATGGCGCCGAGGCGCGGGCGCTGCTGCGCAACAATGTGGAATCGCTCGGCCTCGGCGGGACCACAAAAGTCTACCGCCGCGATGCCACCGACCTCGGACCGGCGCATCCGGTCGAGCCGTTCGCGTTGGTGTTTCTCGACCCGCCCTATGGCAAGGGCCTCGCCGAAAAGGCGCTCGCCTCGCTACGCGATGGCGGTTGGCTGACGCCGAGCGCATTGCTTGTGGTCGAGGAGGCCAAGGCTGCGGCATTCGCGGCTCCCGAGGGCTTTGAGGAAGTCGAGCGGCGCGCGTACGACGATACCGAATTCGTGTTCCTTCGCGAAAAAGTGTAGGGCGGTTCAGCGCCGGCGTCATTTGACGACGTTATGCTGCATGCATGACCGACACTCTCGCCATGCTCGCAAATCAATTGGAGGCGCGCGTCAAGGCGTTGCGCGGCGCAGGCGATGACGCGGCATTGCTTGCGGCCGCGCGTCACGCCGCCGACCAGATCGAACGCCATCGTGGCGCGCCGGACAGTGACCGGACCGAAGCGCTGAAGGTGGCGCAGCGGTTGACGTTCAACGCCGCAGCCGATTGCTGGCCGGGCTGGAGCGTTTCGGAGAGGCCGATCGACCCGGATCATCTGCTGGCGGCGCGCGAACTCGCGGAGTGCTCGCTGCGCCTCGTCGAGAGGCTCGAGCTCGGGCCGCTGCGCGTCGCAACCGGCATCTGGCTGGTCGGCGCTTTTGACCTGGCGCTCGGCCGGTACGACGAGGCGACCGGGCTGTTCTCCGATGCGCGCGGACACTATGCCGCGGCGAATGCGCCCGGTCTCGTGCTGCTGGTGGATGGCTATGCCGCGATCGTGCGGCAGATCGGCAAGCGTCCGGCCAGCGGCGATGATCTCGATCAGGTCTGCGCCCGCATCGCGGCAGGTGGCTTCAAGGACGGCGATGAATGGATCGCGCAGTTGCGCACCGCACTCGAGGTGTTCGCGCGGTAAGAACTTGTAGGATGGGTAGAGCGCAGCGAAACCCATCATGGTGCCGCGGAACGAAAGTTGATGGGTATCGCTGCGCTCCACCCATCCTACGGAATCGTGCAAGATCTATCTACGCCCGAACAGCTTCTCGATATCACTGAGCTTCAGCTCGACATAGGTCGGGCGGCCGTGGTTGCACTGGCCGGAATTCGGGGTGTCTTCCATTTCGCGCAGCAGCGCGTTCATCTCTTCCGGCTTGAGGCGGCGGCCGGCGCGGACCGAGCCGTGGCAGGCCATGGTGGCGGCGACATGCATCAGCCGGCGCTCCAGCGGCAGCGCCTCGTCCCATTCCGCCATGTGTTCGGCGAGATCGCGCAACAGGCCGGCCGCGTTGGCCTTGCCGAGCAGCGAGGGCGTCTCGCGCACGGCAACGGCGCCGGGGCCGAAGGATTCGATCGCAAGTCCGAACGAGCACAGCTCTTCGGCGCGATCGAGCAGCTTCTCGACGGTCGCCTCGTCGAGTTCGACGATCTCGGGGATCAAGAGGATCTGGCGCTGCACGCCGTTCTTCGCCAGCGAGGCCTTCAGCCGCTCATAGACGATGCGCTCATGGGCCGCGTGCTGGTCGACCACGATGAGGCCATCGCGGGTCTGCGAGACGATGTAGGTCTCGTGGATCTGGGTGCGTGCGGCGCCGAGCGGACGGTCCAGCATGTCGGGCGCGGGTGCCGCTTCGAAGCGCACATCGGCGGTCGGGGTGCCGACATCGAAGGCGGCCTGTCCCGGCTCGGCAAAGGCGGTCGCCGCCGCGGCTTCGAAGCCGCGCATCGGACCAGCCGGATAGGACGGCGAAGAGCGCCAGTCCCAATTGCCCGGCCGCGGCGGCGGCGTGAAAGCGGGGCGGAACGCCTGCAAGGTCGCGCCGTCGGCGGTGTTGGCCGCGGTGCGCCTTCCCTCGCGCGCCAGGCCGTCCTTCAGCGCGTGCACGATCAGCGCGCGCACCAGGCCGGCGTTGCGGAAGCGCACCTCGGTCTTGGCCGGATGCACATTGGCGTCGACCTCTTGCGGGTCGCAGGTCACGAACAGTGCCACCACGGGATGGCGGTCGCGCGGAAGATAGTCGGAATAGGCCGCACGCACCGCACCGAGGATCAGCTTGTCGCGCACCGGGCGGCCATTGACGAACAGATATTGCCCGAGCGCATTGGCGCGGGTCAGCGACGGCGCGGCGGCAAAGCCCTCGACCACGACGCCTTCGCGTTCGGATCGCACTTCGATCGCACTGGCGCGAAAATCCGCGCCGAGGATATCGCCGAGCCGGGTCAGCCGGCCGGCCGCGCCGGGCAGCGCGGCGGCCCAGGTCACCGGCGCACGCTCCTCGCCGGCCAGCGTGAAGGCGATGTCGGGCCGCGCCATGCCGAGGCGCCGTACCACTTCGCGGATCGCCTCTGCCTCGGTACGGTCGGTCTTGAGGAATTTCAGCCGCGCCGGCGTGGCGTAGAACAGTTCATTGACCTCGACGCGGGTGCCCTGGCCGAGCGCGGCAGGCATGATCTCCGATTTCTCGCCGCCTTCGACCGCCAGCGACCACGCATGCGGCTCGCTGGCGTGGCGCGTGGTGATGCCGAGTTTGGCCACCGCGCCGATCGACGGCAGCGCCTCGCCGCGGAACCCGAGGGTGCGGATGCGCAGGAGGTCTTCGTCATCGAGCTTGGAGGTGGCGTGGCGGTCGACCGCAAGCGCAAGGTCTGACCGCGTCATGCCGCCGCCGTCATCGGTGATGCCGATCCGGCGCCGTCCGCCGCCATCGGTGAAGACGTCGATCCGGCTGGCGCCGGCGTCGATCGCGTTCTCGACCAGTTCCTTGACCACGCTCGCAGGACGTTCGACCACCTCGCCGGCGGCGATGCGGTTGACGAGCTGTTCGGGAAGTTGGCGGACGGGCATGGATCGACTGTCGGGAACACGATTCGAGGCTGGACGCCACTATAAATGGCCGCGCCGGCAAATGCATGGGACGGAGGCGCCGATGCCGCCACGGGCTGGGGATGATTCCGGGCTATGGCCTTGAAGTCGTTCGCCTTCGAGGGCTCGCGCGTTACGCCCTACGTCGCGATTGTGGGGCCGCACGCACAGGTATATCGTTTAGAAAAATTATAAGTTCTCGCCGGAGGAACGCCATGTGCCATCTTTTCGCGCACCAGCCGCAGCGTGACTATGAATCGCAGACCCGATCGTTGCGGATCGACGGCCATTGCACCTCGATCCGGCTGGAAATGTCGTTCTGGGACACGCTCGAGGAGATCGCGGCCAAGGAAGGCATGACGCTGGCCAAGTTCCTCACCACCCTGCACAACGAGGTGCTCGACCATCACGGCGAGGTGAACAATTTCGCCTCGCTGCTGCGCTGCTCCTGCCTGATCTATCGCGCCAAGGCGAATGCGCCGGCCGTGGTTCCGGACTATCGCGGGACGACGGCGCCGATCATGGACGCGGCGGAATAGGCACGCCGTATCTGAAAGGACCGATGCGTATTCCCGAGCAGGCACATCGGATCGGGATTGTGGTAGCTACGACAGGATGCCTTCAAAGAGTGGTCGCGCGAACAAGTCGACGGCGCGGTCCCTGGCCAGCGCAGGTACCCAGCGGTCGAGCTCGGAGGCAGCATTGATCATCCCCGTAACCTGTTCGGCGGCAATCGATGTATCAAGCAGGCGAACGTCTCCGTTGAGCATGGCTTCTACCACGAACACGCCCAGTTGCTCGGTCAGGCGGTCGAGCGCTTGCCTGCAATTCTCGCGGATTGGCTCAGGCAAGGCATTCCATGCCGAGGTTCGGATCAAGGGCCCATGATCCGATAGCTGAATTCGAACCTGCGCCTGCGCAGCCGCCATCAGCCGCGCCCAGCCTGAGTCATGGCGCTGACGCGCCAGTGTCTGGGTGCGGCGAATGATGTCGAAGGTCCGTTCGAAACATGACGCAACCAGCTCCTCCTTGCTATCATAGTGGTGATAGAAGGACCCTTTGGTGAGGTTCAGGCGTCTTGCGATGCGATCGACGGAGGCGCCGCGATAGCCCTCGTCGTTGGCCAGCACGGTTGCCGCGCGCAGGAAGGCGTCGGGAGTGGGGGTATCGGCTGAGTCGGATTGTGACCAGTCGATCTCCAGCCCGGCCAACTCCTTCCATTGACCGCGCCGGCGAGCGAGCCCGTTGATCACGATGTCGCTCATGCGCGCCGCGGCGTATGCGTAGTCGTCGGGCTCGTAGCGGGAGATCCAGCGGCGCATCCAGTTGGTCAGCGACACCAGCAGATGCGCCCGCGCGTTCCGCTCCTGCGGTCCCAGGATGTCCTTCGGTAGCAGCTTCCGAACGCTGCGAAACATCTCGGTATAGGCGGCAAATACGCGATCGGCCTCGGGGGCCTTCAGTGCCCGGATATCGTTGAAGTTGACCAACGCGTCGCGTTGACCGCGGGCGATTCCGGCGAGTACATCGGCGTGTCCATGGATCAGATGGCGGATCCTGGCCTCTGGATCGCCGGCGCCGAGCGCCGCGTCGGCCAACGCATGCCCCGAGCCGATCGCCTTGATCAGGCAGGCCGCCGCCAGGTCATCCTTGCGGTGATAGTAATAGGTGACGCTGTTGGTGAGCAGGCCGACGCTGCCAGCGATGTCGGTGAAGGTCGCTCCCTTGAGACCAAGCCGATTGAACTGGCGGGCGGCGGCATCAAGAATGGCATCTTGTTTGGCGACGAACTTCCGGGTTCGGGTGACGTCGCCCTTGGTGTTCGGCTTGAGCTTCATGGCGTCCACGTTAGGACGATCAGAGAGTGTCGTGCAAATGGCAGGCGACGGCCTGACCGCTGCCGAGGTCGCGCAACTCCGGACTTTGGGTTCGGCAGCGCGCAAACGCCTGCGGGCAGCGGGTGTGGAAGCGACAGCCCGGTGGCGGATTGGTTGCGCTCGGCACTTCGCCGCTGATGATCGCCCGCGGTCGTGCCGCCTCGACCTCGGGGTCCGCCACCGGCACGGCCGCGAGGAGGGCCTGCGTGTAGGGATGTAGCGGCGACGTGTAGAGGGCGTCGCGTGGGGCGATTTCCACGATCCGTCCCAGATACATCACCGCTATGCGATGGCTGACATGGCGGACAACGGCCAGGTCGTGGGCAATGAACAAGTAGGCAAGGCCGAGCCGCTCCTGCAGTTCGACAAACACGTTCACCACTTGGGCCTGGATCGAGACGTCGAGCGCCGATACCGGCTCGTCGCAGATGATAAGGCTAGGCTCGAGCGCCAGAGCCCTTGCGATGCCAATGCGCTGGCGCTGGCCGCCCGAGAATTGATGTGGATAGCGGCCCGCCATGTCCGGCAACAAGCCGACCGTGCGCATCAATGTGGCAATTCGCTCCTCATAGGCCTCGCGATCTCCTGCAAGCCCATGCACCACCAGGGGCTCGCCGATAATATCACGCACTGTCATGCGCGGATTGAGCGAGCCGTAGGGATCCTGATAGACCATCTGAATCCGCCGCCGCAGCGGCTGCATCTGCTTGCGGTCGTAGGACGTGATGTCCTGGCCCTCGAACTCGATGCGGCCGGAGGTCAGCGCCTGCATCTTCAGGATCGCCAGGCCCGTGGTCGACTTGCCGCAGCCACTTTCCCCGACGAGACCAAGCGTCTCGCCGCGCGCCAGCGAGAACGATACGCCATCGACCGCACGCACCGCTCCGACCTGCTTTCGCAACAGGGTGCCAGCACTGATCGGAAAATGGACCTTCAGATCGCGGACTTGCAGCAGCTGTTGCGACATCGGTCAGCCCTCCATGATGCAGGCCGCGCTGTGACGCGGGCCGACTTCGCGCAGCGGGGGCGGGGCCTGCTTGCAAGCGTCGACGGCCTGGCGGCAGCGCGGCGCGAATGCGCAGCCGGGTGGCAGCGCCGCGAGGTTCGGTGGCTGGCCCTCGATGGGAACCAGACGTTGGTGCGTATCGCTGTCCAGCCGGGGCACCGAGGCCATGAGCCCGCGGGTGTAGGGATGCCGCGGCCGCGAATACAACTCCCGTGCCGGGGCCGTCTCCACGATGCGCCCGGCATACATGACGGCGACGCGGTCGGCGTACCGCGCGACCACGCCGAGGTCGTGCGTGATCAGGATCAATGCCGAGCGCGAGCGCAGCGCCAGATCCTTGAGCAGGTCCAGGATTTGCGCCTGCACCGTGACATCGAGTGCTGTGGTCGGTTCATCGGCGATGATCAGCCTCGGCTGGCAGGCCATGGCCATCGCGATCATCGCGCGCTGGCGCATGCCGCCGGAGAATTGGTGCGGATAGGCGTTAACGCGCGAAGCGGGGTCGGACATCCTCACCCGTCCAAGCAGGTCGCGCGCAGCAAGCAAGGCTTTCGACCACGGCGCGCCGCCGTGGCGGTTGATGGGCTCGCCGACCTGGAGGCCGACCGTCAGCGCCGGGTTCAGCGAACTCATCGGCTCCTGGAAGATCATGGCGATCTTGTTGCCGCGGATGTCGCGAATTTCCGCATCGGACAGCTTCAGCAGGTCCAGCCCGTCGAACAGGATTTCACCGTCCTCGATCCGGCCGGGCGGGTTCGGGATCAGCCGCAGGATCGACAGCGCCGTCATGCTCTTGCCCGAACCGGACTCGCCGACGATGGCCAGCGTCTCGCCCGCATCCACGTCGAAGGAAACGCGATTGACCGCGGTGATCGCGCCGCGGTCGATGCGAAAGCGTGTCGTCAGATTGCGCACCCGCAGCAGGGGCGGTGGCTGCGCGCCACCGTCCCCAACAGCGTCCGGAAGATTCGCCGGGCCGTTCAATAGCCCATCCCCTTCTTCATTTCCTGGTCGATCCATATCCGCGCGTGGATCGGGCCCGGACGCTCTGCGCCAGCGCGCAACTCGCCACCATAGTTCTTCACCCACGGCCACCAGGCCGTATAGACATAGGGGACGGGCAGGAAGATGTAGGGCGCCTTGTCGATGATCGACCGCGTCATCTCCTTGAGCATTGCCTGACGCTTGCCTTCGTCCTGCTCCTGATAGGCCTCGTTCATCTTGCGGTCGATGTCGGGATCGGAGAACTGCGACGGATTCCACGTCTGCTTCGTGACGAAGCTCTTGCGCAGCGTGGTGGTCGGGTTGGTATGGCCGTTGAGCATGAAATAGCCAGCGGCGTTGGTCTTGGTGGTCATCGCCGACAGGAATGCGCCGTATTCCATCGGCTGAATTTCGATCTTGACGCCGACCTGCTCCAGATAGGCTGCCACCAATGGCAACAGGTCCATGTGGTCGGGCGAGCAGGAGCACACCTGAACCTTGAAGGAGAAGCCGTTCGGATAGCCGGCCTCCGCGAGCAGCGCTTTCGCCTTCTTCGGATTGTAGGTGTAGAGCTCCTTGATCGAGTCCGGCATCTGCTCAAGAGGCTCGAAATAGCCGATGTAGTCGGGGTGTTGCGGGTATGCGAACAACTGCCCCTCGCCATTGTAGAACGAGCTCAGAATCTCCTGCTTGTTCACCGCCATGTTGAGCGCGCGGCGTACCCGTACGTCGTCGAACGGCTTCGTGTCGTTGCGCATGGCGAGGAACGTGCCCCCAGTGGCAAGCCAGCGTGACCACTGCAGCTTGGGCGCGCTCTTCTTGAGCTCTTCCACCGCGCTCCATCGGATGGATTCCAGCAGGTCGAGCTTGCCGGTCCGCAGCGCGGCGAGGAACGTGGCCTCGTCCTTGATGGTGCGATAGACGATCTTGTCCACGAACGGCAACTGATAGGACTTGCCGTCGATGACTTCCTTGTCCCAGTACTTGTCGTTCTTGGAGAATGTGGCCGCGTTGCCCTGCACGTAGTCCGTGAGCCGGAATGGCCCCGTTCCATTGGCGTTCTTCCAGTTTCCCGCGCCCGCGTCGGCGACCTCCTTCGGCACGATGCCGGAGTAGTAGCCCCAGCCGAACCGATAGTCCCACTCGGAGAAATAGGTCTTGAACGTAAACACGACGGTGTGCTTGTCGGTCGCCTCGACCTTTGCGATGTGGTCAAAATAGGTCGGAATCTTCTTCGGACTGTTGTTGAGCCGTTCGTAGCTCTGCACCACGTCCTCGGCCACGAGTTCGCGCGCCGCCATTACGCCGGGTTTCTCCGGAAACATCACGCCCTGACGGAGCTTGATCTCCACGCGCGGCGGATCTTGCTTCCACTGCCAACTCTCGGCGAGTTCACCGCGAATCGCGTCCGACGGAAGCCACGCGTCCGGTACGAACGAGTAGGGGCCGCCGTGCCGCTTCGACTTGCTGAGGTCGGCGGCGAACAATTGCTCGTACATCAGGCCGGTGTCCTGCTGGAACTTCCACGCCCAGTCGGCCGGATCCCAGGTGAGGGGCGAAAGCGTGACATAGACGTTGCCGATGTTGAGGGTCCCGCCGCGTTGCGGCACCGCTTCGCCTGCGGATGCCAACCCAGCCGGTAGCGTCAACGCGCCAGCCAGCGACAGTGCGCGCAACGTTCTTGCAATCGATCCCAGTCCGGTCGTTGGCTTTCGCATCGTGTGTTTCTCCCCGTCTCGTTCCGTTGATTGTCCCTAGCGCGAGTTGCGCATGCGCGGATCAAGCAGGTCGCGTAGCGCGTCGCCGAATACGTTGGTGGCGTAAACGACCACCGTCAGACAAAGCCCAGGCGCGAGCGCCAGCCATGGTCCCTGGAACATGTACGTGCGGGCGCTGCCGGAAAGCATGCCGCCCCAGGTGGGCGCGGGCGGCGGTACGCCGAGACCGAGGAACGACAGGCCGGATTCCGCAAGGATCACCGCGCCGACGCGGGTGGTGAACAACACGATGATCGGCGGCATGATGTTTGGCAGGATGTGCCGCCACAGGATGCGGCCAGTCGAGGCACCGATCGACTGTGCTGCATGCACATACAGGTTCTCCCGCGCCGACAGCACGGCGCTGCGGATGATGCGGGAGCCCGCAATGCCAAGCACCAGACTGAGGATACCGATGATCTGGATCATGCCGGGGCCAAGCACCGATACCACCGCGATCAAGATCACCAGCTCAGGAAACGACATGTAGGCGTCGACGAACCGCTGCGCGATCATGTCGAATCGGCCACCGATATAGGCGGTTATGGTACCGATGGTCACCGATATCACGGTAGCGAGCGCGGCTGCCGAGAGACCGATAATCACCGACAGCCGGGCGCCATAAAGGCAGCGCGACAGCACGTCGCGGCCGAGATTGTCGGTTCCGAACAGATGTCGCAGCGATGGTGGCTTCAACCGCTCGATCGGGCTGATCTCGTTGAAGCCGTAGGGCGCCAGCAGATGCGCGAACACACCGCAAAACAGGAAGAGAACGAACACGACCCCCGCCGCCGCGCCCACCGGCTGCTCTCGGATCAGCCGCGCCACGAACTGCCTCAGGGCGCCTGGCGAGGCCCGCCGTTTCATCGGGCTGGCTTCGGTCAGCGAATTCATCGGTGCCTCACCCGCGGATCGAGCAGGCCATAGCTCAGGTCCACGATCAGGTTGATCAGCATCACGGCAACACCGACCACCAGAAACACGCCGGTGATGACGGGATAGTCACGCTGGTTGACGGCCTCCAGCAGCAACGACCCCATGCCGGGAATGACGAAGATCTGTTCGATGATTACGGCGCCGCCGATCAGCAGCGGGGCTTGCAGCCCGATCAGGGTGATCACCGGAATGAGGGCATTGCGCAGCGCGTGCCGCATGACCACCAACTGCTCCGGAAGACCCTTCGCCCAGGCGGTCCGAATGTAATCCTGCCGAAGAACCTCCAGCATCATGGTTCGCGTCATCCGCATGGTCACGGCGGAGAGACCCGCGCCCAGCACGATAGCCGGCACGATCATCTGCTTGAGGTTCTGCAGCGGGGCCGCGCTGAAGGGAACATAATTGACTTCCGGTGACCAACCCCACCAGATCGAGGGAAACACCACCACCATGGTGCCCAGCCAGAAGCTCGGTACCGCCAGCAGCAAGATTGAGAACGAGCGCGCGATGATGTCGCCCGCCGTATCCTGCCGTATCGCGGAATAAACGCCGATCGGCAACGCGATCGACAGCGCGACGATGAGCGCCAGGAGGCCGAGTTCGAAAGTAACCGGCAAACGCTGCAGCATGTCGTCGAGCACCGGTGTCGAACGCCATAACGAGTTGCCGAGATCGCCGCGCAAGATGCCGAAGATCCACACCACGTATTGTTGCGCCATCGGTCGGTCGAAGCCGAGCACGTGCTCGAGCTGCTCACGGCTCAGTTTATCTGCGCCGATGTCGTTCTGGCTCAGCATCATGTCGATCACGTCACCCGGGATCAGCCTGACCGTGATGAACACGATCATGCTGGCGAAGATCAGGGTCGGGATCAGGGCCAGCAGCCTCCGGACGATGTAGGCACGCATCGGCTAGCGCCAGACGTCACGGCGCGAATGGCAGCGGAGACTATGCTTGACATCGGACAGACGCACGGCGAGGCGAAGGCGCGACCGAAGACCGTGTGCGGAATGAACAATCCCGGGCATCATGCGCGTCCTCTCCTTGGATGAGCTGGCGGCTTGGTGCCGTATTTTTCCATACTCAATTTTCGATAGTGAAGCCTACTGGCGGGTTGACCAGTATACAAGCTCCCAGATCTCCCAAAAATTACACACATTTTGTGCAATGCGAGACCAAGCTTGGCTTTCTCATCGTTCCTTGGGACCATACCTATTTCCTAAATCTGTTCGATGCGGCCATTTGCCGCCGTCATGTCGCTATCTACGTTTCCATTCCGCTATCGATGTCGTTGCCGGGAATCCGATGCGTTAGCCATCGCGAGCGCGACGGCGCGCAACGCGACGATGGATCGCAGACCCGATCGTTGCGGATCGACGACCATTGCACCTTGATCCGGCTGGAAATGTCGTTCTGGGATACGCTCGAGGAGATCGCGGCCAAGGAAGGTATGACCTTGGCCAAATTCCTCGCCACCCTTTCGCCCGGCTGCATGGATGCCGCGGAATAGTTTCAGCGCAAATCAACCGCGCAAGAAAAAAGCGGCCTTGTCCCGTGCAGGACAAGGCCGCTTCAGTTCGAGGGATCTTAGAGCGTTTTCGAGCGAAGTGGATACCGGTTCGCGTGAAGAAAACGCGTCAAGACAAGAACCTAGAGCCCCGTTCCGATTCCATAGGAACGGGAAAGGCTCTAGATCTCCTTGCGCTGCATCGCGCCGGCGATGTGATCGGCCTGGCGGATCGCCAGCGACACGATCGTCAGCGTCGGATTGCACGCCGCGCCTGATGTGAACTGGCTGCCGTCGGACACGAACAGGTTCTTGACGTCGTGGGTTTGGCCGAACTTGTTGACCACGCCGTCGCGCGGCTTCTCGCTCATCCGGTTGGTGCCCATGTTGTGGGTCGAGGGATAGGGCGGCGTCGGATAGGTCACGGTGGCGCCGACCGCCTCGTACACCGCGGAGCCCTGCTTGTAGGCGTGATCGCGCATCGCGAGATCGTTGGGGTGATCGTCGAAATGCACGCTGGCGACCGGCATGCCGAACTTGTCCTTGACCTTCGGATCGAGCGTGATGCGGTTGGTCTCCTGCGGCATGTCCTCGCCGACCAGCCACATCCCGGCCATCCGCGGATAGCCCTCCATCGCGCCGGTGAAGCTGCGGCCCCAGGCGCCGGGGTTGAGGAACGCGGCCATGAAGGGCAGGCCGAGCGACAGCGTCTCCATCTCGTAGCCGCCGACGAAGCCGCGCTTCGGGTTGTTCGCAGCCTCGTCGCGGATGATGCCGGCCATCGTGGTGCCGCGATACATGTGCACCGACTTCTCGAAGCTCGCATACACGCTGCCGGTCATGTGCCGCATGTAGTTGCGGCCGACCTGGCCCGATGAATTGGCGAGCCCGTCCGGGAACATGCTGGAGGCGCTGTTGAGCAACAGCCGCGGGCTCTCGATCGAATTGCCGGCGACCGCGACCACGCGCGCCTTCTGGCGCTGCATCGCGCCGCTCGCATCGGCATAGACCACGCCGGTGACCTTGCCGGACTGGTCATGCTCGATCTTGATCACCATGCTGCTTGGGCGCACCTCGAGATTGCCGGTGGCTTCGCCCTTCGGGATCTCGGTGTAGAGCGTCGACCATTTGGCGCCCGACTTGCAGCCCTGGAAGCAGAAGCCGATCTGCTGGCAGGAGCCGCGGCCGTCGCGCGGCTCGCTGTTGATCGCCATCCGCCCGGTGTGCACCTCCTTGTAGCCGAGCTTCTTGGCGCCGGCCTCAAGCACCTTGAAGTTATTGTTGCCGGGCAGCCCGGGGATGCCGTTGGTGCGGGTGACGCCCATCTTGTCCTCGGCCTTGGCGTACCACGGCTCCATCTCGGCGAGCGTGATCGGCCAGTCCAAGAGATTGGCGCCGGGGATGCCGCCATAGGCCGACTTGATCTTGAACTCGTGCTCGTCGAAGCGCAGCGACGCGCCGGCCCAATGCGTGGTCGAGCCGCCGACCGCCTTGACGATCCAGGCCGGCAGATTGGGGAAGTCCTTGTGGACGCGCCAGGTCCCCGACGTGGTGCGCGCATCCGACCAGGCGAGCTGGGAAAAACTGTCCCATTCATCGTTGATGAAGTCCTGGTTCTCGATGCGCGGGCCGGCCTCCAGGATCACCACCTTGATGCCCTTCTGCGCCAGTTCATTGCCGAGCGTTCCGCCGCCGGCACCGGAGCCGACGATCACGACAACGCCGCTGTCATTCAGATCGAATTTTGCCATTGTGTCCTCCCGAGCGTTCGTTGTCCGATTCAGGCCTTGGGCAGCCAGTCGATATCGGCGAAGCCGCGCTTGATGTAGCCGCCATGCTCGGCGGAGGAGCCCTCGTAGCCGAACCGCGGCCATACCTCCTTGTTATTGTAGAGCGAGACGACGAGGTCGCCGCGGATCTTCTGGAAGAACGCGCTCTCCTCGATCCGTTGCAGCAGCGCGACGCGATCGTTCTCCCAGGCGACCTGCGCGTAGGGCATCTTGTGGCGGTCGTTGGCCTCCTGATCGAGCCGCGCGACGCCGTCATTGATCAGCGACTTGACCGCCGGGTCCTTGGCGGCCTTGTCGTCCCACGGCTTGACCGCCGTGATGTAGTAACTGTCGCCGAGGAAATCGTGCGGATAGATGTCGCGCGCCATCTTCAACAGCGTCTTCATGGTCGCCGGCGTCAGCGTGCCGGCTTCGTCGGCCCACGCATCGGTGATGCCGAGCCCGGTCGATGTCGCGATCGCGACCGCCGGTGCGGTGGCCGCCGCGCCTTTGAGAAACACGCGCCGGTCATATCTGCTGCGTCGATCGATTTCTCTCATGGTTTCCTCCGTAGATCATTTTTATGATTGAGTTAGCCGAAGCGCCCGCCGCGCTGGATCACCTCGATCTTGTAGCCGTCGGGATCTGCGACGAAGAAGAAGCGCGCCAGCGTCTTGCCGTCATGCTTGAAGTCACGCAGCGGCCCCGGCGACAGCTTCTCCTGCTCGAAGCGCGCGTGCTCGGCATCGACGTCATCGACGACGACGGCGAGATGGCCGTAGCCGTCGCCGAGCGCGTAGGGCTCCTTGCGGTCGAAATTCACCGTGAGCTCGACCTCGAACGGCGACGACGGATGGCGCAGATAGATCAGCGCGAAATCGGCAAAGCGCAGATTGTCGGCGATCTCCAGCCCGAAGGCGCGGTGATAGAAGTCGAGCGCCTTGGCCTCGTCGAACACGCGGATCATCGAATGCACGGGTTTCGCCATTCAGTTCAGCTCCTTCAGATAGGCGATGATCATGGCGCGGGTCTCCGGCTTGGCCTGCCGATAGGCCATCACGGCGCCGGGGATCAGCTCTTGCGGATTGGTCAGCCAGGCATCGAGGTGAGCGTCGTCCCAGACGAAATCGGCCTTGGCGAAGCCTGCGGAATATTTGAAACCGTCGGCCTTGCCGGCATGGCGACCGACCACCTTGAACAGCGACGGTCCCTGTCGCACGGGATCGGATGCGTTGTTGGTGTGGCAGGTCGCGCATTGCTGCTTGAACAGCGTCGGGCCGTCAGGCGGCTTGGCGGCTGGCAAGGGCATTTGCGCTGCCGCGATTTGCACTGCAAGCATCGCGCTGCAAAATCCGAGCCCGATCGCAAGCCCGATCGCAAGCCCGGTCGACAGTCGTGCGCGCAGTCTTGTCATCCACACCACCGCTTGTTTGCAGTGACTGTAGGAGGCCGAAAACTGCCGGTGGTAGTAGCGGGCTGTTTCACCGCAGAACAAAACCGGCCAGCGGAACCGGTACGGTGGACATGGCCGCCCGGCGGTCTACGCGCCGTATCCGGCGTTCCTCAATCGTCGAAACGCCGTGTGCCGCGACCGGCCTTGATGTCGCTGCGGCGTTTCTTGCCCTCGAGCCGGCGCTGCTTGGAGCCGAGCGTCGGCTTGGTCGGCCGTCGCGGCGTCGGCCGCACCATCGCTTCCTTCAACATCTCGAGCAGTCGCTCGATCGCATCGGCCCGGTTGCGTTCCTGGGTGCGGAACCGGAACGCCTGGATCACTATCACGCCGTCCTTGGTCATGCGGCTGCCGGCCAGCCGCGCCAGCCGTTGCGCCGCGTCCGCCGGCAGCGCGATCTTCGTCGTGTCGAAGCGGAGCTGTGCCGCGGTCGAGACCTTGTTGACGTTCTGTCCGCCCGGACCGGAGGCGCGGACAAACACAATCTCAATGTCGTTCTCGTCGATCGTAAGGTCGCGGGACACCCGCAGCATGACAGCACCCGGTGAGGGAAGAATCGGCTGGCCGCAAGATAGCGGGTTTGGCTCCGCTTGGGTGGTGTTGATGGGGCGGTTACGTCTGCTGTCTGAGCCTGCGGCTCACCCCTCTCCCCAACCCTCCCCCGCAAGGGGAGGGAGCCCGCGCGCCGGTGCGTCCCTGACGATCCAAGCTTGAATGTCAGCAGTGATGTGAGGAGAGCACACCTCTCGGGCTTCCTCCCCCCTTGCGGGGGAGGGTGGGGAGAGGGGTGGCCACAACGGTGCTGTGAATGAAGGAGGGCCGCACTTCGAGTGCGCGTCAGTTCGCCTTTGGCGGCGCGGACGCCGGCTGGGCGGCGGCTTGCGGGGCGCGGCCGACGATCACGGTGAGCAGGCCGTTGCCCCAGAGCTTCTTGGCGACCCGCTTGGCGTCGTCGAGCGTCACCGCATCGACGATGGCGTTGCGCTTCTCGATGTAGTCGATCGGCAGCTTGTCGAGCTGGTATTGCAGCATCGCCTGCGCGAGCTTGGAGGAGGTGTCGAGTGCCAGCATCTGCGAGCCCTTCAGATAGGACTTCGCCTCGTCGAGCTCCTGCTGTGTCGGACCCTGCTCGGCGATGCGGCGGACTTCGGTATCGATCGCATCGACGGTCTCGCCGGCGCGGTCGGCACGGGTGCCGGTGTTGCCGATGAACAGCGCCGAGTGATCCATCCAGAGCAGCGCCTCGTAGATCGAATAGGCCAGGCCGCGCTTCTCGCGCACTTCCTTGTAGAGCCGCGACGACAACCCGCCGCCGCCGAGAATGTGGTTCACCACATAGGCGGGCATGAAATCCGGGTCGTGCCGGTTGATGCCGGGGCCGCCGAAGGTGACGACGGTCTGCGGCACGTCGAGCGGCACGAAGGCGCGCTGCGGCGGCTTGGTCGCGACGACATCGGGTATCGGCGTCAGCTCGGCCTTCGCCGGCAGGCTGCCGAACGTCTTGTCGAGCAGCTTGCCGAGCGTATCGGGGTCGACGTCGCCGACGACAGCGATGCGCAGCGTATCCTTGGCGATGATGCGGCGGACATAGTCCTTGAGGTCGGAGATCTCGATGGTCGGCACGCTTTCGAGCGTGCCGGTGGCCGTCCGGGCATAGGGATGATCGCCGAATGCCAGTTCGAGGAACTTGCGGCCGGCCAGCGTCGACGGATTGGTCGATTCGCGGCGCAGGTTCGAGATCGTCTGGGCGCGGATCCGCTCGACATCCTTCGGCTCGAACCGCGGCGAGGTCAGCGCCATCCGCAGCAGGTCGTAGGCCTCGTCCTTGTTGTCCTTGAGCATGCGCAGCGAGCCGCGGAATTGATCGCGGTTCGCCTGGAAGCTGAGCTCGATGGCGCGGCGCTCGAGCCGCTCGTGATAGGTCTTGGAATCGAGATCGCCGGAACCCTCGTCGAGCAGGTCGGCGACCAGATTGCCGACGCCGGGCTTGCCGGGCGGGTCCTGGCTGGCGCCGCCGCTGAAGGAATATTCCATCGCGATCAGCGGCACGGTCGCATCCTGTACGAACCAGGCTTCGATGCCGCCGGGCGACACCAGCCGCTGGATCTTGGCGGCGGCCTGCGATGGCGCCGATGACATCGCCAGCATCGCGGCGCAGGCGCCGCCGATCAGCGCCGCACGTCGGGTGAGGGAATAGATCACGAGCGCTTCTCCTCGCGTTTCGGCGCAGTATCCTTGATCAGATAGCCGGTCACCGACCGCTTCTTGTCGAGCCAGGTGGCGGCAGCAGCGCGCACCTGCTCGGCGGTCACCGCGCGGATCCGATCCGGCCAGCTCCTGATGTCGTCGATGCTGAGCCCGGTGGTCAGCGCTCCGCCATACCAGCGTGCCAGCGTCGCCTGGTTGTCCTGGGCGTAGATCGCTTCCGCAATGAGCTGGGTCTTGACCCGTTCGAGATCCTCGGCACGCGCCGGGTTCTGCGCGAGGTCGGCGATCACCTTGTCGATCGCATCTTCGATCTGGGCGAACGCGACGCCCGGCTTCGGCGTCACCGAGATCGAGAATTGCGACGGATCGAGCGCGGTGCCCTGATAGCCGGCGCCGGTCGAGATCGCGAGGCCCTTGTCGATGACAAGCGAACGATAGAGGTAGGAGTTGGCGCCGCCGCCCATCAATTGCGCAAGCACGTCGAGCGCCTGGCTCTCGCCTGCTGCCGCGGTCGTTGCCGACGGCACCAGATAGTAGCGGCGCAGTCCGGGCTGTTCGACGCGCGGATCCGACAGCGTCACGGTGCGCGGTGCGGCCGGCGTCGGCTCCTGCGGCCGGATGCGCTTCTCGGGGATCGCGCGCTGGGCCGGGATCGGGCCGAAATTCTTCTCGACCAGCGGGCGGATGTCCTTGACGTCGACGTCGCCGGCGATCACCAGGATCGCGTTGTTCGGAGCGTAGAAGCGCCGGTAGAAGGCGAGCGCATCCTCGCGGTCGAGCTTCTCGATCTCCTGATGCCAGCCGATCACCGGCCGGCCGTAGGGATGGTTGAGATAGAGCGCGGCCATGATCTGTTCGGTCAGCCGCGCGTCCGGGTTGTTGGCGACCCGCATGTTGTACTCTTCGAGCACGACGTCGCGTTCGGGCAGCACGTTCTCGTCCTTGAGGATCAGGCCGGTCATGCGGTCGGCCTCGAACTCCATCATGGAGGCGAGCTGATCGCGCGGCACGCGCTGGAAGTAGCCGGTGTAGTCGGTCGAGGTGAAGGCGTTCTCGTTGCCGCCGACGCGCAGCACGGTCTGCGAGAACTCGCCGGCCGGATGCTTGGAGGTGCCCTTGAACATCAGATGTTCGAGGAAATGCGCGAGCCCCGATTTGCCGGGCGTCTCGTCGGCCGAGCCGACCTTGTACCAGATCATCTGCGTCACGACCGGCGTGCGGTGATCGGGGATCACCACCACCTGCAACCCGTTGTCGAGCGTGAAGCTCGCGGGGCGTTCCGAGGTGACGGTGGTCTGGGCGCGGAGGCCGGCGCCCGACAACGGGATCGTGGAGACAAAGGCGGCAGCGAGCAGGGCAATCGAGCGGCGAGAGCGCATCACGGTCCTTATGAAAGCCCGGACGGATGGCCGGGGTGCGAAAGCAAGCCATCGTACACGGTCGTGGCCGTGTCCGTCGTCACGAAGCGGAGAAACACACGCCGCCCCGCATTAAGCTTTGCTCATGTCAGCCTTCGACCGCAAAGGCCAAGCGATCACTGGATCGGCTTTCCGGTCATGACGTCGTACTGGCCGTCATTCACCTTCGGCTTCATCGGGCCGGTGCCATAGGCAAAGCCCGAGGACGGTGTCTGATAGCCCGGCGGCGGCTCGGTCAGGGATTCGCGCGTCGGCTCGCCCGTGAACGGCTTGGATTCGCTGCTGTTTCCCTTGAACATGCCGAGCAGGCCGCCGGTGTAGCCGAGCTGGCTCGGCATCAGCGACGGATTGGTGTTGGCGCCGGGCTCGAGCGGCTCCTTGCGGCCGTCGGTCGCGGTCTGCTGCTTGCGGCCGGCCTCGATCTCGGCCGGCGTCAACGCCACCGCCGACTGCCACGGCTCCTTCTTGACTTCCTTCTTGCGTGCCGCGATCGCAGCCTTGCGGGCGGCGATATCCGGGTCCTTCGGCCAGTTCGGCGCGTTGACCTGGGCGGCCGAGGAGGGGGGCGGCAAATCGAGCTTCGGCGGCACCACCAGCGGCGAGCGTTCGCGGTAGTCGATGCCCTTGCTGGCCGCGCTCTTGGCGCCAAGGCCGGTCATCAGATTGTCGATGATCCGCTCTTCGAAGGTCAGCCCGTCGTCGCCGTCATCGTCATCGTCGCCGGCACGCACCGGGCCGGCCGTCATGACAAGGCCGATCCCGGCCGCGACGAAAGCCAGACGCAGGCCGCGCATCAGCGGCAGCCGGGACGTCTCGATCAGGTAACCGCGGACTTTGGTGTTGCGCATCGCGCCATTCCCATCTCAAAATTCGCCAAAGCGATCACCGGCTTAAGCACAGTTTCGCTCGATGCAGGTTGACTGCCGACCGGCTCGTATCGGCCGGGATCAGGGCGCTTTTACGGCGGGGGTCCCCAACACGGAATCATACAGCAGGGCCGCCACCCCAGCAACGATCGCCACATCGGCGAGGTTGAAAATGTACCAATTATAGGTTTTTCCGGCGATCTCGACGTGAAACAGGGCGAAATCGACCACCGCGCCATAGGCAAAACGGTCGATCCCGTTGCCGATGGCGCCGCCGATGATCAAGCCGAGCGAAAGTGTCGCAAGCCAGGTCCGCGACCGCGCCATCCAGATCGCCAGCGCGATCACGGCAGCGGCCTTGATCGCCATCAGCAGGATCTGGGCCGACGGGGTCTCGCTCTGGAACCAGCCGAAGCTGATGCCGGGATTCATGGCCAGCACCAGGTCGAAGAACGGCGTCACCGTCACCGGGGCATGGCGCGCGATGTCGAGGACATGGAGCAGCCAGAGCTTGGAGGCCTGGTCGGCGATCAGGGTGATGACCGCCGCCAGCGCACCGGCGCGAACGGGAGCGGTCATCGGTCGATCGTAGCCGTCGTCCCGGCGCAGGCCGGGACCCATACGCCGTGCCGGGTGTTGTTTGAATGACTTGGGGTCATCAATCTTCGTCCAATCGAGACAGCGGTGGTTGTGGGTCCCGGCCCCGTGCGCAATTGCGCACTCGGCCGGGACGACGGTACATGTCAGGCCGTGCTCCCCAGCGCCTTCCATTCGCGCAACGCTTGCGCATCGCGCGGCGAGACGTCGGGATACTCAGGGTCCTCGCCGACCGTGGGGAGGATCTTCCACGAACGCGCGCATTTGGTGCCGACCGCCTTCTCGACCACGACGGCAACACCCGGCACCGCATCGAGGCGGAACGCGGTGGCCGGCGCCTCGCCCTCGCGCACCTCGTAGTTCGAGGTGATGCAGACCTCGGCGAGATCGATGTCGAACAGCGCGGCCAGCATCTGTCTGTCGGCGACGTAGATCACCGGTGAGGCTTCGAGCGACGAGCCGATCTTCTTGTCCTTGCGCTCCAGTTCGAGCGCGCCGGTGACGACGCGGCGGACGTTGCGGATCGTCTCCCATTTCGCCGCCAGGGCGTCGTTGCGGAACTGCTCGAGACCTTCCGGGAATAGCGTGAGATGCACCGAGAGCTCGGCATTCGGCCGGTACATCCGCCAGGCTTCGTCGGTCGTGAAGCTCAGGATCGGCGCCAGCCATTTCAGGATCGCGTCGCACAGCAGGTCGATCGTGGTCAGCGCCGCCTTGCGCGCCACCGAGGACGGCGGATCGCAATACAGCGTGTCCTTGCGGATATCGAAATAGAACGCCGACAGCTCGGAGTTCATGAACGCCGCGAGGCTCGCGACCACGGTCTTGTAGTCGAACGCGGCATAGGCGTTGCGGATGGTCTCGGCGTGGCCGGCCAGTTCGTGCAGCATCAGCCGTTCAAGCTCGGGCATCTCGGCAAAGCCAACCTTCTCAGCTTGCTTGAAGTGATGCAGCGTGCCGAGCATCCAGCGGATCGAGTTGCGCAGCTTGCGATAGGTCTCGACGGTGTTCTTCAGGATCTCCGGACCGATGCGCTGGTCGTCGGCGTAGTCGGTGGCGCAGACCCAGAGGCGCAGGATATCCGCGCCGGAATTTGCGATCACGTCCTGCGGCTGGACCGTGTTGCCGAGCGACTTCGACATCTTGCGGCCGTTCTCGTCCAGCGTGAAGCCGTGGGTAAGCACGATGTCATAGGGCGCGCGGCCGCGCGTGCCGGCGCTTTCCAGCAGCGAGGAGTGGAACCAGCCGCGATGCTGGTCGCTCCCTTCCAGGTACATCACGGTGTCGTTGCCGCCGTCGACCTTGCGGACGATGTTGCCGAGCTGCGGGAAGTTTTGGCGGTCCTCCAGCACGAAGGCGTGCGTCGAGCCGGAATCGAACCAGACGTCGCAGATGTCGTCGACCTTCTTCCAGTCTTCCGAGGCGCGGGTGCCGAGGAAGCGCTCGCGGGCGCCGTCCATGTACCAGGCGTCGGCGCCTTCCTCCATGAAGGCCTCGGCGATGCGCTGGTTGACGACCTCGTCTTGCAGGATCTCGGCCGAGCCGTCGCCGTTCTCGCGCACGAACACCGCGATCGGCACGCCCCAGGCACGCTGCCGCGAGATCACCCAGTCCGGACGGTTGGCGATCATGCCGTTGATGCGGTTCTCGCCGGCCGGCGGCACCCATTGCGTGACCGAGATCGCGTGCAGAGCGCGGGCGCGCAGCGTGTCGCCCTTCCTGGCGTGGCCGTTCTCCGCGATGTCCTTGTCCATCGCGATGAACCATTGTGGTGTGTTGCGGAAGATCACCGGCTTCTTGGAGCGCCAGGAATGCGGATACTGGTGCTTGAGGGTGCCGCGCGCGAGCAGCTTGCCGGCTCCGATCAATTCCTTGATCACCGCATCGTTGGCGTCGCCCTTCTCGCCCTCGTCGGTGATCACGCGCTTGCCGATGAAGCCGGGCGCTTGCGCGGTATAGGCGCCATTTTCGTCCACAGTGTAGGGGATCGCGGTCGAGATGCTGCGGTCGGCAAGCTCTCGCCCGTTCGCCATCCAGACGTCGAAGTCCTCGCGGCCGTGGCCAGGTGCGGTGTGCACGAAACCGGTACCGGTGTCGTCGGTGACGTGGTCGCCGGCGAGCAGCGGCACGGTGAATTCATAGCCGCCGCTGAAGCCGCGCAGCGGATGGGCGCATTCGACGGCGTCTAGCGTGTCGCCGGGGATGTCGCGCAGCTTCTCATAGGCGGCGACGCGTGCCTTCTTGAACACTTCTGCCGCCAGCGCGTCGGCCAGGATCAGGAGGTCGCCCGGCTTCGCCCATTTCGCATCCGGCGCATCCGTCACCTTATAGAGGCCATAGGCGATCTTCGGCGAGAACGAGATCGCGCGGTTGCCGGGCAGTGTCCACGGCGTGGTGGTCCAGATCACGACCGAGGCATTGGCCAGCGCGCCATGCGCCGGCGAGGTGACCGGGAATTTCACCCACACCATGTCGGAGGTGTAGTCCTCGTATTCGACTTCGGCTTCGGCGAGCGCGGTCTTCTCGACCACGCTCCACATCACCGGCTTGGAGCCGCGATACAGCGTGCCGTTGGCGGCGAACTTCATCAGCTCGCGGGCGATCTGGGCCTCGGCCGGATAGCTCATCGTCTGGTAGGGATGATCCCAGTCGCCGATGATGCCGAGTCGCTTGAACTCCTCGCGCTGCACGTTGATCCAGTGCGTGGCATAGGCGCGGCATTCCCTGCGGAACGCGACCATCGCGGCAGAGTCGCGGAAATCCGGCTTCTGCTTGCCCTTGGAGCGGTAGTTCTCCTCCTCGATCTTCCATTCGATCGGCAGGCCGTGGCAGTCCCAGCCCGGCACGTAGTTGGAGTCGAAGCCGAGCATCTGCTGGCTCTTGGTCACGACGTCCTTGAGGATCTTGTTCAGCGCGTGCCCAATGTGGATGTTGCCGTTGGCGTAGGGCGGGCCGTCATGCAGCACGAATTTGGCGCGGCCCTCGGCTTCCCGGCGCAGCCTGTCGTAGAGGCCGATCTCGTTCCAGTAGTTCAGGATTTCGGGCTCGCGCTGGGGCAGGCCGGCGCGCATCGGGAATTCCGTTTGCGGCAGGTAGAGGGTCTTGGAATAGTCCCTGGTGTCAGTCTTTTGGGCGTCGGTCTTTTGCGGCTTGTCGGACATGAAGGCTCTGATCTGGCAGGTGAGGGCGCGGGAACGCGATCAATCGGGGTAAAACGACGAAATCCCGGTCTTGCGCCGAGCCCTCAGGCTCAGGCGGAAGCCGGGCCGCTAATCCGTATGATGCGCCGCGAAAACATCGGGTTTCCTTAGCAGCCAAGCGGGGAATTCGCAAAGCCCCGGTTGGCCGGCCGGACCGTCCCGCGGGAGCGCCCCTGGGGCGGCGGCGGAGGTGCCACCTCTCCCTTGGGGAGAGGTCGATTTGCGCAGCAAATCGGGTGAGGGGTTGCGGTCTATCGAGAGAGCAAGAGCCCTCACCCGGCGCTGCGCGCCGACCTCTCCCCACCGGGGAGAGGTGGACCGAACCCGCGGTCAAGCTGATCTAACCTGACTTCATCCCGTCCTAAGGCTGCCGCCGCCGGGCCGGATTTCCGGCCACAATCGTGCCGGCGGCGACGTCCCGTGTCACCACGCTGCCGGCCCCGACCAGGGCACCGTCGCCGATCGTGACGCCGGGCAGGATGATGGCGCCACCGCCGATCCAGACGTCGCTGCCGATCCGGATCGGGCGACCGAATTCCAGCCCGGCGCGGCGGGTTTCGGCGTCGCGCGGGTGGTCGGCGGTATAGATCTGCACCGCGGGCCCGATCTGGGTGCGGTCGCCGATCTCGACCTCGACGACGTCGAGGATGACGCAGTTGAAGTTGAGGAACACGCCATCGCCGAGGCTGATATTGCTACCGTAATCGCAGAAGAACGGCGGCCGGATCAGGACGTCCTTGCCGACCTTGCGGAAGCGTTCGGCGAGCAACGCGTTCAGTTCGGCCGCGGAAGCAGCGCCCGACGCATTGTAGCGCGCCATCCAGTGTTCCGCCGCGGTATGGTCGGCGGCGATCTCTGCATCCGGGCGATACAGCTCGCCCGCCAGCATTTTTTGCTTTTCAGTCTTGTTCAATCAATCACTCCGAGCTGTGGGAACGCGTCCGGCGCGGCGGCAAGTTGCGCGCGCGCCTTGGCGCTGTCGTCATCCATCTGGCGTATCAACGCCTCGATGGTGTCGAATTTCAGCTCTTCGCGAATGAAACCGATGAATGCGACATCAAGGACCGTGTCGTAGAGGTCGCCCTTGAAGTCGAACAGGAACACTTCGAGCAGCGGCGCGCCGTTGTCGAAGGTCGGACGGCGTCCGAAGCTTGCGACACCGTCGAACCGTTGCGCGCCCTTGCCGACCCGCACCGCATAGATGCCATGCTTCAGGCCGCAATGCTTGTCGAGGCGGATATTGGCGGTAGGATAGCCGAGATCGCGGCCGCGCTTCTCGCCATGGATCACCTTGCCGGTGACGAACCACGGCCCGCCCAGCATCGTGGTCGCGTCAGCGACTTGCCCCTCGGCGAGCGCCATGCGAATGGCGCTGGAGGATACCGGGCGTTCTTCGATGTCGACATGGGCCTGCACATCGACCTCGATGCCGAGCCGCGGCGCCTCGCTGACCAGCAGGCTTGGCGAGCCGACCCGGCCCTTGCCGAAATGGAAGTCGTAGCCGACGGCGATCCCGCTGATGCCGAGCCGGCCGATCAGGTCGTGATGGATGAAATCCTGCGCCGAGGTCCCGGCGCGCGCTTTGTCGAATGTCATGACGACGGCGCCGGCGAGCCCGGTGGCCGCGAGCAGCCGCAGCTTGTTGGTCTCGTCCGTGAGACGGAATTGCGGAGTGTTCGGGCTGAAGAAGCTGCGCGGATGCGGCTCGAAGGTCACGGCCAGCGCGGGTACGCCGCGCGCCTTGCTCATCGCGAGCGCGGCGCCGATCACCGCGCGGTGACCGAGATGGACGCCGTCGAAATTCCCCATTGCGACGACGGCGCCCTTCGGGATGGCGCTCGCGGGGGTGTTGTCGCGGATAACAATAAAGCCGGTGCTCATGTCAGGTGTTCTTCAAGGATTCTTAAGCATGATCGTTGCGGGCCGGACCGTGACGCGGCAGCGGCGTGGAAGTCAAGCATAGCGAAAATCGCGTCAAATCCGTAACAATCCGGATTCAGCCGGTTAACGCGCTGTTTAACGCCTGCTGGTAGTCGTTGGCGGAAAGCTGCGTTCGTGCAGAAGCCAGGTTGCGTTAGTCGTTTTGGGGGGAAAGATGGCGGTTGATTTGTCCATGCCGGTTCTGGTGGTCGATGACTACAGCACCATGATCCGCATCATCCGGAATCTCCTCAAGCAGCTTGGATTCGAGAATATCGACGATGCCTCCGACGGCTCCGCGGCGCTCAACAAGATGCGCGGCAAGAAATATGGCCTGGTGATCTCCGACTGGAATATGGAGCCGATGACCGGCTACGATCTGCTCAAGGAAGTCCGCGCCGATCCCAATCTCGCGACCACGCCCTTCATCATGATCACGGCGGAATCCAAGACCGAGAACGTGATCGCGGCCAAGAAGGCCGGCGTCAACAACTACATCGTCAAGCCGTTCAACGCCGCCACGCTGAAGACCAAGATCGAGGCGGTGTTCCCGGACATGGCGACGGCGTAAGACGCCGTTCGCATCAACCGACATTCACGTCATGCCCGGGCTTGCCCCGGGCATTTGCGTTTTTGCGTGTATAAGATTTCGGAATATTAGAAATCTAACCCTGAGTTGCCCGACATGTCAAGGCGACCGGTCGAACGCCGGACGCCGCGGGCTGCTTTGCATGGGGTTGTTTTCGATATTTTGGCAGTGAGCCCCTGCGGAACTGCCCCTACCACTTCAGCTCGCGCATCAGCGCGCGCGGCGGATGGCCGAACAATTCCTTCACCGAGGCCGGATCGAGCTGCTCGATGCCCTCGAACTCCTCGGAATGGATGCCGCGGGTGACGAACAACAGGTCGATGCCGAAGGCATGGGCGCCGGTGAGGTCAGTGCGCACGGAATCCCCGATCGCGAGCACGCGGCCGAGCTCGGTCGGTTTTCCGCGGCGCTCGGCGGCCAGCGCCATCGCGCGCTCGTAGATCGGCCGGTGTGGCTTGCCGTAGAAGATCACCTCGCCGCCGAGCTCGCGATAGAGTTCGGCGACCGCGCCGGCGCAGTAGATCAGCCGGTCGCCGCGCTCGACCACGATGTCCGGATTGGCGCAGACCAGCGTCAGCTTGCGCTGAAGCGCCTTTAGCAGGGTCTCGCGATAGTCCTCGGCGGATTCGGTCTCGTCGTCGAACAGGCCGGTGCAGATGATGTAGTCCGCCTGCTCCAGCGGCACCATCGTTGCATCGAGGCCGCGATGGATCGAGCTGTCGCGCTCCGGGCCGATCCAGAAGATCTTCTGGCCGGGATGATCGGCCACGAAGTGGCGCGTCAGATCGCCGGAGGAGACGATCGCGTCATAGGTGTCGTCCGCGACGCCGAGCTTGCGTAGCTGCCGTTGCACCGAATCGGCCGGCCGCGGCGCGTTGGTGATCAGGATGACGGTGCCGCCGCGCTGACGAAATGTGTGCAGCGCCTCGCAGGCCTCGGGAAACGATTCGAGCCCGTTGTGCACGACGCCCCAGATGTCCGACAGCACGACGTCGACATTGTCGACGAGGTGGCGCAGCTGCTCGACGAAACGCAGCGAGGTCATGATGCGAACTGCCGGTTAATTTGGACCGAGCGCGCGGCGTGCCAGTGCGGCGCTGCCGGTCGTGCGCGGCGGAGCTGCGGGGCTGGAGACAGGTGCTGACGTGCTGGCGCCATTGAGGTCCTGGGGGTTGGCCTGCGGAGCCTCGGCGGTAGCAGATGCCCCCTCCGGCCGCAACGGCCGCGGCGGCGCGAACAGGAACCCCTGGCCGAACCGGACGTCGTAGTCGAGCAGGTCGACCACCGAGCGCTCGCCCTCGATCCGTTCGGCGATCAGGTCGATGCCGTAGCGGCCGAGCAGGTCGGACAGGTCGGAGGGATGGATATCGGAAGCCGCGCTCTGCGCGGTGTCGAGCAGCAGCGCCGCCGGCACCTTGATGAAGCGGACGCCGCGATCGGCCAGCTCGCGCGGCTCGAGGCGAAGGTCGCTGACATGATCGATCGAGAACCGGTAGCCGCGCTGCGACAGCGCCGCGAGGTTCTCGCTCTCGACGGGACCGAGGTTGCGGAAGGTGGCCTGCTTGAACTCGAGCACGAAGGACGGCGCCAGCGCGCGGTTGGCTTCGAGGAAGTCGAGACACTGGGTGAAATGCGTCGGGTCCGACAGCGTCGCCGCCGATACGTTGCAGAACACGCCGACATCCTTGCTGCGGATCATCAGGCGGCGCAGCACCTGGACGCAGCGAAGCATCACCATGTGATCGATGCGCCCGATCAGGCCGCCGGCCTCGGCCGCCTCGATGAAGTCGTCGGCGGCGAGCACCTGGTCGCGCTCGTCGCGCAGCCGCGTCACCGCCTCGTAGTAGCGCACCTTGCGCTGCGGCAAGGTCACCATCGGCTGAAGGTAGATGTCGAGGCGGTTCTGCTCGATCGCGTTTCTGATCGCGCCGACAAGCTGGGCCTGGCCGCGCGAGATCGCCGATTGCGGCGAGGGGGGGGCGGCGGCGCGAAGACGACGGTCGGCGCCGGCGGCATCGGTTGCAGCAGGTCGGCCCGCGGCGGCGCGACGGGCTGCGCCATAGGAGCAGCGACAGGCTGCACCGCCGGACCCGAAGCCAGCAGATCCTCATGGTGGGCGACGGATGCCGCGAGCTGCCGCACCAGTCCGCCGAGCTCGTTGATCTCGCCGGCCATGCCCTGCATCCGGTCGGCGCCGGTGGAATTGGCCGACGCGACCCGGCCCTCGACCGCGGCCAGCCGCCGGCCGAATTCGGCGACCTGGCGGGCGAGGTCGGCGGTGCCACGCGACAGGTCCGCGATTTGGCTGCCGACATCGCTGCGGTCGCGCAATCGCATCGAGACGGCGTTGTAGAGGATCAGGCAGGTGAGGGCGGTGAGCGCCACGATCGCCGATTCCGATCCGCTGATGCCCGCCACCGAGTACAGGACGAAGCCCAAAGAGGCTGCGACCAGCACCATGCAGGTGGCGATGAAGATCGTCGAAATCCGAATCATGTCGCGCGCCCGCGCCCTCCGTCCGTGCGTCCCCGGAAAGCGACCTTAGCATCATTGTTGATTCGACGCGGCAGTGATCTGGGGAACCGGCTGGAGCTGCACATGATTTTCGCTTCGCCGGGGACCGTAATGCTCCGGACCGGGCCGGGTTCGGTCAGAGGTCGGCGGCGGCGATCCAGAACACCTCGCCCTCGGAGTCCTCGGTGTCGAGCCAGAGCAGCGGCAGGTTCGGATAGGCGGCTTCGAGATTGTCGCGGCCGCGGCCGATCTCGCACAGCAGGCCGCCTTGCGGGGTGAGATGCTGCTTCGCCTCGTCAAGCAGGCGGCGGACGATGTCGAGCCCGTCGGGGCCACCGTCGAATGCGATCTTCGGCTCGGCGCGGCACTCGCGCGGCAGCGCGGCCATGCCCTCGGCGTCGACATAGGGCGGGTTGGAAATGATCAGGTTGTAGCTGTTGTCGCCGAGCGGCTTAAACAGGTCGCCCCGATGCAGCGTCAGGCGGTCGTTGAGGCCGTGGTCGGCGACGTTGCGCGCGGCGACCTCGAGCGCATCCTTTGAGATATCGACCGCATCGACCGCGGCGTTGGCGAAATGCCGGGCGGCCAGGATCGCGAGGCAGCCGGAGCCGGTGCAGAGGTCGAGCACGCTGCCAACCTCCGCGGGATCGCCGATCAGCGAACTGCCGTCCTCGTCGCCGCCGAAATGCGAATCCAGCAATTCGCCGATGAAGGAGCGCGGCACGATGGTGCGCTCGTCGACGTAGAACGGCAGGCCGCGCATGTAGACCTTGTTGACGAGATAGGCCGCCGGTTTGCGCGTCGCGACCCGGCGCTCGATCAGGTCGAGGATCTGCTTGCCTTCGCTCACCGTGACGCGGGCGTTGGCAAAATTCTCGAACTGGTCGGGATGCAGATGCAGCGTCTCGGAGATCAGGAAGGCGGCCTCGGCCACCGGATCGGTGGTGCCGTGCGCGAACACCAGTTGGGCCGCGTTGAAGCGGCTCGTCGCATAGCGCAGGAAATCGAACAGGGTGTGCAGCTCGCCGGCGCCGACCTTGGGCGCCTTCACGGACGCTTTGTTGGACGCTTTCGACACGGCCGGGATGCGCCTCGCCGGCACCTTGCTGCGCTTGGCCATCAGGATTTGGTCCAGCGCGCGGCGGCCGCGTCGTCGTGGTCGCGCGCTTCGATCCAGTTCGTGCCGCGGGCACTTTCCTCGCGCTTCCAGAACGGCGCGTTGGTCTTGAGATAGTCCATCAGGAACTCGGCGGCCTCGAATGCGGCCTGCCGGTGCGCCGAGGCGGTCACGACCAGCACGATGTTCTCGCCCGGCGCGATGCGGCCGAAGCGATGGATGACGGTAAGGCCCTGCAACGGCCAGCGCGCCAGCGCCTCGTCGGCGTGACGCCCAATCTCGGCTTCCGCCATTTCAGGGTAATGTTCGAGCGTCAGTGCTGCGATCGGCTCGCCCTGCTCGCTGCCGCGGCAGATGCCGCTGAAGCTGACGACCGCGCCGATATCGGTGCGCCCCTGGCTGAGGCCTGCGATCTCGCGCGCGACATCGAAGTCGGCTTGCTGGATACGGATGGTTGCAGCGACGGCCATGGGGAATTTAACCGCCGGTCATCGGCGGGAAGAACGCGATCTCGCGGGCGCCGACGATCGCCGCATCCTGCTTGACATGGGCGTGGTCGATCGCGGCGCGGATCACCGTGGGCTTCTCGAAGGCATAAGCGTAGGCGTCGTCACGCGCGGTGAGCCAGCCGATCAGGTCTGCGACGGTGCGCACCTCGGCCGGCGGCTCGACGGTCTCCTCAGCCTTGCCGACGCGCTCGCGGACCCAGGCGAAGTATTTCAGCTTCATCCCTCATCCTCCTTGATGAGGTGATGGATGCCGGCGCGGAAGTAATCCCAGCCGGTGTAGATCGTGAAGATCGCCGACATCCAGAGCAGCACGATGCCGATCAGGGTGGTGGCGGGAAAGACCTGCTCGCCGGCTTCACCGGCGATCAGGAAGCCGATCGCCACCAGCTGGATCGTGGTCTTCCATTTCGCCAGCTTGGTGACGGGAACGCTGACCCTGAGCCCCGCGAGATATTCGCGCAGGCCCGAGACCAGGATCTCGCGGCACAGGATCACGATCGCCGCCCACAGCGTCCAGCCATGGATCGAGTTGTCGGCGGCCAGCATCAGCAGGCTGGAGGCGACCAGGAGCTTGTCGGCGATCGGATCGAGCATCCGGCCGAAGGCGGACTGCTGGTCCCACATCCGGGCATAGTAGCCGTCGAGATAGTCGGTGATCCCCGCCGCAATGAATACCGCCAGCGCCACCCAGCGTAGCCACAGCGGGCCGTCCAGGATCGACTGCCAGTAGACGCAGCCGATCACCACCGGGATCGCGGCGATCCGGGCGTAGGTCAGGATATTCGGGAGGGACATGGTCTTGGTCTGTCCCCGGGTCGTGGCGATGTTCATCCGTCCTACCAATACCGCTGAAGCAAGAAGGTCAACCGTGCGGGCGCCAAAGCGCGGCAACATTACGCGGAATCGTCATGGCGCCTCAGCTCGTTGTTCAAGCGTGATCTTTTCGGAACGTTGCCTGACACTTTTCCGCATCATGCCCTAGATGCCCTGTCGCAGGCGACGCCCTGATGAATAGCCTTTGGTCTAGCCCGGCTGGGCGTGGAAAAACTCGAAAATCTTGCGGGCGCTCTCGGCGCTGACGCCTGGAACCTTGCCAAGATCGGCGATCGAGGCCCGCTCGATCTCCTTGAGCGTTCCGAAGTGATGCAGCAAGGCACGTTTGCGCGACGGGCCGATCCCCGGGATCTCCTGCAATCCGGCCTCGCGGATGTCCTTCTTGCGCAGCTTGCGGTGCGAGCCGATCACGAAGCGGTGGGCCTCGTCGCGCAGCCGCTGGATGAAATAGAGCACCGGGTCGCGCGGCTCCAGCTTGATGGCCTCGCGGTCCGGCATGAACAGGGTTTCGCGCCCGGCGTCGCGCTCCGGACCCTTGGCCACCGCCATCAGCGAGACCTGGGTCAGTCCGAGGTTCTGGAAGATCTCTCTCACCGCGTTGAGCTGGCCGCGGCCGCCGTCGATGATGACGAGGTCAGGCCATTGCGGGAACGAATCGTCGTCCGCCTTGTCGTTTGCGCCGTCCTTGGCGGCCTCATCCTCCGGCGGTTTCAGGAGCCGCTTGAAGCGACGTTCCAGCACCTCGCGCATCATCCCGTAGTCGTCGCCGGGCGTCAGCCCCTGCGACTTGATGTTGAACTTGCGGTACTGGTTCTTCATGAACCCGTCGGGCCCGGCCACGATCATCGCGCCGACTGCGTTGGTGCCCTGGATGTGGCTGTTGTCGTAGACCTCGATGCGCTTTGGCGTATGCGGCAGGCCGAGCGTGGTGACCATGCCCTCCAGCAGCCGGCTCTGGGTTGCGGTGTCGGCGAGCTTGCGGCCGAGCGCTTCACGCGCGTTGGTGAGCGCGTGGCCGATCAGTTCTTTCTTCTCGCCGCGCTTCGGCACCGAGACCTCGACCTTGGATCCGGCCTTGACCGAGAGCGCGTCGGCGAGCAGCGCGCTTTCCTCGATCTCGTGCGACAGCAGGATCAGCTTCGGCGGCGGCTTGTCGTCGTAGAATTGCGCGAGGAAGGAGGACAGCACCTCCTCGGGCGTGAAGCTCTTCTCGGCTTTCGGGAAATAGGCGCGGTTGCCCCAGTTCTGGCCGGTGCGGAAGAAGAACACCTCGACGCAGGAATAGCCGCCCTCCTGGTGGATCGCGAACACATCGGCTTCTTCCACCGTGCGCGGATTGATGCCCTGCTGCGACTGGATCGCCGACAGCGCCGCGAGGCGGTCCCGATACAGTGCCGCGGTCTCGAACTCGAGCTCGCCGGAAGCCTTCTCCATCTCGGCGGCGAGCAACTCCTTCACCGCGTGGCTGCGGCCGGAGAGGAATTCGGTCGCCTCGCGCACCAGCTCGCTGTAGCCGGGGAAATCGATCTCGCGGGTGCAGGGGCCGGCGCAGCGCTTGATCTGATAGAGCAGGCAGGGCCGGGTGCGGCTTTCGAAGAAGCCGTCGGTGCAGGAGCGGATCAGGAAGGCGCGCTGCAGCGCCGTGATGGTGCGGTTGACCGCGCCGGCATTGGCGAACGGGCCGAAATAGCGGCCGGGCCGCGACTGCGCGCCGCGATGCTTGAGGATCTGCGGCGCCCAGTGGTCGCCCGAGATCAGAATATATGGAAATGATTTGTCATCGCGCAGTTGCACATTGAAACGTGGACGAAGCTGCTTGATCAGATTGGCTTCGAGCAGCAGCGCCTCGGTCTCGGTCATGGTCGAGACGATCTCGACATGCGTGGTAGCCGCGATCATCCGCAGGATGCGTGCCGGTAGCGGCGCGTTGGCCCGCGCGTAGGACGATAGCCGCTTTTTGACGTTCTTCGCCTTGCCGACATAGAGCACGTCGTTGGCGGCGTTGAGCATGCGGTAGACGCCGGGCGAGGTCGGGGCCAGCCGCACCGCGTTCTCGATCGCGGCATGACCGACCGAGAGCGTTCCCTCGGCAACCGCCTCGTTGCCGTCCTCCGCGGCGTCGGGCAGGCGTGCGTCATCCTCGTCCTCGGCGGCGGAGGTTTCGGGATCGACGTCGCTGGTGTCGAGCGTCAGGTCGGCCCTTGTCAGGTCATCCTGCGGCAGATCGGACTTTGAACCGCGCCGCCCCTTGATCTTGGGGTCCGGCGCCGGACTCTCGGGAGAATCGTGAACCATGGGCCGTAAACTAAGCGCTCGGGCGACCGGTCGCCAGCGTTGGCGGTGTTCAAAAACAACCCCGATTGCAGCAGGTTACTGCCGCTGCACGACCGCCGGAGCGGGCCGGTAACATCTTGTTAAGACTGATGAGCGGGACGGTAACCGGGCTTAACAGCCCTTTAACTTAAAACTCTCGATAAACCTTAGCGAAAAAAGTGGAATTCCGTAACCACGCCGGCCCTGGGCCCGCGGGCTGCGGCAGTTGCGTGGTGGAGAGTACCAATGACCCGGTTTGTTGCGCGTGCGCTCGCATTGATCGTCGCAGGCTGGATGAGCTCGGCCGTGGCGGCCGACCTCAACTACGGATCGCCCTACACCGTCTATCAGCCGCTCAATGCCTATAGCTGGGCCGGCCCCTATCTTGGCGGCAACATCGGTTACGGCTGGGGTTCGGTCGAGAACAACCCGACCAAGCCGTCGGGCTTCGCCGGCGGCGTGCAGGCCGGCTACAATTTCCAGAACGGCTCACCCTGGGTGTTCGGTTTCGAGGCCGATATCCAGGGCACCACCGCGGATGACCGGTTCGCACCCTGGAAATTCTCCAACCCGTGGTTCGGCACGGTGCGTGGCCGCGCCGGCTATGCGGTCAACAACGTGCTGTTCTATGCGACTGGCGGTCTCGCCTTCGGCGAGCTTCGCGGCGAGACCTTCGGTGTATCAGAGAGCCACACCAACGCCGGCTTCACCGTCGGCGCCGGCGCCGAAATGGGCTTTGCCCCGAACTGGAGCGCCAAGATCGAGTATCTCTACGTCGATCTCGCCAACAGCAACTTCACGATCACCGGCGGTGCGTCGAACGGCTACAGCTTCAGCCTGGTTCGCGCCGGCATCAACTATCACTTCTGAGAACAAGAAAACGTCTGATCTCAACTCCCGGCCGCGCCTCGCGCGGCCGGGTTTTTCTTTGTGCTGACGATCTCGACGTTGCGTGCGGCAGCATGCGCCGCGGCATCCGCCGATCAAATCGGTGGGCCGCACGCTTCGAATATGCGGGCGGCGCCAGTCGCGTCCGCATCATGCAGGTTGGTCGTGCAGCGAGCGCGAGCGCGCTCGGCAGTCAACTCACACGCAACGTTTCAATCGGCTTTCATCACGGGCAGCGCAACGCGAGCGCTCATCATGAAACCACCAGGTTGACCGCCTTCGGGCCCTTGCCCTTCTTGTCGGGTTCAACCTCGAAACTAATGCGCTGTCCTTCAGTCAGGTCCTTCAATCCTGCACGCTCGACAGCAGTGATGTGAACGAACACATCGCGGCCGCCATCGTCAGGTTTGATGAAGCCGTAGCCCCGCTCTCCGTTGAAGAACTTGACTGTCCCAGTCATGGCCATCGGGAAACTCCTCCCCCGTATTGCTCCACCGCTACGCGCACGCCGCGTAGCGGTTGACCGACATTCGCTTGTCGGAAGCCTGGCCACCTGAACAGGCCGGCGTCACGCCGCCGGTCTGCCTGGATTTTATTTCGGCCTTGTCACTCCGCCGCAACCATTCGCGGAAGCGGAACGTAAAGCCAGTCGTAACAGGATGAGCATAATACGGTTCCGCGCAGATTGCCTATGCTCAAAATCGAACTTTTCAGTGGGTGCTGTCGATCAAGGTTTAGGCGTCTCGAGTCTGAAGCGCGCTGCGCCGCCCTGACCAAGCGGCTTCTCGAGTTCGGGCAGGATGATCTTCAGTTCGCCCGCCAGCGTCCATGGCGGATTCACGATCAAAAGACCGGTGGAAACGAGGCCGGCGTCGGCTTCTTGCGGTGCCACACTGAATTCCAAACGCAAGCACTTGCCGGCGGGCCGGCTGCTTGCTGCTGCGGCAGCCACGCTGCGCGCGAGCTCGTCGGTGGCTCTCCGGGATTTTACGGGGTACCACAAGAGATAGGCACCGGTCGGCCACTTCGCGTACGCTTCGGCGAACGCACGGGCCAGCCGCTCGAACTCGTCCTTTGCCTCGAACGGCGGATCGATCAGCACCAGGCCACGCCGCTCGTTCGGCGGCACGAATGCGGGCAGCGCCGTCCAGCCGTCGAGATCGACGACGCGTGCCTGCGCATCGCGCCGCAATGCGTCGATCAATTGCTTGCGCGCGGTCGGTTCGATCTCGCAGGCGGTGAGGCGGTCTTGCGGACGCAGCAGCGCGCGAGCGATCAGCGGTGAGCCGGGATAGGCTTTCAGTTCGCCGCGCGGATTGAATGCCCTGACGATGTCGAGATAGGGCGCGATCAATGGCAGCGCCTGGTCGGAGAGCCGCGCCTGCATCAGCCGCGCGATGCCGGTGAGCCATTCGCCGCCGCGCTGCGCTTCGCTCGACGTCAGGTCATAGAGTCCGGCGCCGGCATGGGTGTCGATGACGCGGAACGCGGCCTGCTTGTCCTGTAGATAGGTGAGCATGCGGACCAGCACGATGTGCTTGATGACGTCGGCAAAGTTGCCGGCATGAAAGGCGTGACGGTAGTTCATGCTGTGATCGCGCTGCGCTCCAAAGGGAGTGCATGTTGTACTGCGTGATGCCCGCGCTTGTCCCGGCCATCTACGCGACATCAGCTTGTTTCGTGACGACGTCGATAGCCGGACGGTGCGCACGAAGGCGCGCACCCTTCCGCCCGGCAGCGATGGGGAGGGCTTCAGCCGCCGCGAACCGGCGGCATCACCACCTGATCGCGGCGGCAGGCGCGGCGATCGACTTCCTCGCAGGCGCGGAATTGCAGGTCCTTGCTCATGCAGATCCGCACCTCACTGAGCCGGCCGCTGTTGCAGGTCACCGAGATCGCCGAGTTGCTGAGCCCCGGATTGGCCTTGATGAACGCGGTTTCCAGCTCGTCGGGCGCGATCGTCTTCGGCTCCGACAATTGCAGGAATTCCTCGGGGATCTTCACCGCGGCGCGCGCCTTGCGGATCGCTTCGAAATAGGCGCGTTCGCCGAGGCCGGAGCAGGTGCCGTGCTTGTCCCACTCATTGTAGATCAGCCCGGGCGCGGGCATCAGGTCGAGCATCGAGGTCATGATGTTGCGCGCGAGCCGCGGCGAGGGCCGCTGGCAGTATTCCGGAAAGCCTCGCTCATATTGCGGCCACAGCCCGTGCACCACGAAGGAGTAGGGACGTCCGCCGCATTGCGCCTGCGTGCCGCGGCCATTGTTGCCGCGCTCGCTCGCCGCCTCGCAGAACGAGGGCGACCATGACAGCGACAGCACGTAGAAATCGAACTCACCTGGCGCGTTCTGGCGGCGATCCTGGGCCGAGGCACCAGCCGCACCGCACAGCATCAAGGCAGCGGAAATCAGAAATCGGGAAATGGTGACCAACCGAGGCATCAAACGCTCCCCTCACGCGACTGTTCCAAGCCTAGCAGGCATTTGGAACATTACAAGAACAAAAGCCGCCGTCTGGATGGCGGCGGCTTCCGTTTGACCAAGCTGGCCGGAGATCAGGGCCGCGCGGCCCTGCAAGACGGGTTGTACGCCCAGTTGCGGTCGAGCCCGGTCACGCACCATTCGACGCCGTCGGCAAATCCGCTGAAGCCGCCGTCCTCTATGATCGAGTAGTGCACGGTGCGGACCTTGCCGTCGCTCAGCATCACGTCGCCCGCGCAGTAGCGGCGCGGAATGTTGTCGGACTGCCAGGGCCGAAACGCGGTTTCGTGGATCCGGCTGAAGCCGGTGATCACCAGCGGCGAATTCCAGAAGGTGGCTTCCTTCTCATTGAATTGATAGCTGATCGACGGCAGGGCCCGCTCGCACGGTGCCACATTGCCGTCGTAACGCGGTCCCGACAGCCCGAAATTCAATTCGAACGGATTGGCCGCCTGGGCCGTACCGCCGAACGCCAAAAGGCCGAACACAAGTGCGGCACCGACACCGAGGCTTTGGCCGAGTTTATTGCGGGAGTTGAACAGGTTGCGCATGGGAATCCACCCGATTATCCGATGCGGCGGACGGTGCCGTGAAGCCCAGGCAAGGTCAAGTGCAGCGCGGCAACACCTGCGGAGAAGTCCGCCTCTGGCGGCCGGCTCGTTCTTTTCAGGGTGGCCGGCGCACTCTATGTTGGGCCTCAGCGAAATGGAGTCTGCGATGCGAAGGAAGTTGGCCGCGTGCCTGGTTGCCGTTTGCGGGATGCTGGCCGTTGGTTCGGCGCGGGCCGATTGGTTGCAGCCGGTGCCGGCGTTCAAGGGCAATGATACCGGCGGTATCATCGCCTACTCACTGGCGACCCAGACCGACGCGCGGCAGCTCGCCGTCGATCACTGCGCCTCCTACGGCAAGGTCGCCAAGTTCCTCGCGGCGCAGCGCTATCCGGGCGGCTACGTTTCGTTCGCCTGCCGCTGGGTGCCCTATGGGGCGGCTGAGAGACCGCTGCGCACGCGGTACTGAGGCGCTCTCAATTCCTCGATCGTCCAGCCGGGAGCTCACCGCATGACCCGACAGCTTGCCTTGTTTGGTTCGGCCATTTGCCTCGTCCTGTCCACCGGCGCCGCAAGCGCCGTCGACCTGCCGATCCGCAAACCGGGCCTGTGGGAAATGAAAATGCTGCGCACCGGCGGACCGATGCCGGAAATCACCATGCAGCACTGCACCGACGAGACCACCGACAAGGAAATGAGCGCGGCGGCCTCGCCGATGGCCAAGGAAGTCTGTTCCAAGCACGACGTCCAGAAGACCGCTACCGGCTATGTCAGCGATAGCGTGTGCAGCGTCGCGGGCATGACGGTGCAGGGGCACTCCGAGATCGTCGGCGATTTCAATTCCGCCTATACGGTCAAGAGCACCTCGCACTCCGAGGGCGGCGCGGCCGGGACCCGCGACACCACGATGACCATCGAGGCGAAGTGGCTCGGCGCCTGCAAGAGCGACCAGAAGCCGGGCGACATCATCATGCCCGGCGGCATGAAGATGAACGTCAAGGACATGGAAAAGCTGAAGGGCCTGCTGCCCAAGCAGAAATAGCCGCAGCCCATTCGTCTGCCGCCCGATAGTTGAACACGGCCTCTCCGATGCGGAGAGGCCGTTTTGCTTTTGACCCATCACTGCACGCAGACTGCGATGCGTCACGTCGCAATGACGCGGATTGTCGATGTCGAAGACATCGCGCGCGACCACGTCATGTACGCGAGCGCCGCAAGATGAAATCAACATCATTGCGAGGGCGCATGACACCTGGTGCGAGAGATATGTGAGAGCGAAGACGCGCATCGGCTCATCGCGTTGAAGAGCTTGCTGCGACAACATGTCGGTTTTGAATCGCTCCAATGTCGTGCGTCGCGCGTGCTTCTATCGATTCTATTTTGCGCGTGTGGAGTTTCACTCATCGCGCCGATAGAAGTCCGCCTCGATCGTCGCTCGCCTCATCACGCGCGAGCGGCTCGATCGAAGATCAATCGGGGCATCTGGGGATTTGTTCGGTGGGAATGGGGTCGCGACGCAAGCATGGCTTGCTTGCATCAACGGCTGCGATCAATGCAGCGTTTCTCGGTTCGGTCTTGCTTGTGCCAATGAGCACGAACGTCGCCAGCGCCCAGGCACAGAGCAGCGCCCTGCAAAATAACACGACCGCGCTTCCCGCAGTCACGGTCGACGATCCCGGCGCCGCCAGGAAGCGCAGTGCCGTCGCTTCAACTCGCCGCGCCAGCGCCTCGCGCGCGGCCGCGGCGAGCCGCCGCCTTGGCGCTGCAACGCCCGCTCAGAGTCAGGCTCCGCGGTCGCAGGGTGCCGGCGGCACGATCGGCACGACGACCGGCTATGTCGCGACCGGCAGCACGGCGGGCACCAAGACCAACACCGCGCTGATCGAGACGCCGCAGTCGCTTTCCGTGGTCACGCAAAAGGAGCTCAGGGATCGCAACGTTCAGACGCTCAAGGATGCCGTCGACTACACGCCCGGCGTGACGACGACGGCGTTCGGCTATGATCCGCGGTTCGACAGTTTCTACATCCGCGGCTTCGATGCGACCTATACCGGGATCTATCGCGACGGGCTGCGCCAGGGCGGCGGCAACTTCGCCATTCCCAAGATCGAGCCTTGGGGTCTCGACAGCGTGTCGATCCTGCGTGGCCCGGCTTCCGGCCTCTACGGCCTTGGCTCTCCCGGAGGCATCGTCGACGTCACCACCAAGCGGCCGACCATGACGCCGTTCGGCGAGGTGCAGCTTCAAGCCGGCAACTATGATCGTTACCAGGGCAGCTTCGATATCGGTGGCCCGGTGCCCGGCAGCGACCAATTGTACTACCGCCTGACCGGTCTGCTGCGTGACGCCAAGACCTGGTATCCCGGCAATGACGACGATCGCGCCTATATCGCGCCGGCCCTGACCTGGCGGCCGGACGCCGATACGTCCTTCACCATCCTGAGCGAATATCAAACCAGCCGGACCGCCGCGAGCATCGGCAATTTCCGCTCGCCCGACGGACAATTGACCAACATCTATTCGAACGATCCGGCGTTCAGCGCGATGGACCAGAAGCAGTATCGGATCGGCTACGCGTTCGAGCACAATGTCGACGACGTGTGGACGGTGCGGCAGAACTTCCGCTTCTACCAGGTCGACGTCGACGCGAAATACACCCAGATCGATTCCATCGACAGCAGCACCAATCTGGCCTCGCGCTCCGCGTGGCGGATCCTCGACAGCTTCAACACCGTCACGCTCGACAACCAGGCCGAGGCCAAGTTCATGCTCGGCGCGATCCGGAACACGGCGCTGTTCGGCGTCGACTACGGTCATTCCTACTACAACGACAAGATCGGTTACGGAGCGGCGCCCGACCTCAATCTGCTGACGATGAACTACGGCGCCCAGGCCATTGCCACGCCGTCATTCTCGATCTTCAACAAGCAGTCCACCGACGAGGTCGGTGTCTATGTGCAGGAGCAGGCCAAGCTCGGCGGCTTCGTCCTGACACTCAATGGTCGCCAGAGCTGGGTCTCCCAGACCACGACGGCGGGTCTCGACGGCGTGCCGTCGACGCAGAAGGCCAACGCCTTCACCGGCCGCGCGGGCCTCTCCTACGTGTTCGACAACGGCATTGCGCCCTATGTGAGCTACGCGACGGCCTTCGCCCCGCAGGTCGGCCTCGACGTATCGGGATCGCCGTTCAGGCCGACCACCGGCGAGCAGAAGGAGATCGGCATCAAGTACCAGATGCCGCAGGTTCCACTGCTGTTGACCGCCGCGGTGTTCGACATCACCCAGGACAACGTGCTGCGCACCGATCCCAGCAACATGGCCTTCCAGGCGGCAACCGGGCAGGTCGAATCCAAGGGCGTCGAGCTCGAGGCGAAGCTGGCGCTCAAGCAGGGATTCGATCTCACCGCGGCCTACACCCATCTCAACGTCGTCATCAACCAGGGCAATCCCGACACGACCGGCAATGAGCTCTCCGGCATCCCGCGCAATTCCTTCGCCGCGTTCGGCAAATACACCTTCCAGTCCGGCGTCCCGGTCGAAGGGCTCGGGCTCGGCCTCGGTGTCCGTTACATCGGCACCAACTTCGGCAACGACCAGAACACGTTCCAGAATGCGGCGACGACGCTGTTCGATGCGGTGATCGATTACGATCTGGGCAAGCTCGACCGGCGGATGCTCGGGGCCACCATGCGTCTGAACGCGACCAACCTGTTCGACACGCAGTACCAGACCTGTCAGTCCGGCTATTGTTACTCGGGCGCCCGGCGTCAGGTCATCGGCACCTTGTCGTATCGTTGGTAAGCTAGACCGGCACCCGCACCACGGCGCGCAGGCCGCCCATCGGGCTTTCGCCGAGCATGATGTCGCCGCCATGCGAGCGGGCGATGTCGCGGGCGATCGCAAGGCCGAGCCCGCTGCCGCCTTCGTCCTGGTTGCGGGCATCGTCGAGCCGCAGGAACGGCTTGAACACTTCCTCGCGCATCGCGGCGGGGATGCCGGGGCCGTCGTCGTCGACCGTGATGTTGAGATAGCGGTGGTCGCGCTGGCCGGTGATCGAGATCGTGTTGGCGTGGCGGGCGGCATTGGAGACGAGGTTGGCGAGGCAGCGCTTGAACGAGGCCGGCTTCACCGTGACGACCGGCAGGCCGTGGAACGCGACGGTCGCGATGTGGCCGTGACGCTCGGCGTCGCTGCGCAACTCTTCCAGCGCCAGCGCCATGTCGGTCGGCTGCGCGACCTCGCCGGAATCGCCGCGCGCGAAGGCGAGATAGTCCTCCAGCATCATCGACATCTCGTCGACGTCCTTGCGCATCGCGTCGATCTCGGGGCCTTCGCCGATCAGGGCCAGCTCGAGCTTGAAGCGGGTCAGGATGGTGCGCAGATCATGTGACACGCCGGCGAGCATCGCGGTGCGCTGCTCGATCGAGCGCTCGACGCGCGCCTTCATCTCGATGAAGGCCTGCGCCGCGCGCCGCACCTCGCGCGCGCCGCGCGGCCGGAAGTTCGGCGCCTCGCGGCCCTTGCCGAAACTTTCCGCGGCATCAGCGAGCCGCAGGATCGGCTTGATCTGGTTGCGCAGGAACAGCACCGCGACGATCAACAGGATGGTCGAGGTGCCGAGCATCCAGAAGATGAAGATCTCCGAATTGGAGGCGTAGGCCGCGCTGCGCTGCGCGAAGATCCGCATCACCGAATCGTCGAGCTGGACGCGGATCTCGACCAGATTGGACTTGCCGACGGTGTCGATCCAGAACGGGCGGCTGATCTGGCGGCCGAGCTGCACCGAGAGCGTCTGGTCGAGCAGCGAGAAGAACGGCTTCGGTCCCGGCGGCGGCATGTCGCCGGCGGGGAGGAAGTCGACCAGCAGTTGCAGCTTCTGGGCGATGCTGCGCAACTGGGCGCGGTCCTTGTCCTGCGGATAGGTCTTGTAGACGTCGATCAGCGCGGCGATGTCGGAGACAACAGCCGCCGACAGCCGCCGCGTCACCGTGTTCCAGTGCCGCTCCATGAACACGAAGGCGACCACGGTTTGCAGGATCACCATCGGCACGATCATGATCAGCAGCGCGCGGGCATAGAGGCCGGTCGGCATCCAGCTCTTGAACGCGTTGCCCATCCAGCCGTTCGCCTTCGAGACGCGCTGCGAGGCGTTCTTGATCAGGGTCAGGCCGGTATCGAGCGTGCTCATGACGGGTGCTCTAACGCATGATCCGGAAAAGTGTGTAGCGGTTTTCCGACAAGATCATGCCCAAGTCAGGGGGCGGCCACCAGGCGATAGCCGATGCCGCGCACCGCCTGTAGGAACAGCGGATTGGCCGGATCGTGCTCGATCTTGCGGCGCAGCCGGTTGATCTGCACGTCGACCGCGCGCTCGTTGACGGTGCCGCCAGAGGTCAGCTCGGCGCGCGGCACGGTCTCGCCGGGCGCGCTCGCGAGGATGCGCAGCATCTCGCGCTCGCGGTCGGTGAGATGGATGATCTCCTCGCCCTGGCGCAGCTCGCTGCGCTCGATGTGGAAGATGTAGGGGCCGAAGGCGATCTGCTCGACAGTCACGGTCTGCGGCGGCGCGGTGCGCTTGAGGATATTGCCGATGCGCAGCACCAGCTCGCGCGGCTCGAACGGCTTGGCGACGTAATCATCGGCGCCGATCTGCAAGCCCTCGATGCGGGCCTCCGCCTCGTGGCGGGCGGTCAGCATGATGATCGGCACCGTCGAGGAACTGCGGATGAAGCGGGCGAGGTCGAAGCCGTTCTCGCCGGGCATCATCACGTCGAGGATCAAGAGGTCGAAGTGCAGTCCGAGCAGCTTGGCGCGGGCGTCGGTGGCGCTCATCGCCGTGGTGACGCGATAGCCTTCGCCGGACAGAAAGCGCGACAGCAGGTCGCGAATGCGGCGGTCGTCGTCGACCAGCAGAAGGTGCGGCGCGTCGTCGGCCGGTTCGATCGGCGCGCGCATCATGGTTGCAGCCTGCACCAGGTTCACTCCCTTGTTTTTCTGCCGCCGCCGAAGATCGCCTCGAGCACCTTGTCGGGATCGTCGCGGTCGATCATCGCGCGGAGGAACTGGCGAACCGTCTCGACGCCGGCCGGATCGATGCCGGCCACCGCGCGGTTAATGCGGTCGGTCTGCAACCCCGCGAGCTTGGCGACCAGCGCCTCGCCCTTCGGCGTGGCATAGAGCAGGCGTTGCCGGCGGTCATTGTTGCCGGTCTTCTGCACGATGTAACCCTCGTCCAGCAGCTGCTTGAGCACCCGCCCGAGCGACTGCTTGGTGATGCGCAGCACGTCGAGCAGGTCGGCGACCTTCAGCCCCGGATAACGGGTGACGAAGTGGATGACGCGGTGGTGGGCGCGGCCGAAGCCGAACGCCTCCAGCTCCTGGTCGGCGTCGCCGACGAAGTCGCGGTAGGCGAAGAACAGGAGCTCGATGATGTCCCAGCGCAGGTCGCGCGCGCCGGCCGAGGGAGAGTGGTCATCTCCCTGCGAATCGGGCTTGGCAGCCATGCCTGAGAAATTTATGTCAGTCATATTGACGTATCTTGGTCTCAATGTTACAAAACTGCCTGTCACGACGAAACATTAAGTCGTTTCGTCCCCGACAGCGTTTGAAGCGGCCTGAAAGAGCCTGTGAGGCGGTTTGGGCCGCAAATTGGACTACCGTGCGATTGTCGAGCGGCATCTCGGCAAACATACTGGACTTCAGCACTCCGCAAAAGCATGTCTAACCGGCATGTTGGCGATGGAAACCGGCCTTGCGGCCGGCGGTGACGTCCGTACCAGGCCGAGCCGGCAGGCCCGGGGGAAACACACCGGCGCCGGATATCGCGCCGGCAGCGACAGCGGAAAGCAAGAAAATGACTTTGAAATTCGACATCCAGCCTTCGCCGAACGCCACCTCCGACAAGGATCGCGCGGCGAAGCTCGTGGACCCGGGCTTCGGCCGCGTCTTCACCGACCATATGGCGATCGTCCGCTACAGCCAGGGCAAGGGCTGGCACAGCGCCCGCGTCGAGGCCCGCGCGAATTTTCCGCTCGATCCGGCCGGCGCGGTGCTGCACTACGCCCAGGAAATTTTCGAGGGCCTCAAGGCCTACAAGCGCGACGATGGCGGCGTGAACCTGTTCCGTCCGGATGCCAATGCCCGCCGCTTCCACGATTCGGCCAAGCGCATGGCGATGGCGCCGCTGCCCGAGGACGTGTTCATCGAGGCGGTCGAGCAACTGGTGCGGATCGATCGCGCCTGGATTCCGGGCGGCGAGGGCAGTCTCTATCTGCGGCCGTTCATGATCGCGAGCGAGATCTTTCTCGGCGTGAAGCCGTCGGCCGAATACATCTTCTCGGTGATCGCATCTCCGGTCGGCTCCTATTTCAAGGGCGGCCCCGCGCCGGTGTCGATCTGGGTGTCGGAGAACTACACGCGCGCCGCGATCGGCGGCACTGGCGCGGTCAAGTGCGGCGGCAATTACGCGGCCAGCCTGCGCGCGCAGGCCGAGGCGATCGATCGCGGCTGCGACCAGGTCGTGTTCCTCGATGCGGTCGAGCGCCGCTACATCGAGGAGCTCGGCGGCATGAACATCTTCTTCGCGTTCGACGACGGCTCGATCTCGACGCCGCCGCTCGGCACCATCCTGCCCGGCATCACCCGCGACTCGATCATCGCGCTCGCCAAGGATTCCGGCACCCGCGTGCGCGAGGAGCCCTATACGATCCAGCAGTGGCGCGCCGATGCCGCCAGCGGCAAGCTGAAAGAGGCGTTCGCCTGCGGCACCGCCGCCGTGATCTCGCCGATCGGCAAGGTCTGCTCGGCGAGCGGCGATTTCCAGATCAGCGGCGGCGTCGCCGGCCCGGTCGCCATGGGGCTGCGCAAGAAGCTGGTCGACATCCAGTACGGCCGCACCAACGACCCGCACAACTGGATCCGCAGCGTCGCGTAAGGTGGGTGCGCTCTCTCACTCCCTCGCCCCGGCCTTGCGGGGAGAGGGTGGGGTGAGGGGCCTTCTCTCCGCGGCACCGGATTTGAAACGGGCATCGTGCCATGCCCCTCACCCGAAATTCGCTCACGCGAATTTCGACCTCTCCCCGCAGAAGAGCGGGGCGAGGTTAAGATAGGCCGACGCTTGCTGTAGAGTGCGTCCGCTGCTAACTCGGGCTCATATGTGTAAGTCAGTTTTGACTTGCAGGCCCGACAAAGAACCCCAATGGCCGAAAAACCCAAAAAGCCCCAGAAACTGAAGGCGCGCCTGCCGCGCGGACTGGAAGATCGCGGCCCGGCCGCGATCAACGCCACGCGGGCGATGGTCGAGAAGATCCGCGCCGTCTACGAGCTCTACGGCTTCGAGCCGGTGGAGACGCCGGCGATGGAATACACCGACGCGCTCGGCAAGTTCCTGCCCGACCAGGACCGGCCCAACGAGGGCGTGTTCTCGTTCCAGGATGACGACGAGCAGTGGATCTCGCTGCGCTACGACCTCACCGCGCCGCTGGCGCGCTATGTTGCCGAGAATTTCGACGCGCTGCCGAAGCCATACCGGTCCTATCGGTTCGGCTATGTGTTCCGCAACGAGAAGCCCGGTCCCGGCCGCTTCCGCCAGTTCATGCAGTTCGACGCCGACACGGTCGGCTCGGCGACGCCTGCGGCCGACGCCGAGATCTGCATGATGGCGGCCGACACGATGGAAGCGCTCGGCATTCCGCGCGGCTCCTATGTCGTCAAGGTGAACAACCGCAAGGTGCTCGACGGTGTGCTCGAGGCGATTGGTCTCGGCGGCGAGCAGAATGCGGGCCGTCGCCTCACCGTGCTGCGTGCGATCGACAAGCTCGACAAGTTTTCCGCCGATGAAGTCCGCAAGCTGCTTGGACCCGGGCGATGGGATGGTGGTGAAGAGGGCAAGGGCGACTTCACCAAGGGCGCCGAGCTGAGCCCGGCGGATGCCGATATCGTGCTCGCCGTCACGCAACAGCGCGACGACTGGAAACAGGCGATCGCCGCGGCGGAGACCCATCTGGCGAAGAGCGAGATTGGCCAGGCCGGCGTGAGCGAGCTCGAAGAGATCGCAAAACTGGTTGCGGCGTCCGGCTATGGGGCGGATCGCATCCGCATCGATCCCACTGTCGTCCGCGGCCTCGAATACTACACCGGCCCGGTCTACGAGGTTGAGCTTCTGCTCGACACCAAGGACGAGAAGGGCCGACCGGTGCGGTTCGGCTCGGTCGGCGGCGGTGGCCGCTATGATGGCCTGGTCTCGCGCTTCCGCGGCGAGCCGGTGCCGGCGACCGGTTTCTCGATCGGCGTGTCGCGCTTGCAGGCCGCGCTGACGATGCTCGGTCAGCTCGACTCGCAAGCCGAGTTCGGTCCCGTCGTCGTCACCGTGTTCGATCGCGACCGCGTCGCCGACTATCAGAAGATGGTCGCCGAGCTGCGCCAGGCCGGCATCCGCGCCGAGCTCTATCTCGGCAATCCGAAGAACATGGGCAACCAGCTCAAATATGCCGACCGCCGCAACTCGCCCTGCGTCATCATCCAGGGCTCGGACGAGAAGGCGCGCGGCGAGGTGCAGATCAAGGATCTGATCGAGGGCGCCAAGGCTGCGGCCGCGATCGCCTCCAATCAGGAATGGCGTGAAACGCGGCCGGCGCAGTTTTCCTGTGCCGAGGCCGATCTGGTCGCCAAGGTCCGCGAGGTCCTGGCGCGGCACGGCGTGAACTGGGGATAGCTGGTGTGTCATGCGCGGGCTTGACCCGCGCGGCCATCTTCAAAAAGATGGCGCGCCTGCCGAGCCGGCGGATCGCCGGTTTGCGCGTCAACGACAACCAGGGAGATAATGCAATGCCTGAGATCACCGTGAGCATGGCCGCCGGCCGCACCGACGAGCAGAAGCTCGGCATGATGCGCGACATCACCCAGGCGCTGGTGAAGAACCTCGGCGTCGATGCCGACGCCGTCGTGATCCAGATCAACGAGGCGCCGCTGCATCACAAGATGAAGGGCGGCAAGTCGTTCGTCGAGCGCGCGGCGGCGGCGAAGAAATAATCCAGCGTCGTCGTCCCGGCCTTCGCCGGGACGACACCTTTCTTGAGGCACCAATGGACGCACGTGACTTCATCAAGATCGGCATGAGCGCCGAGCGCATGCTGGTGGTGCCGCCGGAGCGCACGGTCGGGCATTTCGTGCCGGGCATGCCGATGGTCTATGCGACGCCGATGATGATCCTCGAGATGGAGATGGCGTCGGGCGATGCCATCCGCGCGGCGTTGCAGCCCGGCTGGGTCACGGTCGGGACCGAGGTCGATATCCGCCATCTGGCGGCAGCGCTTGTCGGTGCCACCGTGCGCACCACCGCGAAAGTGATCGCGGTCGAGCGCCGCGTGATCCGCTTCGAGGTCGAGGCTTTCGAAGGCACGCGCAAGCTCGGCGAAGGCCGCCACGCGCGCGGCCTGATCAATGTCGAGAGTTTCAACAAGCGGCTGGCCGGGACTTCGGCGCAGGCGTAGCAGGCGACTACTTCGCCAATTCCTTCGAGCGCCGCGTCGCTGCGGCAATTGCGCGGGTCATCAGCGGTTGCAGGCCATCATTCGCCATCAGCACCTCCAGCGCCGCGGCCGTGGTGCCGCCGGGTGAGGTGACGTTTTGCCGCAACGTCGCCGACGGCAGATCGGAGCGGTGCAGCAGCTCGCCGGAGCCGGCGACGGTCGCACGCGCCAGCGTGGTCGCGAGCCCTTCGGGCAGGCCGGCCGCGACGCCGGCGCGGGCCAGTTCTTCGGCGAGCAGGAAGACATAGGCCGGCCCGGAGCCGGAGACCGCGGTCACCGCGTCCATCAGGCTCTCATCGTCGACCCATTCGACGAGACCGGTTGCCTTCAGCAGTGCATCCGTCATGGCGCGCTGCGCGGCGGTGACGCGCTTTGCCGGCACCGCGACCGTGATGCCGCGGCCGATCGCCGCCGGCGTGTTCGGCATCGCGCGCACGACAGCGCCGCCGACCACCTCTTCAAGAACTGACATGGTCGTGCCGGCCATGATCGAGACCACCAGCGTCGAGGGACCGACGAGGGCCTTCAGCGCGGCGCCGGCGTCGCGGAACGATTGCGGCTTCACGGCGACGACGAGCGTGTCGACCGTGCCGATCTCCTTCGCCTGCGGATTGAGCCGCACGCCCCTTGCGCCGAGCGCGGAGATATCAGGTGAAAGGTGCGGATCGATCACCACGACCTGCTGCGGCGAAAGGCCCTGCGCGAGCCAACCGGTCAGCATCGCGCCGCCCATCTTGCCCGCGCCCGCGAGCGCGATGGTGCCGGATGAACCTTTCAACGAGCTGCTGGATGTGTTCACGGCTGTCACCACCATTCGTCGTCCCGGCGAAGGCCGGGACCCATAACCACAGGCGGTTCTAGTGAAGCGAAGCGGGAGCCACAAGCAGTTTGCTTAAGCCCAGGGGCCGCGGAGTACGGGTCCCGGCCTTCGCCGGGACGACCTCGAATGTGTGGATGCGCCGGAACGAAACCCTTATGCTTCGCCCTCGGTGTCGAACATCGCCGCCGCCATCGCCTCGGCGGTCGACTTGCCGGCCCACACCACGAACTGGAACGCCGGGTAATAGCGCTCGCAGGCGTGGATCGCATTGACCACCATGGCCTCGCACTGCGCGGTGGAAGCGGTGAGGCCGCCGGGCAGCACCAGCGCCTGGCGGTGCATCACCATGCCGGTGTGGGTCCACAGGTCGAAATGGCCGACCCATAATTGTTCGTTGATCGCGGCGACCAGACGCTGCACCTCGGCGCGTCGCGCCTGCGGCATCTTCATGTCGAAGGCGCAGGCGAGATGCAGCGCATCGATCTCACCCATCCAGGTGAACGAGAGCTGATAGTCGATCCAGTCTCCCTTGGAGACGATCGTCACCTCGTCTTCGCCAGAACGCTCGAACGCCCAGTTGTTGTCGGTGGCGATATCTTCGACCACCGCAAGCGGGTTGTTCCGGGAATCGATAATGCTTTCGAGGAGGGACATGCCGTCTCGGACCTTGTTCTTATGATCGCTTGATACGCACACGGAAGCCGGCACTTGCGACATACTGCGTCGTGGCCGAGTGCAGCTCCTTGATTGGGCTTCCGGATGCCCCTGGACCTGACGCCGATGAAGTGATGTGATTTGCGGAATCCGCGCAACCGCACGCCGAGTCCGTCCACAGCCAAAGCGCGCATCGTCCACAGCTGATCTCCGCCACACTTGTGATTTTGCGAACAAATCGGAATCTTCGTGGTCGGTAAACGATTTGTTAACCATTTGCCGGCGCTGCGCCGGGTTCGTGAATCAGCCTCCCGGTGCGCTCACGTCGTCGTGCGAGAGCCGCAGCGTGCTCATGGGGACATGCCGTTTCCCCATGCCAAAGGACCTTGCCCGGCCGTCGCGGTTTGGTCATATTTCCCGTCAGGCACGTCCATTCCGGGCGTGCCGATGTTCTCAGGGCGGGGTGAAAGTCCCCACCGGCGGTAAGGGCGATGAGCCCAAGCCCGCGAGCGCCTTCGTTCCGCGAAGCGGGAGGAAGGGTCAGCAGATTCGGTGCAATTCCGAAGCCGACGGTCACAGTCCGGATGAAAGAGAACGGTTGCGGCAGCCAACGCGAGTTTCGCGTGGGCTCTTGTCGTTGTCCGTATGCCCTGATTCTGGTCCTGAAAGAGGAAAGCCATGAATCAGATGTTGCAAGACGCTGAAATCCAAGACGCTGAAGTCCAAACCCCGCAGTCGGAGCATGCTCCCGACACGCCGGCTGATCCGCCGGTGCCGGAGCATCCGCACTTCGCCAAGCCGCAGCGCGTTGCCTTCGTACAGTCGTCCTGGCACCGCGACGTGGTGGAGGAGTGTCGCATCTCGTTCCTGAAGGAGATCGAGGCGCATCACATCACCAATGTCGACGTGTTCGAGGTGCCGGGCTCGTTCGAGATCCCGCTGCACGCGCAGTTGCTGGCGAAGACACGCCGCTACACCGCGATCGTGGCGGCCGGGCTGGTCGTCGATGGTGGCATCTACCGCCACGAATTCGTCGCCGACACCGTGATCAAGGCGCTGATGGATGTGCAATTGCGCACCGAGGTGCCGGTGTTCTCGGCGGTGCTGACGCCGCAGCAATTCCACGAGACCGAGGTGCATTACGACTTCTTCCGCAAGCACTTCGTGATCAAGGGGATCGAGGTCGCGGAAGCCTGCGCCAACACGCTGCACAGCCTGGAACGTCTGCGCGGCCAGGTCGCCGCCGGGATTCCCGGCTAAGGCGCCAGCGACGTCCAAGGCCTGACACAAAAGCGATCCCGGCATGCATGCCGGGATCGCTCTCGTTTGTCGCGCGTTCGGTTATGCTGCCGGCATAATCAGAACGCGCGGGAGGCGCCCATGACCGAACAACATTCCTCCGACTGGCTCGGCCTGTCGGGCCGCGTTGCCGTCGTCACCGGCGGGGGCGGTGGCATCGGCCGCGCCACCGCCATCAGCTTCGCGCGCGCCGGCGCCAAGGTCGCCGCGCTCGATCGCGACGAGCGTGGGTTGGCGGAGACCAAGGCCCAGCTTCGCGCGTTCGGCGATAGCCATCTCGTCGCAAGCTGCGACACGACGAGCGAAGATAATGTCGCTGATGCCGCTGACGCCGTCGTGCGCACGCTCGGTGCTTGCGACATCCTCGTCAACACCGCCGCAGTGCTGCGGCCCGGCGGGCTCGATACGCTGCCGCTCGCGGAGTGGAACGCGGTGCTGGCGGTGAACCTCACCGGCTACTTCATCTGCGCGCAGGCGTTCGGCCGCCAGATGCGCAAGGCAGGACGTGGCAGCCTGATCCACGTCGCCTCGATCGCGGCCAGCAACGCGCAGGGCCAGAGCGGCGCCTATAGCGTCAGCAAGGCCGCCGTCGTGATGCTCTCGCAGCAGCTCGCTGCCGAATGGGGACCGCATGGCATCCGCAGCAATGTGGTCAGCCCCGGTCTCGTCGTCACGCCGATGAGCCAGGCATTCTACGATACGCCAGGGGTTACCGAGCGGCGCACCGCCGTGGTGCCGATGCGCCGGATCGGCGCGCCGCAGGACATGGCGGACGCCACCCTGTTCCTGGCGAGCGACAGGTCGTCCTACGTCAATGGCGAGGAGATCATCGTCGATGGCGGCTACGCGCGAACGCTGATGAGCCACGTGCCGCGGCCGGGGTTTTAGCGACGCCGCATCCACAAGCTCGGTGTCGTCCCGGCCTCGAGCCGGGACCCATAACCACGACTGCCAATTGTTGCGCAACGCTGGGGCCACAGCTCGCTTCAGCAACGCGATCCTGTGGTTATGGGTCCCGGCTTTCGCCGGGACGACAGCAATGTCTCAATCGAACAGGCTCGAGACCGACTCTTCCGCCGCGGTACGGCCGATCGCTTCGGCGATCAGGCCGGCGATCGAGATGGTGCGGATGTTCGGGGCCTTGTTGACGGCTTCCGTCGGCAGGATCGAGTCGGTGATGACCAGCTCCTTCAGCCGCGACGAGGCGATGCGCGCGGCGGCGCCGCCGGACAGCACGCCGTGGGTGATGTAGGCCGAGACCTCCTTGGCGCCGTGCGCGATCAGCGCCTCGGCGGCGTTCACCAGCGTGCCGCCGGAGTCGACGATGTCGTCGACCAGGATGCAATTGTAACCGGCGACGTCGCCGATCACGTTCATCACCTCGGACTCACCCGGACGCTCGCGGCGCTTGTCGACGATCGCGAGCGGGGTGTTGATGCGCTTGGCAAGTCCGCGCGCACGGGCCACGCCGCCGACGTCGGGCGACACCACCATCACCTTGGCGAGGTCGAACCGTTCACGGATGTCGCGCACCATCAGGGGAGCCGCGAACAGATTGTCGGTCGGGATATCGAAGAAGCCCTGGATCTGGCCGGCATGCAGGTCGAGCGTCATGACGCGGTCGACGCCGGCATGGGCGATCAGGTTGGCGACCAGCTTGGCCGAGATCGGCGTGCGCGAGCCGGAACGGCGGTCCTGCCTGGCGTAGCCGAAATAGGGGATCACCGCCGTGATGCGGCGCGCCGAGGAACGGCGCAGCGCGTCGGTGATGATCAGCAATTCCATCAAATTGTCGTTGGCCGGAAACGACGTCGATTGCAGGATGAACATGTCCGAGCCGCGGACGTTCTCCTGGATCTCGACGAAGATCTCCATGTCGGCGAAACGCCGGACCACGGCCTTGGTCAGTTCGATGCCAAGGCCCTTGGCGATGTCCTGCGCCAGCGCAGGATTGGAGTTGCCGGCGACGAGCTTGATTGATCCGTTCTTTGCCGACATCGATGCTTCCCCCCGCGCCTTGCTGGATACGACGTTCAGCATCTCAAGTCCTTACAGAACCGGCGGGTTTTCGGTGCGCGAGGGAATATCAGGCAGGCGCATCCGCTGGCAACCCATTAGCCCGGTTTCGCCGCCGTTTTCCTGGGCAAAAAGCGCGCTTCCCCGGGAGATAACGGGGTTCAGAGCCCCGTTCCGGTGGAAACGGATCGGGGCCCCAGGTTCTTGTCGTGACGCGTTTTCCTCACGCGAACCGGTATCCAATTCGCTCGAAAACGCTTCAATTGGCGGAATAGCCGAGCGCCACGGTCTCGGGCGCGGCGGGGGCCGGGGCGCTGGCCACCGTCGGCCCACGGAGCTCCGGTGCCGGGGCCGGGCCGTCTGCCGGGCCGCCATTGATCATGCTGGAGAGGCCGCTGAGGCCGGCCTGGGCGATCCTGCGCAGCACCAGATCGTCGGCGGCGCCCCAGGCGTCGCGGCCGGCCTTGCCGGCGGGCTCTTCGCCCGAGAGGCGGAGCGCGCGCTGCTGGTTGCTGTCGTAAACGTCCCAGACCCATGCGATCATGGTGCGGCCGCGCACCACCTGCGCCGACAAATAGCTGCGCACGCGATAGGCCGCAGCACCCTCGCGCGACACGATCGACAGGCTGCGCAGCTTGGATTCGCTGTCGAGCACGCCGACCATGCGGTCGAACACTTGCGGCGGCGGGCCGTCGATCGATTCGAATGCGACGGTCGCGCCGCTGCTCGCCGGGGTGGCCATGGCGTAGGAGTCGGCCACATTGCCGCCGGCCGCGCAGCCGCCGAGCGCGCACGCAATCGCCAGCCACGTGACTGCGAGCGTGGCACGCACGACTGTCCCAGTTTGAAACTGGTGGTTTGACGCTTCCCTCATTGCGTCCTGCGATATCGTTAAAACGGCTTAACGTCTAGGGCAGGACGGCCACAGCCCTTAACCGATCCGGCGGGGCTGTGGCGCTGGGGAGGACCGAATTCCTCGCCGATGCACCCGGCTCAGTCGGCCAGATGATGCTGCATGGCCTCGGTGATCCAGGTCCATTCCCGGTTGGGACTGCCGCAGGGCGGCTGGCCGCGCATGATGGCGACCAGTTCCCAATAACGGGCCGCGCGTGCGTCATGCAGCGCATATTTGCTGCGAAGCCAGTTGCGGAAGGCGAGGTCCGGCTGTCGCCCCAGCAGCCGGGCCGACGTCTCCATCCACTCATGGGCCAGCGCCTTGCCGGTGTCCGAACCCGGTTCGAGGCCATCGGCGATCGCCTGCTGCGCCCGCGTCAGCATCGGCTCGCTGGCCTTTTGCCAGGCGGAGGGATCGAGCACGTCGCGATCCCAGACGTCGCTGGCATTGGCGCGCATGTTGGCGACAAAGGACGGATCGTTGAGGATCGCGGACAGTTCGATCCATGCATCGCATTGCTCGGGCGTCGGCTCATCCGGCAATTCGGGCACCGTCGTCTCGATCATCTGCCGCACCCAGTCGCGGTCGATATTGATGCCGTCGGACACTTTCTCAAAAAAGCGTTCGACGACGTTGCGGCGCTCAGCGCGGGACAGCTGCGTCATGGTCAGGAATCTCCTCAAATCTGCTTCGGTGAGTTGCGGTGAACGCAACGCAGCCCGCAGGGCCGAGGCGACGCGGCGCTGCGCCGCGATCTCCGCTTCCAGCGTATCGAGGCGGAGCTTCAGTGCTTCGACGAGCGAGAGTTCCTTGGTCAGGACCTCACGGATGGCGTCGAGACCGAGCCCCGCGTCGCGCAGGCATCGGATCAGGTCGAGGCGAACCAGTTCGTCGTCGGTGAAGACGCGATAGCCGCTCGCGGTGCGGCCGGCCGGCGGCAGCAAGCCCTGATCCGAATAGAAGCGGAGCTTCCGAACACTCATTCCGCTGAGCCGTGCCGCCTCGCCGATGCTGTAGGTGCGTTGTGTCATGCGCCGCTTGTCCGGTCTCCAGCAGGTGGAGAGTCAAGCCGCTTGTCGCACAAAAATGGCGAGACTGCCCGGCGTCAGCCTTCCAGCGCGATGGCGTGGACGTGGCGGCCGTAATCGGCTTCCTTGCGGTGCACGGAGCGGCGATAGCTGAAGCAGCGCTCGTCGGAATAGGTGTCGATGCCGAGGTCGTCGATCATCAGCACGCCGGCGTTCTCCAGCCGCATGCGGATGAAACCGGCGAGATCGAACATCGCATGACCGTCGCGCTCGGTGGGCATGAAGAACATGCCGTTCTCGGCATCGGCCTCGATGAAGCGCGTCACGAATTCGTTGCCGACCTCGTAGGATTCCTTGCGGATCAACGGCCCGATCGCGGCGACGATGCCGCCGCGCTCGGCACCGAGCTTCTCCATCGCATCGATGGTCGATTCCAGCACGCCGGTCAGCGCGCCCTTCCAGCCGGCATGCGCGGCGCCGATCACCCGCGCATGGGGATCGACGAACAGGATCGGGCCGCAATCGGCCGTCGTGACCGAGATCGCAAGGCCCTCGGTGCGCGTGACGAGGGCATCGGCCTTCGGGCGCGCAGCGCCGTTCCACGGGCCGCTCACGGCCACGACGTCGGGCGAATGAACCTGATGCACGCTGATCAGATGGTCGGACGGCACGCCGAGTTGCGCCGCCATCCGCCGCCGGTTCTCCGCGACCTTGGCCGGATCGTCGTGCGAGCCGAGCCCGCCATTGAGGCCGGCATAGATGCCTTCGGAGACGCCGCCCTCGCGCGAGAAGAAGGCGTGGCGCAGGCCCGGAATGGCCGACAGCAGCGGTGATCCCAATGTCATTGTTCGGTCTCGTCAGGCTGATCGCTGAGACCTGCGATCGAGGTGAGGCGCGGGTCGGAGATGGCCATGACCTTGAACATCGAGCCCATCCCGCCGCGCCCGGAATCGGTGAGGCGCTTCAGCGCGCTGGCGACGTCGGCGGAGACCTCCGGCGTCGCCTTGGCCATCAGTCCGGCGGCCCGCGCCTCGACGCCGAGACGCTTGAGGAAATCGCCCTGGGTTGCCGGCCCGTGCACATGTGCGCCGACATCCTCGGCAGCCTGCGCCAACGCCTGGAAATCGACATGCGCAGTCACGTCGGCCTGCCCCGGGTTCTTCAAGGGGTCGGCGAAGCTGTGGCGCGCGATCGCCTGGAAGGTGTCGCCGGCGTCGCTGCGCAGATGGCCGTAATCGATGATCAGCGCGGCGCCGTCCTGGTCGCGCACCCGCGTCGCCAGCTTCATGATCTCGTTGTCGGGCCGCCACTCGAACACCGCGCCGAGCGGGGCGGCGCGCACCAGCGGCGGCAGCAGCACCTCGAAATGCGGCGTCGGCTCGGCAGCAGGCGCGAAATACAGGCTGCCATTGACATCCATTCCGACCGTGCGCTCGTGCCAGCCGGTCTCGCGCCGGACCATCTGGTGCACCGGCAGCACGTCGAAATATTCGTTGGCGAGGATCACCGCCGGTCCCTCGGGCACATCGTCGATGCTGTCGTGCCAGGTGACGTTGCGCACGCCCGTCAGCGTCGCGCGCTGCTTCTCGCGCAGCACCGGATTGACTTCGACGAGGTGGATGCTGAGCGACTGGTAGAGCGGCGGCAGCACGCGCAGCGCACGCAGCGCGTCCGACATCATGGTGCCGCGGCCGGGGCCGAGCTCGATCAGGCGGAGCGTCTCCGGCGAGCCGATCGCGCGCCAGATCGAGGCGCTCCACAGGCCGAGCAGCTCGCCGAACATCTGGCTGACCTCGGGCGAGGTGGTGAAATCGCCCTCGCGGCCCAGCGGATCGCGCGACAGGTAATAGCCGTAGCGCGGATGCATCAGGCACAATTCCATGTAGCGCCAGACCGGCATCGGCCCGGACAGCTTGATCAGCTTCCTGATCTCATCCAGCAGCGGGGAGGGTTCGCTCACGGCGTTCCTTGGATTGTACGTGCGCTACGTTGAACTTGTTGTCGTCGAGCCCGGCGCCGGCCCGTCCGGCTTGCGGCGGAGAGCGGCGGTGATGATGATAGCGCCGACAATGATCATTGGCACGGACAGCAGCATCCCCATGGTTAATCCGCCCCACAGGAAGCCGAGCTGCGGATCGGGCTCCCTGAAATGCTCGCCGATGATCCGGGCAATGCCGTAGATCGCAATGAAGCTGCCGAGGATCAGGCCGGGCCGCTTCAGCGCCCCGAGCCGGATCATGATCGCCAGCGCGGTAAACAGTACGATGCCCTCGAGGCCGGCCTCATAGAGCTGGCTCGGATGGCGCGGCAGCGGCCCGCCATTGGGGAAGATCATGGCCCAGGGCAGGCTTGGATCGGCGTAGCGGCCCCACAATTCGCTGTTGATGAAATTGGCGATCCGGCCGAGGAACAGGCCGATCGGCGCGACCGCGGTGGTGATGTCGCCGAGCGACAGGATCGGGATGTTGTTGCGGCGGGCAAACAGCATCACCGCGGCGACGCAGCCGAGGAAGCCGCCGTGGAACGACATGCCGCCCTTCCACAATTCGAGGATCTCGGAGGGGTGCGCGATGAAGAACGGCAGATTGTAGAACAGCACGTAGCCGGTGCGGCCACCGACGATGATGCCGATGGTGACCCAGAGGATGAAATCGTCGAGCTGCGGCAGCGTGATCGGCGCCGGGCCGCCCCACAGCCGGTCCTTCTTGATCAGCGAGCGGGCGTAGATCCAGCCCAGCACGATGCCGACGATATAGGCCAGCGCATACCAGCGGATCACGATCGGCCCGAGCGAGAGCGCGATGGGGTCGAACACTGGAAAGTCGATCAGCAGGAACGGCATCGGGATCAGAGCGCTTTCGTGTAGACGGCGTAGGGCACGCCATGAATTGGCGGAGCGTCATGGAGCTTGCTGAAGCCCATCTTCAGATACATCGGCAAGGCGACCGTCATGATGGGGCTCGTGTGAAGCGCGATGGTCCGGCACCGGTCGCGCCGCGCTCTGGCAAGGCATTCCGACGTCAACGCATGCCCGAGTCCCTTGCCCCTGTCGACGGGGTCGACGACCAGCATCCGGATGACCGGCCATGACTGGTCGAAGAATGCGGCCTTTTTGACGCCGGGCCCGAAATAGCCGACTGCGCCGGCAAGCCGTTGGCCGAGATCGGCGACGACGATCTCGCCGCTGGAACTCAGCTCGGAGCTTCGCGACAGGCCGGCGCGCATCGCCGGCCAGTCGTCGAAGGCGTGGCGGAATTGGTCGAAGGCGGCAACTGCGAGCCGGTTGACCTCGTCGGCATCGGAGCTTCGATAGTCTCGAATGCGCGCGCGGTCGGCCATCCCGGCTTTTGCGGCCTCAGACCAGGTTGCGGCGGTAGAGCGCGAGCAACCGCTCCCAGTGCCGTTCGGCGGCGTCGCGGTCGTAGACCGGGCGCTTGGGGAAGGCGAAGCCGTGATGCGTGCCGGGATAGATCTCGACCTCGTTGTTCGAGCCCTTCATGCCCGCCTTGACCTGCTCGATGATCTCGGCCGGCGCGTAGATGTCGGTCTCGGCGCAGGCGAAATACAGCTCGGCCTTGGTCTTCTGCGCGGCGAGATGCGGGCTGTCCGGCTGGTCGGTTGCCAGATGCGTGCCGTAGATCGAGGCCGCGGCCTTGACCCGATCGCCGAAATGCGTGGCGGCGTTCACCGCGTAGCGACCGCTCATGCAATAGCCGACGGTGCCGATGATCTTGGTATTGGCGGCCTTCTGCGTCTCGGCGTAGGCGAGCAGGCCCTTGGTGTCTTCCATGACCAGCGGAATGTTGAGCGAGTGCATCAGCTCGAACATGCGCTTGCGCTCCGGCGATTCCGGATCCGGATTGATCGGGCCGAGCTCCATCACGCCGGCGCGGTAATACATATTGGGCAGCATCACGTAATAGCCCGAGGTGCCGAGCCGCCGCGCCATGTCGCGCAGCTCCTCGCGGATCGCCGGCGCATCCATGTAGAAGATGACGACCGGGAAGGGGCCGCCGCGCTCGGGATGGGTGATGAAGGTGGTGGTCTTGCCGTCCTTGGTCGGGATCTCGACGGTGTGCTCGATCATGACGTTTCTGCTCGCGTTGTGATGTGCGATTTCTGTTGTGAGTTCATACGATTGCAAGGAAACCGGAGCATGACAAGGCAAGCTCCCGCGAGATCTGCCATTCGCGGCGGACTTGAACCCGATGGCGGGGATCGCCATTGTCTTATCGCGATTCAGTGAACGCGGAGAGTTTTGCCAGATGACCCAGACCAGCAACCGGTTCTTCGATGAGATCGGCCGTCTGATGAACGATGCCGCCGGCGCCGCCCAGGGCGTCAAGCGCGAGGTCGACACGGTCATGCGCAACCAGGCCGAACGCATCCTGCGCGACCTCGACGTGGTCAAGCGCGAGGAGTTCGACGCGGTCAAGGACATGGCCCGCCTGGCGCGCGAGGAGAACGAGGCGCTGAAGGCCCGGATCGCGGCGCTGGAAGCCAAGCTCGGTGGTGCCGGCTAGGCAAATCGCTCTATCCGGGCTACGGCCTCGCGTCTCGCGGCGCGCAAGAAAAATCCCTTCATTTCCTTGTCATTTCGGCCCTTTGGGGCTAAAAGCCCGCCACGTCCGCGGCCCCCGCACCCCTGGAGGCTTGCTGTGGACTTGAGCATGGGCCGCGCTGCGGCCTTTAACTTTTTAAATACAAGGACTTAACGCTATGGCGACCGTCAAGGAATTGAAGGCGACCGCGCGTCCGAAGAGCGGCAAGGGGGCCGCCCGGGCAGAGCGTCGCGCCGGGAGAGTTCCCGGAGTGATCTACGGAGACAACCAGCCCCCCGTCACCATCTCGGTCGACGATCGTGAACTGCGCCAGCGCATCCTGGCGGGCCGGTTCCTGACCACGCTGTTCGATATCGATATCGAGGGCAAGAAGCACCGCGTGATTCCGCGCGACTACCACCTCGACCCGGTCAAGGACTTCCCGCTCCATGTCGACTTCATGCGGCTCGGCGAAGGCGCGACCATCCGCGTCAGCGTGCCGCTGCACGTCGTGAACGCGGAAGCCGCCCCGGGCATCAAGCGCGGTGGCACCGTGAACATCGTCACCCACGCGCTCGAACTGGAGTGCGCGGTCGACAACATTCCGCAATACATCGAAGCCGATGTCGGCAGCCTCGAGATCAGCCACTCGCTGCATCTCACCGACGTCAAGCTGCCCAAGGGCGTGAAGTCGCTGACCCGCGAGGACGCAACCCTGGTCACCATCGTGCCGCCGTCCGGCTACGCCGAAGAGCAGAAGGCCGCGGCTGCGGCGGCTGCTGGTGGCGCTGCTCCGGCCGCGGGTGCTGCGGCTCCGGCCGCTGCCGCTCCGGCTGCGGGTGCTTCGGCTCCGGCCGCGGGTGCCAAGGCTCCCGCCGGCGGTGGCGACAAGAAGAAGTAACCGATCAGGTCGGCGCGCGGTCATCTGACGGCGCGCCGATGCGGGATACCGTGCCATGCGCCTTTTTGTTGGTCTTGGTAATCCCGGTGCGAAATACGCCAGCAACCGGCACAATATCGGTTTCCTGGCAGTCGATGAGATTGCACGGCGTCATGGTTTCGCACCATGGCGCCGTCGCTTTCAGGGCGAGACCTCCGAGGGCGTGGTCGATCGTGAGAAGGTCGTGCTGCTGAAGCCGACCACCTACATGAACGAGTCCGGGCGCGCGGTGCAGGAAGCGGCGAACTTCTTCAAGCTCGCCCCCGCCGACATCACCGTATTCCAGGACGAGCTCGAACTGCCGCCGGCCAAGGTGCGGGTCAAGATCGGCGGCGGGATCGCCGGCCATAACGGGCTGCGCTCGATCTCCGCACATATCGGCAACGAGTACCGGCGGGTGCGGCTCGGGATCGGTCATCCCGGCGTCAAGGAGCTCGTGCACAGCCACGTGCTGTCGGACTTCGCCAAGAGCGACCGGGCGTGGGTGGAGGCCTTGTGCCAGGCCGTCGCCGACAATGCCGGATTGCTGGCCGCGGGGCAGGACGCCTCGTTCGCCAACAAGGTGCATCTGACGATGCAGGCCAAGGGATTTTTCGACAAGGGTGAGAACGGCGGCGACAGGCCGGCCTGATCTCCTTGTGGTCATGCCCGGCGCGAGCCGGACGCGACCAAGCTGGACAGAGGAAGACATGGGATTCAAATGCGGGATCGTCGGGCTGCCTAACGTCGGCAAGTCGACGTTGTTCAATGCGCTGACCGAGACGGCGGCCGCCCAGGCGGCGAACTATCCGTTCTGCACCATCGAGCCGAATGTCGGCGAGGTGGCGGTGCCCGATCCGCGGCTGGAGAAGCTGTCGGCGATCGCGAAATCCGCGCAGATCATCCCGACCCGGCTGACCTTCGTCGATATCGCCGGCTTGGTGCGCGGCGCCTCGCAGGGCGAAGGCCTCGGCAACCAGTTCCTCGCCAACATCCGCGAAGTCGACGCCATCGCCCATGTGGTGCGCTGCTTCGAGGATTCCGACATCACCCATGTCGAAGGCAAGATCGCGCCGCTCGCCGACATCGAGACCATCGAGACCGAGCTGATGCTCTCCGACCTCGACAGCCTGGAGAAGCGCGTCGACAATCTGTCGAAAAAGGCCAAGGGCAACGACAAGGAGGCCAAGGAGCAGCTCGAGCTGGTCAATCGCGCGCTGGTGCTGCTGCGCGACGGCAAGCCGGCCCGCGGTATGGAACGCAAGCCGGAGGAGGAGCGGGCGTTCCGCATGCTCGGCCTCCTGACCTCGAAGCCCGTGCTCTATGTCTGCAACGTCGAGGAAGGCTCGGCCAAGGACGGCAACAATTTCTCCAAGGCGGTGTTCGAGCGTGCGAAGGCGGAGGGCGCGGTCGCGGTCGTGATCTCGGCCAAGATCGAATCCGAGATCGCGACGCTGTCGCGCGAAGAGCGTGTCGACTTCCTGGAGACGCTGGGCCTCGAAGAGGCCGGGCTCGATCGCCTGATCCGCGCCGGCTACCAGCTGCTCGACCTCATCACCTATTTCACCGTCGGCCCGAAGGAGGCCCGCGCCTGGACCATCGACCGCGGCACCAAGGCACCCGCCGCCGCCGGCGTGATCCATACCGATTTCGAGAAGGGCTTCATCCGCGCCGAGACCATCGCCTATGCCGACTACATCGCCGGCAACGGCGAAGCCGGTGCGCGCGACGCCGGCAAGCTGCGGCTCGAAGGCAAGGACTACGTCGTCGCCGACGGCGACGTGATGCATTTCCGGTTCAATACCTGATCGGCGATTTTTAGCGGCGCTCAAGGCGGCAGTGAATTAAGCGCCGCTTTCTCCCCACGTCGTCCCGGGCAAGCGAAGCGTGACCCGGGACCCATAACCACAGGGAGTGGTTATCAAGCACGCTGGGGCCCTAGCTCACGCAAACAACCAAGTCCTGTGGTTATCGGTCCCGGCCTTCGCCGGGACGACATCGAGTATGCGGACAAGGCACGGCCAAACCGCGCTCAGCGATCCGCGCGCCCGATCACGTCCATCAGCTCGGTGATCTTGCGCCGCTGGTCGGCCTTGTCGCCGGACGAGATCGCATGCTCCACGCAATGCGCCACATGATCGCGCAGCACCTCTTCCTCGACGCGGCGTAGCGCTGCGCGCGCGGCCGCGATCTGCGTCACCACGTCGATGCAGTAACGATCTTCCTCGACCATGGTAGCCAACCCGCGGATCTGACCCTCGATCCGTTTGAGCCGTTTTAAACAGGATGTCTTGACCTCGTCTCTCATACGACGCATATACCCCCCTAGGGTATGTAAATCAAGAGGCCGGGATACGGCCGGGAAGAGTTTCGTGGCACAGGCAACGCACGACCATTCGCACGAAGATCAACACCATCATGGCGCGGCCGCGCATTCCTGCTGCGGCGGCAAGCATGATCACGACACGACGCCCGCCGATGCGGCGTTCGCAATCGATCCGGTCTGCGGCATGAAGGTCAATCGTGCCACCGCCAAGCATCGCTTCACGTACAAGGACGAAGAGTACCTGTTTTGCAGCGGCCGCTGCCGCGAACGCTTCGAGGCCGAGCCGGAGAAATTCCTCAAGCCGCGCGAGGCGGAGCCGCCGGCGCCTGCCGGCACGATCTACACCTGCCCGATGCACCCCGAGGTGCGCCAGGTCGGTCCCGGCTCTTGCCCGATCTGCGGCATGGCGCTGGAGCCCGAGCAGGTCTCGCTCGACGACGGTCCCGATCCCGAACTGATCGACATGACCAGGCGGTTCTGGATCGCGCTGGCGCTCACCTTGCCGGTGTTCGTGCTCGAGATGGGCAGCCATCTCGGGCTGATGCACCTGGTGCAGCAATCGACCTCGAACTGGATCTCGGCCGTGCTGGCGACGCCGGTGGTGCTGTGGGCCGGCGCGCCGTTCTTCGTGCGTGGCTGGCAATCGCTGGTCACGCGCAATCTCAACATGTTCACGCTGATCGCGATCGGCACCGGCGTCGCCTATCTCTACAGCGTGATCGCGACGCTGGCACCGCAGCTGTTCCCGCCGGCGTTCCGCGACATGCATGGCGCGGTCGCGGTGTATTTCGAGGCGGCGGCCGTGATTACGGTGCTGGTGCTGCTCGGCCAGGTGCTGGAGCTGCGCGCCCGCGCGCAGACCTCGGGTGCGATCCGGGCGCTGCTCGGCCTCGCGCCCAAGACCGCGCGCCGCGTCACCGACCAGGGCGACGAGGACATCGACATCGACGCGATCAAGGTCGGCGATCGCCTGCGCGTGCGCCCCGGTGAGAAGGTGCCGGTCGACGGCGTCGTCATCGAGGGTAGCGCCGTCATCGACGAATCCATGGTGACGGGTGAATCGATGCCGGTCACGAAGGCGGAAGGTGCGAGCGTGATCGGTGGCACCGTCAACCAGAGCGGCGGTCTCGTGATGCGCGCCGAGAAGATCGGCCGCGACACCATGCTGTCGCGCATCGTCGACATGGTGGCGAAGGCGCAGCGCTCGCGCGCGCCGATCCAGCGGCTCGCCGACCGCGTTGCCGGCTGGTTCGTGCCGGCGGTGATCGCAGCCGCCGTGCTGGCCTTCATCGCCTGGTCCGTGTTCGGCCCCGAGCCGCGGCTGAGCTTTGCGCTGGTTGCAGCCGTCACGGTGCTGATCATCGCCTGCCCCTGCGCGCTGGGCCTGGCGACGCCGATGTCGATCATGGTCGGCGTCGGGCGTGGCGCACATTCCGGCATCCTGATCCGCGACGCGCAGGCGCTCGAGCGGATGGAGGCGATCGACACGCTTGTCATCGACAAGACCGGCACGCTCACGGAGGGCAAGCCGAAGGTCGTACGCATTATCTCCGCCGAAGGCATCGAGGACAACGACCTGCTGCGTCTCGCCGCCAGCGTCGAGCAGGGCAGCGAGCATCCGCTGGCGCGGGCGATCATCGCGGCCGCTGCGGAGCGCGGGGTCGCGGCTTTCGCCGTCAGCAATTTTGCCTCGCCCTCCGGCAAGGGCGCGACCGGCACGGTCGAGGGCAGACAAATTGCGCTCGGCAATGCTGTGCTGATGGCCGAACTGAAGATCGCGACGGCAGCACTGGACCTGGCGGCCGAAGCTGCCCGCCGCGACGGCGCAACCGCGATCTATGTCGCGGTCGATGGCCGTGTCGCGGGCGTGATCGCGATCGCCGATCCGGTCAAGCCGTCGGCGGCGAATGCGTTGCAGGCGTTGCGTGCCGAAGGCCTGCGCATCGTGATGCTGACCGGCGACAACGAGACCACCGCGCGCGCGGTGGCGAAGACGCTTCGTATCGACGAGGTTGAGGCCGGCGTGCTGCCGGAGCGCAAGAGCGAGGTCGTGCAGCGGCTGCGCGGCGAGGGCCGCACCGTCGCGATGGCCGGCGACGGCGTCAACGATGCGCCGGCGCTCGCCGCCGCCGATGTCGGCATCGCGATGGGCGGCGGCACCGACGTCGCGATCGAGAGCGCAGGCATCACGCTGCTCACCGGTGACCTGATGGGCCTGGTCCGCGCGCGGCGCCTGTCGGTCGCGACCATGCGCAACATCCGCCAGAACCTGGCGTTCGCCTTCGTCTACAACGCCGCCGGCGTGCCGATCGCGGCGGGCGTGCTGTATCCGCTGTTCGGCATCCTGCTATCGCCGATGGTCGGCGCCGCCGCGATGGCGCTGTCCTCGGTCAGCGTGATCGGCAACGCGCTACGGCTCACCAGGGTGAAGCTGGATTGACTTTCTTACCTCGCCCCGCGCGCGGGGAGAGGTCGGAACGCATCGTGAGATGCGTTCCGGGTGAGGGGGAGTCTCCACGAGTTCAACTGTCACTCAGCGCGCGGAGGCAGCCCCTCACCCCAACCTTCTCCACGCATCCGCCTTCGCCCGAAGGCGGGCTTCGGCGGACAGGAGAACGGGGAGAGGGAGAAGACCCATCACGCCGGCTGCAACGCGACTTGCGCGCGGCGCTCCCTCTCGGCGTCGAGCCAGCTCGCGAGATCCTCGCTCACCTCGACCATCGGCAGCCGCACCTCGGGGCTGTCGATCAGGCCTTGTCGCCACAGCCAGTGCTTGGCCGGTGCGGGGCTCGGTTCGGCGAACAGCAGCCGGGTCAGTCCGACCACGCTCTGCCAGGCGGCCAGCGCGGCGTCGCGCTTGCCCTGTCTCAGCAGCGTGCGGATCGCGGCGAAGGTCTCGGTTTGCAGATGCGCGGACAGCAGGATCGCGCCGTCGGCGCCGTCGGACAGCGCGTCGAATGTCTGCGCGTCCTCGCCGGTCAGCACGCGGAAGCCTTCCGGCCGCCGGTTGAGCAAGTCGATCGACTGCGCCCGATCGGCGCAGCAGTCCTTCATGCCGGCGATGTTCGGATGGTCCGCGAGCGCCAGCAGCGTCTCATTGGTGAGGTTCACGGCGGTGCGATAGGGAATGTTGTAGAGCACGATCGGCCACGCCGCGTGATCGGCAAGTGCGTTGAAGTGCCGCACGAGGCCGCGCTGCGAGGGTCTCGTATAGTAGGGGCTTGCGATCAGATAGCCGTTGATCGGCCAGTCGGCGGTGTCGTCCAGCGCCTCCTTCATCCCCGCGGTCGAGGCGCCGGAGAGCCCCAGGCACACCGGCAGATGGCGGGAGCTGGCACTGAGCTCGGCAAGCACGACGCTCACCAACCCCTCCAGCTCATCCCTGCTCAGCGCCATGCCCTCACCGGAGGTTGCGCCGAGGATGAACCCGTCGACGGGGCCGCCGGCATAGTGCCGAACGAGGCGGCGCAGCGAGCTGACGTCGAGCTCGCCGTCGCGGAACGGCGTGATCAGCGGCAGCCAGAGGCCCTGCAATTGGTGGTGTAGGTCAGTCATGTTCCATCTCCTTGGGAAGACAGCCGGAGACGGGACCAACAAAAAACCCCGTCCAGGCGGCGGGGTTTCGGGATCGGTCTGAATGCGAAGGTGATCTTATCGCGCGCGATCTCGTGTCCCCGGGAGGGGAGCTTTTTTCGACGACAGGGCGGCGCACGAAGACGTGATCATCCGACAATCATGCTGCGCTGCGAGGTTGTTGTCAATGCGCATGCTGACCGGGGCGTGCGGCACGTTCGAGCATGACATGCGGATGAAAAAAAGCCGGGCCCAAGAGAGCCCGGCTTAAGGTATTGGCCACGTGAGGCCGACACAATCACCTTCCAAGAGGGATTACTGAACTTCCGCGCCACTGGAGGAGGGGGACATATGCGCGACGCGAACGCTCAGCGTGTAAGCACTATGATCCCCATCGACGCCATGCAGCAACACTCCACGTCGCATGTCAGACATGCGGAGATTCAGGGGCCTGTTGGGGCAGCGCGGGACGCCTATAACCCGGCCCCATAAGGGCCGCTTAATCAGGACGGCCAACGCTGCGCCTTGCTGACCACGAAGTCGCGGAACACCTGCACCCGGGCCACTGTCTTCAGCTCCTCCGGATAGACGAAATAGGTGTCGAGCGCGATCGAGTCGGACTCGCCGAACAACTGCACGAGGTTGTTCTGTTCGACCAGATAGTCCGGCAGCGCGGCGATGCCGAGGCCTTGCTGGCAGGCGCGCACCAGGCCCAGGATGTTGTTGACCTTGAAGTAGGGCTCGCGCGGACCGGAGCCGTTGCGGCCGGCATCGATCAACCAGCTGCGGTTCTGCAGATGCGGTGGCACCTGGGCGTCGCCGAGCATGATGATGCGATGCGAGTCGAGATCATCCAACGTGCGCGGCGTGCCGAAGCGCTTGATGTATTCCGGTGAGCAATAGGCGTGGAAGCCGATCGAGAACAGCTTGCGCTGGATCAGATCGGGCTGGGTCGGCTTGCGGGTGCGGATCGCCACGTCGGCCTCGCGCATCGACAGGTCGAGATCCTCGTCGGTGACGATCAGCGAGATCCGGATGTCGGGATAGAGCGCAACGAACTCGTCGAGCCGCGGGATCAGCCAGTTGATGCCGAGCGCCGGCGGCGTCGTGATCTTGAGGTCGCCGCTTGGCCGCTCGCGGCTGTCGGTGAGCTTGGCGCGCGCCGCCTGCAACTGCATGAAGACGTCATGCGCGGTGCGGAACAAGAGGTCACCCTGTTCGGTCAGGATCAGGCCGCGGGCGTGGCGGTGAAACAGCGACACCGAGAGCTCCTGCTCCAGCGCGCTGACCTGGCGGGAGACCGCCGATTGCGACAGGCCAAGCTGCTCGCCGGCATGCGTGAAGCTGCCTGCTTCCGCCGCCGCGTGAAAGACCTTCAGCTTGTCCCAATCCATGTCCGTAAATCCGTCGCGAGATCGTGCCATGATTATTCCGCCGCTGCGCGATCGCTCGCGCGAAGAGCCAGGAAGCGTTCCGCCTCGAGTGCTGCCATGCAGCCGAGGCCGGCGGCGGTGACCGCCTGCCGGAAAGTTTCGTCCGCCACGTCGCCGGCGGCGAACAGGCCGGGCACCGAGGTCGCGGTGGAGTTCGGCGCGACCTCGACATAGCCCGACGGTTTCAGCTTGATCTGGCCTTTGACGAGCTCCGTCGCCGGCGCATGGCCGATCGCGATGAAGACACCGTCGGTCTTGAGGTCGGTCAGTGCGCCGGTCTTGACGTTCTTCAGCCGCACATGGGTGACCTTGTTCGGGCTCTCCGAGCCGCAGATCTCGTCGATCGCGGAATCCCACACCACCTTGATCTTGGGATGCTTGAACAGCCGCTCCTGCAGGATGCGCTCGGCGCGGAAATGATCGCGGCGATGCACGATGGTGACCTGGGAGGCGTGATTGGTGAGGTACAGCGCTTCCTCGACCGCAGTGTTGCCGCCGCCGACCACCACGACTTCCTTGCCGCGGTAGAAGAAGCCGTCGCAGGTCGCGCAGGCCGACACGCCGCCGCCCTGGAATTTCTCTTCCGACGGCAGCCCGAGCCAGCGCGCCTGGGCGCCGGTGGCGAGAATGACGGTCTCGGCGAGATAGACGTCGCCGGAATCGCAGGTCAGGCGGAACGGCCGCTGGCCGAGCTCGAGCCTGGTGACGAGATCGGTGACGATCTTGGTGCCGACATGCGCCGCCTGCTTCTCCATCTGCTCCATCAGCCAGGGGCCCTGGATCACATCGGCGAAGCCCGGATAGTTCTCGACGTCGGTGGTGATGGTGAGCTGCCCGCCCGGCTGAATGCCCTGGATCAGGATCGGTTCGAGCATCGCGCGCGCCGCGTAGATCGCTGCGGTGTAGCCGGCGGGGCCGGAACCGATGATGACGACCTTGGCATGGGTAGGCGCGGGCATTTTCAGATCCCTCTCTTTTGGGGATTTTGATCAAGGACTTGTGCGGGAAGCGCCCCGGAAGCAGGTCACGGCGGCGCCAAAAGTGTCAAATCCAAGTCTAGGATATCTGGGTAGCTATGCAAGAATTGCAATCCATGGCAGCGATTTTTCCCCGGAACTGAAGTCACATTCGCGAAATCATGCGCTGCACGCGCAATAAAATTGCGCATTGCCGGCTGGCTGCGCTATGAGAGTTACCGGCTGTCCAGCCGAGACTTTTCAAACGCCTAGGGAACTGTAGTCGCGTGTCGAAGAACCTTGACGAGATCGACCTCAAAATCCTCGCCGAGATCCAGGCCGATGGCCGAATCACCAATGTGGAACTCGCCAAACGGGTCGGTATCTCGCCGCCGCCCTGCCTGCGCCGGGTCCGGGCGCTGGAAGAGGAAGGCTACATCCAGGGATACCGCGGCCTGCTCGATCCGCGCCGCCTCGGCTACGACGTCACGGTGTTCGCCTCGGTGCATCTGTCGAGCCAGGCCGATGCCGATCTCCGCGCCTTCGAGAATTTCGTGCGCGGCGAACCGCTGGTGCGCGAATGCTGGATGCTGTCGGGCGAAGTCGATTTCATCCTCAAATGCGTCGCCCCCGACATGGCGACGTTCCAGGATTTCGTCACCCACCTGACCGCGGCGCCGCATGTGCGCAACGTCAGGACCTCGCTGGTGCTGCACAATTCCAAATATGAAGCCGCGGTGCCGCTCGGCGTGAAGGCGGCGGGCTGAGGCGCACCTGCGCATTCATCGTCATTGCGAGCGAAGCGAAGCAATCCATCTCTCAAGCGGTGAGATGGATTGCTTCGTCGCTGTCGCTCCTCGCAATGACGAGCGAGACAGTGCGCTCCTTTGCAGCTTGATCGCTTTCTACCCTCCACCTGAAAAGTGGGAGTGCAGGGTGGGGGTCAAGCCGCGAGCGAAAGCACCAATGCGGAAACAGATCCCCACCCGGGTTTTGCGCTTCAGAACAAACCGACCTCCCCTTTCCAAGGGAAGGTCAAAGCGAGCGCGTCGTTACTTCTTGCCCATCGCAGCGTCGACGCTGATCGGGCCCGGTCCCGAGGTCGCGAGGTAGAGGCAGGCGAAGCAGAACAGGATCGCCGCGGTGCCGTTGTTGAGCAGCGGCAGCAACACCGGCTCGGCCGGGTTCTTGAACATGTGGCCGAGGAAATACGCGAACGCCATCTCGCCCGACAGGACGAACGCGACCAGCCGCGAGAACAGGCCGATCATCAACAGCGCGCCGAGCACGAGCTCGAGCCAGCCCGCAGCCTGGATCAATGGCGGGATGTTGGCGAAGTAGGCGACTACGGGAAACTTGAAGATCTTGGCGACGCCGTACTGAAACAGCAGCAGTCCGGTGATGAACCGGAACAGGCTCAGCACGGTCGGCTGCCATTTGGAGAACATCTGGTCCATTGTCATTTACCCCCTGTTTGACACGCTGGAACATTGCACGATGCAGAACCCACACGGTGTTCGCCACCAGAGTGTGATGTCAACACCTTGCATCTGGAATCATTCCTCGCTCGATTGCAGTTGCGAGAGGGAGCTCAGTGACACGGTGATGCGCCGCAACGCGTGTTGCGACGCAATCATCACCCGAGCCGCAGTCCCCCGACATGATTATACTGCATAAACATGTCACGGCCTCACTAGTATGGCGCGCAGCGGCTCTCTACTCACATGTCTGTCAGACAAGGGGGTAAAACGCGGACATGAAAAAAGCCGCGTGCTGAGCGCGGCTTTTCTGCACCAGTCACATCGAAGTAACTATCGCCACTCGACCTTGGTGATCTCGTAGGCCTTGGCGCCGCCCGGCGCCATCACTTCCACGGTGGCGCCCTTCTTCTTGCCGATCAGCGCGCGCGCGAGCGGCGAGGTGATGGAGATGCGGCCTTTCTTGGCGTCGGCCTCGACCTCGCCGACGAGCTGCCACACCGCCTTTTTCTCGGTGTCCTCGTCGACCAGCGTCACCGTCGCGCCGAACTTGATGGTGTCGCCGGACAGTTTCGAGATGTCGATGATGTCGGCGCGCGCGAGCTTGTCCTCGAGCTCCGCGATGCGGCCCTCGTTGTGCGACTGCTCTTCCTTGGCGGCGTGATACTCGGCGTTCTCCGAGAGATCGCCGTGCGAGCGCGCCTCCGCGATATGTTCGATGATGCGCGGACGATCCTCCGACTGGCGCCTCTTGAGCTCGTCCGTCAGCGCAGCGTAGCCGCCCGCAGTCATCGGAACCTTATCCATCATCTTCGTCCTTCATCGTGCACACCCGGCGGTGCCCACGAACATCCAGTTCAGCTAACGCAGGAATCAGGACGCAAGCGCGCCCGGAAGCCCAGTGATATTCGGCCCCGCTAAGGGCCGTGACAACATCCAATCGCGCGGTGAGTTCCAGCCATTCGGCTAATTGACCGTCTCGGGCCTTCAGCCCGGGCAGCGGTCAGCTTTCGGAAAAGTAACTCTGAAGCGTGCGGACCTCAAGGTCCCCGTCCCGATAGGCCCGGATCCCCCGCGCGGCCGCCACCGCACCTGAAAGAGTGGTGTAATACGGCACTTTATGCAAGAGGGCAGCCCGCCGCAGCGAACGGCTGTCGGCCAGCGCCTGCGGACCTTCGGTGGTATTGAACACCAGCTGGACGTCGCCATTGGTGATGGCGTCGACGATGTGCGGGCGCCCTTCGAGCACCTTGTTCACCTTTTCCGTCGGCACGCCGTTGTCGCTGAGATAGCGCTGGGTGCCCGAGGTCGCCATCACCTTGAAGCCGAGCGAATGCAGCAGACGCACCGCATCGGCGATGCGCATCTTGTCGTCGCCACGCACCGAGACGAACACGGTGCCCTGGCGCGGCACGCGCGTGCCGCCGCCGAGCTGGCTCTTCGCGAACGCGACCTCGAAGGAGCGGTCGAGGCCCATCACCTCGCCGGTCGAACGCATCTCCGGGCCGAGCACGGTGTCGACGCCGGGGAAGCGCGCGAACGGGAACACGGATTCCTTCACGCCGACATGGTCGAGCTTCTTCTTCTTCAGCTTGAAGTCGGCGAGCTTCTCGCCGGCCATGATCCGGGCCGCGATCTTGGCGACCGGGGTGCCGATCACCTTGGCGACGAACGGCACCGTGCGGGACGCGCGCGGGTTGACCTCGAGCACGTAGATCTCGCCGTCCTTGATGGCGTATTGCACGTTCATCAGGCCGACCACGTCGAGACCGAGCGCGAGCTCGCGGGTCTGCCGCTCCAGCTCCTCGATGGTCTTGGCGTCGAGCGAATGCGGCGGCAGCGAGCAGGCGGAATCGCCGGAGTGGATGCCGGCTTCCTCGATGTGCTCCATGATGCCGACGACGAAGGTGTCCTTGCCGTCGGAGAGGCAGTCGACGTCGACCTCGGTGGCATCGGACAGATAGCGGTCGAACAGCAGCGGGTTCTTGCCGAGCACGGTGTTGATCTGCCCGGTCTTGTCGTTCGGGTAGCGCGCCTTGACGTCGGCGGGCACGAGCTCGGGCAACGTGCCCAGCAGATAATCGTTGAGCTGGTTCTCCTCGCGGATGATCTGCATCGCGCGGCCGCCGAGCACGTAGGATGGACGCACCACCAGCGGCAAATCGAGATCGGCGGCGACCAGGCGGGCCTGCTCGACCGAATAGGCGATGCCGTTCTTCGGCTGCTTGAGGCGCAGCTTGTCGAGCACGCGCTTGAAGCGGTCGCGGTCCTCGGCGAGGTCGATCGCGTCGGGCGAGGTGCCGAGGATCGGCACTTCGGCGGCTTCCAGCGCGCGGGCAAGCTTCAGCGGGGTCTGGCCGCCGAACTGCACGATCACGCCGTGCAGCGTGCCGTTCTTGCGCTCGGTCGCAACGATCTCGAGCACGTCCTCGGCGGTGAGCGGCTCGAAATACAGCCGGTTGGCGGTGTCGTAGTCGGTCGACACCGTCTCCGGGTTGCAGTTGACCATGATGGTCTCGTAGCCGGCGTCCTCGAGCGCGAAGCAGGCGTGGCAGCAGCAATAGTCGAACTCGATGCCCTGGCCGATGCGGTTCGGTCCGCCGCCGAGGATGATCACCTTCTTGCGGTCCGACGGCGCGCTCTCGTCGGCGGGCTCGCCGGCGAACGGCCGCTCATAGGTCGAATACATGTAGGCGGTCGGCGAAGCGAACTCCGCCGCGCAGGTGTCGATGCGCTTGAACACCGGGCGCACCCCGAGCGCGTGGCGCTTGGCGGTGACGTCGGCCTCGGTGGTTTCGGTGAGCACGGCAAGCCGCGCGTCGGAGAAGCCCATCGCCTTCAGCGTCCGCATGCCGAACGCGTTCGGCGGCAGGCCGTTGCTGCGGACCTTGTCCTCCATCTCGACGATGGCGCGCATCTCGGCGAGGAACCAGGGATCGATCTTGCAGGAGTTGAAGATCTCCTCGTCGGTCCAGCCGAGCCGCATCGCCTGCGCGACCTGTAGGATGCGGTTCGGCGTCGGCGTGCCGAGCGCGGCGCGGATCGCGTTCTTGTCGTCGCCGCGGCCAAGCCCTTCGATGTCGATCTCGTCGAGCCCGGTCAGCCCGGTCTCGAGCCCGCGCAGCGCCTTCTGCAAGCTCTCCTGGAAGGTGCGGCCGATCGCCATCACTTCGCCGACCGACTTCATCGACGTGGTCAGCGTGGAGGAGGCACCGGGGAATTTCTCGAACGCAAAGCGCGGAATCTTGGTGACGACGTAATCGATCGTCGGCTCGAACGAGGCCGGCGTGGCGCCGCCGGTGATGTCGTTGGCGATCTCATCGAGAGTGTAGCCGACCGCGAGCTTGGCTGCGACCTTGGCGATCGGGAAGCCGGTGGCCTTCGACGCCAGCGCCGACGAGCGCGACACGCGCGGGTTCATCTCGATCACGACCATGCGGCCGTCGACCGGATTGATGCCGAACTGGACGTTGGAGCCGCCGGTCTCGACGCCGATCTCGCGCAGCACCGCCAGCGAGGCGTCGCGCATCACCTGGTATTCCTTGTCGGTCAAGGTCAGCGCCGGCGCGATGGTGATGGAATCGCCGGTATGCACGCCCATTGGATCGAGGTTCTCGATCGAGCAGATGATGATGCAATTGTCCTTCTTGTCGCGCACCACCTCCATCTCGTACTCTTTCCAGCCGAGCACGCTTTCCTCGATCAGCACCTCGTTGGTCGGAGAGGCGTCGAGCCCGCGCTCGATGATGTCGAGGAATTCTTCCTTGTTGTAGGCGATGCCGCCGCCGGTGCCGCCCATCGTGAAGGAGGGCCGGATGATCGCGGGCAGGCCGATCTCGGACAGCGCCATCAGCGCCTCGCCGAAGGCATGCTCCTGATAGCGCTTGCGGCGGTCATTCTCGCCGAGCGTCCACTGCCGCTCGAGTTCTTCCAGCGCGGCGCCGGACAGCTTCTCCCGCTCGGCGAGGTATTTGTCGCGGTAGGTCTTCTTCAGCGCCGAGGCGTTGGCGAGCCGCGATTTCGGCGTCTCCAGTCCGATCTTGGTCATCGCCTCGCGGAACAGTTGGCGGTCCTCGGCCTTGTCGATCGCATCGGCGGTCGCGCCGATCATCTCGACGTCGAACTTGTCGAGGGTGCCCTGGCGGCGCAGCGACAGCGCGCAGTTCAGCGCGGTCTGGCCACCCATGGTCGGCAACAGCGCAAAGCCGCCCGGTATGACGTTGCGCTCCTTCTCGATGATCTTGCCGACGATCTCGGGGGTGATCGGCTCGATATAGGTGGCGTCCGCCAGTTCCGGATCGGTCATGATGGTGGCCGGATTGGAATTGACCAGGACGACCCGGTAGCCCTCTTCCTTCAGTGCCTTCACCGCCTGCGTGCCGGAATAGTCGAATTCGCAGGCCTGGCCGATCACGATGGGGCCGGCGCCGATGATCAGGATGGTGGAGATGTCGGTTCTTTTGGGCATCAGCTCTCGCGGACTGGAATCTAGGCACAAAAAAAGGGCGCGCTGGTCGCGCGTCCCTCGGGCCATGCGCTACATCTTGTAGCGCCGGAAGCGCGATCCCTCGCGCGCGGGTGGTCTTTAGACCAGTTTCCGCACCCGCGAAACCCCCAAAAGGCCCAATCAACCGCGATTCTGGGGGAAATTCCTCATTCGACCTATGCCCGGCTGGGGGTGCTCGGGGCGGAGGGGGAATGTTCGGCAGGGGCCCGGCTTCGCCCTGCGGGCTCGCTGCCCAGTCCGTCTACGCCTTCGCTACGCTCAAGCTGCGCCGGACACGCTTTGCCCCGCCGGTCCGGCGTGGCTGCGCCACGCGTAGCCCGTCAGGGCGAAGCGTGGAGGCCCGGCCTGGGTTTGAACCAGGATAAACAGTGTTGCACCACTGCCGCGTCGACGCTTCCGCCACCGGGCCGAGCGGATCATTGCTGATTATTTCGGCAGCCGCCACGTTTACTTTTGGTTAACCCTAACTTTTTTCACAACCCTTGATCCGCACCCTTGCTCAGTGGTGCGCCACGAACGTCATTCGCCACGGATTGTGCCCGATGTTGCGCGGTGCCCGCGTGGCGCTGAATCCCGCGGCGCCGAGCTTGGCGATCATCTCGTCCTCGCCGTAGCGTTGCAGCCCGATCCTGGTGCGCAACTGCCGGTAATCGGACAAGGCGGTCGAGGCCAGCCCGATCAGCGCATCGCGCAGGAAGCCGTGGGTCGCCGCAAACCGCAGCAGCGCCACTACGTCCCTGAACATGCCGACTTCCGGCCGCAGGATATCGCCGACCACGAATCGGCCCGACGGCTTCAGCAGGCGATGGATCACGTCGAACGCGGAATCGAGCTCTTGCGGCGTCATGTATTGCGCCACCGAATTCATCACCACGAGATCGATCGAGTCCGCCTGCATGTTCTTCAACTCGTCGAGCGAGCGGACACGGATTCGGGTGTCGGGCGCGAAGCGCGCGACCAGCCGGCCACGGACGCCCGGCGCAGGCTCCGCCAGATAGAGCTGGGCGCAGGCACCGGCGACCTTCGTCGCCGACAGCGCCTCGCCGCAGGCATAATCCAGCACCACGGCGTCGGGCGATGCGATGTAGCCGATGATGTCGTTGGCGATGACCTGGAAATGCAGGTCGCGGTGCAGTCGGCTCGCATAGATCGTATGCGTGGAATCGTAATAGTCGATCCATTCATCCATCGCGTTGGGTATCCGGCAGAACGGTTCCTGGCTAGGAACGGGTGGGCTGGCGATGCGTTAGCGGTCCGGCGGCGAATGTTCAATGCGCCGAATGACGGGTTCCTAACAGGAAGGTCCAACGTGAGCAAAGCCAAGAGTGACACCAAGTCCGACAAGATCTCGCCGGATCTCGATACGCCGAGCGACCTGCCGCAGGCGGCGGTGGACAAGATCTCAGCCTCGCTCAACACGCTTCTGGCGGATGCCTTCGCGCTCTACCTGAAGACGAAGAATTTTCACTGGCACGTCAGCGGCCGGCACTTTCACGACTATCATTTGTTGCTCGACGAGCAGTCGGACGCGATCTTCGCGACCACCGACCAGCTCGCCGAACGGGTGCGCAAGCTCGGCGGCGTGACGCTGAAGTCGATCGGCGACGTCGCCAGGCATCAGACCATCAAGGACAATGACGAGAACTATGTGCCGCCGCACGAAATGCTGCGCGAGTTGATGGAAGACAACAAGCAAATGGCCGCCGCGATGCGCAAGGCGCGCAAGCTCTGCGACGACCACGACGACTCCGGCACCGCCGGTCTGCTCGAAACCTTCATCGACGAAACCGAGCGCCGCACCTGGTTCCTGTTCGAGGCCAGCCGTCAGGAAGGCAGCAACGCGGCCTGACTTGCACACGCACACACGTCGTCCCGGCGAAGGCCGGGACCCATAACCACCAATGGCATTTGTTACGCGGGCTGGAGCCCCAGCGCGATGCGACAACGCCATCCTGTGGTCATGGGTCCCGGCCTTCGCCGGGACGACGGACAGGCTTCCACAGCCGCACCAGCGGCCCATCCTTCCCCATCACCGGATCGGTCGCGGGGATCGTGACCAGCGGGATCGTCTTCAGCGCCTTGGCGTGGGCCTCGGCTGTCGGCCGTTGCAAATCCATCGCCGGCCCCGGCGGATAGGCACCGACCACGCTGAAATCGTCGCTCGCCGACAGGCATTGATGTCCGGTGCCGGCCGGCAGGATGGCGACGTCGCCGGCCGCGATCTCGAGTGCCTGCCCGTGCTCGCCGCCGAACTGCACCCGTGCATGGCCGCGGGCAACGCCCAGCACCTCATGTACGGTGGCATGGTAATGCGCGAAGTCGTAGACGCCGTTGCGCCACATCGCGCCCCAGCCATTGCTGCCGAACAGCCGCTCGATCGTGGTCTCGGGATTCTTGCCGACGTCGACCGCGCTCCGGTAGACTAGGAACGGCATCGGATTGTTCGGCACGAGCCCGTCGTCCCTGAAGACGATCGCAAGCGGCTCGGCCCCGGCTTTCACTGCGGACATGGCGATCCTCCGGCATCGGCTGAACACTACAAGTGGATCAACCCGCTGTCAGCGCTCCGCGTTCCGTCGGATCACGCCGTCTTCGGCAGTTCGAACACCATGCAGGTCGTGGTCGCGTGCGCGATCAGCTTGCCCTTTTCGTCGGTGATGCGGCCTTCGGCGGTCGCGGCGCGACGCCCGGCGTTGAGCACCCGGCCTTCGGTGCGGATCTTGCCGGTATCCTTGCTCATGCCGCGGACGAAGGAGATCTTGAATTCCAGCGTGGTGTAGCCGGAGCCCTTCGGCAGGGTGGTCTGCACCGCAAGCGCCATCGCGGAATCCAGCAGGATCGCGATGTAGCCGCCATGCACCGAGCCGATCGGGTTGTAGTGCCGCAGGCCCGGCACGCTATGGATCACGACATGGCCCGTCTCGGCCGTGCAGTCGAACGGCTCGACCGTCTCCATGATCGGCGGCTCGGGCAGGGTGCGGGCGAAGATGCCGCGCACGAAGTCGAGCCCCGGCATCGATGCCATCAGCTCCAGCGAAGAGACGCCGTAGGTGGGCTTCGGGGTGGCGCTGTCGGTCATCGGGAAAGATCTCCGTCATTGCGAGCGGAGCGAAGCAATCCATCGTTCCGCACGGGATAAATGGATTGCTTCGTCGCTGCGCTCCTCGCAATGACGGATGTTGTTAGGCCGCCTGCTTCTTCTTCCGCATCAGGTCGGCGAAGCGCTGGAACAGGTAGTGCGAGTCGCGCGGGCCGGGCGAGGCTTCGGGGTGATACTGCACCGAGAACACCGGCTTGCCCTCGAGCGCGATGCCGCAATTGGAGCCGTCGAACAGCGAGATATGGGTCTGGGTGGCGCCCTTCGGCAGCGTTGCCTGATCCACCGCGAAGCCGTGGTTCATGGAGGTGATCTCGACCTTGCCGGTGGTCTCGTCCTTGACCGGATGGTTGGCGCCGTGGTGGCCCTGATGCATCTTCATGGTCCGGGCGCCGACGGCGAGGCCGAGCATCTGGTGGCCGAGGCAGATGCCGAAGGTCGGCGTGCCGGACTCGATGACCTTCTGGATCACGGGCACGGCATATTTGCCGGTCGCCGCCGGATCGCCGGGGCCGTTCGACAGGAACACGCCGTCCGGCTTCATCGCCAGGATGTCCTCGGCCGCTGTCGTCGCCGGCACCACGGTCACCTTGGCGCCGACCCCGGCGAGCAGCCGCAGGATGTTGCGCTTGATGCCGTAGTCGATCGCGACCACGTTGAATTCCGGTGCGGTCTGCTGGCCGAACCCCTTGCCCCACACCCAGGGCGTTTCATCCCAGGTGAAGCGCTGGCCGGAGGTGACCATCGGCACCAGGTCCATGCCCTCGAGGCCCGGCCATTCGCGGGCCTCTTCCTTCAGTCCGTGCAGGTCGAATTCGCCGGTCTTCGAATGCGCGATCACCGCATTCGGCATGCCCTTGGATCGGATCAGTGCGGTCAGCGCCCGGGTGTCGATGCCGGACAGGCCGATGATGCCGCGCGCCTTCAGCCACTGGTCGAGGTGGCGGGTGGCGCGGTAATTCGACGGATCGGTGATCGCCGAGCGCAGGATCACGCCACGCGCGCCGGGCGTTGCGGCCATGTTCACCGTCTCGATGTCTTCCTCGTTGGTACCGACATTGCCGATATGCGGGAAGGTGAAGGTGATGAGCTGACCGGCATAGGACGGATCGGTGAGGATTTCCTCATATCCGGTCATCGCCGTGTTGAAGCAGACCTCGCCGACGGCATGGCCTTCCGCGCCGAGACCGAAGCCTTCCAGCACGGTGCCATCGGCGAGCACAAGGAGCGCGGTCGGTCTATGGTCCGGCCAGGCGGGAGCGTTTTCGGATGTTGTCATGAGCGCTTTAAATAGACGCCGCACCCTGTGGCGTCAAAGCGAAAGGACACGGATTCACACGGCAATGCCGGTCGATTTGACAGGCCGGAATGGCCTTTTAATCTAAAGTTCCCTGAAGCGGCCGTTTGCTTGCCGAAAATGACCCGGTTCGGAGCCTCGCATGGACAACACGATGCCGATCCTGCTCGTCCCGGGCCTCATCTGCTCGCCGCGGATCTTTGCCCCGGTCATCCCGGCGCTGTGGCGGTGCGGCCCGGTCACGGTCGCCAACCATGTCAGGGACGACAATATGGGGGCGATCGCCCGCCGGATCCTGGCCGAGGCGCCGCCGCGCTTTGCCCTCGCCGGGCACTCGATGGGCGGCTACATCGCCTTCGAGATCATGCGGCAGGCGCCCGAGCGGGTGGCCAAGCTGGCGCTGATGAGCACCCAGGCGCGCCCCGATACGCCCGAGGCGACCGCGCGCCGTCGCGGCATGATCGAGCGTGCCAAGACCGGGCAATATCGCGACGTGGTCGACGAGCTGTTTCCGGGCTTCGTGCATCCGTCGCGGCAGGGCGATGCGGGCCTGCGGCAGATCGTTGATGACATGAGCGAGGACATCGGCGCCGAGGCCTTCATCCGCCAGCAAAACGCGGTGCTCAGCCGGCCGGATTCGCGGCCGAGCATGGCCTGGATCAAGTGCCCGACCCTGGTGCTGACCACGGACACCGACAACACCGTGCCGAATTCGCTGTCCGACGAGATGGCCAACGGCATTCCTGGGGCAAAGCTCGTGGTGCTCGCCAATTGCGGTCACCTGCCGCAGCTGGAGCAGCCGCAGGCCTGCGCCGATGCGCTGGTTCAGTGGTTGCGGAACTAGGTTGTTCTCGTGCAGCAAACTGCCTACATGAAGGGATTACCGGCTTAAGGATACCAGGATGCTGCGCGACGATATCAACACTGCGGTCAAGGAAGCGATGAAGGCAAAGGACGAGCGCAAGCTCTCCACGCTGCGCATGGTCAATTCGACCATCAAGAACGCCGACATCGACGCGCGCGGGCAGGGCAAGCCGCCACTCTCGGACGCTGATTTGCTCGGCCTCCTACAGAAGATGATCAAGCAGCGCCAGGAATCGGTCGAGCTCTACGACAAGGGTGGCCGCGCCGAACTCGCCGACCAGGAGCGGGCGGAGATTGCCGTGATCTCGGCCTACCTGCCGAAGCAGATGTCCGACGACGACGTGAAGGCCGCGATCTCGGCGATCATCGCCGAGACTGGTGCCGCCGGGATCAAGGACATGGGCAAGGTGATCGGCGCCCTGAAGGCGAAGTACGCCGGCCAGATGGATTTCGGCAAGGCCAGCGGCCTGGTGAAGGCGGCGCTCGCGGGATAGCGGCGGAGGCTTCCGATGTTTCGTGTCGCCGCGGACAGTCTGGAAGCCTATCTTGCCTTTGATCCCGCGCGGACTGCGGATATCGAACAACTTCATGACGTGATGCGAAAGGCCGCGCCCGCGCTGAAGCGGCATTTTCATGCCGGCACGCCGGCCGGCGAGGCCGGCATGCGGATGAACATGATCGGCTACGGCCAGTTTCGTTACGCGATCAAGTCCGGCAAGTCGGCGGCCTGGCCGGTGATCGGGGTGGCGCTCCAGAAAAATTACATCAGCGTCTATGTCGCGGTGACCCGCGACGGCAAGCCGCTGGTGTCCTGCTATGCCGGCAAGCTCGGCGAATTGCGCGCCGGCGGCAACAATTTCAGCTTCGTCGCGTTCGGCGATCTGAATGCGCCGACGGTCGCTGCGTTGTTTGCCGAGGCCGCCGGCATCTTCAAGGCGGATCAGGAAAATCCGGTCCGCTACATGCAGGGCGACTGAACTCCATCCCGGCCATGCATCGTCATGCCCGGGCTTGTCCCGGGCATCCACGTCTTTACAATCCCCCTCGGCAAGATCGCCGGGCGAAGCTCGGCCACGACAAGGGACGGAAGTGACGCGCACCATGCTCAAGGAAGCCGCGACCTACGACGAGCTGACCCGCAATTTCCGCTGGGACGTCCCCGCGCGCTTCAACATGGCGACCGCGTGCTGCGATCGTCATGCTGACGGCACCGGCCGGCTCGCGCTGATCTATGTCGACGAGGATGGCGGTGCCACGCGCACCTCGTTCGACGATGTCGCGGACGCCTCGCGCCGCTTCGCCAATGTGCTGACCGCCGATGGCCTGGTGCGTGGCGACCGCGTCGCGGTGTTCCTGTCGCAATCGCTCGAATTGCCGGTCGCGCATCTCGCGGCGTTCCGCGCGGCGCTGATCTCGATCCCGCTGTTTGCGCTGTTCGGCGAGGATGCGCTCGAATTCCGCCTGTCGAATTCCGCGGCCAAGGCCGTTGTCACCGATGAGGCTGGCTGGGAGAAGATTGCAAGGATCCGCGATCGCCTGCCCGATTTGAAGAGTGTCTACATCGTCGGCGACAAGACGCCGGCGGGGACAAAATCGTTCTGGGGCGCGATCCGATCGGCGTCACCGCAATTCACCACGGTCGACACCTCGGCCGACGATCCGGCGCTGATCATCTACACCTCGGGCACCACGGGCAATCCGAAGGGCGCGCTGCATGCGCATCGCGTCGTGCTCGGCCATCTGCCCAACGTCGAGATGTGCCACAACTTCCTGCCGCGGCCGGGCGACCTGATGTGGACGCCGGCCGATTGGGCGTGGATCGGCGGGTTGATCAACGGCCTGTTCGCGTTCTGGTACCACGGCATCCCGATGGTCGGTCACCGCGCCCGCAAGTTCGAGCCGCAGGCGGCGATGCAGATGATGGCCGATCTCGGCATCCGCAACGTGTTCCTGCCGCCGACCGCGCTGAAGCTGATGCGGCAGGCCGATGTCAGGAATTCCGGCGTCAGGCTGCGCAGCATCTTCACCGGCGGCGAGTCGCTCGGCGGCGAGCTGCTCGGCTGGGTGCGCAATACCTTCGGCGTCGACGCCCACGAGGTGTTCGGGCAGACCGAATGCAATCTCGTGATCGGCAGCAACTCCAATCTGTTTCCGATCCGGCCGGGCTCGATGGGCCGCGCCACGCCGGGCTTCGACGTCCGCATCGTCAACGACAAGGGCGAGGAACTGCCGCGCGGACAGCGCGGCATCATCGGGGTGCGCCAGCCGTGCCCCTGCACCATGATCGAATACTGGCGCAATCCCGAGGCGACCGCGAAGAAATTTGCCGGCGAGTTTCTCTTGACCGGCGATCTCGGCGTACAGGATGAGGACGGCTATTTCTGGTACGTCAGCCGCGAGGACGATGTCATCACCACGGCCGGCTATCGTGTCGGGCCGTCGGAGATCGAGCACACGCTGATGAAGCACCCGGCGGTCGCGATGTCGGCGGTGGTCGGCATTCCCGATCCGATCCGCACCGAATCGATCAAGGCCTGGATCGTGCTGCGGCCGGGCCATGCGCCGAGCGATACGTTGGCGCGCGAGATCCAGGAGTTCGTCAAGGTCCAGCTCGCCGCCCACGAATATCCGCGCTTCGTGCAGTTCGCGGACACCTTGCCGATGACGGCGACAGGGAAGGTGCTGCGGCGCGAGTTGAGGGCGTTGGGCTGAACCGTCGTCCCGGGCAAGCGCAGCGCGACCCGGGACCCATAACCACAGGACGCGGTTGTTGCGCGACGCTGTGGCCCCAGCGCGACTACACAACGAGGTTCGGCGGTTATGGGTCCCGGCTTTCGCCGGGACGACAGCGCTGATGTGGGGAGATCGCCGTGTGCCTCACGTCGGCATCGCAATCCCCAGCTCCTTCAGCGCTGCCAGCATGCGCTGCGGGGGCTGCATCGGGATCACCATGGCCTTGCCGGTCTCCAGCAGGCTTTTCAGGCTGGAGAGGATCGCCGGCCAGCCGGCGCGGCCGCCGGACAGGATGTCGCCGCTGATCGGGCGATCGTGCGATTGCAGCAAGGTCAGCTTGACGCCGTCGCCCGCCGGCTCGATCTCCCAGGTGACGAGCGTCGGCCCGAGCTTCTCGACGAGCTGCGGCCAGTTGACGTTGAAGGTGACGGTCAGCCGCCGCTGCGGCACGCACTCGATCACTTCGCCGGAAATATGCAGCGCGCCGTCGGGCGTGCGCACGATGTAGGCGCCGCCGACCCTCTGGTCGACCTCGATCGCATGGCCGGAGAAATACTGCCGGCTGAATTCGGCTTGCGTCAGCGCCTGCCACACCTTCTCGGGCGTCGATGCGATGTAGATGGCGTAGACGATCGCTGGTTTGAATTTCTCGATGTTCATGTCCGCGCGTATCCTTCGATAGATCTTCATGGCAGGTCAGGCGCAGTCGAGCCCGAGGCTCTCGGGCGGAATCCTGAACACCTTGCCGGTCTCGAGCAGGCTCTTCAGCCCCGACAGGATCACCGGCCAGCCGTTGGCGATGCCCTCGAACAGCTTGCTGCCGATGCCGAAGCCGTCATGCGTGACGGTCAGCTTCACGACGTTGCCGAACGGCTCCAGCGTGAACACGACCTTGGTCGCCGGTTCCTTGCGCAGTTCGGGATCGGCTTCGTGCTTGAAGGTGTAGGCGAGGCGGCGCGGCCGGTCGAACTCGAGGATCTCGCCGGTGTCGGTGACCTTGCCGTTCATCACCAGCGCCACCGGCGCGCCGATCGTCCAGTTCGACCTGAGCTCGGTGTCGAACCAGTATTGCTGCGTGAACTCGCTCGATGTCAGCGCGTCCCACAGCTTCTCCGGCGTGGTCTCGATGTAGGTGACGTAGACGAAGACGGGCTTAGACATTGCTGGTCTCCTTCGCGCCGCTGGTGGGCAGGTCGGCCGGCAGTTCGCGGTCGGTCTCCAGGAAGCTCTTCAGGCTCGCAATCACCATCGGCCAGCCACCGGAGATGTCGCGCAGCGTCTTCGGGCCGAGATCGTCGTGCGTTACGGTGAGCTTGACGATCCGGCCACGCGGCTCGATATCGAAAGTGACGCGCGAGATTTGTTCGCGCTCGACGCCTTCCTTCACGACGTCCCAGCTATAGGCGAGTTTTCGCGGCGGATCGGCGATTAGCACCTCGCCCTGCATGGCGCGACTGCCGTCCTTGGCGAAATGATAGGGCGAACCGACCTTCCAGTCGGAGGTCGCGCGATAGCCGAACCAGAAGCGCTCGGTGAACTCGCTCGATGTCAGCGCGTGCCACAGCTTCTCCGCCGTGGTCTCGATATAGGTGACGTAGACATAGTCCGGCTTACTCATCACGCTTCTCCAATTGTCGCTTCAATTCGCTGAGCGCGGCGAGCTTGCCGCGCTCGAATTTCCTGATCCACCGCTCGCCGATCTGATGGATCGGAACCGGGTTGAGGTAGTGCAGCTTCTCGCGGCCATGCTTGATCGTGGTGACGAGGTTGGCTTCCTCCAGAATCCCAAGGTGCTTGGTGACGGCCTGACGCGTCATGTCGAGGCCGTCGCAGAGTTCACCGAGCGTCTGTCCGTTCTGATCGTGAAGCCGGTCAAGCAGCGTGCGCCGTGAGGCATCCGCGAGGGCTTTGAAGACTTCATCCATGGGTTGGATAATAGGCAACCAAATGGTTGCATGTCAAGAGCGTGTGTTTGGGCGCCGGGATCACCGTGCTAGCGTTGGCCGCAGCCAGCACAGATTGGCAGGGAACTACGGGGTGGTGCGCATGGGCGGTCGCGTTACGACAATTTGCTGCACGTTTTTCCTCGTCCTGCTCGCGCATGGTGCGAGTGCCCAGCAGAAAATCGGCGACCCGCCCGAAGCCTCCAACATGAGACTGGTCGGGTGGGATGACTTGCAGGCGCGCAGTGCCTATCAACCGACCATCCATCATCAGGGCAACAGGTGGATCGCCTATATCGGCCATCACGGCGGCACCGACGAAATTCCCGATCCCGTCAATCCGATGACCGGCAAGGCTGAGCCAAACGGCACCTCGATCGTCGACGTCACCGATCCCGCGCATCCAAAGTATTTGCGGCACATTCCAGGCCAGGAGGGCAGATACGAAGCCGGTGGCGCGCAGATGGTGCGGGTCTGCGACGGCAAGACCCTGCCGAAAGCCGATCGCAACGCGGTCTACATGCTGCGCGCGGTCGGCACCGAAGGGCATGAGATCTGGAACGTCGCCGATCCCGCCAATCCGGTTCTTGTGACCCACATTGGTGAAGGCTTGAAGGACACGCACAAGAACTTTTGGGAGTGCGACACCGGGATCGCCTATCTGGTGTCGGGCGCGCCGGACTGGCGCACAAGGCGCATGACCCAGGTCTACGATCTCTCCGATCCCGCGCATCCCGTGAAGATCAGGGATTTCGGCCTGCCGGGGCAGGAGCCGGGCGCCACAGGCGCGGTGCCGACCGAATTGCACGGGCCGATCTCGACCGGGCCGAAAGGCAATCGGGTTTATTTCGGCTATGGCACTGACAAGGGCGGCTTCCTGCAGATCGTCGATCGCGACAAGCTCCTGAACGGACCGAAGGCGCCGACCCCGGATAATCTGAAATTCCCGGAGATCGCGCGGATGCCGATGTCGGCGCTCAACGGCGCGCACACGGTGTTTCCGATGCCCGGCATGCCGATCGCGGAATTCGCCCGCGACAAGGACGGCAAGACGCGGGACATCGTGATGATCGTCGACGAGGCGATCCTTAACGAATGCGGCGAGGCGCGGCAGATGGTGTGGTTCGCCGACGTCACCACCGAAGCCCGGCCGATGATGATTTCGAGCTATACGGTGCCCGAGGCCTCCGGCGCGTTCTGCGAGCGCGGCGGCCGGTTCGGCTCGCATTCGTCGAACGAGAGCATGGCGCCGGTTTATTACAAGAAGCTGGCCTTCATCGCCTTCTTCAATGCCGGCGTCCGTGCGCTCGACGTCCGCGATCCCTATCACCCCAAGGAAGTCGGGTACTTCATTCCGTCCATCACATCTGCGACCGACAAGCGCTGCAACACCGTCGACGGCTTCTATCGCTGCAAGGTCGCGATCCAGACCAACAATGTCGAGACCGATGATCGCGGCTACATCTATGCGGTCGATCGCGCCAACACCGGCCTGCACATTCTCGAACTGACCGGCGAGGCACGCGCCATCGCCGGCCTGCCGTGAGTGCACGATGATGCGCTCCTGGCCGCTCATCGCAGCGATGTTCCTGGCGCTTGGCGGGCTTTCGGCCGTCGCCGGCTACGAGATGGCGCCGCCGCGCGCGGCGCAGTGGCGCGAGATCGCATGGCCGTTCCCGCGCGACGGCTGGCCCACCGGCCGCGCCTTTCGTTGCAACGCGAGCGATTGCGGTGCCGACGTCGAGGTCTATGCCCGGCCGAAGCTCGGCTTCTGCAATTGCGACAGCGGGGTTGCCGATGACGACGAGGTCGACCGCGTCGCCGATGTCGACATGATCAGCCCGCGCTTCGTGCCGCGGAAGGCGGGCGACGTCGTCGATGTCGCCGAGATGCCGGGACGGATCAGGGCCTATGATCTCGATGGCCACCGCACCGCGATCGGCATCGCGGTGTCGCATCGCTGCGATCTGATGGCGGTGGCGGCGCAGGGCAGCGGCGACGTTGCAGACGTCCAGCGCGAAGTATTGGCGTTCCTGGGTTCGCGGGCGATCACGACATGGATGGTTGCTGCGATGAACGGTCGATAGAATCCGTCATGCCCGGGCTTGTCCCGGGCATCTACGCCTCTATGATCCGGTTGCGCCACCATAAGACGTGGATAGCCGGGACGAGCCCGGCCATGGCGAGCGCTCAAACCGGAATTCGATGATGTCCCTGCAAGCCTATTTCGCCTTCGTCGCCGCCTGCATTGCGCTGGCGCTGCTGCCCGGTCCGATCGTCACGATGGTGATCGCCAATGGCCTGCGCTACGGCACGCGCGCGGCGCTGACCAATGTGCTGGGCGCGCAGGTCGGGCTCGCGATCGTGATCGGCACCGTCGCGGTCGGCCTGACCTCGCTGATGGCGACCATGGGCTACTGGTTCGACTGGGTACGCTTCGCCGGCGCCGCCTACCTGGTCTGGCTCGGCTTCAAACTGATCCGTTCGCCGGTCGAGGGCGTCGGCACCGATGAGACACCGCCGCCGCCGCGCGGCGGCTTCTTCCTCCAGGGTTTTCTGGTGCTGCTATCGAACCCGAAGGTCCTGGTGTTCTTCGGCGCCTTCATTCCGCAGTTCATGGACATGGACAAGCCGCACATTCCGCAGGTCGCGCTGCTCGGCATCACCTTCATGGTGACCGCCGTGCTGACCGACGCCGCCTACGCGCTGGCCGCCGGCCGCGCCCGAAAATTCTTCTCCAGGGAGCGGACGCGGCTGATGTCGCGCATCTCGGGCGGCTTCATGATCGGCGGCGGCATCTGGCTGGCGCTGACCCGGGCGCGGTGAGCCCGGCGCGGAAACAGTCGCCTGCACACTACACCGCGATCCGTTCCACCACGTCGCGCACCAGGCCCGTCAATAGTTCGAGCTTGTATCCGGTCATCGGCAGCGGCCTGGCTCCCGATGTCGCAAGCTCGGCGGCTTGCGCCGCGCTGGCCGCATTGGCCGGCTTGCCTTCGAGCGCCGCCGCGGACGCTGCGAGACGCAGCGGCACCGGAGCGATGCCGCCTGCGGCGATGTCGACTTGCTGGAACGTGCCGCCCGAGATCACCGCGCGCACGCAGATCTCGACCAGCGGCCATTCCGCATAGGAGCGGCTGATGGCGCGCCGGTAGAGCGCGCGCTCGCCGGCGAGCGGTGCAGGGAGCTCGATCCGCTCGATCCGTTCGCCCGGCGCGAGCAGATTGTCGGCGGTGCCGTTGCTGCCGTCGCCGAGCAGGTCGGAGATCGACAGGCCGCTGCGCTGGTCCGTGGTGAGCTTCGCGTCATAGGCCAGCAGCGCCATCGCCATCGTCGACGGATGCGGCGCCACGCAGGGGCCGAGATCGAACGCGACGTGATAGAGATGGTTGCCCGATCGTGCCGGACAGTCGGCGCCGCCCTTCTTGAGACAGGCGATCTGCGGATTGCGGTAGTACCAGCAGCGCGAGCGCTGGGCGAGGTTGCCGCCGAGCGTCGCCATGTGCCGGATCTGCGGTGTAGCCAGGCCCTGTGCGGCAGCACTGATGCCGGGATAGGCCTGGGCGAGCCGCGGGTCGGATGCGATCGCGGCGATCGCGGTCAGCGCGCCGATGCGTGCCGAGCCGTTGCCATCCCAGGTGATGCCGATGGTATCGGGGCTGGCGGTGAGGTCGATGATCGACCCGCACGACAGGCCGCTGCGGCGGCGCTCCGACAGGTCGGTGCCGGCGGCACGGAATTCGGGCGCGGACATTGCGAATGCGGTTGCGGCGCTCATGCGGCGGTCCTCCCCTTCAGCGCGGCGACGATGCGGTCCGGCCGGATCGGAATTTCGGTGAGGCGGATCCCGATCGCGTCGTGGATCGCGTTGGCGACCGCGGCCGAGGTCGGCACCGTCGACGCCTCGCCGATGCCGACGCTGTTGCCGAGCACGTGGTCGAAGCCGGCTTCGTCGAAATGGACGTCGATCTCCGGCGTGTCGGCGATGCCGGGGATGCGATAATCCTCCATTCCCGCGGTCAGCACGTCGCCATTGGTCGGATCGAGCTCGCGCGCCTCGTAGAGCGCATAGCCGAGGCCCTGGATCACGGCGCCGCAGGCCTGGCTGCGTGCCAGCGCGGGCGCCGCGATCTTTCCGACCGCGATGCCGGTATGCACGTTGAGCACGCGGACATGGCCGAGCCAGGTGTCGACCTCGACCTCGATCACCTGCACCGAGCTCGGCACGCCGGCGCCGACCGCGATGTTGGAGAAGCGGCGCATCATCCAGCCGAACACCATGCCGATCAGGCCGACCTCGCGCAGCGGCGAGCGGATGCCGGGCGCGGTGTTCTTGCCGTCCTCGCCACGCGTCTCGGTCACCGCGATGTCGGGCGAGCGCGCGATCAGCTCGCGCCACGGCGCGTTGGAGCCGGGCGCGGGCTTTCGCGTCGCCTGTTCGAGCATCGCGGCTTTGAGTTTCCGGACGGCAAGGATCGTCGGCGGCAGCACCGAGGCGGTGACGCGGCTGCCGCCGGAGCCCGGCCCTTCGGGCAGCGCGGAATCACCGATCCGCACGTCGATGTCGGCAGGTTCGAGATCGAACTCGCGCGCGATGGTGTCGGCGAGCACGCTGCGGGTGCCGGTGCCGATGTCCTGCGTCGCGGTGCTGGCGACGATGCGGCCGCCCTTGACCGCGACCTCGACCTTCACATTGGGCTGCCAGAGATACAGCCAGTAGCCGGTCGCCATCCCGATGCCGCGGCGATAGCGCCCGTTCTGCTGTGGCTTGCGGCTGCGCCACACCTCGAGCCCGGAGGCCCAATCGTACAGCCGCTGCCGGTTGGGATCGGGATCCCAGCGCTTGCGCAGCGCGATCGGGTCGACCTTGAGCCGCAGCGCGGCCTCGTCGATTGCCTGCTCGACCGCGAAGGCCATTGGCGGGCCGCCGGGGCCGCGGAAGGCGGCGCCGGGCGGCAGGTTGCTGATGACGTCGAAATCCGACAGGTCCTTCGCCTCGGCCGGATAGATCAGCCGCGCGAGGCCCGCGATCGTCGAGTTGGTGGCAGCGCCCGTATCGGCATGGGCGGTGACGGAGAGCGCCTTCAGCGCGCCCCGCTCGGAGGGCAGCAGCGCGACCTTCAATTCCGCGGCCGGTCGATAGCCGGCGACCGAGAGCTCTTCATGCCGGTCGTAGACCACGCGCACCGGGGCTTTCGCCTCGCGCGCCAGCTCGATCGCGGCAATCGTCTCCACGCCGAGGCTTGCCTTCGATCCGAAGCCGCCGCCGACGTGATCGGCAATCACGCGGACCTTGTCGTGCTCGAGCTTGTAGCGCTTGGCGATCTGCTCCTTGAGGTGAAACACCTGCTGGGTCGAGGCGTGCAGGGTCAGCCGGTCGCCGTCGAAGCGCGCCACCGCGGCGTGCGGCTCGAGACAGGCATGTTGCTGCGTGGCGGTGCGGAAGGTGGCTTCGACCAGCAGCTTGTTGCTCGCCTGGCGCGCCTCATCGACCCAGTTGCGGGCCTTCTTGGCGCGGGTCGAGAACACCGCGGTCGGTCCGCGGATGTTCTGCTTCCATGGTGCCGGTCCGCCGGCGGCCTCCGACACGTTGCCGGCCCGCTTCCGGCTCGCGCGGTCGAACACCACGGGCGCGTCGTCTCTGCGGCCGGCGTCGAGCCCGATCACCGCGGGCAGGCGTTCGCTGGTCAGCTTGATTGCGGCCAGCGCGGCAAGCGCCGTCTTGCGGTCTTTCGCCGCGACCGCCGCGATCGGCTCGCCGACATAGCGCACGATCCGGTCGTCGCCGATCAACGACACCGCGGTGACGCCGGCCAGCGCGCGCGCCGGCGCAAGATCGAGCGTGGCGATCCGCGCATGGGCCTCGCGCGAGCGCAGGATCAGGCCTTCGAGCTGGCCGTCGTGATTGATGTCGACGGTGTATTTCGCCGCGCCCGTCACCTTGTCGCGCGCCTCGATGCGGGGCGCTGCGATATTGTCGCCGTCGAACCGGCCGGCGCATGCATCGGCGACCGCGCGGAAAATCCCGTCATAGGCGCCACAGCGGCAGAGATGGCCCGACAGCGCCGCGCCGATCTCCTCGCGCGTCGGCACCGCCGTTCCCCTGGTCGCGCGCCAGCGGTCGCAGAACGCGGTGGCTTCCACGATGAAGCCCGGCGTGCAGAAGCCGCATTGCAGGGCGTCATGCGCCATGAATGCCTTCTGCACCGGATGCAGCTGGGCCGCGCCGATGCCCTCCACCGTCGTCACCGATTTTCCGGAGGCGGCATGCGCCGGCATCAGGCAGCTTGCGACCGGCGCGCCATCGACCAGCACGGTGCAGGCGCCGCAGACGCCGCCACCGCACACGAGCTTGGTGCCGGTGAGCTTGAGCTGGTCGCGCACCACCTCGATCAGCAGCGCGTCGGGATCGTCGGGCAGGGAAGCCGCGCGGCCGTTGATGGTCGTCGTGGTCATGGATGTCCTCCAGTCGTCCTGCGTGTCGGCTTTTTCCGGAGCGCCGCCTTCGTGACGGGCGGCTTGTGCGATTTCGGCGCGGATTTTGATTCCGATTTCGGTTTGGCGCCCGCGCAGAGCGTCCGCACCATCACCGCCATGTCCTTCAGGAACGCCTCGGCCGGCTGCATCGCCGGGTATTGCGACTTCGCGGCGTACATCGCCATTTCGACCAGCCGGGCAAATTCGGCCGGCGAAAGCTGCTGCGGCAGCGCGAGCTGCTGCGTGCGCACGATCCGCGAGATGGTCGCGACCATGCGCTCCGCATAGCGCGCGGCATAGGTCTGGTAGAGGTCGCGCGCGTGCACGAGGTGCTCGGAATACAGCTCCTCGAGATGCGGCGAGCCGTCCAGCGATCCGATCATGGTCGACATCCGCGCGGTCATGCCCGCGGCCAGGATATCGCCGAGATCGCCGCCGGCCGTCTCAGCCTCGGTAACGGCCGCGTCCTCGGCCGCGATCGCAGCCTCATGCACGCGCTCGATCACGGCGCGGAACAGCGCTTCCTTGGATTCGAAATGATGATAGAGCGCCTGCCGCGTCAGCCCGGCCGCTTCGGCGACCTGCTCGATCGAGGAGCGGCGGAAGCCGTGCCGGCGGAACACCAGCATGGTGGCATCGAGAATACGGTCTTTCGGTCCCATTTGACGATTTTGACAAGAATAGACGAACTGTCAAATCGCGATTTGGTGAAGCGGCCGGCCGGGTCCGCCGAGGCCTGTGTGAAATGCATCACGGATGCTTGCGCCCCAGTTGCGTAAAGCTTCGTCATGCAGGCGAGCCTGCTCGCCCGCGGCTTGCGAGGATACGCAGATGGCTCAGGTCTACTTCCATTGCTCGAACACACGCGGCGTGTTGATGGACCGCCGCGGCACCGCGGTGACCAGCCTTGCGGAGGCCTGCGAGGCGGCGACCGGCATGATGCGAGCGCTGGTCGCATCGGCCAGCATGGAAGACTGGCGCGACTGGGCCGTGCATGTCAGCGACGAGGCCGGCGAGGAGATCGTGATCCTGTCCTTCGCATCGGTACTCGGCAAGCCGCACTGAAGCGCGCCATGTCGTTGCTTCGCGCAGATGCGCCAAATGCCACGGCGCAGAAAATACACTGGAGCAATCCTTAGAACCGTTCGAAAGCTGAGGCGTGTTGTCGCAAGCCGATAGGGCGCGCGCGTTGCCTGCTCGCAACACCCGCAACGATTGGACCAATACTGGACGTGTTCTAACCGCCGATCGGCAGCGCTCTTCGTTGGTCATGCTAGTGACGGCGAAAGATGAGGGCGATGTAAGTTGACGGGGGTCAGATGTTTCGTCGCGGAGTGACGGCGGCGGCCGGATATATGGCCTGCAGCGGTTTGTTTGTGTTGAGTGTCGTGATGCCGCGTGAAGGCGTGGCGCAGTCGGCCTTGCCTCCGGTGACGGTGGAGGCGCCGAAGCAACAGCAGCAGGCGCGGCGTACGCAGCCGGCGCGCCGATCGGCACGGGCTGCGCGGACCGGTTCGCGCGCCACCGCGAACCGGGCACCCGCGCAGGCGCAGAGCGCTCCGCCACGCGGTGCCGGCTCCATCGGAGAGCGCGGCAATGGGCCGGTCACCGGCTATCTCGCAAGCCAGAGCGTCACCGCAACCAAGACCGACAGCCCGGTCCTTACTACGCCGCAGTCGATCTCGATCGTCACCAAGGACCAGATCGAGGCGCAGGGCGCGCAGAACATCACCGAAGCGCTGCGCTACACACCCGGCGTTACGATCGAGAGCTTTGGCGCCAACGCCTTTTTCGACGAGTTCAAGCTGCGCGGCTTCACTGCGCCGCGCTATCTGGACGGCTTGCGGCTCCCCACGGATGCGACGACATTCGCGGTGCCACGGATCGAGACCTACGGGCTCGAGCGGGTCGAGGTCTTGAAGGGCCCATCGTCCGGTCTTTACGGGCAGTCGGATCCCGGCGGCCTGCTCAACATGGTCAGCAAGCGGCCGACCGATACCCCGCACTATGAAGTCGAGGGCAGCTTCGGTTCGTTCGATCGCTTCCAGGGCGCCTTCGATATCGGTGGTCCGGTCGACAAGAACGGCCAGGTCCTCTACCGCATCGTCGGCCTTGGCCGTGACAGCAACAGTCAGACCAACTACGTCCAGGACAACAAGCTGTTCATTGCGCCGAGCTTGACCTGGCGCCCGACCTCCGACACCAGCTTCACGATCCTCTCGCAGTATCAGAAGGTCGACAACAAGGGTTATCAGCAATATGTGCCCGGACAGGTGTCGTTCCTGCCCAACCCCAACGGCCATATTCCCTATGGCCGGTACCTCGGCGAGCCCGGATTGGATGGCTACCATCTCGAGCAGTTCGCGGTCGGCTACGCGTTCGAGCACCGCTTCGACAACATTTTCCAGTTCCGGCAGAATCTCCGCTACACAGAGGTCAGCAATGACCTGGCGTCGGTGCGGACCGAAGGCATGGTGACGGACCGACTGGTCGCGCGCACCTACAATTACGTCAAGGCCAATGCCGCCAACGTTGCGCTCGACAATCAGTTGCAGGCGGACTTTGCCACCGGGCCGCTGGTCCACAAGGTGCTGGCCGGCGTCGACTACTTCGATCTGTGGGCTCGCACGGACTATCGCACCACGCCGATCGCGCCGATCGACGCCTATAATCCGGTCTATGGCGCCGCCGTGCCGTCCTTCAACGCGCTACCTTCGTTCATCCTGCGCGACGACAAGCAATCGCAGGTGGGGGCCTACATACAGGACCAGGTCAAGCTCGATCGCTGGACGTTGACGATGAGCGGTCGCCAGGACTGGGTGAGTTCCGGCTTCAACAGTCTGGCGTTCTATCCGCCGCCCGGCCACTATTCGCGCGATGACTCGGCACAAACCGGTCGCGTCGGCCTGAACTACCTGTTCGATGTCGGCCTGTCGCCCTACATCAGTTATTCGACATCATTCACCCCGAATCTCGGCGCCGATAGCGCCGGCCGCTCTTTCAGGCCGACGACGGGCGAGGGGGGCGAGGTCGGCGTCAAGTTCAAGCCGAACGGCTCGAACTTCATGGTGACGGCGGCGGTGTTCGACATCCGTCAGCAGGACGTGCTGACCGCGGATCCGGCAAATCCGATCTTCAACGTACAGACCGATGCCGTGCGCGTACGCGGCTTCGAGCTCGAGTTGAAGGGCAATCTGACCCGGGAGCTCGAAATCACGGCGGGTTACACCCATCTCGATCCGCGCGTGACCACGAGCATCGCCGGCTATGCCGGCAAGTACATGATGAACACGGCGAGGGATCAGGGTTCGATCTGGGGCAAGTATACCTGGTACGACGGCGCGCTTGCGGGCCTTGGACTCGGCCTCGGCGTGCGCTATGTCGGTGAGACCTACGGCGACAACTTCAACACCTTCGTCATACCCTCCTATGCGTTGCTCGACGCGGCCGTCAGCTACGACTTCGCCTATCTCAGGCCAGACTGGAAGGGTTGGAAGGCCCAGGTCAACGTGACCAATTTGACCGACCATTTCTATGTGGCGTCCTGCTTGACCGGCCTGCCCTATTGCGGTCTCGGCAACGGCCGGACGGTGCTGGGCACGATGAAGTACACTTGGAACTAGGCAACGAAATTGACTGCGACGACCAAATCACTGCGGCGATGGGGCGCGGTCCACAAATGGACCAGCCTGATCTGCACCTTGTTCATGCTGCTCCTGTGCGTCACGGGCCTGCCGTTGATCTTCCACGACGAGATCGACGACCTCCTGCACAGCCAGGTCAAGGCCGCCGACGTGCCTCCCGGCACGCCGCCGGCCAATCTGGACCATCTGCTCGCCAACGCGTTGGCGCAGACGCCGGGTCAGGTACCGCACTTCCTGATCTGGGATCGCGACGATCCCAACGCCATGTTCGTCAGCGTCGGTCCGACGATCGACGCCGATCCGAGCAACAATCGCCTGATCCGCATGGATAGCCATACCGGAGCCTACCTCGACGCGCCCGACGTCACCGGCCGCTTCACCTACATCATGCTGAAGCTGCACACCGACATGTTCGCGGGTCTGCCCGGCAAGCTGTTCCTCGGATTGATGGGGATCCTGTTCTGCGTCGCGATCATCTCCGGGATCGTCGTCTATGCGCCGTCGATGCGGAAGCTGCGGTTTGGCGCCTACCGCGCGCAGCGGACCCGGGTCGTGCGCTGGCTCGACGTGCACAATCTCGCGGGCATCCTGCTCGTCGCCTGGACGCTGGTCGTGGGTTTCACCGGCGTGATCAACACCTGGGCCGATCTCGTGGTCAAGATGTGGCAGTTCGGCCAACTCGCGGAAATGACCGCGCAGTACAAGGATCGGCCGGTGCCCGCCAAGCTGACCTCGCTGAACTCCGCCGTCGAGGTGGCGACGCACGCCGTACCGGGAATGACGCCGAGCTTCGTCGCCTTCCCGGGAACCCTGTTCAGCAGCAAGAGCCACTACGCTGTGTTCCTGCGTGGCGATACGCCGCTGACCTCGCGGCTGCTCAAGCCGGCGCTGATCGATGCCGAGACCGGCAAGCTGACCGACACGAGGGATATGCCGTGGTATGTGACGACGTTGTTCGTCTCGCAGCCGCTGCATTTCGGCGACTATGGCGGCATGCCGCTCAAGATCATCTGGGCGCTGCTCGACATCCTGACCATCTTCATCCTGGTCACCGGCGTGTATCTGTGGCTGCGCCGCCGCAAAGCGGGGGTGAGCCAGGAGCGCGCCATCGCCAACGCCGCGTCGATCGAAAATCCCGCACTCACCTCGTGACGTCAGCATGGTCGCACATCGCTCATTGAACCAGATCTTCGCCGTCCCGCTCGTGATCGCAATCGTGAGCACGGTGGGCTTGATCAGCGCGCTGGTCGGCGACGGCTGGTGGGATGCCGTCTCCTGGGTGGCGCTCGGCCTGCCCGTGCTGCTTTATTTGCTGTACATCTGGCGACGCCGGCCGAACTGAACGGACGACGTCCTAGATCAGAGCTTCGGCGCGCAGCGTCGTCTCGATCTCGCCGAGGATGCGCGCCAGCCGTTCGGCCCATGCCGTCTCGCCGGCCTGGTCGGAGATCAGGTCCTGCCGGATCTCGATGCCGGAATTCATCAGGCCGCGCTTCTCGCCGTGCACCGGGATCGTGTAGTCGGTCTCGTCGCTGACCGCATAGGGCTCGTTGTCGCCGACCACGAGATCGCCCTCCGCGCGCAGATGCTTCAGCAGCAGCGGCGGCAACATCGTGTCGCGATGGTAGAGCGTGCCGATGTGCCAGGGACGAGCGATGCCGGCGTAGATCGGCGTGAAGCTGTGCAGCGACACCAGCACGGTCGGCATGCCCTGACGCGCGCGCGCGTCGATGATCTCGTCGATGCGGGCGTGATAGGGATCGAAGATCTGGGCGCGGCGCAACTCGGCGGCGTCGCGCGACAGGCCCTCATTGCCCGGCACCGTGGTGGCTTCGCTGATCAGCGGGATCGAGCTTGCGACATGCGGTGGGCGGTTGCAGTCGATCACGAGGCGCGAGTAGCGCTGCGCGATCAGGTGCACGTCGAGCCGGTCGGAGAGCTGTTTGGCGACGCCGGCGATGCCGATGTCCCAGGCGATGTGGCGCACGAGCTCGCTTTCGGGCAGGCCGAGGTCGCCGAGCGGGGAGGGAATCAGCCTGCCAAAATGATCGCAGGTGAATAGGAACGGCGACCGGCCGCCGGGATTGTGTTCAAGAACCGGTGAAACGTCGGTGTTCGCGAGCAGAACGGAGGGACCACCGGCGTGATTCACGGGCTTTTTCCTCAACTTTGCCTATTCGAGCGGCATGCTGGTTTGGAATCGGGCAGCATTCTCTATAGATTTGGCGGCCCAAATCACCATGATTATTTGACGATGCCGCTGCTGACCATCAATCACAAGACCGTTTATCGCTACGCCCGTCCGGTGGCGTTCGGCGAACACCGCCTCATGCTGCGCCCGCGCGACGGCCATGACCTATGCGTGCTCGACAGCGCGCTGGTCATCGACCCGATGCCGATGTCGCTGCGCTGGATCCATGACGTGTTCGGCAACAGCGTCGCGATCGCGACCTTCGACGAACGCGCCGATACGCTGTCGTTCGTCTCGACGGCGACCGTCGAGCACAATCCGGCCGACAGGTTCGCGCTGACGCCCGACGACCCGGCCTATTTCTATCCGTTTCTCTACGACGATGAGGAATTCCCCGATCTACAGCAGTTCATCACGCCGCAATATGGCGACCCGAACGGTGAGCTGTCGGCCTGGGCACGGCGCTTCCTCGACGGCGAGCCGCCGACACTGACGTTCAAGATCCTCAGCGACATGACCCATGGCATCCGCGAGGCGTTCAGCTATCGCAAGCGCTACGAGCAGGGCACCCAGCATCCGCTCGACACGCTGCGGACGCGGTCCGGCACCTGCCGCGACTATGCGCTGTTCATGATCGAGGCGCTGCGCCGGCTCGGCATCGCCGCGCGCTTCGTCTCCGGCTATCTCGCGATGCCTCCCGGCAGCGCGCATGGCTATGTCGGCGGCGGCTCGACCCACGCCTGGGTGCAGGTCTATCTGCCGAGCGCGGGCTGGATCGAGTTCGATCCGACCAACGGCATCGTCGGCACCCGCGATCTGATCCGCGTCGCGGTGGCGCGCGATCCGCGCCAGGCGATCCCGCTGCACGGCGTCTATCTCGGCGCGGCGGACGCCTATCTCGGCATGGACGTCGACATCAAGGTGGTGTCGGTCGGCGAGGAAGCGGAACGGGAGACAGCCTGACGATGCAGATCAAGGTCGGCTTCGAGATCACCTATGCGGCGACGCAGCCGACACCGATGGTGATCATGCTGTCGATTCATCCATCGCGCTATGCCGACATCGTCGGCACCGAAAGCATCTCGACCGAGCCTGCCGTTCCGATCGGCCTCTATCGCGACGGCTTCGGCAATGTCTGCGGGCGGCTGGTCGCCCCCGGCGGTGGCCTCACCTTCCGCGGCGATGCACTGGTGCGCGATTCCGGGCAGCCTGACCTGGTCAATCCGGCGGCGCAGCAGGTTGCGATCGAGCAATTGCCCGACGACATGCTGCTCTATCTGATGCCGAGCCGCTACTGCGAGACCGACAAGCTGACCGATATCGCCTGGTCGCTGTTCGGCAACACACAGCCCGGCTGGGCAAGGGTGCAGGCGATCACCGAGTTCGTGCACCATCATGTCACCTTCGGCTATCAGCACGCCCATCACATGAAGTCGGCGCACGACGTCTATGAAAGCCGCACCGGCGTCTGCCGCGACTTCGCGCATCTGGCGCTGACCTTCTGCCGCTGCATGGGCATCCCGGCGCGCTACTGCACCGGCTATCTCGGTGACATCGGCGTGCCGCCTGATCCCGCGCCGATGGATTTCTCCGGCTGGTTCGAGGTCTATCTGTCCGGCCAATGGTACACCTTCGATGCCCGCCACAACGTGCCGCGGATCGGCCGCATCCTGATGGCCACCGGTCGCGACGCCGCCGACGTCGCGCTCACCACGAGCTTCGGCCGCATGACGCTGACCAAGTTCGTCGTCGTGACCGATGAGGTGGTGACGGCTTGATTCTTCGCGGCCATTCCGTCATTCCGGGGCGCCCGCAGGGCGAACCCGGAATCCATGTTTCAAAGCATTCGTCTGGCGCGATGGCTTCCGGGCTCGCGTCTGCGACGCGCCCTGGAATGACCGAGCAACCATGATCTCCGATCTCCTCTTCGTCTACGGCACGCTGATGCGCGGCTTCGACCATCCGATGGCGAAGCTGCTCGCGGGCAATGCCGAGTTCCTCGGGCCCGCGCAGTGCCGCGGCCGGCTCTATCTGGTGAAGCATTATCCGGGCCTGGTCGCCTCGGACGATGCCGCCGACATCGTGCACGGCGAACTGTTCCGCCTGCGCGAGCGCGAGGCCATGCTGCGCGAGTTCGACATGTACGAGGCCTGCGGCGAGGGCTTTCCGCCGCCGACCGAATACGTCCGCGAGATGCTTGCCGTCACGCGCGCCGACGGCCCGGTGAGCGAGGCGTGGACCTATCTCTACAACTGGCCGGTCGCCGAGCTGCCGCGGATCGCGTCAGGAAAATTCCTCGAGCATTAGATCATGATGCGTTTCCACGGAATCGCATCATGATCTCATCTCTTTGTTTGAGCATGATCTTCGTTTGAGCATGATCTTCTCGGAAAACCGGTTTCCACTTTTCCGGATCATGCTCTAGCTGTCCGCGCTCGGACGCCGCATTGCCTTGTAGATGAGATGGCATATCGCGAAGAGGATGAAGAGCGGAATGCCCCAGAATACGGCGAGCAGGCCGCCGATCACCTCGAAGGAATGCCAGCCACTGAGGCCGCCGAAGCAGATCGTGAGCACCACGATCGAGATCACCACCATGATCGTGATGCGCAGGAACGCTCTCATCGGACCAACTCCCGCGGTTGCCGAAGTGCTCGACAGGCTCGGACGGCGACGCTGGGCGTGACGACGTCCCGCGTCAGCTTTCTCTGATCATGCGAACGTCGACCTCGCGCTCGACAAAGCTCCATTCCTCGGTGGCGCGCAGCATGCCGACCAGTTCGTCGAACAGACTGTCGTGCTCGGGGGCGAATTCGAACCAGGTCAGGAAGTCGAACGGCATGCCGAGATCGCGGGCGTGAAACAGCTGGCGGGCGATCGCGGGGAGGAATTTCAAGGTGCCTGAAATGTGGTGCGACTTGTCCTCGAAGATCTTGCGGCGCTCCTCCTGGGTCAGCTCCCACCACGCCGCGGATTTCCGGATCGGGATCAGCGCCGCATGGGTCGCCTCGCTGCGGCCGAGCCCGGCCTGCACGGCGGCGAGCTTCTCGCGCTCATCCTTCTCGGTGTAGCGCAGATGGCTGGCGACACCGGCGAGCCGCCAGGAGGTCTGCGACGGCAACAGCGGCAGCGCGATGGTCTCACTCGCAACCACCGAGACCGCCGCGACCTTCGGCAGCGTCTCGCCCGTCACCCGCGTGATGGACGTGACCTGCCAGCCCCCGCTTTGCCCGCCTCTGAATGTCGTGAACATGGCGCTATCCAATCCCGGAAGCGGGGAGGGGGCAAGCGCGGCGGTTGAAGTCATCCCCAGCGTCATTCCGGGGCAGCCCGCCAGGGCTGAGCCCGGAATCCATAGATCGGCAATGTGGATGCATGGGATTCCAGGCTCGATGCTTCGCATCCGCCCGGATCGAGGAGGGTGTGGATAGCCGGGAGAAGGCGGACGAGCTTGCTCCTCCGAATGCTTCCTCACTATATCACCACGTAGTTGAGTTACCGACCGCCGGTTGATTCCGGACTGGAGCCAGATGCGTTTCACGCCCGAATTCCTCGAAGAGCTGCGCGCCCGGCTTCCGGTTTCGGAAGTCGTGGGTCGGCGCGTCAAGCTCAAGAAGGCGGGGCGAGAGTGGAAGGGGCTGTCGCCATTCCAGCAGGAGAAGACGCCCTCGTTCTTCGTCAATGATCAGAAGCAGGCCTGGTTCGACTTCTCGTCCGGGCTGAACGGCAACATCTTCGACTTCCTGATGAAGACCGAGGGCGTGACGTTTCCCGAGGCGGTGGAGCGTCTTGCCGCGATGGCGGGCGTCCCGCTGCCCGCCGCGACGCCCGATGCGGCACGCAACGAGCAGCGCCGGCGCACCCTGCACGACGTGATGGAACTGGCGACCAAGTTCTTCGCCGACACGCTGGCCTCGCGCCACGGCGCCAAGGCACGCGGCTATCTCGCCGACCGTGCCATCTCGCCGGCAACCCAGCTCCAGTTCCGGATGGGCTACGCGCCGCCGGATCGCTTTGCGCTGAAGGAGCATCTCGGCGGCCAGGGCATCTCCACCGAGGACATGGTGGAGGCCGGGCTTCTGGTGTCCGGCGAGGACAAGCCGGTGCCGTTCGATCGCTTCCGCGACCGCGTCATGTTCCCGATCACCGATGGCCGCGGCCGCGTCATCGCCTTCGGCGGCCGTGCGCTGGAGAAGGACGTTCCGGCAAAATACCTGAACTCGCCGGAAACCACGCTGTTTCACAAGGGCGACAATCTCTACAATCTGTTCACCGCGCGGCAGGCGGCGCATGACGGCGCGCAGCTGATCGTGGTCGAAGGCTATGTCGACGTCATCGCGATGGTCACCTCGGGCTTTCCCGGCGCGGTCGCACCGCTCGGCACCGCGCTGACCGAGAACCAGCTCGCGCTGCTCTGGAAGATGGTCGACGAGCCGATCCTGTGCTTCGACGGCGACCGCGCCGGGCAGAAGGCGGCGTACCGTGCAGCGGACCTGGCGTTGCCGCAACTCAAGCCGGGCAAGAGCCTGCGCATCGCGCTGCTGCCGGAAGGCCAGGACCCCGACGACCTCGCCCGCTCCGGCGGCCGCGGTGCGATCGAGGACGTGATCTCGGCGGCGCGTCCGCTTGCCGACATGGTCTGGACGCGCGAGATCGAAGGCGGCAATTTCGACACGCCGGAGCGCCGCGCCGCGCTGGAGGCCAAGATCGGCGAGCTCACCAACGGCATCCGCGACGAGGTGGTGCGGCGCTATTATCGGCAGGACTTGCAGGAGCGGCTGCAACGCAACTTCGCTCCCGAGGGCGGGCGCGGCGGTTATGGCCGCGGCGGCTACGCGAGGGGCAGTTTCGGCGGCGGGCGCGGCGGCGAATCACCTCGCCAGTTTGCTCCCCGCGGACCGGCCCAAGGTGGCCAGGCCGGCCGGTTCGGCAGCAAGGGCGGCGCCACCCCCGGGATTCTACGGGGTCCCTATCAGGCGGCGAGCCCACAGCTCGCCAACAGCCCGATCATGCGCGGCCAGCGCAGCGCGATCTCGCGCCGCGAGGCGCTGATCCTGCAATGTCTGATCAATCACCCCTGGCTGCTGCACGAGCATCTCGAGGAGGTGGCGGCACTGGAGCTTGCGCATCCCGAGGCCAACAAGCTCAGGGCCGCCATTATCGCAGCCTTTGCCCATGATCATCACCATTCCCCCGATGCCGAGGAGCAGGCCGAGAAGATGCGGTCTGATCTGGAGATGCGGGAATTAACGCCTATTCTTCAAAGGGTTGAGCGGGCGATCACGACCCAGGCGGTGTGGGGCGCGCAGGTTGGCGCCGCGCGTGAGGATGTTTTATCGACCTGGCGTCAACTGGTTGCCTTGCATCAGAAAACCCACGCCTTATTTAGGGAAAGAAAAGATGCAGAGGCGGCTTTGGCTGAAGACTCCAGCGAAGCCAATCTGGCATGGTTGCAGGATATCCAGGCCCGGATGGCAGAAGCCGATGGGACCGAAGCCCTGATCGAAGGGTTCGGCGAATTGTCGGGCCGGTTCCAACGTAATGTCTGATAACAAAAATGCTGCGGACGGCGCTCGTCGCACCCGCAAAAAGACTCGCCAAATCCATGGTTTGGCTGCAAAAACAGGGTTAAGCGAAACTTAATAGCCTCACGGCTATTGCAGATGGAAACCATCGAGACGGATGACAGGGGTGGCGAAATCTTGCGCCGCCCTTTGTGCGTCGAGAGTAATTCTAGCTAGATAGCGTGCAAACGTGCGTGCGTGGCACCATTTTGCATGACCGCGTTTCGGGAGCTTAGTGAATGGCCACCAAGGCAAAGACGCTGCAGGTTAAGGACAAGGAAAAAGACGACAAGGCGGCGGATGCTCCTGAGAAGGATTCCGCTGACGCGCCGTCGCCGTTGCTCGACCTGTCGGATGCCGCGGTGAAGAAGATGATCAAGCAGGCCAAGAAGCGCGGCTTCGTGACCTTCGATCAGCTCAACGAAGTCTTGCCTTCCGACACGACGTCGCCCGAACAGATCGAAGACATCATGTCGATGCTCTCGGACATGGGCATCAACGTCACCGAGGCCGACGACTCTGAAGGCGAGGACGAGAAGGACGACGGCGAGGACGAGACCGACAACGAACTCGTCGAGGTCACGCAGAAGGCCGTCACCGAGGTCAAGAAGTCGGAGCCCGGCGAACGTACCGACGATCCCGTGCGCATGTATCTGCGCGAGATGGGCACCGTCGAGCTGCTGTCGCGCGAGGGCGAAATCGCGATCGCCAAGCGCATCGAGGCCGGCCGCGAGGCGATGATCGCGGGCCTCTGCGAAAGCCCGCTGACCTTCCAGGCCATCATCATCTGGCGCGACGAACTCAACGAAGGCAAGATCTTCCTCCGCGACATCATCGATCTCGAAGCGACCTACGCGGGCCCGGAATCCAAGGGCGGCATCAATCCGAACCTGATCGGCAACAATCCCGAAGGCGCTGCGGCTGAAGCCAATGGCAATGGCGCCGACGCGGCCGCGCCGGCCCATGTCGCGCCGCCTGCTGCGCCGCCGTCGCCGACCCCGTTCCGTGCCGCGCCCGCCGGTGGCGAAGCCGGCACCGAGGAGAAGGATCCCGCCGAGGCCGCCGCCGAAGGCGACATGGACGACGACGAGTTCGAGAACCAGATGTCGCTCGCCGCCATCGAGGCCGAGCTGAAGCCGAAGGTGGTCGAGACCTTCGACAAGATCGCGTCCGAGTACAAGAAGCTGCGCCGTCTTCAAGAACAGGACATCGCCAACCAGTTGCAGAGCGAGTCGCTGTCGCCGTCGCAGGAGCGCAAGTACAAGAAGCTGAAGGACGAGATCATCGTCGAGGTGAAGTCGCTGCGCCTCAACCAGGCCCGCATCGATTCGCTGGTCGAGCAGCTCTACGACATCAACAAGAAGCTGGTCTCGTTCGAGGGCCGCCTGCTGCGCCTCGGCGACAGCCACGGCGTCGCGCGCGAGGACTTCCTGCGCAACTACCAGGGCTCGGAGCTCGACCCGCGCTGGCTCAACCGCGTCTCGAAGCTCTCCGCCAAGGGCTGGAAGAACTTCGTCCATCACGAGAAGGACCGCATCAAGGACCTGCGCCACGAGATCCAGTCGCTGGCGGCGCTCACCGGGCTCGAGATCGGCGAATTCCGCAAGATCGTGCACGGCGTGCAGAAGGGCGAGCGCGAGGCCCGTCAGGCCAAGAAGGAGATGGTGGAAGCCAACCTCCGTCTCGTGATCTCGATCGCCAAGAAGTACACCAACCGCGGCCTGCAATTCCTCGACCTGATCCAGGAAGGCAATATCGGCCTGATGAAGGCGGTCGATAAGTTCGAATATCGCCGCGGCTACAAGTTCTCGACCTACGCCACCTGGTGGATCCGGCAGGCGATCACCCGCTCGATCGCCGACCAGGCCCGCACCATCCGTATCCCCGTGCACATGATCGAGACGATCAACAAGATCGTCCGTACCTCGCGCCAGATGCTCAACGAGATCGGCCGCGAGCCGACCCCGGAAGAGCTCGCCGAGAAGCTCGGCATGCCGCTCGAGAAGGTCCGCAAGGTCCTCAAGATCGCCAAGGAGCCGCTGTCGCTGGAGACCCCGGTCGGTGACGAGGAAGATTCGCATCTCGGCGATTTCATCGAGGACAAGAACGCGATCCTGCCGATCGATGCTGCGATCCAGTCCAACCTGCGCGAGACCACCACGCGCGTGCTGGCTTCGCTCACGCCGCGCGAGGAACGCGTGCTGCGCATGCGCTTCGGCATCGGCATGAACACCGACCACACGCTGGAAGAAGTCGGCCAGCAGTTCTCGGTGACGAGAGAGCGCATCCGCCAGATCGAAGCCAAGGCGCTGCGCAAGCTCAAGCACCCGTCACGGTCGCGCAAGCTGCGCTCGTTCCTCGATAACTAGGCCTACGGGCATTCATTCAATGAAAACGGCGGGCTGGTGCCCGCCGTTTTTGTCTGTCGAGTAATCGCTATCCCATCGTCATTCCGGGGCGCGCGAAGCGCGAACCCGGAATCCATCGGGCCACGCATTTTGCGGTAGAATGGATTCCGGGCTCGGCGCTGCGCGCCGCCCCGGAATGACGAATGAGGAGATAACGGAGTACGCGAGGTCGCCGCTCGTTACTTCTTCTTCGCGCCGACCCGCTCGATGGTCTTGATCTCGAGCGGCGGGCGGCCGCCCTTTTCGGCGATCTCGCGGTCCTGCTCGCGCAGGAAGGCGCGCACCGGCTCGTCGCCGTCGAGCCCGCCCAGCAGTTCCGACGGCACACGGCGGTTGGAGCGCTGCGAGCCGTCTTCATAGAACACGTTGAAGAAGGCAAATTCGCCTTTGGGATTGGTCCCGGGTTTTTTCGGCATGGGTGGCTTGTCCTCGATCAGGACGCCGCTGTCAAAGCAAATCGCCGCACCCTCCCGCCGGTCTGCCCTGCGGTGCAGGGCCCTTGTGGAGAGCGGTGTGCAATTCGGCCGGCAGGCGCTCGGCGCCCGACCGGTCACATCGCCGACATATCCGCCTCAGCCCTCGAACAGCACGAAGGCAGCCCACACGCTGGGGTCGTTGGCGCCGGCGACCTTGCCGTCGCGTGCATCGCGCCGGGTCTGGCGCAGCGCATCCGAATAGGTCATGCCGTCGGCGAGGTGCTCGTAGTAGCGCACGGCGAAGTTCGCGGTGCCTTCGTCGGCGACCGGCCACAGCGTCAGCAGCGCGCGGCGGGCGCCGGCGATGCCGAGCGCGGTCGGCAGGCCGCGCAGCCCGCTGACGAAGCTCTCGTCGCCGCGACCGGTCTCGCAGGCCGACAGCACCAGCAGATCGAGTCCGGACAGGTCCCAGTCCATCAGTTCGAAGGCATAGAGATAGCCGTCCTTGTCGTCGCGCAGCGGCCAACGGCTGTCGCCGGCGCCGGACAGCACGATGCCGCTCTGCCACAGCGTATCGAGGCCGGACGCCGTGCTGTCGTGATAGAAGCCGTGGGTCGCCAGATGCGCGATGCGCGCCTTGCCGATCTTGTCGCGCAGCGTGCTTTCGCTGACGCCGCTGCCGCTCAGCATCTCGACCGGCGCGCCGCGTGCGCGGGCGAGCTTTGCGATCGCCTCGATCTCGGTCTTGGTGCCGGGCAGCGGCATCGGGCCGGGAACGCCATATTCGATGCCGCCGGCAAGCAGCATCGCGCCCGTCTTCTCGAGCGTCTCGCGCGCATGGATCGCGATCAGCGCATCGGGGCTGGTCAGCATCCGGATCGTGAACCTGTCTTCCAGCAGCCCGCCATCGGCGCCGGGCAAGAGCGAGAACGGCACCGCGAACAGGAAGCCGTCCGGCACCACGTAGAGCGTGGTCTTGTCCTTCAGGACCGGCTCCAGCGGCGCGAACAGCCGCTCGCGGAGGTTCTGGAAGCGGCCCTTGCCGTCGAGCCCCCTGGCGTCGAGATCGGGCATGGTCGCCCGCGTCGCGCGCAGCCGCGCGATCTCGGTCCGCACGGCGGTGTCGACCATCTTGCCGGGATCGCCGAGATCGATCACGCGCGGCTCGCTTTGCGCGGTCTCGACGATGGCGTAGAGCACGCTGGCGGCGAGCGGCTGCTTCGACTGACGGTCCGCCTTCCATTGCCGGGTGATGAAGTAGTTGATGACGGCTTCATTGCCCGCCAGCAGTTGCGACGGGCGGATCGGGTCCTGCGGCAGCGTCACGCCGATCGCATCGAGTCGCTTGTTCAAAGCCTTCTCGGCGGCGTCCTGCCGCCCCCACACCGATCGCGCCCAGTCGTCGATATTGCCCGACGAGAACAGCTCCTGCTTCTCGCCATTCAGCCGCAGCGCCGCACGCAGCAGCGTCGCGGTCTCCTCGTCCTTGCCCGCCATTTGGGTCTCGAGCCGGCGCAGCGCCGTGGCGTCGCCGCCGCCAAGCGTCTTCCAGCGCAGCACCGCGGCGGCAAAGGCCGGCTGCGCCACCGATGATCCGGCCCCGGTCGCGAAGCGGCCGAACGCGAACAGCAGATGGTCGGCATGGGCGCGGATCGCCTCGGCGACGGCGCGATCGCCCGCGGTGCCGACCTCGCGCTTCATCCACGCGAACATCTCGCGGTCGAGCGCGGTGAAGCTCTGCACCGCGCGGTTCGGATCGGTCGCGATCAGGGCAACTGCGATGCCGAGCTTGATCTCGAAGGAAATCGGATGCTGCGCGGTGAAGGCGCGGGTCGAGATCGCAAGCGCGGTCTCGCGCAACCGCATGCCCGCATCCGGTTCGCCGCGCTGCTCGCGCTTGCCGGCGGCCAGCACCGCGGCCTTGATGCGCAGGAAGTCGGCGAAATTCTCCTCATTGGCGACGATCGCCTCCAGCCGGGTCAGGTCGGCTGGCGAGATCACGGCATCGCCGGCAGCGAGCATGTCGGTGTAGAACAGCCAGGCATCGGCCTGGCCGGCGAAGCTCGGATCCTTCGGCGCCATCGCGACCGCGATCGTGCGGTGGCGGCGGAAATAGCGCCGCGCTTCGTCGAAGCGGCCGAGGTTGAGGAAATCCTGGCCGGCATTGTTGACCGTCACCAGCGTGTTGAGATGGTTCTCGCCGTAACGCTTGACGCGCTTCTCGATCGCGAACAAATCGAGCTCGAGCGCCTTGGCCGGCGCGCCGATCTCGCGCAGCATGTCGGCATAATTGTTGGCGAGCTTCGCGGTGGTGCGATGGTCGGGCCCCAGCGCCTTCTCCGAGCGCTCGAAATTGTGCCGGCCCAGATTGGTCGCCGACGCGGCCGAGCCGTTGGCCGACAGCGCCACCGCGAGCTTGTCGCTGGCGATCAGCGATTCCTCGGAGCCTTCGCCCCAATAGGCGTTGAAGGCCGCGATCCCCTTCATGTAGAGCGGGACCGCTTTCGCGATCCTGGCGTGGTCGGACAGCAGGATGGCGTATTCCAGCAGCACATCGGCATTGCCGGGCGGCGATTGTGCGGCCGCCTTGCTCTGGAACGCGCGCACGAACAGCTTTTCAGCGAGGTCGTCGCGCTTGACCGCACGCAGCGTGGCGGTGGCGTCGTAATATCGCTCCATGACGAACTGCGGATCGTCGAGCTTGTCCGCGGCATCGAGCGCGGCAGTGAGCTGCGCGGCGCCGGCCTCGATCTTGCCGCTGCGCGTCAGCGCGATGGCGTTCTTCATCTGCGTGGCGACGGCCTGCGTGGCGGCAGGGCGTTGCGCCTGCGCACGCTTGTCCTGCGCTGCCGCCGGGATGCTCGTTGCCGCCAGGGGCGCGCCGAGCGTGAAGATGATGGCAAGCGATGCAGCGGCCTTGCGCGTGCGGGCGAAAGCGTCGGCGGACTTCATCAGCAATGGTACCTCATCATGGAGCGCGCCCTTCGTTCCCGCGAATGACGGCGTCGGTGCAGCCAGCCTGCTCGGCTTTAACGGCCCGGCATTGCATCAACAAGACGCGACGGCAGCCGCGCGCGGGGGGAACCGGCATGGCGAATGTGTCTTGCTTCGTCGCAGCCGACACGGGCGGCGTTCATGCATCGTGCACCCGCCGGTTCCCGCCGCGTGCGGATCGTTGCCGCCGCGTGCATGGCCGGCGTCGGATGATGTTACCGCTCGGGGGCGGCCATCGAGCCAACTCATGACAGCCGTCTTTCGGATCGCCGTTCAAACGAAGGGCGGGCGAAAGCCCGGGCTTTTCTGACCATCGTCACTTGCATTGCACCATGCGATTCGCGTATGAGGCGCATCTTCCTTTTTTACAACTCTCCCTTTTCGAGAAGCCTCCTCCGATGTCCCACGCCACCCTCGAGGCCAACAAGGCGCTGGTGCTCGCGCATCATGACGCCGTGACCAACCGGCTCGATGCCGGTGCGATCCGCGCGCAGTTGGCGTCCGACTTCTTCGACCATGCCGTGGGCAAGCGGCTGAGTGCCGAGGAGGTGCTCGCGCAGGCGGCGGCGATGCATGAGACCTTCGCCGAGCTGTCGGCGGTGGCCGAATGCCTGGTGGCCGAGCGCGACATGGTCGCCGGCCGCTTCGTCTGGCGCGGCCGTCACCGCAGCCTGTGGCGCGGCATCCAGCCGACCGGCCGCCACGTCGAATTCCGTGGCATGACGTTCTGGCGCATCCGGGACGGCAAGCTCTCGGAATGCTGGGCCGAGATCGATTTCGACGGGCTGGAGCGGCAGCTCAGGGATTGAGGGAAATCTGCACATCTCCGCCGCGCTGCGACCGTGATCCGTCGCGACCTTGCGCGGCGTGCATCACAGGCTGACACGTCAAGGCAAACCCATCGCCAGCGCCGCGGCCAACTGGCCGGCGCTGCGTCGCTTCATCGCCGGCGAGCATCGCCTCGGCCTGGTCATGGCACAGCGCCGCTGGACCGCGGCTCCTTACGAATTCCTGCGCTTCGGCATCAAGCAGGCCTGGGCCTGCCTGTTCGGCGGCATCGCCGTCGCGCTGATGATCGGCACCTGGCGCTTCTATCCGCCGGATGCGGCGCTGGCGCGCTACGACTTCCTGTTCCTCTCGATGCTCGCCGTTCAGCTCGTGCTGCTCGCCGGCCGGCTGGAGACGTGGGAGGAGGCCAGGGTCATCCTGATCTACCATGTCGTCGGCACGGCGATGGAGCTGTTCAAGACGCGGGTCGGCTCCTGGATCTATCCGGAGCCCAGCATCTTCCATATCGGCGGCGTGCCGCTGTTCTCGGGCTTCATGTATTCCTGCATCGGCAGCTACATCTGCCGCTGCTGGCGGTTGTTCGATTTCCGCTTCTCGCAGCATCCGCGCCGGCTCGGCCTGATCGCCCTCAGCGTGGCGATCTATGTCAACTTCTTCAGCCACCACTACGTCATCGACCTGCGCTGGGGGCTGTTCGCCTGGGCGATCTGGCTGTTCGGCCGCACCAGCGTCCACTTCAAGGTCTGGACCAGCCATCGTTCGATGCCGCTGCTGCTCGGCCTCGTGCTGGTGTCGCTGTTCATCTGGTTCACCGAGAACATCGGCACCTTCACCAAGACCTGGCTCTATCCCTCGCAGCGGCTCGGCTGGTCGATGGTCGGAATCGAGAAGCTCGGGTCCTGGTTCCTGCTCGTGATCGTCAGCTACACGCTGGTCAGCCTGGTGAACGCGCCGCGGAGCTGGAAGGGCGAGGGTGCGGATACTGGTGCGCGCCGGCGGGACGAGCGCGTGGGTGGAATGTCGGTGCCGACGCTTTGACGGCCTCGTTTGCTCCATGGCATGATTGGTCATTCGAAGCAGGAGGGATTGTTGCATGCTCAGGTGTCGTTTGGCGGTTGTGTTCGGCGCCTTGCTGCTTGCCACCCCCTCCTATGCCGCCCGCTGCGGCGGCAGTTTTCCGGCCTTCGTGCAGTCGTTCTCGCAGGAGGCGGCGGCGGCCGGCATCCAGCAGGATGTGATCTCGCAGGCACTCGGCGGGGTGCAGCAGGATGGCGGGGTGCTCGCCTTCGACCGGCGGCAGCGCTACACCTTCAACAAGACCTTCGAGCAGTATGTCGCGACCCGCGTCGGGCCCGGGCGCATCAACGGCGGCCGCGCGATGTTGCAGCGTCACGCCGCGCTGCTCTCGAAGATCGAGCAGCAATACGGCGTGCCGCGCCAGATCCTGGTCGCGATCTGGGGGCTGGAGACCGATTTCGGCAAGGGCGACATGGGCAAGCTGCCGGTGTTTCGCGTGCTCGCCACGCTGGCGCATGATTGCCGCCGCACCGACCTGTTCCAGGGCGAGCTGCTCGCCGCGCTCAAGATCCTGCAACGCGGCGATCTTCGTCTGAACGACATGATCGGCGCCTATGCCGGCGAGATCGGCCAGACCCAGTTCCTGCCGTCGTCCTACATCAAATACGGCGTCGACTTCGACGGCGACGGCCATGTCGACCTGCGCCACTCGGTGCCCGACGTGCTGGCCTCGACCGCGAACCTGTTGCACTCGAACGGCTTCAAGATGGGCGCGCCCTATGGCGAAGGTAGCGCCAATTTCGAGGCGATGCGCGAATGGAACAGGGCGGTGATCTATCGCAAGACGATCGGGTATTTTGCCGATCAGCTCGTCGGGCGGTGAGGGCGCTGCGGTCATCCCCGTCATTCCGGGGCGCGCCTCTTGGCGCGAGCCCGGAATCCATCGAGCCGCATCACGTGTAGAAGAATGGATTCCGGGCTCTCGCTTCGCGAGCCCCGGAATGACGGGTTGAGAGTTCGAGGCCCATGGAAACCATCGGCAGCCAGAAGATCTGGTCGTTCTTCGACCGCCGCGGATGCCAGATCGCGAAGAACTCGGCGGTGCGCGAGGGGCCGGGCCATCGCGTCGGCTCCTATCTCGAGCTCGCCACCAAGATCGCCGAGCTGCAATTCCTCAACCGCGACCACGTGCTGCTGTTTCGCGGCCAGGGCGCGGATCACCGCAACGTCAAGAACAACTCGTCGCTGAAGCCGACGCTGTTTCGCGGCGGCCGCGGCAACCCTGATCAGGCGATGCTGGTTCAACGCTTCGAGGCCCTGCGCCGCGCCGAGCAGGTCCTGGTCGCGGAATATGCCAAGGCAAAGCTGCTCGGGCTGGAGCGGCTGAAGCGGCATCGCATCCTGCGCTGGTCGATCCTGCAACACTATGAGGTCTGCACCACGCCGCTGCTCGACGTCACCCATTCGATCCGGATCGCGGCGTCGTTCGCCTCGCTGGCCGAGACCGGCACCGCCTTCCTCTATGTGCTCGGCGTGCCGAACCTCTCTGGCGCGATCACCGCGAGCGCGGAGGCCGGCCTCCAGATCGTCCGCCTCTCCAGCGTCTGCCCGCCATCGGCGGTGCGGCCGCATATCCAGGAGGGCTATCTGCTCGGCGAATATCCTGAAATGTCCGGCACCGAGCAGAAGGACAATTATTTTCCCTACGAGATGGATTTCGGTCGGCGGCTGGTCGCGAAATTCTCCTTCGCGCCGGTGTCGTTCTGGAAGAACGACAATTTTCCGCAGGTGACGCGAAGCGCGCTGTATCCGTCGGAGAAGAGCGACCCGCTGTTCCGGCTGGCGCTTGGGGTGAAGAAGCAGCTGGGTTGAGCTCTCTTGTCCGCCGTGGATGCGCAACCCGACAATCGCGCAACAGATTCAGTGTCGTCCCGGGCAAGCGCAGCGCGACCCGGGACCCATAACCACGACTGCTCATGATGTCTGACGCTGCGGCCCCAGCGTGTTTCGCCAACCCAACCCTGTGGTTATGGGTCCCTGCCTTCGCAAGGACGACGACAGAGTTATCTGCGCCGGCTGCCGCTTCGCATGCGCGGGTGGTGACACCGATTACTTGGCACCGGCCCCCGCCACCTTCGCGGTCGCCTTCTCGATCTGCCGTTGCAGCACCTTCCAGTAGGTGCCGGGGCGGAAGCGTTGCAGCAGGTCCATGAAGCGGGCGTCGTTGCCGATCAGGATGCGCGGCTGGTTCTTCTCGATGCCGGCGATGATGCGCTGCGCGGCCGCAGTCGGCGTGGTCCGGGCCAACGCGTCGAAGCGCTCGATCGACTGCACGCGGCGGGCATTGTCGGTGACGCCGGCCCCGGTGCGCGAATTGCGCGCGATGTTGGTGGCGACGCCGCCGGGATGCACCACCGAGAGCCGCACCGGACTGTTCGCCACCGCGAGCTCGTGGCGCAGGCTTTCGGAGAAGCCGCGGACCGCGAACTTGGCCGCGCAATAGGCGCTCTGGCCGGGCGGCGCCACGATGCCGAAGATCGAGGAGACGTTGACGATATGCGCCTCGCGCTGCCGCGCGAGATACGGCAGGAAGGCGCGGGTGCCGTGCACCACGCCCCAGAAATTGATGTTGAACAGCCACTCCATCTGGGCCTGCTCGATCTCGCCGAACTGGCCGAGCAGGGCGACGCCGGCATTGTTGACGACGATGTTGAGCGCGGGATGCGCGGCGCTGGCGGCGGCCGCGAATGCCGCGATCTGGTCGGGCTCGCCGACGTCGAGGCGATGCACGGTGACCTTGCGCGGGCTCGCTTTCGCGATCTCGGCGGCCGTCGCCTGTAGACCGGCCTCGTCGCGGTCGGCGAGCGCCAGGTCGCAGCCGCGCTGTGCGAGTTCAAGCGCCAGTGCGCGGCCGATGCCGCTGGCGGCTCCGGTCACGGCAGCGGCGGATCCAGAGATCGCAGTCATGTCGGGTCGGCTCCATCTCGACGAGGGTGGTGGTGGCCATGCGGGAACACGGCGGTTCCCCGCTTTTCTCAAATTGGAACTGAACCATCCAGCGATTTTAGGCATTTAGTCAGTGTTCGTTTTCACGCGGCGATCAATCCAGGCGATCAGAACAGAGGAGGCACACCATGGGACAGTCGAGGCCCGATCGTGCGAAGGCGTTGGTCGTCGAGGACGACCCGATGCAGCGCGAGATGATCGGCTTGCTGCTGGAGGAAAGCGATTTCGACGTCATCGCCTGCGAGAGCGCGGAGGCTGCCGAATTGGTGCTGCTCGGCAATGGCGACAACGTCGTGCTGATGATGACCGACGTCGAACTCGCCGGAAACATGACCGGCGTCGAGCTTGCCCATGCGGCGAAGAAACACAAGCCCGACCTCGACGTGATCGTGACTTCGGGCAAGCCGCTGCGTCAGCGCCTGCCGGACGGCGCCTTGTTCTGGGCCAAGCCGTGGGCGCCGCTTGACGTGATCCGGCTCGCCGAGACCAAGGCGTCGACGCTGCCGGGCGGCCGGTCGAGGCCTTCATAACGCGTTTGTCAGCGCCGACGTGTGGCGGGCGGGCGCTGGTCGCTTCCGCCCGCCCGGGCAGCGTGATATTGGCGGCTGATGCGCCGCCTGTGGCCGATCATCGGACTGGTCTGGTTCGTGCTCGCGACCGCGGCGCCCGCCGCGGCGGAGACGATCGTCAATTTCCCCTCACTCGACGGCACCACCGACCTGATCGGTCATCTCGACCGCCGCGAGGACGACACGCCGCGGCCCGCGGTGGTGCTGATGCATGGCTGTTCCGGCCTCAATGACAAGAAGGGCCGCGTGTTCGGCCTCTATCGCGCCTGGGCGCGGGCGCTCGCGGTGCAGGGCTATGTCACCCTGATCGTCGACAGCGCGACGCCGCGCGGGCTCGGCCAGACCTGCTCGCGCGGGCCCGACAGCCGCAGGATGTGGCGCGAGCGGCCGAAGGATGCCTATGGCGCGCTGCGTTATTTGCAGGCGCAGCCCTTCGTGAAGCCGGACCGCATCGCGCTGATGGGCTGGTCGCAGGGCGGCGGCGTGGTGCTGCTCTCGATCAACGACAGGAGCATCGGCCGGCCGGCCGAGTTGGCGCAGGATTTCAGGGCCGCGGTGGCGTTCTATCCCGGCGCCTGCGCCGACATCTATCAATCGAGGCCCTTCACCAATGTCGAGCCGAATGGCTGGACCAGCCGGGTGCCGCTGCTGGTGCTGATCGGCGAGGCCGACGTCTGGACGCCGTACAAGCCCTGCGACGCCTTCATCGCGGCGGCCAAGGCGCGCGGCAATCCGGTCGAGCTGAAGAGCTATCCCGGCGCGGTGCATGCGTTCGATGCGCCGAACCTGCCGCGCACCGAGCTGCCGGCCTATACGATGCGGGATGGCTCGATCCCCGTGATCGGGACCGATCCCGAGGCGCGCAAGGATGCCTTCCCGCGCGTGCTGGACTATCTGAAGCGAGATCTGGAATGACGTGCCCCCCAAGGGTTTGACTCAAGAATTTGAAATCGAGGAACTGCAATGACCTGGTCCTTCCTGCTGACCACCCTGATCGTGGTCGCCTCGCCCGGCACCGGCGTGCTCTACACCCTGGCGGTCGCGCTGACCCGCGGTTCGCGGGCGAGCGTGGCGGCGGCGTTCGGCTGCACGCTCGGGATCGTGCCGCAGATGATCGCTGCGATGCTGGGCCTTGCCGCCATCCTGCACACCAGCGCCATGGCGTTCGCGGCGCTGAAATGGGGCGGCGTGGTCTATCTGCTCTACATGGCCTGGCAGGCGCTGCGTGAGCGCGGCGCGCTGGCCGTCGACACCGAGATCAAGCCGCGCTCGAACGGCCGCGTGATCGTGACCGCGATCCTGATCAACATCCTCAACCCGAAACTGTCGATCTTCTTCCTGGCCTTCCTGCCGCAATTCATCGCGGTCGACGAGGCCCATCCGCTGGCGCGGATGGTTGAGCTCAGCGGCGTGTTCATGGCGATGACCTTCGCGGTGTTCGCGATCTACGGGCTGTTCGCGGCGTCGGTGCGCGATCGCGTCATCACCCGGCCGAAGGTGATGGCCTGGCTCAGGCGGAGCTTTGCCGCGGGCTTTGCGGTGCTCGGCGCCAAGCTCGCCTTCGCGGAGCGCTGACGGCGTCTTCGTCCGCGCCTGCCACCGGCAACAAAAGCGGTGCGGGCAATAAAAAAGCAGGCCTTGCGCCTGCCATGTTGCCCGCTCTGTCAGGGGCCGAATTGTTCGAATGGTGTATCCGGAGTTGAGGTCTGGGCCGGTCGCTCCGGTCTGGGTGCCCGGGCAGGGCTGAGCCGCTACCCGGGCGAGAAACGGGTTACTTCTTCTTGGCGGCCTTCTTCTTCTTGGGGGCCTTCTTCGCCTTCGCCTTCTTCGCTTTCTTAGCCATAGTATCCTCTCAGGGTTTCATGGATTGAACGCGACTCCGAGGCATGCTTGGCGGAGGGCCAGCCTCGCAACATCCTCAGTATCAAACTGAGCAGATTCGGAGGCTGCTGCCGCGCGCTGTCACGGCGCTGTCATCGTGTTATCCACAGTTGTTACGTGTTTTCGCCAATTTTCTCGTGGCGCTGCTGCTGCCGCGCGTCGTCACGCCATCGCGTCGCCATGCTTAACGGCGCGCAAATGCCGGATGCGCGTATCTTCATCAATTCAAAACCACGGCGCGGATTGACGGGTCGCGGGTGAGAGTCCGTTAAGCGGCGCGGCCGCATCCTCTCCCGTAAGGCAACGGGGATTGTCATTGGGAGGGAACGCCCTGGGCATGATCCGGAAAAGCGCGCAGCGGTTTTCCGAAAGATCATGCTCTGGGGGCGGCAAGTCATTTCAGGAGAGGCGAGGCCGGTACGGTCTCGAACAGGGGCGATGTTGAGCGTTCCGACGCTTTGGACGGTTTTCGTTATCAATTTTCTCGCGCTCGGCCTGATCTGGGCCTATGTCGCGCACAGCTATCCAGCTTTCGGCGCGGCGCGGTTCTGGACCGCGTCGGCCTTCGTCGCATCCGCCGGTGCCTCCAGCGCGATGTTCCGCGTCATGATCACGGGCTCGCTCTTGCCGCTGATCGCAGCGGGCACGCTGATGGTGTTCGCCGCCGGCCTTGCCGCGATGGGCATCGAGCGGTTCTACGGCAAACCGGTGCGCTGGCGCAGCACCGCGCTGTGCAGCGCGTTCGCCTTCGTCGGCCTTGGCGTCTTCATCTTTGCCTATGACAGCATGCCGATGCGCATCCTGGTCTATACCGTCGCGCAGGTCATGCCGTTCGCGTTGACGCTGAAGCTCTTGCTGTCGCGCGAGAACGGCCGGGTCAATCCCGGCGCGCGGCTTGCCGGCGTCGTCGCCTCCGTGCTGATCGGCATCTATGCGCTGCGCCTCGTCGGCGCCCTGCTGCATCCCGGCGAATTCTCCTTCGTCCGCTTCAATGCGGGCCAGTCGCTGGCGATCCTGCTGATGGTGTTCCTGTCGATGGCGCTCAATTTCGGCTTCCTGCTGATGGCGATCGACCGGCTGCGCACCGAGGTCGCCGACCTCGCGCTGCTCGACGATCTCACCGGCGTCGGCAACCGCCGCCATCTGCTGCAACGCCTGACCGAGGAATGCGCGCGCTCCGACCGCAATGGCGAGGCATTCGCGCTGCTGGTGATCGACCTCGACGGTTTCAAGGGCATCAACGACACCCACGGCCACGCCGCCGGCGACGCCTGCCTGCAACATTTCACGCTGATGGCGCAGACCAGGCTGCGGCCTGGCGACATGCTGGCCCGCACCGGCGGCGACGAATTCTGCATCGTGCTGCCGTCCTCGACCTTGCGCGAGGGCGCGATGATCGCCCGCCGCGTGCTGGAGGTCTGCCGCGCCGATGCCGAGCAGTGCGCCGGCGCTGACATCCCGATCGCGGTCTCGATCGGCGTCGCGCAATGGACCCGCGAGATCGGGCTGCATCCCGACCGCTTGATCGCCGCAGCCGACCACGCACTCTACGACGCCAAGAAGGGCGGCAAGAACGGATATGCGACCTATCAACCGAAGCTGCCGCCCGAGATGCTCGAACCGATGCAGGCGAGCCTGCGCCGCGCCTGACCGTGCTGGAGTGCGGTGAGACCATGTTGAGCTGGAGCGGCGGCAGGCTCCGCCTCTCCCTTGGGAGAGGTGAGAAGAGGCCGTTGCTGAACTCAAGCGTGACACTGGATCCTGCCGTCATGACGCCTCGCCTGCTCACCGTACTTCTCGCGCTGGTACTGTCCGTGCCGGCATTCGCCGAGGCGCCCGATCTCGCTGCGATCGCCCGGTCGCAGGGCACGCCGGAGATTCCCGGCTTGAAGATGGTCTGGCTGTCGCCCTGGGGCGATGTCGCCAAGGCTCATCGCTGGCGCAACATCATCGTGCATCAAACCGAAGGGCCGGCCGGTTCGGCGCGCTACGGCGCGGCCGAACAGCACAAGCACCCGACCCGGCGCGGCGTCATGGTCTGGGTCGAGACCGACGGCACGGTCTATTGGGCGGTCGCCGACAATCTGGTGCCGACCCACACCGACGGCGCCGATCGCAACGACAACAAATACATCGACAACAGCAAGACCTATCGCCACGTCAACAAGGACACCTCGATCGGCGTCGAGTTCGCCGGCAACTATCCAGATGTCACCAAGGGCCCGACCGACGCGCAGATCGCAGCCTGGCGCGTGCTGGTGAAGCTGCTGCGCGCGCGCTACGGCATCCCGCTGGATCACGTCTACGCGCACAACTGGATCGACTTCAAGGACGCCCGCTACTGCGAAGGCTGCGCGCTCGCGACCATGGCGCGCGAGTGGGGCGAGTAGCGGGGCTATCGTCTCCGTTGGGTCTCGGCGAGGTGCTTGGTCTCGTGGTTCGAGACGCGCCGCAAGCGGCGCTCCTCACCATGAGGGTCTAAAATGGTGCCGCACGACAACACCTCATCCTGAGGAGCTCGCCAAAGGCGGGCGTCTCGAAGGATGGCCCCGAGGACAATGCCCGCCAGGTTGTCTCCGCATGCGATCGTCTTTGGCGTGAGCAGGGGATCTCATTGTCTTTGCTCTTGGCGAGACGCGCGCTGGCAAACCGGCGGCCGAAACCGCCGGTGCCCGATCGCAGCCGTGAGCGATGGCCTTCGACCTCCATCTGATCCGTGGCTCCGCGGTTAGGCGAACGCCCTGGGCAGATCAGCGGTCGGCTTGGTGACGATCTGGTGCGCGTCCCGCCAGATCACCTCGCGCTGCCGCGAGGTGGTGATTGTCCGCACCGGCAGGCCGCCCTCTTCGAGCAGCCAGGCGCAATAGCGCGCGCGGCTGATCGCCTCGCGGGCGTCGGGATCGAACCAGCAGATGCCATGGATCGAATCGCGCCGCTTGAAGTGCCGCGCGATACGCCCGGGGATCGGCAGATGCCGGCTGAACCAGTCGAACTCGTCCGACAATGCCTGCCGGATCCAGTCCGGACAGTCGTTGCGATAGAGATGCCAGGACGCACGAAAGAAGCCGCTCTCCACGCGGCTATGCGGGTGGATGAGCGGTGTAACGAACCGCAAATACATCACGACACGGCGCAACGCCGTGTGCGTTACGCCCCTCGTAGCGAGATATGATGAATGGAGAACGGCCGCGAAGCGGCGTTCAGCTCATGACCGATCGCCGATCAGCCGATCGGGGCGGTCAGGATGTTCGATCTACGTTTCATGCCGCCTCCTTCGTGAGCGTTGAACTGAGGGCACGATGTCGTGCCGGGCGGCAGCACATACACCCGCCAGCATCTTGCGGCAAGCTCAGAGCCCCCTCTCGACCGCCGCGGCGTACTGGGTCCCCCGCTTTCGCGGAGGACGACGGCGGAGCCTGCCCAAAAACAAAAAAGCCGGCGTTGCCGCCGGCTTTCGTGTCTGTTGGCTTGCTCGTCGCCGCGCGATTTAGTGCGCGGCTTCGAGAGCTGCTTCCTGGCGGGCAATCGTGCCCTTGACGGCCGACTGCACCTTCTCGAACGCGCGGACCTCGATCTGCCGCACGCGCTCGCGCGACACGCCGAACTCGGCGGCGAGGTCTTCCAGCGTCATCGGCTCATCCGCCAGACGCCGCGCCTCGAAGATGCGGCGTTCGCGCGGGTTGAGCACGCCGATCGCACCGTTCAGGGCCTGACGGCGATGATCGAACTCCTCGCTCTCGGCCATCAAGGCTTCGGCGTTGGGCGAGTTGTCGACCAGCCAGTCCTGCCATTCGCCGGCTTCGCCGTCGTCGCGGATCGGGGCGTTGAGCGACGCGTCACCGCCGAGGCGGCGGTTCATGTCGATCACGTCCTGATCGGTCACGCCGAGGCGCTTGGCAATCAGCTTCACCTGGTCGGGGTGGAGATCACCCTCTTCCAGCGCGGAGATCTTGCTCTTCGCCTTGCGCAGGTTGAAGAACAGCTTCTTCTGGTTCGCGGTGGTGCCCATCTTCACGAGCGACCAGGAACGCAGAATGTACTCTTGTATTGACGCCTTGATCCACCACATGGCGTAAGTGGCGAGACGGAAGCCCTTCTCGGGTTCGAATCGCTTCACCGCCTGCATCAGGCCGACATTGCCTTCCGAGACGACTTCGGATATCGGCAAGCCGTAGCCGCGATAGCCCATGGCAATCTTGGCCACGAGCCTGAGGTGGCTGGTGACGAGCTTATGCGCCGCGTCCCGATCGTCATGCTCGCGCCAACGCTTGGCGAGCATGTACTCCTGCTGGGGCTCCAGCATGGGGAACTTGCGGATCTCGGCGAGGTAACGTGAAAGGCCAGATTCTCCATTGAGAACCGGCAACGTAGCTGTACGGGCCATTCGAGCGCCCTCCAGTGGTTCAGACCCCCGATAGCGGCGGGCCCGGCAGGTGGCCGCTGGGTTAAAGCCGGCCATGCTGCGATGTTCCGCGTTGGATATTCAACGCAGGTGCAACATACACCAAACTGTCCGTGATAGGGAAGGATTGCTGACGTCACGTCCCCGTGTGCCAGCTATAACCTGTTGTCATAGCGTGGCTTTTCCGGGAGGGGTGCGTCATACCGCCGCTACCAGTGCCCGTTGCAGGAGAAGCAAATCCTCCGGCAAGGGGGCTTCCCAGTGTAAAAGTTCCCCGGTGCGGGGGTGTTCCAGAGCCAGCAGATAGGCATGCAGGGCCTGCCGGTCGAGGGCGGTAAGTGCGTCCTTACCTTCCGCGCTGAGGTGCCCGGCCTTGGTCTTGAAATGGGGGCCATAGACGGCATCGCCAAGCAGGGGGTGGCCGAGATGGGCGAGGTGGACCCGGATCTGATGGGTCCGCCCGGTCTCCAGCCGGCAGGCCAGGAGCGAGGCGACCGGCTTGCCGTCGCGGCCGGCGAAGCTCGACAGCACCTCGAAATGGGTGATCGCCTCGCGGCCGCCCTGGCGGACCGCCATCTTCTCGCGGGCATGGGGATGCCGGTCGATCGGCGCGTCGATGGTGCCGTGCGGCCGGTTCGGCACGCCCCAGACGAACGCCATGTAGCCGCGCTCCATCGGGCCGGTGCGGCCGTGGTCCGCGAACTGCGCGGTCAGCGACTGGTGGGCCTGGTCGTTCTTGGCGACCACCATCAGCCCGGTGGTGTCCTTGTCGAGGCGGTGCACGATGCCCGGCCGCTTGACCCCGCCGATGCCCGAAAGACTGGTGCCGCAATGGGAGATCAGCGCGTTGACCAGTGTTCCCGTGGCGTGGCCCGCCGCGGGATGCACCACCAGGCCCCTGGGCTTGTTGATCAGGATGATATCGTCGTCCTCGAACACGATATCGAGCGCGATGTCCTCGCCCTTCGGCTCGGCGGGCACGGCCTCCGGCACGTCGATTATGATCGTATCGCCTTGGGCGACATGATAAGCGGGGTCGCGGACGACGGCGTCCTTGACGGTCACGGAACCGGCGAGGATCAGCGCCTTCAGCCGGGACCGCGACAGTTCGGGCGAGCGCTGCGCGAGCACGCGGTCAAGCCGGGCCGAGCCCTCGTCGCCGGCGACGATGACCTCCAGCTTCTGACCGCCATTCGAAGAAACCTGTTGCAAAGATATAGAGCCTCGTGATGACCGACACTGCCGTGACCGAACCGACCCCTGACCAGGCCGCGCTGATCGCGCGGGTGCGGCGCATGATGCTGATCGCGGGCCTGACCTCGGCCTTGGCCGTGGCGGTCGTGTTGATCGCCATCGGCTACCGCCTTTATCGCAGCGAGGGAAGCCCCGTTTCGGTGTCCGACGTCACTGCTGCGCTGCCGAAGGGCGCCCGCATCGTCGCAACCGGCACGGCCGGCGACCGGCTGGTGCTCACGCTCGATATAGGCGGTGCAACCGAGATCCGCACATTTGATGCAAAGACGCTGAAACCTGCGGGCAGGTTGACCTTCGTCAACGAGCCCTGATCCGACGATCCTGACCTCGGCAGTCGCGTAGCCGCGCCGTCGATCAACCAAAAGCTGCAAAGTCGTTTTTGCGCCTGCGTTGCTGCGTGGTGAATGCGTGCCGCCATCTTTTCGGCCGAGTTGCACGCTCAGCTTGCGTCATGTCGGAGTCCAACCCCAGCGCTTCCGTCGGACCGATCGGTGAATCCGATCCGGCGGATGGCTGCGCGGACCCGACGCGCCGCGCGCTGCTGACCGCATTGGCGGGTTGCGCCTGCCTCGCGGCGATCGAGCCCGTATCCGCCGACGATGACGAGCAACCCGGCGCGAGTGAGCGGCCGCAAAAAGCCGATCTGCTGGTGCGTGCCGAGGGCGACAAGGCCGGCCAGGTCATCAAGTCGGACGATCTGACATTGGGCGGACCGCCGGTTCGCGCCTGGCCGCAGGACCCGAAAACCTCCGTCATCCGCAAGGGCTCGCGGCTCAACGAGGTCGTGCTGGTCAAGCTCGATCCCAACGAGTTCGACGACGCCACGCGCGCCCGCGCGCCGGACGGCATCGTCTGCTACTCCGTGATCTGCTCGCATGCCGGATGTCCGGTCACCGCCTGGGTCAAGCAGGAGCAGGGCGACAAGACCGTCCTGAAATGCATGTGTCACAACTCTGAATACGATCCGCGGCAGAGTGCGCAGGTCGTGTTCGGGCCGGCGCCACGTCGCCTCGCGGCCTTGCCGCTGATGGTCGCCGACGGCGCGATCACGGTCGCAGCGCCATTCGTCGGAAAGGTGGGTGCCCAGCAGGGAGGATGAGGCCGCATCGGGATTTCTGCATGATCCAAGCATGATCCGGAAAAGTGTGAAGCGGTTTTCCGAAGAGATCGTGCTCAAAATAATAACTGAAAAACAAAACAGAGCAGGGAGGTAGCATCTCATGACCAGGAAGCAGTTGTTGCTGTCGAGTTGTGTCGCGTTCACGTGCCTCATCTCGACCATTGCAGTCGCAGGACCGATCGACAATTACAGTCCGGTGACGTCAGCCCGTCTCGAAAATCCCGAACCCGGCAACTGGATGCTGTATCGCCGGACCTATGACGGACAGGGTTTCAGTCCGCTCGACCAGATCAACACCTCCAACGTCAAGGACCTCAAGCCGGTCTGGACCTTCTCCACCGGCGTGCTCGAGGGCCATGAGGCGCCGCCGATCGTCAACAACGGCGTGATGTTCGTCGCGACACCGATGGGGCAGGTGATCGCGCTCAACGCCAAGACCGGCGAGGAATACTGGCGTTACAAGCGGCAACTTCCCGACGACCTGTTCCAATTGCATCCGACCAGCCGCGGCGTCGGCCTGTGGGAGGACAAGCTCTATCTCGCCACCACGGATGATCACGTCGTCGCGCTCGATGCCAAGACCGGCAAGGTGCTGTGGGACACCAAGGTGCAGGACTACAAGAAGGGTCAGTACATGACCCTGATGCCGCTGGTGGTCGACGGCAAGGTGATCGTCGGCGGCTCCGGCGGTGAGTTCGGCGTGCGCGGCTATGTCGTCGCCTTCGACGCCGGCAGCGGCAAGGAGCTCTGGCGCACCTTCACGATTCCCGGCGAGGGCGAGCCCGGTCACGAGACCTGGAGCGGCGACGACTGGAAGTCGGGCGGTGGCGCGGCCTGGATGACAGGCACCTACGACAAGGACACCAAGACGGTCTATTGGGGCATCGGTAACGCCTCGCCATGGCCGGGCTCGATGCATCCCGGCGACAACCTCTACACCAGCTCGGTGCTGGCGCTCGATCCCGACAGCGGCAAGATCAAGACCCATTTCCAGTATCACCAGAACGATTCATGGGACTGGGACGAGGTCGATGCGCCGATGCTGATCGATCTGCAACGCGAGGGGCGGTCGTTCAAGAGCCTGATCCACCCCGGCCGCGATGCGATCTTCTGGGTGCTGGAGCGCAAGCCCGACAAGATCAATTATGTCGCCGGCTGGCCGTTCGTGAAGACCAATGTCTGGAAGGGCATCGAGGCCGAGACCGGCCGGCCGATCCTCGATCCCGACCACAAGCCGGTGCTCGGCAAACGGGTCGAGTTCTGTCCGTCGCTGTGGGGCGGCAAGGACTGGCCGTCGGCGGCCTACAGTCCGAACACCAAGCTGGTCTACGTTCCCGCCAATGAAAACTTCTGCGGCGGCTTCACCGGCGAGAAGCAGCCGCTGGTTCCCGGTCAGCTCTGGCTCGGCACCAAGCCGGAGGACATCGGACTATTCCCGGCGCCCAACGCCGATCATTTCGGCGAGTTGCAGGCGTGGGATCCGGCGACCGGCAAGAAGGTCTGGCAGCACGACTACAAGACCTCGCAGTTGTTCGGCTCGGTGACCGCGACCGCGGGCGATCTGGTGCTCGCCGGCGGCACCAACGACCGCGCCTTCCGCATCTTCAATGCCAAGACCGGCGAGCTGTTGTGGGAGCAGAAGACCAACTCCGGCATCATGGCGATGCCGATGTCCTATGAGGTCGACGGCACGCAATACATCGCGGTGCAGTCGGGTTGGGGCGTCGACGCGCAGCGCATCCAGGACGCGCTGGCCGGCAAGGTCGCGGGCTTCGAGAACAACGTGCCGCAAGGCGGCGTGATCTGGGTGTTCGCGCTCAACAAGAAGTAGCGCGCGATCCGGAGCGTGATCGGACAGGGGGCGATGCGATCGGGAGGCGGCGGTTGGGGAGACCGCCGCTTCCCGGTCCGCTCACCATCACCGTCATTCCGGGGCATGCGAAGCATGAGCCCGGAATCCATTTCGCCGCACACCTTGCGGCCTGATGGATTCCGGGTTCTCGCTTCGCGAGCCATCAGGCGCGCAATTGCGCACCGGGGAATGACGAATGACCAGAGTGATGCCAGCTCGCAAAATTCCCGAGGCGGGGAACCTTCTCCTTCAGGTCTCCGGCTGCTTGCCTGTCCTTGCAACGGGCTATTTGCCCTTGCTGTCGACCTTCCGCTTCTCGTCGTCGTTCATCTGCTTGATCGTGGGATCCTTGGCCGCCTCACCGGTGGTCTGGCCGGCCGTTGCCGGCGGCGCGTTGTTCGGGGCCGAGGTCTGGTCGGGCAGCACCTTTGCCGGCCGCGTGGCGGTCGCGCTTGGCGGCGAGGCGGTCTGGGCGGATGCCTGCGCGGCAAAAAGCAGAACGCCCGCGGACAGGGTTGCCGCGAGCGTTCCGAATGTTTGAGGCGGGGTTCTCATCGATGTGCTCCGGAGAGTGTCGATGAGAACCGCCGGCTTCGCGGAACGTTCCTACTCAGGTCTCGAGCTGCTTGCCGATCGGAAGCGCACGGATGCGTTTTCCGGTGGCGGCGAAGATCGCGTTGATCAGCGCAGGCGCGAACGGCGGCACGCCGGGCTCGCCGACGCCGCTCGGCGGCGTGTCGGCACCGGGCGGCACGATGTGGACGTTGGTGATCGCAGGCGATTCGTCGATCCGGATCACCGGGAAGTCGTCGAAATTGCTCTGCTGCACCTTGCCGTCCTTGAAGCTGATCTCGCCGTATTTGGCGAGGCTGAGCCCCATGATCGCAGCACCCTCGATCTGCGAGGCGATCCGCTCCGGATTGACGTAGGTGCCGCAATCGATCGCGGTGTCGACCCGCGGCACCGTCAGCTTGCCCTTGTCGTCGATCGCCACCTCGACGATGGTCGCGATGTAGCTGACGAACGACCGGTGCGCGGCGATGCCGAGACCATGGCCTTTCGGTAACGACCGGCCCCACTCGCCCTTTTCGGCGACCAGCTCGACCACCTTGCGCAGCCGCGCGGTGTCGATCGGGTAGCTGTCATAGGGCTCGCCGTAGTTCCAGGGATCCTTCACCGAGGACAGATTGACGATCCGCGGCGATCCGATCAGCTCCAGCAGCATCTCCTTCTGGTCGCGCCCGGTCGCATGCGCGATCTCGCCCACCATCGATTGCACCGCGAAGGCGCGCGGGATGTTGGACACCGAGCGGAACCAGCCGATCCGCGTGAACGCCGCGGCCTCCGGATTCTCGCATTGCAGATTGGCGATCTCGAACGGGTTGTCGATCAGGCCCATGCCGAGCTCGAACGGCGCTTCGTGGTTGGCGCCGGCGGCGAAGGTCGAGGCGATGGTCGGCGCCACGCTGCGGTGCCGCCATGCGATCACCTTGCCGCTCTTGTCGAGACCGGCCTCGATCCGTTCCACCGAGACGGTGTGCAGGAAGTCGTGATGGACGTCGTCCTCACGGGTCCATTGCACCTTGACCGGCGCGCCGAGTGCCTTGGACAGCAACGCCGCCTCCAGCGCAAAATCGCATTTCGACTTGCGGCCGAAGCCGCCGCCGAGCAGCGTCACGTTGACGGTGACATTGTCCTCGGGGATGCCGAGCGTCTTGGCGACATCCTCGCGGGTGCCACCGGGGCTCTGCACCGGCGCCCATATCTCGGCCTTGTCGCCGGTCACATTGGCGACCGCGACCGGCGGCTCCATGCTGACATGGGCGAGATGCGGCAGATAATATTCGCCGGTGACGACCTTGTCGGCGCTCTTCAGCGCCGCGTCGACATCGCCCTCCTTGCGCACCACGAGGCCGGGCTTTCGCGCGGCCTCCTCGAGCGAGGCACGATAGGTCACCGAGTCGTATTTGGCGTTGGCGCCGTCGTCCCAGACGATCTTCAGCGCGTCGCGGCCCTTGATCGCGGCACCCGTATTGCGTGCGATCACGGCCACGCCGCCGAGCGGCTGGAACTTGGACGGCCACGGCCAGCCCTTGACCTCCATCACCTTCTCGACGCCCGGCACCTTCATCGCCGCAGCGTCGTCGAACGACTTGACCTTGCCGCCGGTGACCGGCGGGCGGGCGATGACCGCGTATTTCATGCCGGGCAAACGGGTATCGGCGCCGTAATGCGCCTTGCCGGTGGTGATGTCGTGCAGATCGACGATCGAGACCTGGCCCTTGCCGAGATAGCGGAAGTCCTTCGGATCCTTCAGCTTGAGGCTCTTGATATCCGGCACCGGTTCCTTGGCGGCATCGGCGGCGAGATCGCCGAAGCCGATCTTGCGGCCGCTCGCGCTGTGCACGACTTCGTGGTTCTGCGCCTTCACCTCGCCGATCGGCACGCCCCATTTCTTGGCGGCGGCGGCTTCCAGCATCGCGCGCGCCGAGGCGCCGATCTGGCGCATCGGGATCAGGTAGTGCCGCGTAGAGCGCGAGCCGTCGGTGTCCTGGTTGCCGAACTTGACCTCGTCGCCATGCGCCTGCTGGACATGGACGCGCGACCAGTCGGCCTCCATCTCCTCGGCGACGATCAAGGGTAGGCTGGTGCGGACGCCGGTGCCCATCTCGGAACGGTGCGCCAGGATGGTGACGACGCCGTCGGGCGCGATCGCGACGAACACGCGCGGATCGACCACGACGCCGTGCGGCATCTTGCCGGCGCCGGTCTCATAGGCGAACGCCTGCCGTGTCATCACCGGCGCGGCGAGTACGAAAGAGCCTGCGATGCCGAGCCCCTTGAGGATGCTGCGGCGCGACAGGTTCTCGACCTTCACATGCTTCTCGAAGCCACGAAGCCGGTTCGGATTGGTGCGGATGTTCATGTCACACCCCCGTCGATGCGAGGTGGACGGCGTTCTCGATCCGCTGGTAGCAGCCGCAGCGGCAGATGTTGCCCGACATGGCTTCGCGGATCTGGTCGTGGTTGGGCTTCGGGTTCTCGTTCAGCAGCGCCGCCGCCTGCATGATCTGGCCGGCCTGGCAGTAGCCGCATTGCGGAACATTGACCTGGCGCCAGGCCTTCTGCACCGGATGGTCGCCGGTCGGATGCAGCCCCTCGATGGTGGTGACCTCGCGGCCGACGACGTCGGAGACCGAGGTGATGCAGGCGCGCACCGCCTGCTTGTCGACGATCACGGTGCAGGCGCCGCACAGCGCCTGGCCGCAGCCGAACTTGGTGCCGGTGAGGCCGGCTTCGTCACGCAGAAACCAGAGCAGCGAAAGATCCGGGTCGCCATCCCAATTCTGTTCCTGGCCGTTGATTTTTAGCTTGATCATGGTCTGTCCTCGCTCTGCTTAAGCTATTGACCGGTGCGGCGTGAGGCAGGGAACATCTTCCATTGCCCGCGGCCGCGCTGATTGTTGTGTGCCAAGATGTTGGTGAGCCAAATTGCCGTGCGCCAAAGGCTTGACGTCAACCACTTGACGCCGAGGGCTTGCGCTTTGTTCCAAGCACTCCTCTCGCTTCTCGGGCGCCGTGCCGGGCGCAGCATGGTGAAAGACTGCGATGTTAGCAGAGCAGGGCGCGGTGTGACTTCACAGGCAGGTGTTTTTAGAGCAAGCGATTCTGCAGCCGTGGTTTGTCGAAAGCAGGGCCGTGCACGATGCGCAGACGACATCCGCAGGTGGCGATGCGCGCGACAACCGCATCGTCGTACCGTGCGGGGACCTCATGCCGGGCCCGTTGGGACCCATTCGCGGCGAAACCGCCGCCCCGGCGCGGTAAGCATGGATGACAAAATCCCCGCCGCAATGCACAAGCCATCTTGCGGCGGGGGATTTCAAGGCTATTGCCTTCCCTTCAACGCTCCCTTCGTCTAGCGGTTAGGACGCGGCCCTCTCAAGGCTGAAACAGGGGTTCGATTCCCCTAGGGAGCGCCAGCAATCTCAGGCACTTAGGTAGCCATCAACCGCGTTCGTTGAATAATGGTTGAATAAGACGCTGGTGAACAGCGGCGAACGCTTGCGAAATTTGGTTCCGATATTGGCAGACCAGCCTCGGCGCGATGCCCCACTGTGGGTGGCGCATTCGCAAAAAAAATTCCTCGTCGCCCTTGGTGTCCGAAAATATTCAAACCGCCGCTAACGCACGCTCTCGTACGCGAGCGCCCTCGGGTGTTCGCATTGACGTTGCTCGTCGCACTATCGACTCTTGTCCCGTCGAGCTTTGTGCGAATAGGAGGGCCACGTGAGGTACAATCGACGAGAGAAAACTGGCGGACAACAGTCGCAAGTCAGTCTATCCGCTCCGATAGCCGCAGAACCGAGCTCGACGCCATTCGCCCAGCGGCTCACCTGCACGATTTACGATGCATGCGAAGTAACCGGCTTGGGACGCACGAAGCTTTACGAGTTGATAGGAGCTGGGCATATCGTCACGACAACGATCGGACGTCGGCGACTAGTAGTGGTGCGCTCACTTCTGGCGCTCCTTGACACCAACATGTCGAACTAATGGACGTGCGACTTAAGCGGAGCAACTTCGATCGCGCCTTTCCTTAGGGCGCTCATTTTAATGACGCGAACGTGCTCCCTCAGCCGGTCGAACTCGTCCGTCCACCACCGCATCATCCGCACGTACTCCTGCCAGAAGTTTCGGCGGGATGGTTGCGCATGGTTATGTGCACTGCACTGTGACCGTTATCCCCGGCCTCCGACGGCCGAGCAGAATTGCAGCGTGTGTGCTCTGAAGCCCGTCCCGACTCTAAATGTAGGGTCCTGCGTTCTTGGAGCTTTCGGGCCTACCAGTCCGGACGAATCTTTCGCAAAATAAGCTTGATAACAAGCGGTGTCCTTGACCCGTTTGGACCGCCACCCTAGATTTTTGCGAGCGGCGGCGTCCGGTGCTCGGGGCTGCACATTGAGGGGGACATGGCGCCACTGGCCCAACGTGAACGCAGTCAAGCGGTGCGAGCTTTCGCCGCCGGATTAAGCAGTGCCACCTCGCTCAACCGTCCCAAGGATTGGCAGGCATTCGAACGCCTGACTCGGGATCTATTCATCAGGATCACGGGCGACGTCCACATGGACCTGCATGGCCGCAACGGCCAGCCGCAATCGGGTGTTGATGTGTCGGGTGTTGATCAGCGAACGCGCATCCAGGTCGGCATCCAATGTCGAGGTCGTGGTGACGGTTCAATTTGGACGAATAGTCGGCTCACACAGAAGGAGTTGCGTGAAGAAGTGGCGAAGGCGCGCAGCTTCTATCCAAAGCTCGACATCTTCGTGGTCCTCACTACTGGGCCGAACGACGTGCGATTGAAGAAGGCTGCCGCAGAGATAAGCGCGCGCCATGCGCGAGACGGCAGCTTTGAGGTCCAAGTGCATGGTTGGGATTGGCTTGAAGGCCGATTGGGCGAGCACGCCGACCTTGCCATCAGGTACGGCCTCATCACCGTCGTGAACCCGAGTTTTGACGATGCAGCGACCGCATCAGCAATTGCAAAGCAAATAGGCTTACGCCTAACGACGGCGGTTGAATTAATGAACGATCAGCGCAGTGTGGACGAACGGTTCACCCTGCAGAGCATTTCAAAACACCTTGGATTACCTGACTGGCGCAAGCTCGAAGCCGTTGCGGAGGGGCGTTCTGATGTAAGTGCAGCCGAGTTGGTCTACGTTGCGCGGGCATTGGGAATAAACGAACATTGGCTTTTCGAAGGAAAACAAAAGCCCTTCCTCGTGGATCCGGAAGACTACCGAGGTGCAGAAGAGCAGTTTGAGTCTATCCAACGGCTCAATCCAAGGCGGATCGTCTTCGTGCGCCAGCGAGAGGAAGATTTCGAATCCATTGTGGTGGCCGAGATAGACGAGTTTCGTTGGGTCACTTTCAATTGGGACCACCCAACGAGTAGCCATGTCGGTGGTACGGGCAGGTATCAACTTCTCGAATATTGCCGCCTGATCCGGCGGCTCTATCGCACTCTCGATCACCCGAACACGTGTACCCTTCACGGAAAGCATCTCGGAAGAACTGAATTCATGCGCTTGTGGGAAGGGAATGTTTATCCAGGAACGTTCCTTCATTGGGGGCACAACGATCATTGGTGGATGGATTTCGCAGAATTGGCGGACGAGAGGGTAGAGGGTACATCCGAATCCGCGCGAGAATTGCGTGAAGCCATTCGCATCGCGCGCCTGGTGCTCGCTGACCATCAAGGTCCCTCTAAGCGTGTTGGCTGGATGCGAAGCCAGCTTGTTCGTGCAGGTATACCGGTCAACGAGCGGAAACCTGCTGCGCGCTACCCTCTCGACTTGGGCCTCTCGCGGGACTAGGCGATCGAAAGGATAGTGAGCAGAGTAGGTTCCGGCAATGGGAGCTACACCCACCCGTACCGCAGATCCTTCTGCCACATAACGCATTCGGCGTTGCCGAGAACTGCATAAGCTGCAGCCACGGCGACGGCGTGCAGATGGCCAATGCGCGCGTTTTCGACGAGTACTCGGACGCTGGGCTCGCCATGCGGTAACTCGCGGACATCGAGTACGTGCGAGATGTCGTTCGCTTGATCCTGGCCGATGAATTCCGTGATCGCAAAGATGTAGCGGGATGGCAATATTGATGACGACGAGCGTTCGCGAGCCGTCAGGAGCAGATGGCGTGCTCGTTCGTCAAATAGGCGGTTGGCGTATTGGCCCACTGAACAGTCGTCACCATCGGTGAGGGTCGAGCACCACGACATCCAGTCATCGAAGCCAACGGGTATCGGCACGAACGGCCTCAACACTTCGTCCGACGAAGCGGCCCGACCACGTTCTCGAAGCCATTCTTCGTAAGAGTCGGATAGCAGCGGCATTCCGGGTAGCTTGTGGATGGCTTGCCATGTCTCTCGGCTCATATCGGCAAAGGTCGTTGCGACCGGCGGGCAACGATCGGCGTTCTTGGCGCGGGGCCGGCCATTGACGAAGAACATCGACGCTTCACCCAAAATAGGTGCCGGCTTTACGTAGGTTACGCCGCCGTAGTCGAAACATAGGTCAGCGACTGCGGTCTTGGTTGACTTCTGCTGCGGTGATACCTGCATCAGGTCGGCCATGAACTTGTTGGCCAATTCATTCCATGCTTTTCGAAGCTTTTCATACGATGGAAACGGCCGCTCCAGATTGATCGGTCGGTAGTCCATAGGCCATAGGAAATAGCTGTCGAAGCTGTCGCTATGAAAATAGCAACCGGCAACCACAACACCGTCGATTTTTTGTGAATCGTTCTTTGCGCGCTCCCAGACAAGCTTGAGAAGACGTTCGTGGCTTAGCGCGCTGTACCCGTTGTTCAGCACGAACAATATATTGGTCGAAGTTTCAGAGTACTCCTTCCGAGATTGTTCTAGCTGTTTGCGCGCAGATGCGACCGCTTGTTTGATGGGTCCAGCAATGATGCGGTCGTATTCGCGCTTCCCAAGGTCCGGTAAGACTTCGCGATCAATCACAACGACTGGCCGGGCTTCGCGGTGCTTTCGAAATAGCTCTGCGAGCTTGCGTTGTCGAACGGGCTTTTTCAGTCCCTCTTCATCAAGCGATTTAAGCTCAACGATTGCTTCGGCGAGCACGTAGTCGGCGCCCACCCGGTCGCGCCGATCCGCATCGGGATGGGCGCGGCGACCACCGGCCGAAACGACGACAGTGTCTAGATCCTCTTCGCTTAGACTACGGACGAGAAATGATTCCATGTTGGCGCCATCATCTGAAATTCTTCGCCCTGACGGAACTGCAATTCCGCACGTCGCTCTCGTCGGCGTTCCACATCGCGAAGCGTCCGCGTATCGGACCGTGGGGTGTTCCACTTCATTGCAAGGAGGTGTGGGATCGCTTAAGCAACATAAGCGTCGAGCAAAGGCCCAGCTATGATTGGTCGTTCCTCTTGTCGTGCTGACATGGTCAGCACCGCTCGTCGGATCAAAGCAACTTTGCGTTGGTCGTGATCGACGCAAGCCAAGAGCGCTTGGTCGTCTGCGGCGCTGATTGTTTCGATTGAGCAGAGCTCCGCCGTTGCTAGGCGATGGTAATCGCCGCGCAGGAGGTCTGAGCCGACGACCTTTGCGAGGGCAACTGCCGAGCCTGGGATGCCGAGCGTAAGCCGGACGGTCAGTCTGCGGATGCGCTCGCCCAGGTCGAGTGTTGGGTGTAGAATTTCTGCTACCCGCGCCGCGGTCGGCAAGAGATCACACGTCCTCGCGGCAACGGCGCGGACGGGTCCAGCAGCGCCTCCGAAGGCACCGCCGAATTGCGTGACGATGCGCTCGATGTCGGTCATGGAGCGTCCGGACACGAAGAGCAAACACGCGACGGCCTTCTTAGCTCGTAAAGTTGACTGGAATCTGTCGCTGACAAATTGGCTGAGGGCGCCGATCAACCAACCCGAAATGCCCTGCTGACGTAACTCGGCGGGCCAAAGCTGCGGTTCCTTCTGCGTGCTCTTCTTGTTCATCGGGAACAGGACTTGATCCAGCTCTGCCGCAGTCTGCACGGCGGTGATGAGCGCCGGATCGGTAATCTCGTCGGGGCTGAGCGACGAAAAGCTATTCACGAAGCGTACAATCGTTTCGACCTCAGTCGCTGTCTCGCCTGCCAGCCGTCCGAGGGCCGTAAGCTGATAGAGGCCGTTCGCGTCGACTTCGATCAATTTATGGATAAGCAAGTCGTTGAGCGCCGCTAAGAGGTCGTCTCGATTCCATTGCCAGTTCTCACGGCCGTTGCTGGCCTGAAAGGCGCCGAAACTTGCTTCCAGAAAATCCACAATCTCCGCCGTCGCGACGCCTTTTCCGGCGGCTCTCTGCGCGGCCACCAAAACCCGAACAATCAGCGAGCGAGGATCTGTGTCCTCGTCCAAAAACCGCGAGACCAAGTCTTCCGGGGTGCCTTGAACGTAGCGCGCCCAGAAGTCGTATTCCTTGCGCCCATCTAAGGCGAGAAGGAAAGAAGTGCCCTTCTCGGCATATCCCAGCCGCCCAGCGCGTCCGACCAGATTCTTGTATTCGGCAATGGAATAGGGTTCTTCGCCGGGGTGCTCCAGACCTGCAATGACAACGGAGGAAGCCGGTGTATTGACGCCCATCGCCAAGGTGGTCGTTGCGGCTATCACGCGCAGTTTGGAATCCGGCTGCCGAAACGTCTCTTCAATGATGCGCCGCTCTTCCGGTTCGAGATCGGAGTTATGAAAGGCAACGCCTCGTTCCAGCGTTGTTCGAAGGTCATGGCTCGCTTGCGATGGGTCACCCGTCGGAAGTTGTGTGACGGCCTCGGTAGCGCTTTGAAGTCCTAAAGCCTCAGCCAAGTATTTCGCACAGCCCCGCGCGTCTCCTTTAGTCTCGCGAAAGACGATCACTTGCTGATTGTCGGCTATCAGTTTTCGCACGAGCGGGATGATCCAGTCCTGGCTGGACCCCTTGCCATACAGACGTTGGATTAGCGGACCTTCCATCCGCTCTTCGCCGGTCACCCCGTCGAGAAATCGAAACCGGCCGTCAGCCAGCAGCAGGCCCTCATCAAGCGGTACAGGTCGTTCCGTTCGGCGCAACAGTCGCGCGCCAAGCCACCGCTCCAGTCCGTTCGTATCTCCGATCACGGCCGAGAGCGCGATGATTTGTGGTTCGACGCCTTGACGTCGTTGCATTCGTATAAGCGTCAACACGAATTCAAGGTTCGCGCCCCGGCCGACGTCGGCAATCATCTGAGCTTCGTCAACAACCACGACGCCAACATTTCGGAGAACGTGCGGGTATGTCAGCGCGATAGCCGCAAATTTCTCGTAGGTTAGAAGGGCAATGTCGTATTTGCCCCTTAGCAGCGGCGAGATGTCGTCCGTCTCGCCGGTTGCCTCGATCGTGCGAATGCCAAAGGAGCCATAAACAGACTGGAAGTGTCGGCGCTTATCCGCAACCAGAGCCTTTAGAGGAAGAAGGAAGAGCGCACGTTTGCGATTGAACACATTTTGCAAGGCGGCGAGTTCGCCAATCATCGTCTTGCCTGACGAAGTTGGGGCCGACGCAAAAATGTGCTCGCCACTCAGGACGCCATACTCATTGATCGCTGCCAGTTGCAGCGGGTTCAACTTCGGTATCGCGCTGCCCCAGGCCTTGATCAGCTCGGGCGGGAATCCCGCTCCCTGAAGACTTGAAATGTCTTCTGAGACTTCGGCCTTCTTGCGCTCCGGGAAGGCGGAGAAATAACGTGCACCTTCAATGAACACGGGCCAAACGACCTCACCATCGATGCGGCCCCTGAGCGTTGGGTTCTGCGGCCTGCCGATTTGCAAGGCCGCAGCCTTCACGCGGTTCGTGACGTAATCCAAAAGCCGGTACAGCGGGAGTTTTCCGGCAACGATGATCTCTTCGACGCCCCGAAGAGCTTCCAGGAGATAGTAGCTGAGAAAGCCGTGGCCGAAGCGCCCGTGCTCATAGGCCGGCTCGTTCGCGCTGGATGCAGTAAAGATGATGCGGCCGTCGCCGGCGATTTCTTCCAAGCGTGCTTCCACTGAACGAAGGTCGCGCGACTTTACATCGACCTGCAAAACTTTTGCGCCGATACCTCCCGAGAAGCAGCAATCGAGGAAGAAGATGAGCCTTTTTGCCGGGACGCGCGAAAACCAATCCTGCACGAGGGCCAGAGGAATGGTGGTTGTGTCCAAGGATGCGATATCAGTATCATGCGCCACAAGTTCGTGCGTTTCGGAGCCATGCCCGGAAAACGCAATAACCACGGTATCGTCCGGATCGCAGCTTGCCAGCGCAGCAAACTCTTGTTCGATCCGGTCGCGCGTTGCGTCGGTATCGACCAGAAGGGTGGAGTGTCCGCCCAAAGTGTCCGTGAACAGCGCTTCCAGTGCAACAGCATCGCGGCGCGCGCAATTCAGCTCATTAATATGAGGCGACGCATATCGATCGATACCAATGAACAATCCCCGGAACGCCACGCTATTCCTTACCCGCCCAGTTTTTTTAGAAGATCGGACGCTTGCCCAAGTCGCGCACGCCGCTGTTTGACCCATTGCAGAGCGTTGGCAGCGAGGCCCTCATTGTACGGTTTCAATTGCGCACGCTGACGCTCAAGATATTCGGGCAGGCTTTTTAGCGCGCCCTCAATGTATTGAGCGGCTTGGTCGGCTTGCTCCGCGCGAACCGTCATGCCAACGATGAGGTTGTGCCCTCGCACCTCTCCATGGGGTGGGTTCATGTTGTAAGGGTTGGTTCGCAGATGCCAGAGGTCGGGCTCGCCCTTGAAAGGTATTGTTTTGGTGGCTTTGAGAGCGGGAACGCGAACGGGTCCCTGACGAAAACCATAATCGTCGCCGCGCAACTCGAGTTGCGTTTCCTCGACCTTCGGTACGGCCGCGCCAAAGTCCAGTTCGAGCGGTTCAATGCGCTCCGACTTAGCAATGCTCTCTGCAATTTGGTCGTCGGTCTGTTGCGAAAATGCCCTGTCAGGCAAAGCATCCACGACGTTGCGCAAACCATTCGTTTTGGCGCGAATGACAGCGTCTAAATCCACGCCGTTGCGCTGGTAAAACAGGATATCACCAACAACTGCCATCTTAGGTCGCTTTCCTATCTTGCTGAACGGAGCCGACTCAGCGGAGGGTGAACATATCACGAACTGTGGCCTCAACGTAGCGGCCGATGGCTTGCTATCCACCGCTGGAAGAGGGACAAGAGTGGGGTTTGAAATCTTGGCCCGATATCTAGTTTTGATTGATTTATAGAGATATTTTCAAACTAGCTTTTGGTTTGAAAATGTGCTATATTATAAAGTATGGATAGAGAAAGGGGTCGACTTCTAAACCAGCTCGCTAGCAAACTTCCCGAAGGAATGCTGGTCGATGCCGCATGGCTAAGGGCTCAAGGATACTCAACCCAACTCCAGCATCTCTACGTGAAATCCGGCTGGCTCGAACAGCCCGCGCGCACTGTGTTTCGTCGGCCCCGTGGAGTTTTAAGCTGGCAGCAGGTCGTCATATCGCTTCAGACCATCCTCAACTATTCGCCGCTTGTCGTCGGAGGACGCACCGCACTCGAATTACAGGGGTACGCCCACTACCTCGCGCAATCGACCACGACCGTTCATCTCTACGGTCCTAAACCGCCGCCGCCATGGGTTCAGAAACTGCCGCTCAAGGTCAAGTTTATCTATCACAACGATCGACGGCTCTTCAAAAACGACCCCGTCACCAAAGGGCTCGGCAGCCTCAAATGGAATGTTGATACCGGCGAGGCGCGTGATGTATCGAGCTTGCATGGCGGCGACATAACCGCGTTGAGCTGGGGCCAGTGGGATTGGCCCTTGACGCTGTCAACGCCCGAGCGTGCACTATTCGAGCTGCTCGATGAGTTACCCAATCACGAGACCTTTGAGCAGGTCGATGCGCTGTTCGGCGGCCTTGGCAATTTGCGCCCTGTTCGTTTGCAAAAGCTCTTGAAGGATTGTTCAAGCGTTAAGGTGAAGCGCCTGTTCTTCTACTTTGCCGATCGACACAAACACCCCTGGCTCAAGCGGCTCGACAAGGAAGCTGTCGATCTCGGCAGCGGCAAGCGTATGCTTGTTAAAGGCGGTGTCCTCGACCCCACCTACCACATAACGGTTCCCGAGGATCTCAATGGCGTTCGCTGATATCTACAAACGGCAAGTCGCCCTGCTGATCCGCGTTCTTCCCCAAGTTACCGCGGAGGAGTGTTTTGCCCTCAAGGGCGGTACGGCGATCAATCTGTTTGTTCGTGATCTTCCGCGCCTCTCCGTCGATATTGATCTCACCTATTTACCGGTCGCCGCGCGTGCGGAATCGCTCGCCGCTATCGATGCCGCAATGAAGCGTATCGCCGGCAAGATCAAAGCCCTCATTCCCGACGCGCAAATCACCGAGGCCAAGACCGAAAACGCAGTTGTCAAACTGACTATTCGCTCCCAAGGCGTTCAGATCAAGATTGAGGTGACGCCTGTTCTGCGCGGTTGCGTCTTTGAACCCAAGCTTGTGGCCGTAAAGCCCGCGGTCGAAGAGGAGTTTGGCTTTGCGGAGGCGCGGACCGTATCCTTTGAAGATCTCTATGCCGGCAAGATCGTCGCTGCTCTGGATCGTCAGCATCCCCGTGATCTCTTTGATATACGCGACTTGATTGCAAACGAAGGTATCAGCGACGCGTTGCGTAAGGCCTTTATCGTTTATCTGCTCAGCCACGACCGACCCATGTCGGAGGTTCTGGCGCCGACCCTCAAAAATATTGAACCGGCGTTCAGGCATGGCTTCTCAGGAATGACACGCGATCCCGTGGAACTTGCGGACCTGCTCGCCGCCAGAGCTGCATTGATAAAAACCATCGTGGGTGACATGCCGGCCGTTCATCGCAAATTTCTTATCTCGTTTGAGCGCGGTGAGCCCGACTGGGATTTGTTGGGCGTACCTAATGCCGCCGAGCTTCCCGCCGTGCGCTGGCGTCAGCAGAATCTCGATAAGCTCTCAGCGAAAAAACGTGCTGTCCTGGTCGCGAGGCTCCAAGAGGTGCTGGCCGACGCTGGGACCGAATCGTCAGAAACGGCAACCTTGGCTTGAGCCCATTCAGCGAGCATCTCTGGACGGATCGATGCGATTTCCATTCGAAGCAAACGCCGTCCACCCCGAAGGGCGGTTTCTCATCCAAGACCCCGAGTATCGAAAACGGATTCTTCCGCTGTTCGATTTTACGCGCGAAGAGCCAGAGCGCCGCGTCGAAGGTCAAGGCACGGTGTTTCGAATCGATCCCTGGGGTAACTGCGCCACCGCCTTCCACGTGTTCGAGGATGCGTTCTATCTGGGAGGCGCCACAGGCCGGGAGATGCTGTTACGTCAAGACCGCAGTATCGTCGCGCTCGAGCTTGATGGAATTGATCGGCGTCCTGCTGGTCGGACTGACCGAGTCCTTCTCCGCGTATCAGGTAAGCGCCTTTCGCGACGTTGTCGTCTTTGTGATGGTGGTTCCCACTCTGCTTTGGCGGAACGCGGTCCGTCCACCTGAAGCGCACGAGCACTGATCATGATCTCCCCGCAGTCGCAAATCCCACCGTCCTGGCGCACGCCCGGCATTGCCTCGCTCGCCGTCGCGATTTGTCTTTTCGTGCTCGCCAGCACCATCGCCATTCTCGGCCCGCAATACCACGTCACGCTTCTTGTCACGGTGGGTCTCACGGCTCTGGCCGCGATGGGGCTCACGCTCCTGCTGATCGCCGGCCAGGTGCCGTTGGGGCAGGCCGCCTTCATGGCCACCGGTGCCTGCGTGGCAGCGATCCTCGCTCGCGATCATGGTGTTCCTTCGATCCTTGCCTTTCTCAGCGGCACCGCGGCATCGGCAATCGCAGGAATCATCGTGGGTGCGATCACGCTGCGGCTCAAGGGACATTTCCTGCCGCTGGCGACCCTTGCTATCGGCATTGCCACCAGTGCCGGCATCGTCGCCGCCGGGGCGTTGACGGGGGGTGCCTCGGGGTTTGGTCAGATTCCACCGCTCGCGATCGGTCCGCTCGAATTGCTGAACGAACGCGCATTCGCGATTGTGGTCTGGTCGATTGTCGCGGTAGCAGGCGGTGGATTTTCGCGCACAGCCGGACCGGGCGGGCCGTCGCCGCGCTGAAAACCAATGTCGAGATGGCGGAAGTGTTCGGTGTGAACGCCACGCGCCTTCGGCTTCTGGTGTTCGTCGTTGCCACCACGCTGGCGGGTCTTTCCGGTGGTCTCTATGCCTTCTACTTCAAATTCCTCAGTCCGGCGCCGTTCGGGCTGACATCGAGCGTCAACCTTCTCATCGCATGCATTTTCGGCGGGATGTCCCATCCGTTTGGTGCGGTGCTCGGTGCGACGGCGATCACCGCGCTCGAAATGGTGCTGCAAAACACGGTGGCTCGCATGCTCGGACTGTCCGGGCATGTCGAAATGATCGTGTTCGGCATCGTGTTGATCGGCGTGCTGCTGCGATGGCCCGGCGGCATTTGGTCTGCCTTGCAGCGGGTTTGGCCCACATTCTCGGTGGCGCAGCCAGGTCGCAACATAGAACTGACCCCGTCCAAACGCGGCGCGGAAGGAGAGGATCTTCTGAAGGTCACAGGGATTGCGATGAATTTCGGTGGCCTGAGAGCGCTGCGGGGGATTGCCTTCTCGGTTGGCCCGGATCAGATCGTCGGACTGATCGGGCCCAACGGTGCTGGCAAGTCTACGACCTTCAACGTCGCGACGGGACTTCTCGAACCCTCCGAGGGAAGCGTTCTCCTCATGGGCGCGCCGCCTTCGCGGGTGTCGGACCTGGTGCATCGCGGTGTATCCCGCACGTTCCAGCATGTTCGCATCGTGCCAGAGCGCACCGTACTCGAGAATGTGGCCTTCGGCGCGTATGCACAGGGCCGTTCCGGAATAATCTCCGGAATGCTCGCGTTCGACCGCAACGAGGAGGCCGCGACCTTCGCCAAGGCCTGGCGTGCGCTGGAGATCGTCGAACTGGACGGGTTGGCGCACGAGCCGGCATCACGTCTCGCAATGGGGCAGGCCCGGCTCGTGGAAGTCGCACGAGCGCTGATCAGCCGACGAGGCTTCTGTTGCTGGACGAGCCGGCCGCGGGCCTGCGTACGGGCGAGAAGCTCAAGCTCGTCACATTGCTGCATCGTCTCAAGCGGGCTGGAATGTCGGTTCTTCTGGTCGAGCACGACATGGATCTGGTCATGAACTGTGTCGATCGAGTCGTCGTTCTGGATCGCGGACGGGGCCTGATGACCGGCCATCCGGACGAGGTCCGCCGCGACGAGCGGGTCATCGCCGCCTATTTGGGAGCGTGATCATGCCGCATTTGCGCGTCGGGCTTCCCGAGGAGCATAAGGCCATTTGGGAAGCAGCGGTTCGTGGGCTTCACGCCGTCCGCTTGCGCCAGAGGGCCCCGATCGCTAGTCCGGCAACGAGAACAATGGCAAGTGGCGTTCCCGCCAATCCGACGGCCGCATAGGCGGCGGCACCGCATGAGGCGCCCAGCATAAATCCGCTTTCGGTGGCCAAGACGGTTAGCATTTGTGTCCTGATGACGATGAATTCCTTTCGGGTCTCCAGATCGTTGGCCGCGCGCGCCCGTCGCCAGGCCAGCAAAAGGCCGGTGATCTCGATGCCGAGCTGAGTCATGTTCCCCGTCATGACGTTGGTCTGTGGAATCCCATGCATGAGCAGCCGCACAATGACGCTCTGAGTACCCATGGCCATCGCCGCAAATAGGCCGGCCACGATGCCGTGCCAATCGCTCGCCCCGCCGAGTGGCCCTCCGAAAAGCATCAAAACGCTGAAGACGGTGAGAAGCGCCGCCTCGACCGCGAGCATCCACGGCAGCGGCGCGCCGCCTCGTTCGCGAATGGTGCCGATCAGTCCGGCGGCCAGCGCGGCGGCAACCAGAAATGCCAAACCGGCAAGCATCTTTCCGGCGATGCCGATATCGTGGATGACGAGTTCGGCGCCGGCAGTGACGAAGCTTCCCGTGACGTTCGCAACAAACAATCCGAACAGGGCCAGGAAGGTGAAGCTATCGACGTAGCCCGCGACGAAGCTCAACAGCCCCGGTACCCAAGCGGGCAACGAAGCTTCGTGCGGCGGCACCGATTCGGTCGCGCGACCTGCATCATCGGCAATCATCCTTCGCTCCGTTGCAACGGCAGGTGGAACTGGAACGTCGACCGGAAAAGATGGGCGTTGGAGACCTCGGCCGTGCTGAAGACGACCGACAGCAGCTTCGTGGTCATCGCGATCAACAACGCGCCGGTTTCCTTGCATACGGACGTCATGGCCTCTCCTCGCGTGAACGAACTAAGCTCATCGGAATCGGCCGTCCCTTCATCGCAGCAAGTCATGCCAGGCAACCAGAACGAAACCCCCGACGAGACCAAGGTGCTCAAAGAAGGTGTTTTCGCTCGCGTATCGCTTCGGCGGCGGCATATTCCAGAAGCGGTTGGCGACAAACATCGCGAATAAGGTGAAGGCTGCAAGCGCGAGCGCTCCCACCCAACGGAAAACACCGCCCAGAACCAGGGCCGATGCTCCAATTTCCATGACAATCACCGCCAACGCCAGTGGAGCCGGCGGTTTCAGGCCGAACTGCTTCATCTCCTCAAGTGCGGCGCCGAAATTGAGCGCTTTCGTCAATCCGCCTTGCAGATAGGCGCTGCACAAGCAAAGCAATGCGATCCAATGCATTGCATATGTACAAAACAGGGGCTGCAATTTCGAAACCAGCGCCGCATTGAAGTCATTGAGCCAGGCCATCGGAAGCCCCTTCATTGATCGAATTGATGATGGCCGCTCCTGCGAACCTGTTTCCCGGCAAGATCAAAGCAGCCAAGCCAACCAGCGAGGAGGCGGCCGGATCGTCACGGTCGTTTCGACCGACATTCCCGGCCCGAGACGGCCGGGAATATTGTCGAAGTCATCGATGACGATCTTGACCGGGACACGCTGAACGATCTTGACGAAGTTGCCGGTGGCGTTCTCCGGGGGGAGCAGCGCAAAGTTCGAACCCGTTCCACGCTGAAAGCTCTCGATGTGACCGTGCAAAGTGTGGTTGGGGAACGCGTCGACACTGATCGAAACGGGCTGCCCGACTCTCATGTGCGTGAGCTGCGTCTCCTTGTAGTTCGCGAAAATGTAGATCCGCTTTGGAACGGCAAAGAACAGGTTTTGACCGGGCTGAACAAAGTCGCCGACTTGGACGGAGCGGCTCGCGACCGTTCCCGCGGTTGGCGCATAGATCTTGGTGTATGACAGGTTCAGCTTAGCCTGATCGAGCGCCGCTTGCGCGCGGGCAATGTTTGCCTTCGCCTCTTCGACCTGGGTCCGCAACACCTCGCTTTGTGCCTGCGCCGCCGCCAGTATCGCGGTGTCACGCTGAAGAGCGGCTTGCCGGTCGGCAAAATCCGACACGGCTTGCTGCGACCGTTGCACGGTGCCGGAGCCATCGTCGGCCAACTGCTGATAACGCTTCAGTTGCTGTTGTGCGAACGCCAATGCGCTGCGATCGCCGTCGAGGTTGGCAGCATCCGATGCGATAACCTGATTCTGTTCGGCGAGCTGCGCTTCAACGTTGGCTTGTGCTGCTTGCGCGCTTTGCAGGGACGCGGTCGCCATATCGACCGCCGCCTGAAAGTCACGGGGATCGAGTTCGACCAGGAGTTCTCCTGCCGTGAAGCTGCTGTTGTCGGTCACGTGAAGCACCGAGACATAAGCTGCGACCTTCGGCATCACCGATACGGTGTTCGCCTGGAATGACGCGTCGTCGGTCTTGATCGCGAAAAGACTGGGCACATAGAGATAGGTCGCTGCAGCGATCAGGACGCCGCCGATCGCCAGGGTCCAGCCGGGGACACGCAGTTTGGGACGGGATACCGATTCCTCGGGCTTCGCCTCCGGCGAGGTGTCTCGCGTGGGACGGCCGGGGTCAGTGACGTCCGCTCGCTTCGCCGACGATCCGTTGTCCGCAGCGGGATTGGAGGTCAAGGGGGCGTTTACCTGAATCATTGTTTTGCTCGCCGACTTGGAGACATCAGGGGGACGAAACACAGCGCTACAAGGCCGACCGCCGCCATGAACAGGAAGGCGTCGGCGTAAGCGAGCGTCGCGGCTTGGCGGCTCGCCTCCCGATTGAGCATGCCGAACGCCATGTTCTGTGCTTCGACAGCGGACTGTCCCGCGCGAGCGACCGCAAAGTGCGCCGCCTGGGCCATCCATTCCTGTGCGCGGTGGCCGCCATATCTCAGATGGCCGAACAATCGAGTTGAATGCAGCGTCTCGCGCCGGTCCAGGAGAATGGTCACCAGCGTAATCCCGAAGGACGCGCCGAACTGGCGAAAACTCATGTAGATCGCGACGGCGTCGAGCTGGCTTGCCAGCGGCACTTTGGCGATCGTGCCGCTTGCTATCGCCGAGAGCATCGGGGCCAGGCAGAAGGCATAGAGGATCAGTGGAAGCACATAGTAGAAAGCAGGCGTTCCGGTCGTCATCAACCGCGCGAACAGCAACATCGAAATGACGAGCATGAAGAAGGCAAAGGCCATCGCTTTGCGCTGGCCGAACCGTGCAATCATGGGGGTGACCAACGGCCTGATCGCGGCTGCGGTCAGGGCATAGGCGCACATGATCGAGCCGGCCTGTGATGCGCTCAAGGCATTGGGAAAGACGTTGCGGAGGAACTCCGGCAAGGCGTACAGGCTGCCGGTGAGGATTATGCCGGCCAGCAGGCCAAGCGATACGGCCGCCTGCACGTTCCGGTTTGCCAGAAGCCTCAATTGCAGCAGCGGCGTTGCATTGCGCGCACTGAGCTGCCAGGTCGTGAACAGAAGCAGCGCAATCAACCCGCTCCATGTGAGCAACTGGATCCGCACCGATCCGAACCAGTCATCGATCTCGCCACGGCTGAGTACGATTTGCAGCGAAATGAGCGCGATGCCGAGCAGCAAGATCCCGAGCTTGTCCGCGTTCATTTCACGAGCGTCGGTGGGACGGGGAAGGTCGGGGAAATGCCGGAGCAGCAGCCGAATGGCCACTGCGGCAAACAGTACGTTGGGCAGAAAGATCAGCCGCCAGCTGAAATTGTCCGTGACGTAGCCGCAGAAGATCAGCCCGGTCGCCGTTGCCAGATAGAGCATGATGGAAATGCGCATCATGGATCGGCTGCGCTCGGGCAGCGGCATCAGCATGTAGACGCTTGCGCGCCACCACTGGGTCAGTCCGGCTCCGGCAAAGCCTTGAACCGCACGAATGAGCAGAAGCGTCCCAAAATCAGGGGCCGCGGCGCAGGCGACCGAAGTCGCCGCAAAGAGCACTGCGCAGCCGACGATGTAACGGAGGTAACCGACATGGCCCGCCATCCAGATCGACAACGGCACCCCGAACAGCATCGCTGAAAGGTAGGTCGTCAGAATCCAGCTCGCCTCGTCCTGCGAGAGGCCGAGCGTGCCGGCCATGTCCGGGAGCACCAGGTTCACGCCGTCAAAGGTGTAGAACTCCATCCAGGTGGCCAGTCCGAGAGCCAGAAGCAGATGGCTGTTCGGACCGGAAATCGCAGAGACGGCCGCCGGCGTATTGCTGTCGGCGCGCAGACTTGTCGTCGCAGCCGTCGTCATCGTGGGCTCCTGTCGATCGCCAGATGGACCAGCGGGACCTTGCCGCTATGCCAAGGCTATGACGGCGTCAGGTCGCTGTATCGCTTCATGTCCAGTGCGCCACTGATAGCGGGCGTCATGAAACGCCTCCATTCTGCAAGCGTTTCGATCGCATGGGTTCGTGGGGTACGTGTCCGATACCCTGGTATAGGTATCCCGGCGTGTCGCACGCTACCTGCACATCCCGGGCAGTTTCGAGTTCGCCGGCCACCTGATTGCTCGCTGTGGCAGCTCACAGAGCCCGGTCTTTCAAGGGCAGCATTGCGGATCCGCGGTCCACCGTTGGGCTGCTCGGCGGGACATTGGTAGGACGGAGAAAGGCGATGATCGGTCGGCGCGTGGTGAGCCTGCGCCCGGAGAAATTGCCTCATGGCCGGAAGCGAAGCCCCCGATCTTCCGGTTCAGCCGTTGTGGATTCTGAAGGCTTCCTGAAAGCAATGGACAAGGCTGTCGCCGTCACATGGCTTGGTCAAATAGCAGGCCGCTCCGGCTGCAAGAGCCTTTGCACGGGTTTTCTCATCGGGAAATGCTGTGAAGAAGATGAATGGAAGGCGGGAACCCTGCGCTCTCAGATGATCCTGCAACTCGACGCCGCTCATGCCCGGCATCTGGACATCCGCAATGACGCACGCGAAGTCGTCAAGCTGGTTCGACTCCAGGAACGCCTCGGCAGATGCGAAAGTATGCACGACATATCCGAGCGACCTCACGAGGCTATTGGTCGTGACGCGGACGGATTCATCGTCATCAATGATCGCGATGAGCGAAAGCTTCGGCAAATCGATCTTTCCTGGATGCTGACACCGGCGTGTGCGCAAGCACCACCGTGACACCGGATTGCACCACAAACGGCGATCGGAAAAAATGATACCTGGGTATAGAATTATTCAGCCTTTTGGGCGTCTGAGTCCAAGCAGGTCGGCCATTCCGACAAGGTCAATCACCGAGCGAGCCTGCATCTTTCGCATCATATTGACGCGATGAACCTTCACCGTGATTTCAGCGACGCCAAGTTTTGCGGCGATCTGCTTATTCAGCAAGCCATCTGCGACATGGGCGATCATCTCTCGCTCGCGCGATGTCAGCGTCTCGAACCGGGCCTGGACTTCGGCCACGATCTTGTCGCCGTCGCGCCGTTTCTGGTCCCGCTCGAGCGCTCGGACGACGGCGTCCAGCATCTCCTGGTCGCGAAACGGCTTGGTCAGGAAATCGACAGCGCCTGCCTTCATGGCCTGAACCGACATCGGGATATCCCCGTGACCGGTCATGAAGATGATCGGAATACGCATATCGGCCTTGGCCAGCTCGACCTGGAAGTCGAGGCCGCTGAGGCCAGGCAATCTGACGTCGAGCACCAGGCAACTCGCCGCTTCAGGAATCTTGAATCGTGCAAATTCCTGGGTTGAGCTGAATAGCTCCACCCGCAGACCTACGGATCGGAAGAGGCTGCTCATGGTCTCACGTACCGCCACATCATCATCGATGACGAAGACGACGCGCTCCATTGCAGTTGCCGGATCGCGCTGCGGCCTGGAGCTGCTCGTCACGGTGCCTCCTTGTACAATGGCAGCGCGAATTGGAATTTTGCGCCGGGCCCGGCATTGTTGGTGGCGGACAAACGTCCGCCGTGCGCTTCGATGATCGAGCGGCAAATCGAAAGGCCCATGCCCATCCCGCCGGATTTCGTCGTGTAGAACGCATTGAACAACTTGTCGGCACCTTCGGCAGATATTCCCACGCCGGAGTCCACCACGTCAACTACCACCCGTTGCGCGTCGTTCTGACAGGATCGGATGATCAGTTCACGCGGCCGATCCGAGATCGACTGCATTGCTTCGACGCCGTTCATCACGAGGTTGATGACGACCTGCTGCAGCTGGATCCGATCGGCCAGCACCACCGGCGCCGCGGACGCCAGCTCCAGCCGCCAGCGAACGTCGCGCGCGGCAAGCTCGCGCTTCACCAGCGCCATCACGTCGTCCACGATGCTGTTGATATCGAGCGGCTCCTTGTGCGGCTCGGCATTCTTCGCCAGCGCGCGGACGCGTCGTATCACCTCGGCGGCCCTGTTTCCCTCCTTGATAATCCATTGGGCGGCTTGGCGTGCCTCGTCCAGGTTAGGAGTGGTCCCGCCGAGCCACCGCAAACAGGCTCCGGCAGCATTGACGACGGCGGCGAGCGGCTGGTTCACTTCATGAGAAATCGATGCTGTCATTTCTCCCAATGTTGTCACGCGCATCACGCGCGCCAATTCCGCCTGTGCCTGATTGAGCTCTGCTTCGGCCTGCTTGGTTGCAGTGACATCGACCATGGCGCCGACATACTCAAGCTGGCCTCCACGATCTTCGCTGGCGTGAGCTACAACATGGACAAACTTGACGGAGCCATCGGGCATCAGCAAGCGATGTTCGTAGTCAAGGTCCCGCCTCTCGCAAAATGCGCGCTTGATGGTCTGTTCCACGAAGGCCCGATCCTCCGGATGAGCGCGCTGAATAACCATCTTGAACGTGACCGGGCGGGGGTCGGCAAATCCGAGGATCCGGAAGAATTCCTTGGAGCCGATACGTTCGCCGGTCGAGATGTTGCAGAGGAAGCTGCCGGTTTGACTCACGCGCTGTGCTTCGACCAACCTGGATTTGCTGCGCCGCAGCTCTTCCTCCGCCCGCTTCAGATCCTCAATATCGGTCGATGAACCGTACCATTTGATGATATTACCCGTCCTGTTGCGCAACGGTTCGGCGCGGAACAAAAACCAGCGATACTCGCCATCGAAGCGTCTGAGTCGAGCTTCGAGTTCGCCAGGCATGCCGGACTGCTGTATCGCAGTCCATTTCTGCAACATTCCCTTCTTGTCGTCCGGATGAAAAGCGCGGGGCCACCCGGTCTCTGCCTGATCCAATTTGAGGCCGGTGTAGTCTAGCGCTGGCTGATTGAGGAAGTCGGGGACCCCGTCAGGGCCCGCACGCCAGACCAGCGCTGGAATTGTATCGACGACCAGCCGAAGATGATCTTCTGATCTCTTGATTTCGTCGAATGCGTTTTGCAGCTTCTCGTTGGCGAGGCGCTGTTCGGTAACATCGACATGGGTACCGACCAGTTGCTCCACTTCGCCGTCCGCGCCCAAGAATGGATGCCCAATCGTATGGATGTATCTGATCGCTCCATCAGGCAGCGTTATGCGAAAATCGACTTCGAGGTCTCTTTTCTCTCGAACGGCCTGCCGTGCAGAATCGAAAACCCGTTCCTTATCTTCGGGCGCGATGCGGTCAGGGAAGGGGTGGGGTGACATGCTGTCGTCTTTCAAATCGATCCCAAACAGGTTGAATACTTCTGCGGACCGATACACGAACTTGCGACCGCGCACATCCCAGGCCCAGCTCCCGGTATGGCTCAAGCGCTCAGCCTCAGCCAGATACGCCTCGCTGCGTCGCAGCTTCCGTTCCGCTTTTCTTACGGCCGTGACATCCATCATCGCACCGACAAACTCGATATTGCCCGATGCACCTCTTTGACCTCGGGCGGCGACATGGACGTATTTCACGGAGCCATCCGGCAACAAGAGTCGATATTCATGATCGTAATCCGTGCCCTTGCGCGATGCTCGGTCAAGGACCGCGTGCACGGCCGCTCGGTCTTCCGGATGAATGCGCTGGTCAATAAATTCCAGAGCTGGCGTTATGCTCTGGTCCATTCCAAGGATTCGGAACATCTGGTCCGACCAGATTACGTCGCCATTGGCAACATTCCACCAGAAGCTGCCAGTGCTGCTCAGCTGCTGTGCCTCATTCAGGTACAATTCGCTTCGCTCGAGCGCGGCCTGAGTTCGCTTTTGATCCTTCAGCGCCACGCAGAGTTCGTCGCGAGAACGCCGAAGCTCCTGTCCTGCTCTCTTCTGTGCAGAGACGACTACGGCGACAACGACAGATACGAAGAGGAACAAAGCTAGACGGGGAATCTCGGAGATGTCCAATCCGTACAGCTGATCCTTCCAGACAAATGAATCGATCGGCGGCGCAAGGTAGTAGTGAAAGGACAAAAGAGCGAGCGCAATCGCCAGTAACGCCGGTCGCAGACCGCCGGCCCATGAAGTGAAGATGATTGCGCAAAGCAGAGGGGTTGCGATGGCCTCGGCTTTCAGGAGATAGGTTAGGAACTGAGCAAGGATGATCGCAAGAGCAACGGACACAACCGCCGCCGCATAGAAAGTCGTGGGCGACGGGGGCCAGGGTTGGGGGAGGTCGGATCTTTTCATTCTGACTGCACATCCCGTTTGAGGCAATGGGGCGGCATGGTCCCGCCAGATAGAAGCTCGACCGGATTTTTAGTAATCTGCGATCTGGCAAAGAATTCGTACACTATTCGGTGTCACCAGGCAGTAAGATTAGAGGATTTTGGCCGCAACCCCGGGGCAACAACTGGGTGAGCCGGGCGTCCACGATAATAGGATCGCACAAGCGTGACCCAAGCTGCTTGTCACGAACCTCGGTGATCTCAGAAGCAGATCTCACAGCTCGATCATGATCGTATTATATGGTCTGACGACGGCAACCGTGACTAAATTGCTCAAGCGCCCCGTTTGATGCTCGGCTCTTTGGGCTCGACCGTCGTTGAGCTGGCCTTCCTGAACTTCGGGAGGCCGGACCTGCCAATGACACCTGCAATCAAGCAGGCAATGGCGCCGAGAGCGATCGCGGCGCGCGGATCGAAGACCTGCGAAACGGCTCCGACAATAGGCGCACCAATCGGAGTGCTGCCTACCAGTGCGGAGGACCACAAAGCCATGATCCGGCCCCGGTAACGTGGTTCGGAGGCCAGCTGAACCGTGGAGTTGCCGGTTGTGAGAAAGAAGATGGTGGCCAAACCGACTAGGCCTGCGGCCATGACTGCAGCCCACAAGGTGGGGCTCAGGGCGAGCGTCATCATTGCGGCGGCATAGGAGAAGGCGACCCTGGTAAGAGGAATAACGCCAGTTCGAGACCTGCCGGCGGCCCAAGCACCCCCGATCACGGCTCCGATTCCGAATGCCCGCAACAGCCAGCAGTAGGCGTCGGGGCCGCCGTGGAACGTGCCGTGGGCCAAGAGAGGCAAGGTGACTTCGTACTCGAAGGCGAGAGTACCGACGAGTGCCATCATAAGCAGCGGACGGATTATCTCCGGGATCGTGGCGGCATACCTAAGCCCATCCCGGAATTGACCGCGAACCGAGCCAATCGGGTCAGTCGGGTGCAACTGGCTAATATCGAGCGTAAGCAGCGAGCCAACAACAAGAAGGAAGCTTGCCGCGTTGATCACGAAGCACCAGCCGATACCTGCCGAGTGGATGACAACGGCCGCAATCGTGGGGCCCAGAACGCGGGCGACGTTGACCAATGTCGAATTGAGGGCGATGGCGTTGCGGACCAGGGAAGGGCCCACGACTTCGGATACGAATGCCAGACGCGCGGGGTTGTCAGCGGCGCTCAGGGTCCCAAAGACAATAGCAAGAATGGTGATTTGCCAGAGACCCACCTCCCCGGTGAGGACGGCAAGGCCGAGCAGGAATGAGACGCCGCCGAGGCCGATCTGGGTGACAAGCAGCACCCAGCGCTTGTCATAACGATCAACCAGCAGCCCGGCATACGGGGACAGCAGGAGAACCGGGGCGTAGCGCGCCGCGGTCGTCAGTCCGAGCAAGAGCCCCGAATGAGTAAGTTGCAGGACCAGGAGCCCCTGGGCGACAGTCTCCACCCATGTGCCGATCAGCGATAGCGCTTGGCCGGTGACATAGCGGCGGAAATTGCGGACGGTAAGAGGGGCGCCGAACTGATGCAGCCAGCCGTTCGGCTCAACTGATAGTCGCATAATTCGAGTCTCCGAGAGGCGAGCTTCGACAACAAAGGAGCACTGCTTCCAGCATCGGGGATTTGGAGCCATCGCTCCGGCCATTCAAGAAAACGCGGTCGACATCTCGCTAGACAGACGGTGGATGCAGATCGCGACGCCCGTCACAGCATTGGAGCTCAGCAAGCTTGTTGAGTTTGGCGTGAGCATTGCGGCTGCTACGCTCCGAACGACCGGGCGACGGCAATCCACGCGGGCGCGGCAACAACGAACAGTAGTGTGTTCGTGATGAGGGTCGAGGACGCAATTTCGACATAGGTGTTGTAGCGCACGGCGAGAATCATGCCTGCGAATACAGGCGGCAAAGCTACGATCAAAATCAGCTGTTCGAGCATCTCGCCGCCGATTCCGTAGGCGAGCCCGAGCGCCAGCATGGAAGCCGGCATCAGCACGAGCTTGATGACGACGTTCCAGGCGACTTCAAGGTTGAGCCGAAACGTGTGGGCTGCAAGCACCAGGCCTGCCGTGAACACCGCGACGCCCGAAGTCGCATGACCGATCAACGCGAGCGGCGCGTCGGCGACGCTCGGAAATCGAATTCCCGCCGCGACCATCGCCGTCGCGATCATTGGCGCGATTACGATCGGTTGCTCGATCGCCTGCATCAGCGCAGCTGATAGTTTGGTGCTGGCGGGCGCCGCGAGGATCACCCCGAGCGGCACTAGAACCAGATTTACCACCAGCGCGACTGTTGCAACGGTCAGCGCCGCTCCAGCACCGAATAGCGGCGCAAGGACGGCGATGCCTAGAAATCCCACGGTGGGCGTGCTGGCGCTTAGACCAGCGATAACGGCCTCCTCCCGGCTGTGGCCGAAAAAGAACTTCGCGACCGCCAAGCTTGCGAGGTACCAGCCCATGAGCACGATCGCCGCGGCGACGAGCGTCGTGCGGTCGGACCACAACTGCTGTCTGGTTGAATGCGCGATTGAGACAAAAAGCATCGCAGGCAAGCAGTAATTCAACACCAGGCGATTGAATCCCTCGGCTTGATCCTGCGTGAACATACTGCGCTTTCCGGAGAAGTATCCGAGCGCCAGCACGAAGAGAACCGAAGCTGTGTCCTGGATGATTGCGGTCATTTGCAGACGGTTCCTCGCGGCCTACGGAGGGTGGTGCAAACGACGAACATGGTAGGTTCATCGCTGCTGAAAAGTGGATCGAGGATCATTCGAAGGGCAACCGGCCGTCGGGAGCCTCGATCGCTGAGCGAGCGGGCAGTTGCCGCGGAGTTGTTATTCACGATCGCATCCATTGACCTGGCGCATTGCGCGCCAGGGACGGGCCCACCACGACACGCTATGGCAATTCCGCATGTGCGGCGAGTGCCATGCCGATCATGGAGGCGCCGCCGAATACGAGGTTCATACCGACGATCAATCCCAGCGCCCATGCTATCGTCCCGGGCAGACCGGCGAAGACGACGCCCGCGAGCAGCAGGTCGACGACTCCACTCACGAGCATCCACTCCCACCTTCCCGACAGCGCTCCGCGATGCTCAAGTGCAAACATGATTGTGACGCCTCCTTCGACAAGCAAGAACGCGATCAACAGATATGTCAGTGACGCCAGGCCGAGCGCGGGCTGGACGAGAAGCCATGCTCCGGCCGCGATGCCGAGGATAGCGGAGAGCAGGGACCACCAGAAACCCGGTGCTCGGCGCATTGCGAAGGTGGTGATTGATCCGACAATGCCGCTGGACAGAAAAAGCCAGCCGAACAGGATAGTGATGGCAAAGCCCGTCGCTAACGGCAGAACTGCCGCAAGAAGACCCAGTATGGCCAGAACAATTCCTTCAACCAGGAACAACTGCCAGTGGTCGCGAAAGATCTTGCTGATGGCGTCACGCGCGTCGTCGATCGATTGAACGGTCATGATCTTTCCCCTATTCAGAGCCCGCGCCGTGCCGACGCGGGCTCCGAGGTTGGTTTCACGGCTTGTGCTGAACGATCAGACGGGGACGATGCCGCGACGGCCCTTTGGCAGCTTCTCGACGTCCTCCCGAGTCAGATTCAAATGCTGCATCAGCAGCTCGGGCGGGAGGTGTCCGAACCATTCGGCGAGCGACACCTCCTCATACCTGTCGGCGCGGAATAACTCGAGGAACTGCAGAACGTCGGTGCCGGTATTCTCGACATAATGGCCAAGGCTCTTGCGCACCACGCCGACGTCGCCGGCGCGGAAATCGTTCGTGGTCGCCTTGGGTCCGGTGTTGAACACCGTCATCCGGGCCTGCCCACGAAGGTAGTATTGCCATTCATCCGCATTCGGATGCCAGTGCAACTCGCGCATCCCTCCCGGCTCGATGGTAACGAGAGCCGATGCGATCGTCTTCGAGATCGTGAAGTTGGTGCTGTCGGCGATCTGAATGCGGCCGCCGCTGTTTTCCTTGACCGGTTTGGATCGTGACAGACGGAAGATCACCGGCTCGGTATGGGGCTGAACGCCCGCAGCAGCCTGGTCGGCTGCCAGGCTTCCCGGCAACGTGCCCTGGAATATCCAGAGATTATTGAGCGGGATGTTGCGGAATGTTTCTTGGGGCACTCCAAAATTCTTGGCCAGCACGTCGGGCGGGGTATGTGCGAGCCAGTCGGTCAAAAGCAGGGTGTTGCTTTCGGACTGCTTGCCGCTGTCGAAAGCCAGCACGAACTCCGCGCCGGTGGGGCCGAGGCCCTGGAGCGAGTGCGGCAGGCCCGCCGGGAAATACCATAGGTCGCCCTCTTCGACGTCGTCGACGCTGGGGCGGCCAAGCGCGTCAATGGTCGTGATGCGGCATTTTCCGCGCGTCATGACGGCCCATTCGGCGGTCTGGTGCCAGTGCAATTCGCGGATACCGCCTGGTGCCAGGTGCATGTTGACGCCGGCGATCTCCTCCGAGATCGTGAAGTCCTCAGACGTCAGTTCGCGGGCCCAGCCTCCGTTCTGGATCCGCTTGGGCGAGATATTGAACGACGACCAGAAGAAGGGTTGAGTGCTGATGTCGGTGGCAGGCGGGTCCAGCTGCGAGGGGAACTGGCTATCGATAAACTGGTTGCGTGGGCCGTCGCTGCGCAGGCTTTCGGGATTACCTGCGGTGTTCAGTCGTCCCTCCGGCGGCAGATCTGGATTGCCAAAGCTCGGCGTCGGACGGTTCGGAACGCCTGGAGCTGCACTCGTATTGGTCTTGCTCATCACTTTCTCCTTTGGGCCGGGGCAGCCCTACGCGCTCGATAATGCAGCGGAAGGCGATCGTCGTATTTTCGGAGCGCCCAGGTTTTTGGAATTTGCATGGTGTCGGCTGCGCAATTCTTCAAAGCTGGCAACACCTTGAGCGCGCGACTTACCCTGATCTTTGGAAGAGGAAGAGATCGCTCGTTCAGCGAGCGGCGGGCGGACGGCGTTCGCCGAGCTCGACACCATCACGCTCAGGCCGGCTCGATCATGAACAACGGAACGAGCGCGAGCTCGGCGGTCGAGCAAGCAGTTGCGGCGGCCGCAGCAAGTTCGGATCTCACGTAATGAGCCTGCTGTAGCCGATCGCGTTTGGGTGTCGGCGAAACGGTGCTAACGACGGCCGAACCGTGAGCGCGGCAGCTTCAATGACTTGCCGAGCACGAAGGCGAATGGGACGACGAATAGCTCGTCGCCGAGATCATCGTTGACGTGCAAGACCCAGCGTCGCCAGTCTTCCAGACGGCGTGCGGAAGCAAGGGATCTCACTACACCGGTCGCCTGATCACGCGCCTCGGCAAGATTGCTTACGATCGCGCCGCGGTGATCCACCAGGAGCTCCCTGTCATTGGAGCAGTGGAAATACACGAGAGCCATGTTCAGCTCCTTCATGCATGGTCTCACTCGTGGCACGATGGGCCCGACGCTCGTAGCCGTCGGCACGTGCCTTAAGCTGATCCGCGATCACATGGTCGGTGATGGCTTCGCCGCGTCGAGCAAGGTTCGCGCTGTCCTCCAGCATGTCTTGCCTCGTTGCGAGATCTGGAAGGTCATTCGGTCCTCACGCGGTGGCGGATTGAAATTCCTGTTTCCAGCGAGCCGGCGATTGCCCGGTGAATCGCTTGAACACGGTCGAGAACTGTGCCTGCGCGCTGAATCCGACGGAAAGCGCCACCTCGACCAGCGGCATCTTCGTTTCCATCATGACGATCTTGGCCTGCTCCACGCGCTTCAGAAGCAGATACTCGTGCGGCTTGAATCCCGTCGTTGCACGAAATTGCGCTGCGAAGTGCATTCGAGAGAGGCCCGCAGCGTTGGCCATATTCTGGAGGCTTACCTGGCCTCCGATGTTATCTGCAAGATAGCGCTCCAATCGTTGCAGTCTCCACTTGGGCAGCCCGCCGCAGGTCCGATTGCCCTGTTGGTGTGTCAGCGCGCGAACCACAATCGCCTTGCTGATGCTCGCTACGTATTCGGGATGGCAATACTCGCCGAAATCCAGCAATGACCGGCCACACTTTTCCGCCAGCGGGTCGCGGAAAGGCGACGCCGGACGGCCTTCGCTTGTTCCGTCGTGTATCAGCCGTTGCTCGATGAGGAACTGGTTGTCGACATAGAAATGAAGGAAATCGAAAGGCGGGCTAAACCGTGCGGTCAATCGCTGGCCGGGAGCGCTCACATGCACCGTGCCGGGCGCCATCAAGCCTTCGGAGATGATCTCCGAGCCCGCGGCCAATCTGACACGCGAGGGCTTTATCGCGACGCTGACGATATGGCAGTGGTCAGGCGTGACGGAGTGCGCATTTCGAGGGCTGCCACGATCAGCGACCCATCTTGACGCCTTGATCTGACAATGGCCTTCAGGCGAATCGGCCTCGCGCCATTGGATTTCTTCGGTTAGGCCGAGATCGTCGTTCCACGGGTCCAATTGCTGCGCGACCGCAGTGATTGACGCTGGGAACCGGCCTTCCTGCCATTGGGACGAAGACGTAGAGATAGCGTTTGACATTTGCCTGCTCTTGAAAGCTCAACATCCGGAACCAATTCTCGTCTCGGGACGAGGACCATTCCGCGGTTGATTGCTATCTCAGGAGCCCAGTGCGCTGTATTCTACCCTCGTCCTCTCTTTCCTATAACCTTGGCTATGAGGCCGATACCGCGGTATCGGCCGTTCTGCAGCCGCCGCAGAACTGGTCAAGCGGGTTCATGGCTCAATTCTGTCGCGCTTTTGGCCGCGGGCGAACCGGGCGGATCGCCGGCTTGCGGCTTGCTCCTCGTCAGCCAGCTGCCGAGCCGGTCGAGGTAGAGGTAGACCACCGGCGTCGTGTAGAGCGTGAGGATCTGCGAGAGCATCAGCCCGCCGACGATCGTGTAGCCGAGCGGTTGGCGGAGCTCCGAGCCGGTGCCTGTGCCGACCATCAAGGGTACGCCGCCGAGCAACGCGGCCATCGTCGTCATCAGGATCGGCCTGAACCGCAGCGTGCAAGCCTGGTAGATCGCATCCCGAGGGCTCAGGCCATGCTGGCGTTGCTGCTCGAGGGCGAAGTCAACCAGCATGATGCCGTTCTTCTTGACGATGCCGATCAAGAGGATGATTCCGATGATGGCGATCACACTGAGGTCCATGTGAACGGCCATCAGCAGAAGCAACGCGCCGATGCCGGCGGAGGGCAGGGTCGACAGGATCGTGATCGGGTGGATCAGGCTCTCATAGAGCACGCCGAGGATGATGTAGATCACCACCAGCGCCACGCCGATCAGGAGCGGCGTGCCCTTCAGCGACGACTGAAATGCCTGGGCATTGCCCTGAAACGATGTCGCGAGGGATTGGGGCTTGCCGGTGTCCTTCTCGATCTTCTGAATCGCCGCCACCGCGTCTCCCAGCGCGACGCCGGGCTTCAGGTTGAACGAGATGGTGACGGATGGAAACATGCTCTGGTGATTGATGAGGATCGGCGCCGGCTTGATGACGCTCTTCACCAGCGTGCTCAAGGGCACCTGCTGGCCGCTGGCGGAATTGATATAGATGTCCTTGAGCGCATCTGGACCGTACTGAAAGCGCGGATTGACCTCCAGCACGACATGGTACTGGTTCAGCGAGGTGAACATCGTGGAGACGATGCGCTGACCGAACGCATCATCGAGGGTGTTATCGATGGTCGAGGGCAGTATGCCGTAGCTCGATGCGACCTCACGATCGACGGTCACGTCGAGCAGTGGGTCGGCGTTTGCCTGGTCGCTCGCCACATCGGCGATGCCAGGGAGCGCGCGAATCTTTTCCAGATAGATCGCAGACCAGTGGGTGAGTTCGTCGGAATCCGCATCGGTCAACGTATACTGGTATTCGGTCTTTGAAAGGCGCGCGCCGATGGTGATGTCCTGGGCTGCCTGCATGTACAGCACTATACCCTGGATACGGGCGAGCTTGGGCTTCAGCCGGTTGATCACCTGATCGGCGCTGACCTTGCGCCCCGGCTTCGGCTTCAGCACGATGAAGACGCGCCCCTGATTGAGCGTCGCGGTCGGGCCGCCTGGGCCGATATAGTTGGCCACAGATTCAACGGCCGGATCCTTCAACAGGATGTCGACGATCGCCTGTTGGCGTTCGGCCATGGCCGGAAACGAGATGTCTTGTGCGGCCTCGGTAATGCCCACGATCTGGCCGGTATCCTGCTGCGGGAAAAATCCCTTGGGGATGATCACGTAGAGATAGCCAGTCAGGGCGATCGTCGAGAGCATGACCATGAGGGTGGTGAAGCGGTGACGCAGCACCACGCGCAGGCCGCGTGCGTACAGTGCGAGCAGGCCGTCGAAGCCTCGCTCGAGCAGCAGATAGAGCCTGCCGTGCTTCTTGCGCGATTCGTCCTTGAGCAGACGTGCGCACATCATCGGCGTCAGCGTAAGCGAAATGATCAGCGAGAGGATCAGCGAGGCGGTGATCGTGATCGCAAATTCCTGGAACAGCTTTCCGACATAGCCGCCCATCAGGAACAACGGAATGAAGACCGCGATCAGAGATAGCGTGATGGAGATAATGGTAAAGCCGATTTCGGCCGAGCCCTTGAGCGCCGCCTGCATGGGCGTAAGGCCTTCCTCGAGATGACGCACGATGTTCTCGATCACGACGACAGCGTCGTCGACGACGAAGCCGACCGCGATCGATAGCGCCATCAGCGACAGGTTGTCGAGGCTGTAACCGAGCACATAGAGGATGGCGAATGTACCGACCAGCGACAGCGGAACCGTGATCGCCGGAATGACGGTGGCCCAGAAGTTTCTCAGGAAAACGAAGATGACCATCACCACCAGTGCCACTGTCAGCATCAGAGTGAACTGGACGTCAGAGACGGCGGCGCGGATGGTTTGGGTGCGATCGGCGGCGATTGATACCTTGATGGCGGGAGGGACGGAAGCCTGCAGGCGCGGCAAGAGCTCTTTGATGCGATCGACGGTTTCGATGACATTCGCTCCCGGGACGCGCTGCACGGCCAGGATGATGGCAGGCTGTTTGCCGTACCATCCCGCCAGCAGGTTGTTCTCGGGCGCCTCGATCGCCGTGCCGATGTCGCGTAACCGCACCGGCGAGCCGTTGCGATAGGCGATGATGAGATCGTCATAGGCGGATGGTTTCAAGAGCTGGTCGTTGGTGTTCAGCGTGTAGGTCACGCGCGGGCTGTTGAGCGTGCCCTTGGGCAGATCGACGTTGGCGCCGGCGACGACGCTGCGCACGTCTTCGAGGCTGATCCCGCGTGCGGCAAGCGCCTGCGGATTGACCTGGATGCGAATGGCGGGCTTCTGCTGACCGCCGATCCCGACCAGGCCGACTCCGGGAATCTGCGAAATCTTGGGCAGGATGATGTTCTCGGCATAGGCGTCGACGATCGTCATCGGCAGGGATTCCGAAGTCAGCGCGATCAGCATGATCGGCGTCTCGGCGGGGTTCACCTTCCGGATCGTCGGCGGGTAGGGGATATTCTGCGGCAGATACGGGCTCGCGGCATTGATGGCCGAGAGGACATCGACTGCGGCACTATCGACGGTGCGAGAGAGTTCGAACTGGACGGTGAGCTGAGCGACGCCGAGCGCACTTGACGAAGTCAGCTGCGTGACGCCGGGAATTTGGCTCAGCTGCTGTTCCAGCGGTGTTGCGACCGATGAGGCAATGGTCTGCGGATCTGCGCCGGGTAGTTGCGCCGAAATCTGAATCGTCGGGTAGTTGACGTTCGGCAATGCGCCGACCGGCAACAGGGGATAGGTCGCGAGACCGCACAACAACAGGCCGGCCATCAATAGGGCAGTGGCAATCGGCCGAAGAATAAAGGGGGCGGAGAGATTCATGGAATGGCCTCCTGCACGGAGCTTTGCAAATCGGCTTCACGCGCGGCCTTGCCGTGCAGTTCCTCGACCCGGCTTCCCACCTGGAGCCGGTATTGGCCGTCGACCACGACGACCTCACCAGCCTTCAGTCCCTGATCGATCAGCGCCTTGCCCTCGCTGATCTCTGCGACCGTGACGGGGCGCAGCTCGACCGTCTTGTCCGGCTTTACGACGTAGACATACGATCCATTCTGACCCTGCTGGACGGCTGACGCCGCAACGGTCAAGCCGTTCTTGCGCGTCTCCAGCAACAGGCGGGCATTGACCAATTGTCCCGGCCACAGCCGATGCTGTGCGTTTGGAAATTCTGCCTTGAGTTGGACGGTGCCGGTTGTCTGGGCGATTTCGTTGTTGACAAGCAGGAGCTTGCCTTCGTCGAGCTTGATCTTGTTGTCCTGGCTGTAGGCGATGACCTTCATCGGTCCTTTCGCCATCTGCTCCTGGATCCGCGGCAAGTCCGTCTGCGGAAGGGTGAACAGCAGCGAGATCGGCTCGATCTGGGTCACGACGACAAGACCGCTGGGATCGGTCGGATGAATGATGTTGCCGACGTCGATCTGCCTGACGCCGGTGATGCCGGGGATGGCTGAAGTCAGGCGGGTGTAGCTGAGCTGGACTTTGGCTTGATCGATCAGCGCCTGATCGGCCTTTACGGCAGCCTCAAGCTGCGCCACCTGTGCCTTCTGTGTCTCGACCAGTTGCGGGGTAGCGTAGCCCTTGTCGCCGAGCTGTGTGTAACGGGACAGATTGGCCTGCGCATTCATGAGCTGGGCCTCGTCACGGTCGCGATTGGCTGTCTGCTGTTCGATCTCGGCCTGATAGGGTCGCGGATCGATTTGCGCGAGCAGGTCGCCTGCCTTGACGGTTTGTCCTTCGGTGAAGGTGATCTGGGTGAGCTGCCCCTGGATCTGGCTGCGGACCACGTCGGTGTTGTAGGCGATCACCGTACCAATGCCACGCAGATAGATCGGGACGTCCTTGCTGGTGACGGTGGCCGTTACGACAGGCACCGCGGCAGGCAGGGGAACCGGCTCAGCTTGCGATCGCCGGTCGAAATGCCAGAAACTGCCGCCGGCCACGAGGACGGCGAGGACGATCGTGCCGATGATGATAACTCTTCGTTTCATGGTCCTACTCCGCGTCACTGGGGCGTTGGCGAAAGTGGACTAACGCCGGCATTGCCGAGTTCGGTCGTGCCTAGAGGAATCCCGACGCGTCCGACCGACGCCGCGGAGGATGCGGATGAAGCTGCGTTCTTGGCGTCGGAGCAGGAGGGCGACGAGCTACCCGAAAGTCCGCCGCCATCGAACAGGGCGCTCGAGGATCGGGAATTTCCATAGTCGGTGCAGGTGCCCGCGGTCACACTTTGCGAGGGGACCACCGGAGCTATCCCGGGTGTCGCAAGTTCGGCGGCGCCGAGCGGAATGCTGGTTCGCTGGTTCGAACTGAGCGGTGATGCCGCGCCCAAGCCGAGCGACGGCTGCATGTTGGACGAAACAGCTGATTGAGTGACGGCTGGCTCGGACCAAAGGAGTGCGATGCCGGTCAGCGCGCAGCCAGCCAGGATCGTGCGGCCATTGGCTCGCGACGTGAACCACCATGCTTTCCGACTTTTCGTTGTGAAGTGTCTACCCATCGTAGTCCAAATGAGTTTTCGGCCGGATTGCCAGAGATCGCGGCAGGAACCGCGGTGTCCTTGAGGCTCCGCTTGCGCCGTCTGTTGCACAATCACTCAGTGCCGTTGCGACCGCAGCGCGGCTCGCGCATAGGAAAGCTGTGTTCGGCACACGTCGATGTCACCGACGCTGTCTGCGGCACGAGCGCGGTTGAGTGAATCAAGCGCTATGTCGAGCTCGAGACCGGGATGCCCCTCTGTCGCCGCCAACGAACGCGGCGTGGGTTGATAGCCGCGAGTTGCGCCAAGGCTCTCGGGTCTCCAGCCATCCGTGGCTGCACGCTTCTCGATGGCCGCATCGACCTTGGCTTGAACACGCGCAATCGAAGTCGCGCAAGGGCTGGCATGGGTCGGCGATATCGCCCCTAGCAACACGAAAACGGCGACGCTGCACTTTGATACTGTTGTCATGCGCTGCTTCCTCTTTCGGCCGTAAGGCCGTCGATGCCGGCTATGGGTTTCGTTATTACTCGGTCACTAGCGAATGACGATCGCTCGGTGGCTGGTCGGCGGTCGCACCGGAATCTCGCTTTCGTTCAATCGCTGCCGGTCACCGTATGAGAGCGAACGACGTTAATCTTTCCGAGGATGGTAGCGGTTTTGCATTTTGCACGGCTTTAATCACGGCCTGGCTTCGTGGGAGCTGCGCTGGCTCGCAAACGTGTATCGCGTCGGCTGAAAGAGTCGTATTTTGGGTTGGGACTTGAGTCCTTCGAGCCGAAGAGCGTGCAAACAAGGGGGTCGATGGTAACCGTCATGAGCCAGCCGCACGAAGAGAAGGCGAACTCCAGAAGACTTGAACGAACCTCGTCGGTGCGGTTCCTTCACCATGCGTATTCGCTAACGGCCGTACTGCTGAGACTGAAGAATGCGCCGGCGCTGCGCGCGGCGTCGGTGATCGCTGCGATGTTTCTGCTTGCCGCGACGTTCCTCGCATCCGATCACGTATCGGAAGCGTCCCTCGTCTGGGGCTCCCTGCTGGTGGTGGTGAACCTCTTCCAGCTGTTCCTCATTCTTTGGGACCTGCGCCCGGTCACATTGCATGGCGAAGATAAGATCCTTTACGATCGCATCTATTCCAACCTTGGTGTTTCATCATTCAAACGGTTGATGGGGATCGCGGAGCGATACGATGGTGCTCCTGGTGACTTGCTTGCCTCCCAGGGCTCTCCGGTGACTGATATCATCGTCCTTATAGACGGAAGCGCGGAGGTCGAACGAGATGGAGAGTGGCTAGGGGTTCTGACACAAGGCGCGATCATCGGTGAAATAGGCTCGCTATCGGCAAGGCCGTTCTCCTCAACGATCCGGCTCGCCGAGCATTCCCGTTACATCGCTTGGAAGAAGGACCTGCTGGACCATTTCTTCGCATGCCATCCTTCCATCGCATCGGGGTTCGAGCGAGCATTCATCTCACGGCTGGATCCGACGTCAAATATCCGCAACCGAAGGGAACTAGTAGCCCGCTCTCGTCCGACCCGCTCCGCAGACTAATCGAGAGCGAAGCGCGACTGAGAAAGAAATAGTTCAATGGAGATCTTGCCTTCGCGGACTTCCCACTTGCGCACCGAGTAGCTGCGCAGACCGCGCTTCACGAGCGGCTCTTCGGCCATCAGCCTGTGGACGTCCGCTTCTTCAGCGACATTGAAGATCGTCAGTCCGTCGCCGACCACGACTCCCGGCTCGATGAACGGCCCTGAGGCCCAAAGCAATCCCTGCTCCTCGAGCCTGCTCATGTATTGCAGATGTTCGGTGACGTAAGGCTCCATTTCGGCGCTCGATGCCTTTCGAGCGTTCAGGACCACCCAGAGAGGCCTCTTGATCATCGTGGCGAGCAGTGCGCCGACTTCCTGCGATACGGGCATGCTTGTTTCTCCTATTTTGCCGCCTGACCGGCCTTCAGGCCGTACTGCATGATGTGGTCGCATGCGAAGGCCGGAAAGCGACTGAAGCGAAAGGGCTATTTGCGGTCAGCGGAAATGAGTGGCCGGATCTCGCGCGGGCGCCTGGAAAGTATCAATCTTTCAAATGGATGCCCGGAATTTTCAGGACTATCTCAGTCCCATCCCTGTTGTATGCTTCGGCGCGAGATTTAAGAACAATAGGGGGAAGAATTGGACGAGGCTTCCGAGTTCGCGCTCTTTCGGGCCATCGTCGACAGTGGGGGAATATCCGCTGCGGCGCTTGCACTGCAATCCTCTCCAGCGGCCGTCAGTCGGCGATTGTCTGCGATGGAAGAAAGGTTGGGGGTTCGTCTTGCCGAAAGGAGCTCCCGCCGTTTCCGTCTCACCGACGAAGGTCTTCTGCTCTATGAGCGATGCCGTTCCATCCTCGATCAGATCCGTGACGTGGAAGCCGAGGTCGCTTCGCGTGGCGGAGCTGCGCGGGGATTGCTGAGAATCGGGGCACCGGCTGATTTCGGCCGAAGGTACATCGCCCCTCATCTGTCGACGTTCACGGCTCAACACCCCGGGCTCGACGCGCACCTGTTGCTTTCGGATATCGGTCTGGAGAACGAAACCGACAATTGCGATCTCGTATTCCGCTTCGGCCTGCCCAGCGACCCGACGATGATCGCCCGAAAGATCGCGTCGACGCGGCAGGTCGTCTGCGCATCGCCGTCCTATGTCGGCCGCAGGGGAGTGCCCAATTCGCCCGAGGACCTGCGCGCGCATAATTGCCTGCGTCTTGCGCGCCGGCATCGACTGATCGATCGATGGAGATTCAAGAAAGACGACGAGATCTTCGACATCGACGTTGCCGGCAATCTGTCCAGCGGCGACGGGACGGTTCTGCGTTCCTGGGCGCTGTCGGGCGAAGGCGTATCGTGGGAGGCTTATTGGGACGTGGCCGACGATATCGCTGGCAGGCAACTCGTCGAAATGCTGGCAGACTATCAGTGCTCGTCGGTCGAACTCTATGCGGTGTTCGCGCCGAGCAAGCCGGTTCCGCCGCGGATCCGTCTGTTCGTCGACTACATGCTGAAGGCGATGAGGGAAGTCCTGAAGGAAAGCGCGGCCGAGTAGCGCGCAGCAATCGGGACCGGGCGCCGCTGCGACATGCGGCTAGCCTGAAGTGATCTCCAAACAGCGAGGCGTGGCACGGACCGGCTCCGATCAAGAGCGCGGCTTGAGAACCCTTGTTTGCGCCGAATGCAAAGATGGCTTCCGGTTTGATGGCTTTAATTCGGGCCGCGTCGCTCAAATAATAATCCGCGTGTGCTTGACCATCGATGATGCGCTGGCGGTGCCCATTCGCAGCCGATCCGGAACACGGGAGCCAATGGCCGTCCTCGGTCTCGGGATCGCGAGGGAACAGGAAACGGAGGAATGGACGATGGATGCTCTTGGGAGCCAATCCGCCGGCGGGATCATTGAAAGCGCCGACGATGCCACCCCGGTCGTGCTGCGCGCCATGCAAGGCGCCGACGATGTCAGGCTTCGCGAGCTGGCCGGTGCCCTGGTCAAGCACCTCCACGCTTTCGCCCGCGAAGTGAAGCTGACGGAACGCGAATTCGAATACGGTCTCGATTTCCTCAATCGGATCGGCCAGGCCACGAACGATGCCCACAACGAGGCCGTCCTGTTCTCCGACGCGATCGGCTTTTCAACGTTGGTGTGCATGCTGAACAACGGCAACGCCGGCTCGACCGAGACGGCCGCCGCGCTCCTCGGGCCGTTCTGGCGAGCGAATTCGCCCCGCACGGCCAACGGCGGATCGATCGTTCGTTCACCCACCGCTGGCGCCGAATTGTTCACGTCGTGCCAGGTCGTCGATCCCGACGGGCGACCCATCGCGGATGTCGAAGTCGACGTCTGGCAGTCTTCGCCGGTGGGGCTCTATGAGAACCAGGACGATACTCAGGCCGACATGAACCTGCGTGGCAAGTTCACGACCGACGCAGATGGCCGCTTCGGCTTCAGGTCGGTGAAGCCCGCGGGCTATCCGGTCCCGACGCATGGTCCGGTGGGAGACATGCTGCGGGTGCAGAAACGCCATCCGTACAGGCCGGCACATATCCATTTCCTTGGTTTCAAGCCGGGGTTCAAGACGCTCATCACTCAGATATTCGTCGACGACGACAAGTATCTCGAAAGCGACGTCGTCTTCGGCGTCACGCGAGCGCTGATCGGCGATTACCGCCGGCATGACTCCGGCGAGCCGCCTGCGAGTGCAGTGGTGGCTCCCTGGTACACGCTGAACTACCGGTTCGTGATGGAGCCCGGCGAAGCCGTTCTGCCGACACCGCCGATCAAGTGATCTCGTCAGGGAGGACATCATCATGAATGGCAAGGTCGTTCTCGTCGTCGGCGGCGCCGGCAGCATCGGAGCCGAGGTCGCGCGTCAATTCGCGGCCCAGGGTGCCACAGTCCTGATCACCTACCGTGACGCCTCGAACGAGGCGGCTGCTGCGACCGCGACATTGGCGTCGCTCGCCGGCGCAGGTCATGCGACATTCCCAGCCGACGTGGCGCAAACCTCGACGCTGGTGGCGCTGCGCGATGAGATAGAGCGGCGGTTCGGACGGCTGGACGTGCTGGTGAATGCCGCCGGCTTCACGAAAGCGATCCCTCATGCCGATCTCGACGCGCTCGACGACGAGCTGATCGATCGGATGTTCGCGGTGAATTGGCGCGGACAGTTCGCAACGATCCGAAGTTTGGCGCCGTTGTTGAAGGCGTCGGGCGATGGTCTCGTCGTTTCGATCTCGTCGATCGCCGGCAGCAACGGTGTCGGCTCCTCCATCGCCTATTGTGCGGCAAAAGCCGGGATCGACGTGATGACCAAATCGCTCGCGCGGGTGCTCGCGCCCGCTGTCCGCGTCCTTGCGGTCGCCCCCGGGGTGGTCGACACCGGCTTCGTTCCGGGACGGAGCGCGGATTTCAACGCGAAGACCTCCGAGACGACGCCCTTGAAGCGAATAGCGACGGCGGAGGATATCGCATCCGCCATCCTCGCTTGCGCCACTCATCTCAAATTTGCGACCGGAATCACCATTGTCGTCGATGGCGGCAGGTCGTTGTGAGGAGCCCCGTCATGAGAAGTCCCCAGCAGAAGGTGATTATCACCTGTGCCGTCACCGGCAATCTCACGACGCCGGAACAGACGCCCTTCCTGCCGATCACCCCGTTGCAGATCGCGGATGCCTGCCTTGGCGCGGCCGACGCCGGCGCCGCCATCGTGCACATCCATGTGCGCGATCCCAAGACCCTGCGGCCGTCGATGGCGCTGGAATACTATCAGGAGGTGGTCGAGCGCATCCGCTCCCATAATCCGGCGTTGATCCTCAACCTCACGACCGGACCGGGCGGCCGTTTCGTGCCGTCGGTGGACGACCCGAAGATCGCAGCCGAGGGCACCACGCTGATGGTGCCGGAAAAGCGCGTGGAGCACATCGCGGCACTGCGCCCGGAAATCTGCACCCTCGACCTGAACACCATGAATTCCGGCGGGCAGGTCGTCATCAACACCCCGGCGAACGTCCGGCGCATGGCGAAGGTCATTTCGGATGCCGGCGTGAAGCCGGAGATCGAGCTGTTCGATTCCGGTGACGTGGCGCTGATGCATGATCTCCTGAGGGACGGAACATTGCAGGGGCCGGTGCTCTGCTCCGTCGTCATGGGTGTCCGGTACGGCTTTCAGCCTGGCCCCGACACCGTGCTCTATGCCCGTGGTCTGCTGCCTGCCGATGCGCAATTCACGGCCGTCGGGATCGGCAGGGCCTCGTTCCCTTCGGTTGCCCAATCCTATCTTGCCGGCGGCCATGTGCGCGTCGGCCTCGAGGACGCCGTGTACCTGTCGCACGGACGATTTGCCGAGAGCAACGCGGAGATGGTCACGAAAGCCCGACGGATCGTCGAGGATCTGGGCGGAGAGATCGCGACCTTCGAAGAGGCCCGGCGCATCGTCGGGCTGACGTCCGCAGCGCCTGCAAACCCCTGACAGGAAAACAGCAATGATGCCGACCACGGATGACCCGCGCAGCAGCGCCGACGTCGAGGCCAGTTGCCTTCGTTTTCACGCCAAGGCCGCGGACATCTCCACGCTCGCGCCGCAACTGGAGCGGCGGTCCCTGGTACGCGCGGAGCACGAGGTCGTCGTTCAAATCAAGGCGGCCGGCGTCAATCCTTCCGACGTCAAGGCGGCCACCGGCCTGATGCCCTATGCGGTCTTTCCGCGGACGCCTGGGCGCGACTTCGCCGGTCTCGTCGTCGAGGGGCCATCGGATTGGATCGGAAAGCCGGTTTTCGGGACGTCCGGCGATCTCGGCATCCGGCGGGACGGCACCCATGCCTCGCACCTCGTCGTCGAGACGGCGGCGCTGGTGGAAAAGCCATCTTGCATCTCGATGGAGGAGGCCGCGGCCATCGGGGTGCCGTTCGTGACGGCGCTGGAGGGATTTCGCCGCAGCGGAATGCCCGGTCCAGGCGACCATGTGCTGATCATGGGCGTCAACGGCAAGGTGGGCCAGGCTGCTGCGCAGATCGCGACATGGCGGGGCGCCAGAGTCATCGGCGTCGTCCGCAAGGACGAGGGCTATGCGGGGCATGCCGTCGCGCCGATCGAAATCATCGATTCCAGCGCCGTCGACGTGTCCACGCGCGTCCTTGAGCTGACCGACGGGAAGGGCGCCGGGATCGTGTTCAATACGGTCGGCGATCCGTATTTCGAGGATGCCAACAAGTCGCTTGCGAAGGAGGGCTGTCAGATCCTGATCGCCGCCGTTCGCAAGGTGGTTGAGTTCGACATCCTGGCCTTCTATCGCGGAAGGCACCGATATGTCGGCGTGGACACCCTCGCGCTGTCGTCCATCGAGAGTGCGGACATGCTTCGGAGCGTGATTGCCGGATTCGCCGACGGGGCCCTCAAGCCGTTTCCGATCCACGACAGCGCGATCTTTCCGCTCGGTCAGGCGAAGCAAGCCTATCACGCCGTGGTCGGGTCGTCGCGCGACCGGATCGTGCTGCGTCCGGAGTCCTGAAGATGCATGTCGTCCGCTTCCGCGATGCGCCCGCCCGAAATACCGTTTCGGATTTCTGACGAGGAGTGTTTGACTAAAGTCACAATGTTCTTTATTATTAACAAAGACAATGATGGGCGACGCCGCCATTTTAGGAAGAATGGGCATGAAGCTGGCCACGGCAGCCTTGGTGGCCTTGCTTGGAGCAACGACGGCGGGTGTCTGCTCCGGCAGACCCCATGTGACGGGGCCGGCCTCACCGGGCGGCGGAACCCGAGCAGACGGGATGCGCCCGCAGAATGCGACGATCGACGAGCGCCGCTCGAAAAATATCCAGTTGCTCAAAGTATCCGGCGCAGGCGGTGGGCATGGGACATTCATCCGGTGCGGCTTCCTGCGGCTGCGTGCGGCTTAGCGGGCATGGCAGCGATGAACAAAGCCGTGGTAGCGGACGAAGCAAGACTCGCGAAGGCCTTGCTGGTGAATTTGCTGGAGCTTGGTGGGCTCTCCGCCGCGCTGGCGGGCCGCGCGACCTTTGTTGGCGCGGGCGACATCTACCCGACTCCGTTTCGATTGGGCGCGACTATGGCTGCAGCCGTCGCCGCAATACGCCTCGCCGCCGACAGCTTGGAGGGTCGGACGCTCCCCTTCGCGGTCGATCTTGCCGTAGCGGCCGCAAGCACGTCGAGCTTCCGCTATGTCAGGCTCAACGGCGCCCCGACGGCGAGCCCACGCGATGTACTGACCGGTTTCTATGCCGCAGCGGACGGACAACCGGTCTTCCTGCATCTCAATTTCCCCCATCATCGCGCTCGCGCGTTCGCGACCCTCGGGCTTCGCGACCCCGACCGCGCGGCGATCGGCAGAGCAGTTGCTGTCTGGCCGTCGGATCAACTGGACGAGCGGTTGAACGCTGCCGGCGCCTGCGCCACAATCACGCGCGACCGGATGGCTTGGCGGGCGAGCTCGTCCTTCGCTGCGCTTTCGAGCCGGCCGTTGGTGACGATCGACAAGATTGCCGACAGCGAGCCGCATAGCCGGAAGAGCCGGGCGCTCGCAGAATTGCGCGTCGTCGATTTCACGCGAGTGCTTGCCGGCCCAACGTGCGGCCGTGTTCTTGCCGAAGGTGGCGCATCGGTCCTGCGCGTTAACAATCCGCGTCTTGGCGATCTTCCAGCCTATGAGCTCGATGCAAACCGGCTGAAGCGACAGGTGACGCTCGACCTCGACGCACCGGCGGATCGCGAGCAGCTGCTTGCCGACATCGAGGTGGCCGACGTCTTTCTCCAGGCCTATCGGCCCGGCGCGGTGGCCCGTTACGGCCTTTCTGCCGAAGCTTTGGCCCTGCGGCGACGTGGCCTCATTTATGTGTCTCTCTCCGCCTACGGGGAAGCGGACGGGCGGCGCGGCTTCGACAGCGTGCTGCAGGCGGCAGCGGGACTGGCGCTGGAACAGGGACAAGGTGTGCCCGCGCTGCTGCCGACTTCGCCGATCGATTACCTGTCCGGATTCCTGCTGGCCTACGGAGCGCTCGTCGCGCTCGGTCGGCGAGCCCGCGAGGGCGGCAGCTATGTTGTGCGCACGTCTCTTGCACAGGTCGCCGAGTGGCTGGCCGCTCTTCCACCGACTCCGCGAGCACTGGATGAAATGCCCAGCAATGCCTTCATCGACGGGCTCATGCAGCAAACGACCACCGCGGCCGGCATCGTAGAGCATTTGCGCTCTCCGATAACGTCGCTCTGACGGCACGGGAAGAGGAATGAGATATCATGAATGACACCACTCAGACGACCATCCGGGCCACCTATATGCGCGGCGGCACGAGCAAAGGCATCTTCTTCGCCGTTTCGGATCTGCCTGCTGCAGTCCGCGACGATCCAGCAAGGCGCGACCACGTCCTGATGCGCGTCATCGGCAGCCCCGACCCCTATGGCACGCAGATCGACGGCATGGGCGGCGCTACCTCCAGCACAAGCAAGGTCGTGCTCATCTCCCCGAGCAGTCGGCCAGATTGCGATGTGGACTATCTTTTCGGGGCCGTGCCGATCAAGGACAGCGTCATCGACTGGAGCGGCAATTGCGGCAATCTCACCTCCGCCGTCGGCCCCTTCGCTATCACGCGCGGCATGGTGACGGCGCCGGCAGATGGCCGTGCGCCGGTGCGCATCTGGCAAGCTAATATTGGCAAGCGCATCGTTGCGCATGTCCCCATGGCGGGCGGAGTGGTAGTCGAACTCGGCGCATTCAGGCTCGACGGCGTAGGATTCCCGGCCGCGGAAGTGGAACTGGAGTTCCTCGATCCCGGCGCGGAAGCGGAGGGAAGCATCGGGGGCACCTTCCCTACGGGCAGGTGCATCGAGACCATTGACGTTCCCGGCTTTGGCCTGGTCGAGGCCACACTGATCAACCTCGGCAATCCAACGATCTTCGTCGATGCTGCGGCTCTGAAGCTCGACGGCGCAGAAATGCCGAGCGAGGTGAACGGCAATCCGGCACTACTCGAAGTGCTGGAATATCTGCGGGCGGAGGGCGCCGTGCGCATGGGCCTTACCGAAAGCCGCGCCGCAGCGACGGCGCAACGACCGCATACTCCGAAGATTGCTTTCGTCGCACCGCCGCGCTCCTACGTCAGTTCGGACGGGCGAGCAGTCGACGCCGCCGCCATCGACCTGACGGTACGTATCATGTCGATGGGCAAACTGCACCACGCGATCACGGGCACGGGCGCCGTCGCCGTGGCAGGTGCGGCCGCAATTCCCGGCACCATCGTAAGCCGGCTGTTCGCCGCGGCGCAACCACGCGTGCGGATCGGCCATCCCGCCGGCACGCTGCCAACTGGCGCAGTCGTCGAGGAGCGCAACGGCACATGGCACGTCGCCAAGGTCATGATGAGCCGCAGCGCGCGCCGCCTGATGGACGGAGTTGTCTATGTCCCTTCCACCATGCTTCACGACGCTGGCTGATGGATGAACCCATGATTGGCGATCCACAAGAGCGCATGCTCGCGCCGACCGGCCGGTTGCGGGTGGCGATCAATCTCGGCAACCCCATCCTTGCCTGGCGCGGCTCCTCGAGAGTGCCTGAGGGCATTTCCGTTGACCTTGCCCGCGAATTGGCCAGGCAGCGCGAACTGGAGATCGATCTTTATGCCGTCGACACGGCGGCGCAATCCGTGGCGGTCGTAAGCTCCGGGGAGGCCGATCTCGGCTTTTTCGCAATCGATCCAGCGCGTGGTGCAGGGATCGCTTTCACCAAACCCTATCTGCTGATCGAGGGTTGGTATCTCGTGCGCAGGGATTCCCCCGTAGCCGACAATGCCGCGGTGGATCAGCCGGGCGTGCGCATCGCGGTCGGAAAGGGGAGCGCTTACGATCTGTTTCTCTCGCGCACGCTTGAAAGGGCGCAGCTTGAACGTGTGCCGACCTCTCCCGGTGTGGTGGACCACTTTCTCGAAAATGGGCTGGAAGTTGCGGCCGGCATTCGCCAACAGCTAGAAGCCGACCAAGCACGCCGTCCGGGCCTGCGCCTGCTGCCGGAACGCTTCATGGTCATCCAGCAGGCGATGGGCGTTCCAGTCAGCCGCATGGGAGCGGCACCTCTCCTCAATGACTTCCTGCGAAGAATACGAGAGAGCGGGGCTCTTGTGGGCCTGCTGGAAAAATACGGCATTTCAGGTGCAACAATTGCTTGAGCCTGATAGGCTATCTTCAGTAGGACTGGGTGGCAACGGTCCCGCGCGCACGTCATACGTCGCGCAGCGCGGTAGAGACGAGCCGCAATACAACGAGCGGAGCATGGCTGAAATAAGCGCGCTGCAAGCCAGAGTGGCGCAACAGATTCTAAGACATGCACTTGCCAACAGCTTTCCGGCCAGCGGGCACATAACGGAACTCTGGGCGCAAAATCTTTGCGGAACGTCGCGAGCGCCTGTCCGCGGAGCGCTCAAACATTTGAACCAGCTCGGCGTCATGCGCTTCGATAAAAATCGAGGCTACACGCTTTTGAAGGACGATGCAGCTCTGCAAGACGCTCTTCAATCGCTCAATTCCGTCGATAACGAGGCCGTCTATCAGAAGATTGCGCAGGAGAGGATGGCCGGGGAGCTTCCCGACGTCATCAGTGAAACGGAGCTCATGTCGCGTTTCGGGCTTACGCGAAGCCGCCTTCGACGCGTGTTGGATCGGATAGCCCAGGAAGGCTGGATCGAGCGTCGCGCGGGCAATGGCTGGCTCTTCCTGCCGCTCATAGATTCGGCACGGGCTTATGCGGAAAGCTTCGAAATCCGCGAGGCGCTCGAACCCGCGGGGCTACGCTCGGAGTTTTTCCAGCCGGAGCCCATGGTTCTTCATCGCTTGCTGGAGCGCCAACTGGCCATTCTGAAGGGTCATAAGAACACTTCGGAGGTCTTCGAGGCAAATGCCGAGCTGCACGAACAGCTCGCGCGGATGTCGAACAATCGTTTTCTCATCCAGATTATCGCTCATCACAATCATCTTCGGCGATTGATCGAATACAAGGTATCGGTGGACACCGAGCGCGCCACTAGGATGTGCCGAGAGCACATCGAGTTCCTGAATCTGCTGATCGACGGCAAGGTGGAGCGCGCAGCGACGAGCCTTGCTTTTCACCTTCATGACGCGCGGCAAGCCAAGCTCGCGCTGCTCGCTTCGACGTGACGATGTCGCCGTAGGCCGCAGACAAGGGCTTTACCGCAGGCGGATTTTGAAACACATCCGGCCGTGGCATCGAAAGCGGTCGTTTCCGGGTAAAGCGAGCGATGCCGAAGGTGGTTGGGGCTTAAAACTCCGCCAGGGCGCGGCGCGCTGTTCACGGGCTTCGCGGCCCTGTCGCGGCTTCGAGGGGGTTCGGCTCCTGCGGCGCTTGGACAGCTCGTCAGCAGCCAGCCACGCCGGCCGACGCGGTCAGGCCAACATCACCAATGTTCAACACCATGCGATGGGCGCGGGCTACCGCTTACTGCCTCATCATACGTAGGTTTCCGGGAGGTCTTGCAGTCTATTGACACCCGAAACGAGATTTTCAGTTCAGAGCGTTTGACCAAACCAAAATTGTCCTTTATTAGAAAAAGAAACAATGTTGCGAACAAAGCCGTCTTTGGGAGGATCTGAATGGAACACCGGCCAGCTCAGAAGGGGTCGTCAAATGCACCTGCCGTCTTGCGGGTGACGAGCGGCAACTTTCTGGAAATGTACGATTTCTTTCTGGCGGGCGTATTTGCCAAAAATATCGGACAAACCTTTTTTCCGACCGATAGCCAATATGCTTCACTCATGCTCAGTTTCGCGAGTTTCGCGATTAGCTTTTTCATGCGGCCGCTCGGCGCGATTTTTCTCGGCGCCTACGTCGACAAGAAGGGCCGCCGCCAGGGGCTCATCGTCACGCTCGGCATCATGGGCATTGGCACAGCGATTGTCGCATTCTCGCCGGGATACGCCGCCATCGGTCTGTTGGCGCCACTGCTGGTACTGATCGGACGGTTGTTGCAAGGCTTTTCGGCTGGCGTCGAATTGGGCGGTGTCTCGGTCTATCTCGCCGAAATAGCGACGCCCGGCCGTAAGGGCTTTTATGTCGCCTGGCAGGCGGCCAGCCAGCAGCTTGCCGTCGTAATGGCCGCAGGGCTCGGCTTTCTGGTGCGGCTCGCCTTCGACAAGGCGGCGGTCGACGATTTCTGGTGGCGTCTACCCTTCTTCGTCGGCTGCACCGTCATTCCGTTTCTGTTTCTGATCCGCCGCTCATTACAGGAAACACCGGAGTTCGCGCGGCGTAAGGAGCATCCGACGACGGAGCAAATCGTGGCTTCGCTTGTCGCCAACTGGCAGATTATTCTTCTTGGCGTGCTGATGGTATCGATGACAACGACATCTTTCTATACAATCACGACGTACACACCGACATACGCTAGAGAAGTGCTGAAGCTGACGGACACGGACGCTTTGATCATCACCGTCTGCGTCGCGCTCTCCAACTTTTCCTGGCTGCCGGTGATGGGTGCAATCTCCGACAAGGTTGGACGTTTGCCGCTGCTGCTGATATTTTCTGCGCTGGCACTGATCACGGGTTATCCGGTTTTGTTCTGGCTCGCCCATCATACGTCTTTCGGCAACACACTCATCGCCCTTTTGTGGTTCTCGTTCCTTTATGGCGGCTACAACGGTGCAATGACCGTCGCGCTGACCGAAGTGGTCCCAAAAGCGGTGCGCGTCTCCGGCTTTTCACTGACTTATTCGCTTGCGACAGCCCTGTTTGGCGGCATGACACCGCTGATTGCGACGACGCTCGTTCATGTCTTCGAGAGCAGCACGATCATCGAAGCGAAGGCTGCGCCGAGTCTTTGGTTCGCTTTCAGCGGCCTGTGCGGTTTCGTGGCATCGTACTTAATTTACAAGCGACAGGGGCAGATAACTAGAACGTTTGCGATGAACCCCCCACTGTTTCTCGGCTCGGCCGTTCACTTTGATTCCGAAGCTTCCTGGGAGCTTCGTGGAGGTACTGCCTCGATCTTGATTTTGTCGCTCCCCGTTGCCTAGAAAACGTCTGGCCCCATTCATGATGTAAATCTGCACGAGGTCCAGACCTCAATCGGATGAGTAACTTTTGGATATTGCGACGCCGATTGGCGTCGCGACCCCATATAGATTGACGGCCAGTGCGCAGGTTCGTGAGCGCCGCCATGCCCCGGTTTCGCGAGCGACAGACAACCGCGACTAGCTCTCTCTTGACCAAATGCCCCCGCCTTGTAAGAGGCTGGCTATAAGCCGGTAAGAAATGCTCTTTCCCTGACGACGGTAGTTCAATGGATGTCTTAGAAGCCCTCAGGTTCTTCGGTCACGTCGCTCGCTGTGGTAGCATCTCGGCGGCGGCGCGAGCCAAGGGCCTTTCGACCACCGCGGCTTCCAAGAAACTTCAGGATCTCGAAACCGAATTCGGCGTCAGGCTGGTCGACCGCACGACGCGCTCGCTTGCATTGACTGAAGCCGGTCAACGGCTATTGGCCGGGTCGAACGTCTTGCTCAACCAGCTCGATGAGACCGTGGCTTCGGTCCGTGAGCTCCAGGCAACGCCATCGGGTCTGCTCAGAATCCTGAGTCGGCGGTGGTTTGCGCTCCACGAGGTCATGCCGATTCTTCCCGCCTTTCGCAATGCCTATCCTGCAATCACCATCGAGCTCGAACTCTCCGACGAAGTCGACATCACTCCGCGCAACGGAATCGATCTTGCCATCACGCTGGGCAATTCGGACGACAAATCCATCATCGCCCATCAGTTGACGACCGATGAGCGGCGGGTCTGCGGCAGCGCGAGCTATTTTGAGCGGGCCGGCGTGCCGCGCGAACCGGCCGATTTGGCGCATCACGATTGCCTGACCTATCGCCGGGCATCCGAACCCGCCGTGTGGATGTTCGAAGATAAACGACGCCTGTTGCCGGTGAAGGTGAAGGGACCGGTGCAATCCAACAACGGCGACATTCTACGGCAAGCGGCTATCGACGGCCTTGGCCTCATGTTTCTTCCCGAGCACATGGCGGCCCGAGACGTGGCTGCGGGGCGGCTTACGACCTGCCTCGATCGCTTTCGTGGTTATCAACATCCCTATCGACAACCTGTCTACCTGTTGCACCGCCGCGGACAACTCCCAGCCAAGTGCGAGGCCTTCATCAGTTTTCTCCTGGATCATCTGGCTGGACGACCGGGCTTTTCCCGGAGATCGGGAAGATAAATCCCGAATTTCTAGCCTACACCACCGGCGGCTGCGCCATTAGCCTTGCTGGTAACAGCAACGAGTAATGGGTGGAAACGACATGTCACTGACTATTCAGGCGAAGCATCCCCTCTTCGTGGCAGAGGTCAGCAATGTCGACCTCTCGGTGTCTGTCGACGATGCGATCTTGGGCGAGATCAAGGAGGCTCTCAATGAAAGGGCTGTGTTGCTTTTCCGCGGACCTAAACTCACCCAAGCCCAGCAGATCGCTTTCGCGGAGCGCTTCGGCCCACTCGAGAGCAGCAACAATGTACTTTCGTCGTCGAGCCGCGACCGGATCAGCAGCCAGCTCGCCGACGTTTCGAACCTGAGCGCGAGCAACGAACCGCTCGAGCAATCAGATCGCCGTCGAATGTTCGGTCTCGGCAACCAGCTTTGGCATACCGACAGCTCGTTCAAGCGCTTGCCGGCCAAATACTCCCTTCTGCATGCGCATTCCGTTTGTCCGATCGGCGGAGAAACGCAGCTTGTAGACACTCGCGCGGCCTATGAGACGTTGCCGGAGCCGATGAAGACGCGTCTCGAAGGACTCGTTGCAGAGCACTCGATCTTCGCATCGCGCGCGAAGCTCGGCTTCACCGACTTCTCAGAGGACGAGCGCCGGGCCCTTCCGCCAGTTCATCGTGCTCTGGTGAGGGTACACGCAGAAAGCGGACGCAAGGCGCTCTATCTCGCGTCCCATGCCTCGCACATCATCGGCTGGCCTGTTCCCGAAGGGCGCATGCTGATTCATGATCTCATCGAACACGCCACCCAGCCTCAGTTTGTCTACACGCATCGCTGGGAAGAGGGCGATCTGCTGATCTGGGACAACCGCTGCACACTGCATCGGGGCCGTCCCTTCGATGAAAATCATCGACGCGACATGCGCCGCGCCACGATCGAGGATCATGATCCGGACGTTCGGGATCTCCGCGTCGCCTGATCGACGATCTTCATCGCTCCGGAGGCTGATCGGGCAAAGCTCGCCCGCCCGAAAACGGAGGCCGCGGCGAGCCGCGTGACGCTTTGCCGGATTCGCGTACCGCTCGAGCAGTATCAAGGTAAAGCGCGCCACACGTGATCGAGGCGTGGCTTGGTTGCCGCTACCCCGGGCGTGGCGCTCGTTCGAATCCGTAGACCGACGCAAGTCACCTTAACAGACGCACCATGTTGATCGCTGCCGTCGACGCGTTTCTCGTCAAATGCCGCTCTGACGGCGAAGCGAAGCAATGACGAATTTTCCCTCGGAGAAGAACATGCAAGGGCAACAGACGATGAATGGCGCGGAAAGCCTTGTGCAGACCCTTGTCGCTGGCGGCATCAATGTCTGCTTCGCCAATCCTGGCACCTCGGAGATGCATTTTGTCGCGGCGCTCGATCGGTTCGAGGGCATGCGCTGCGTGCTCGGTCTGTTTGAGGGCGTAGTGACGGGCGCGGCCGACGGCTATTTCCGCATGACGGGCACGCCTGCCGCGACACTGCTGCATCTAGGCCCCGGCCTCGCCAACGGTCTTGCCAACCTGCACAACGCCAAGAAAGCGAACTCCGGAATCGTCAATATCGTCGGCCAGCATGCCATCTATCATATCGGCTATGACGCGCCGCTAACGTCGGACATCGAGGGGCTGGCGCGGCCGATGTCGGGCTGGGTACGTACCTCGCCGGATGCGAAGTCGATTGCCAAAGACGGTGCCGCCGCGATCACTGCTGCCAAGAGCCTACCGCCGCAGATAGCGACGCTGATTTTGCCCGCGGATACTGCGTGGAATGAGGCCGACGGGATTGTGCAAGTAGCGCAACAGGCGCTGCGCCCGAATCATTCGAGCCAGGCGGTCCAGGCCGCAGCGAAGGTGCTCAAGAAAGGCGAACCCACGCTGTTGCTACTGACTGGTGAGGCGCTCACCGAGCACGGATTGGCACTGGCCCGGCGTATCGCCGGCAAGACCGGCTGCCAAGTCATGGGACAGACCTTCAACCCGCGCATGGCGCGTGGCCGTGGTCGTTTCGCCATCGAACGTATCCCCTATGTGATCGAGCAGGCGCTCCTGGCCCTAAAGGATTTCAAGCATATCGTTCTGGTTGAGGCCAACGATCCCGTCGCTTTCTTCGCCTATCCCAACAAGCCGAGCCTGCTGAAGTCCGAGGGCTGCGAAGTGCATCGTATGACTTCGGCTGGAGAGAATTCGCTGGTCGCGTTGGAAGCTTTGGCCGAAGCGGTCGGCGCGAAGCCGCAGGACGCGAAGCCGCAGAAGCCGATGGATATTGCGTGGCCAACCGGGCGGCTCACGCACGCGTCGATCGCGCAGGCGATCGCTATGGCTATTCCGGAGAACGCAATCGTTGTCGATGAGTCGGTCACGACAGGCCGCGGATTCTTTGCGCCGACAGCCGCTGCGGCGCCGCATGACTGGTTACAGAATATGGGTGGCTCAATCGGTTTCTCGACGCCGGTCGCGACCGGAGCGGCCGTGGCATGCCCTGATCGCAAGGTCATCTGCTTGGTCGGCGATGGTAGCGCGATGTACACGCTGCAATCTCTGTGGACGCAGGCCCGCGAAGGTCTCGATGTCGTCACGATCGTGTTCGCGAACCGCACCTATCAAATCCTGCACGGGGAATTCGACGGCGTGGGCGCAGGCAGACCCGGCCAGAAGGCCACGGCGATGCTGAACATCGATCGGCCTTCACTCGATTGGCTGGCGCTCGCCAAGGGGATGGGCATTCCAGGCCGCACCGTGACCACTGCCGATGAATTCAGCAAGGCCCTCAAGGATGCAGTCGCCGAGAAGGGACCGCGCCTCATCGAGGTGGTCATTTAACTGGCGACTTGACGCAATTTGGGTCGAGCGAACTCTACGAGCGCAACCCACCCTACCAACCGGAGAAGACACATCATGAAGATCGCCGCTGTCGACACATTCCTCGTTGGAACACCGCCGCCTCACAAAGGTGGGATCAACTGGGGCTTCGTCAAAGTCACGACCGATGACGGCGTTGTCGGATGGGGAGAGCTCAACGGCCTCGCGTTTCGTGAGAAGACGATTGTGCAGCTCGTCCGGGAGCTTGCGGAGCATTTTCTGATCGGAGTGCAGGATCCCTTTGAGATCGAACGCCTGTGGGGCCGCCTCCATGGCGGCGACGATACCGGCTTCTGGGCCTACTTTCGCAATGCGGGCACGCTCGGCGATCAGGCACTTGCGGCCATCGAGATGGCGTGCTGGGACATCATCGGCAAGGTCACGAAGCAGCCCGTGCATAAGCTCCTGGGCGGCCGCTATCACGATCGTCTTCGCTCCTACTCCTATCTCTACGGCTGGAAGTCCGGCGAAGCCCCGAGAAAGCCGGAGAGGCGGCCCAGGCCGCGCTTGAACGGGGATTCACCGCCATCAAGTTTGATCCGATCTACCCGTACTTCCCAGCGCCGCGAAGCGTGAGCCTGGCAGAGCTCAAATATACCGACGCGGTCCTCAAGAGCATTCGCGACGCTGTGGGGATGCGGATGGACATTCTGATGGGGACCCATGGGCAGCTAAACACTCACGGTGCCATCCGTTTCGCCAGGATGATGGAGCCGTACGAACCGCTGTGGTTCGAGGAACCGGTGCCGCTTGAGAACAAGATCGAGATGGCTCGTGTTGCGAGTTCTACGACAATACCGATTGCGACCGGTGAGCGATTGACGACCAAATGGGAATTCCAGCAGGTGCTGGAGAACCAAGCCGCCCAGATCATTCAGGTCAATCTCGGCCTGAACGGGATTCTGGAATCGCGCAAGATTGCCGCGATGGCCGAAGCGCACTACGCGCAGATTGCGCCATGGATGTATTGTGGGCCGGTCTCGGGCGCAGCGAGCATCCAGGTGTCGACCTGCAGTCCCAATTTTCTCATTCAGGAAGGAATCGAAGATTGGGGCGGCTTCTCCGCGGATATCCTGAAGGAAGGCGTACGCTGGGAGAGCGGATACATCATCCCTAGCGACAAGCCGGGACTCGGCGTGGAGCCCGACGAGCGGGTGCTCGCCAAGCATCCGCCGCACGACATGTCGAGCGAAAGAGTCCGCTCTGGGCTGCGCAATCGCGGCGACACCGCGGCGGCCATCGCCAAATATGTCTGAGGCGGGCGGACCCCAAACATATCGGGGCTCTCTCGCTTGCGGGCCGAAGCATCAGGTCCGTCAGGCCTGATGCTTCCCGGCCAGCGACAAGCCTTGTTCGAGAGTAATCGGCGTGGCCGCAGGATCCGCCGCAATTTCCAGGAGGAACAGCATGAGGATAGGGGCTGGAGTCGTGCTCAATCGCGACGGATCAATCAATCGTCGGACGCTGCTGCGAGTGGCTGCGCAGGCAACGGCGGCCTTCGGCGCAGGTCGCTGGACGTCGGCTTCTGCGCAACCGGCGCCGATGAGGATCGGCTGGGTCTGGCCCATGACCGGCAGGCTGACGTCGTCGTTCGCGCCGCTTTATGTGGGCGGGAAAATTGCTGTCGACGAAATCAACGCGGCTGGTGGCATTTTCGGCCGACCGATTGCCCGCGCCGAAGAGGACGACGAGGCCTCCCCAGCTAAGGAGCCCGGACTCATTCGTAAATTGCGCGGTCAGGAGATCGGCATCGTCATCGGTCCGACAGGCAGTTCGCAAGCGCTTGCTTCGATCGCCGCGACCACGCCCGCCAGGATGATCCAGGCCTCCTATTCAACGGCTGCGGAAGCCGGGGATGCTCAAAAATATCCTTACCACTATCAACTTATTTTCAACACTACCCAGCAAGCTGACGTCTGCGTCCACCACATGGTGGAAACGCTGGGTGTCAAGAAAATAGGCATTCTTCAAGAAAACACGGCATTTGGCGAGCAAGCCACAGCAGCCACCAAAACCGCGTTGCAGAAGCTGGGATTGGACCCACTCAGCGTGCAGGTCTATCCGATCACCTCGCCAGACCTGTCCGCCTATGTGCGTAATCTGCAAAGGGAAGGCGTCGACGGTGTCATCGCCTGGATCGCAAACACTCCCAACGCCGCGATGATCTTCAATGCCATGGCGACACTTAAGTGGTTTCCTCCGGTCGCAGGCCACAGCGGTTTGATGATCCAGTCGCTGTTCGAACTCGTGCCGCCGGAAGCCGTGAAACATGTGTTCGCTACCTACTACAAGAACTTCTCGTGGACGGACACCGAACAGCCCGGCACGCGTCAGATCACCTTTGCCAAAAAGGTCGCGGAGTTCCCCGAAGCGAAGGGTTATGAGGTGAACGTCGCGGCGAGCCCGTACTACGACTTCATTCATCTCATCAAGACAGTGGTTGAAGCGGAAAAGAGCTTCGACGTCGAGACGATCAAGCGTGGTCTCGACAACGTGAAGGGCTATCAGGGCCTTCTCGGCAAGATCACGCTGTCGGCGGACAGTCACAGCGGCATTGGCCTCGACGATATCGTCCTTGTGTCCGTTGCATCCGGATTGGACCCCCGAGCACTTGGCTGCATGCGCGAGCGCGCATCCAAGACGTCGTAGGAGGGCGGACAATGGATCTGGACGTCATTGCACGCGGTATCACAGCGGGAAGTCTGTACGCGCTCGTCGCCGTCAGCTTCAATATCATGTACCGGCCGACGAATGTCTTCAATTTCGCGCAAGGCGAACTGGTTATGCTTGGCGCGATGATGTTCGCCACCGCGACGACCTTGGCCGGTATTCCCTGGCTCGCGGCCTGCGTTCTGACGCTCGTGGTGATCGGCTTGTTTGGGCTTCTGGAAGAGCGGATCGCGGTTGCGCCGATTCTTGCCAAAGCACAACATAGCACGGCTTGGATTATCACCACACTTGCCGTCTCGTTGATCGTCTCGAATCTGGTCGGGCGGGTGTGGGGGCCCGATCCGATTCAAGTGCGGCCACCCGCACCCCTGGCCATGAATACGTTTCAGTTCGCCGGGATGCATATTAGTTCGTATCAGGCCGCCGTCATCACGGTGGCTATCCTCCTGGTAGCCGTCGTCGAAAGTGCCTATCGCACACTTCAGGGCAAGGCGATCTTGGCTGTAGCGGAAGATCGCGAGGCGGCGCTTCTGCGCGGTATCGATCCCAGTCGACTCAGCCGTTGGTCTTTCTTTCTTGGTGGCGCCGTCGCCGGACTGACCGGTATCCTGGCCGCTCCGCTGCTGTATGCGTCGATCGAGCTTGGGCCTGCATTGCTCCTCAAGGGTTTCGCTGCCGCCGCGGTCGGTTCGATTGGCAATAACCGTGGTGCGCTGCTGGCTGGATATCTGATCGGCATGGCCGAGGCCTGCGGTGCCGCGTTGCTGTCGCCGGCCTATCAAGAGGCGGTGATTTTCGCAGTCGTGCTGGCGCTCCTGCTGCTGCGCCCTCATGGCCTGTTCGGCCAGCCGTTTCAACGGAGAGTGTGACGATGGCATTGCGCATCATCCGCGTTCTTCCCATCGCTGTTCAGCTTGCGTTTATCGGCGCGGCTCTCCTGCTGCCGCTGTTCGTCAGCGCCGACTCCTATGCGCTGTTCGTGGCGACCCAGCTTGGCATCTACATCATCGCCGCGATCGGCTTGAACCTGCTTGCCGGATATGCCGGCCAGGTCTCGCTCGGTCACGCAGCCTTCGTTGCGATCGGCGCTTATGCGGTCGCGCTGTTGACTGTCGATCATCACTGGTCGTTCTGGACAGCGGCTATGGTTGGCGTCGTCCTCGCGGCGACGTTGGGGATCTTGACAGCTTTGCCGGCGTTCCGTCTCTCGACGTGGTACTTCGCGTTCATCACGCTTGCCTTCGCGCTTGTCTTCGCACAGATGATTGTGGAATGGCGTGGCTTGACCAAAGGCTTCGCCGGCGTCATCGGCGTGCCGCCGCCGAATCTGTTCGGCCAAGAGCTTGGCCCGAAGCAGGTCTATCTACTCGTCGCCGGGACGGCGTTCGCGGTGTTTCTCGTCGTGCGCAACATCGTCCATTCGCGCTTCGGCCGTGCCTTCATTGCGGTGCGCGACGTGGAGGAGGCCGCACTCGCCGTCGGCGCCTTTCCGCAGCGTACCAAATTGCTGGCGTTCGTCATCGCCGCGGCTCTGGCCGGTCTCGCGGGAGCCTACTTCGCGGTCCAGAAAACGGTGGTCACGCCGGACGACTTCACAGCCGACTTCTCCACCTTCTTCCTGCTCACAGTCGTTCTCGGCGGTCTCGGCACCTTGTGGGGTCCCGTGGTCGGTGCCTTGGTGTTCTTCCTGATCCCCGAACTGCTGGCCGAGCTTCAGGGTTGGCGGATGGTGATCTACGGCTGCATGCTGCTAACTCTCATGCTGTCCGCTCCGAATGGCTTGGTCGGCGCGCTCAGCCGGGCTTGGCGGCTGGTGGCCAAACCAGGCCGCCCTTCGGTCGCAATCGTCCGGCAGGTTGACACCAAGCACCCGCCGATCGACGGTCTCGCGATCGAGACCCGTGACCTGCGTAAAAGGTTCGGGGGCGTGGTTGCCCTCGACGGCGTGAATCTTACCGCGGCGGCCGGAACTTGCTGCGCCATCGTCGGCCCGAACGGCTCCGGCAAGACGACGCTACTCAATCTGGTCAGCGGCTTCTATCGCGCCGACGCGGGGCAGATCCGGATCGGCGATACAGATGCGGTCGGAATGGCCGCCCAGAAGATCGCCGTGCTTGGGATCGGGCGCACGTTCCAGACGCCGCGTCTGCTCAACGATCTGACGGTGATCGAGAACGTCATGCTGGGCGGCTACCGGCGGGAGCGGGCCGGCTTGCCGAGTATTGCCCTGGGTCTTCCGAACGCGCGCGCCGAAGCCCGGCGGCTGCGTTGGGAAGCGCTGGATTACTTGGACTTCGTCGGTATCGCGGACCGGGCAGGTGATGCCGCGGGCGAGGTGCCTCATGGCCAGCAGCGATTGATAGAGCTGGCACGGGCGATGATGGGCTCGGCGCGACTCATCCTGCTCGACGAACCCGCCGCCGGGTTGTCGATGACGGAACTCGACAAGCTCGATCATCTGCTGACGCGGATCCGAAAGCTCGGCGCGACGGTCGTGCTGGTCGAGCATCATCTTGACTTGGTCGCGAGCATCGCCAGCCATGTCACCGTGCTTGACCGCGGTTCGGTGCTGGCCTCCGGGCCACCCGGCTCGGTTTTCAAGGACGAACGCGTGCTGCGCGCCTACATGGGCGACAGGGCCCTGAAGCAAAAGGTGATGGAGTGATGATCCCTTCGACATCCGCCGCCGCGCTCCTGTCGGTCGAAAGCATCGACGCGGGGTACGGTCACATCGATGTCCTCGGTGCCGTCTCCCTCGAGGTCTTACCGGCCACGATCGTGGCGCTGGTCGGCCGTAACGGTGCGGGGAAGTCTACCGTTCTTCGCGCAATCTCCGGTCTTATCAAGCCGGTATCGGGCACAATCCGGTTTGATGGGGGCGACATCACAGGCGTCCGACCGAACGTCATCGTCTCCCGAGGCCTTCTTCATGTTGCGGAGGGCCGCCGCCTCTTCCGGACGCAGACCGTATCCGACAATCTTCAGCTTGGATGCTACGGCTTGGGTGTCTCTCAGATCGAGCTTCGTCGACGCCTAGATCGGGCGCATGCGCTTTTTCCAATTCTGCACAACAAGAGGGGCGAAGCCGCAGGCGCTCTCTCGGGTGGACAACAACAAATGCTGGCGATCGCGCAGGCCATGATGCGGGAGCCGAAGCTTTTGATGCTGGATGAGCCGTCGCTCGGGCTTGCCCCCGTGTTTGTCGATCAGGTGCTCGATGCAATCGTCAATCTGCGCCGGTCCGGCGTAGCCATCTTGCTGGTCGAGCAGATGGTGGAACGCGCTCTAGAGATTTCTGATCAGGCGTACGTGCTCCAGAATGGTCGCGTCGTGACCGGGGGACCGGCAGGTGAAATAGCCACTAGTGCGACGCTTCAGGCGGCCTATTTGCATGAATGAGCGATGCCACCGAGTACGCCTTAGAATTCGAACTACATATCAAAAAAGCTGGCCGCCGTACCATGTCGGCCAGATGCAACCATAACAGGGCGGAGGCCCACTTGAGGGGATCGCATGTCACGTGGTTTGAGCCGACGTCACTTTATCGGGACTGGCGCAGCCGCAATCGGCGCGCCGCTGTTATCATACTGTCATTCGGCCTGCAATATTGCCCCCTAAGCCGGGGGTTCGGCGTCCAAAATTGACCCCCACCACTGGGCTATTGCGCCACCTGCTTTGGGCTAAAGCAGGTGGTTGGGGATGCTGGTTGTGGAGACGATTGCGCGCATACGGCGCGAGCACTTCATCAAAGGCAAGACGATCAAGGAGATCGCCCGTGACCTGAAGGTGTCGCGGAACACGGTCCGGAAGGTGCTGAGGTCGGGAGAGACCTCGTTCGAGTACGAGCGGTCGGTGCAGCCGCGGCCAAAGCTGGGACGATGGGCAGTAGAGCTTGACGGATTGCTGGCGGCGAACGCGGCCAAATCGGCTCGTGAACAGCTGACGTTGATCCGGATCTTCGAAGAGCTGCGCGGCCGCGGCTACGACGGCGGTTACGATGCCGTGCGGCGTTACGCCAGGCGGTGGAGCAAAGAACGCGGGCAATCGACCGCGGCGGCTTATGTCCCGCTGAGCTTTGCCCCAGGCGAAGCCTACCAGTTCGACTGGAGCCACGAGGTGGTCTTGCTGAGCGGGACCACGGTGATGGTGAAGGCCGCCCATGTCCGGCTCTGTCACAGCCGCATGCTGTTCGTGCGGGCCTATCCGCGGGAGACGCAGGAGATGGTGTTCGACGCCCACGACCGGGCGTTCGCCCTGTTCAAAGGCACCTGCACCCGCGGCATCTACGACAACATGAAGACCGCCGTAGAGACGATCTTCGTCGGTAAAGGGCGTCTCTACAATCGCCGCTTCCTGCAGATGTGCAGCCACTATCTGGTCGATCCAGTCGCCTGCACGCCGGCGTCGGGCTGGGAGAAGGGGCAGGTCGAGAACCAGGTCGGGCTGGTTCGGGAGCGCTTCTTCACGCCGCGGCTGCGGTTCAAAAACCTCGACGAGTTAAACGCCTGGCTGCTCGACAAATGCATCGCCTATGCCAAGGCTCATCGCCATCCGGAGCTGGTCGATCAGACGATCTGGGAGGCGTTCGAAGCCGAACGCCCCAAACTCGTTCCCTATGCCGGCCGCTTCGACGGCTTCCATGCGGTGACGGCATCGGTCTCGAAGACCTGCCTGGTGCGCTTCGACAACAACAAGTACTCGGTCGCAGCCAGCGCAGTCGGACGGCCGGTCGAAGTTCAAGCCTATGCCGATCGCATCGTGATCCGTCAGGATGGACGCATCGTTGCCGAGCACCCGCGATCCTTTGGCCGCGGCGATACCGTCTACGACCCGTGGCATTATGTGCCGGTGCTCGCCCGCAAACCCGGCGCCTTGCGCAACGGTGCTCCCTTCAAAGACTGGGTGCTGCCGGCCGCGATCGAGCGGATCCGGCGCAAGCTTGCCAGTACCGAAGATGGCAATCGGCAGATGGTCGACATCCTCAACGCGGTGCTGACTGACGGTCTGCCCGCGGTGGAAGCGGCCTGTGCCGAAGCGCTCGGTCATGGCGTCCATTCCGCCGATGTCGTGCTCAATATCCTGGCCCGTCAACGTGAACCCGCCCCACCGGCCAACATCATGACGCCGGCCGCACTGACGCTCCGTCATGCGCCGATTGCCGATTGTGCCCGCTACGACAACCTCCGGAGGACCATCTGATGGAACGAACCCAAATCTTCGACCTCATGGGCGAACTCAAGCTCTACGGCATGAAGGCTGCCTTCGACGAGATCATGGCAACTGCCGTCAAGCGCCAGCACGAACCTCAGCGCATTGTCGGCGACCTGCTCAACGCCGAGATCAACGAGAAGCAGGCCCGCTCGATCAAGTACCAGCTCACCATCGCCAAGCTGCCGCTTGCCAAGGACATCGCCGACTTCCAGTTCGACGGCACGCCGATCAATCAGACTCTCGTCAATGATCTCGCTGGCGGCGGCTTCATCGCCCAACAACGCAACGTCGTGCTGGTTGGCGGCACCGGCACAGGGAAGACCCACCTGGCCATTGCTATCGCCAGAAGCTGCATCCGATCCGGTGCCCGCGGCCGCTTCTTCAACGTAGTCGACCTCGTCAATCGCCTCGAGACCGAGACCCGCAACGGACGGCAAGGACGGCTCGCCGAGCATCTGACCCGGATGGACTTCATCGTGCTGGATGAACTCGGCTATTTGCCCTTCGCCCTGTCCGGTGGCCAGCTCCTCTTCCACCTCGTCAGCCGGCTCTATGAGCGCGCCTCCGTCATCGTGACGACCAATCTCGCCTTCGGCGAATGGCCGAGCGTGTTCGGCGACGCCAAAATGACCACGGCGCTGCTCGACCGATTGACGCATCACTGCGACATTGTCGAGACCGGCAACGATAGTTGGCGGTTCAAGAGCCGAGACGACGATCACGCCACCCGCGCTCGTCTCGCCTCCGCTATCCCGGCCAGCTCCGACGAGACGAGCGCTACCAGCAAAGCCCGCCGCACGAAGGGGTCAAAATTGGACGCCGATGAGGGGTCAAATTTGCAGGCCGATTGACACCTATAAGCTCGAAGTGTGGATGAGGAGTGCACCGTGAGTAAATTGGTCACAAGCGCTTTGGTTTTACTCGCAACTCTATATGTCAACGTATCGTGCGCCGATCCGTTGCCGGTTGCTCTCGATCTTGATTCTCTCGTTCTAATCGGACAGTCACTCTCTACACCCCTGGCAAGCGCCGACAACGATCTGGTCAATCGGGGAGCGCAAACAATAGCAACCTGGCGGCAGGCGCATCCCGATGAATGGAACAAGATTGTAGCGTCAGGCAAATCATCCTACGCAACGCTAGCCGCATTGCCGGCCTGGTCTAACCCGAATGACGGCAAGGAGTTTGTCGCAGCCTTAATCAGGGTAACCTCGGCGGCGCAGGTCGTATCTTCGGGTGATCAATTGCTCAAGAACTACATGGCGCAATATGACACGCTGAAAAAGCTGACGGACGCCGTCTTGACGATACGCAACGAGGTGCCTGCACTCAATCAACAAGTGAACTCGTTGTCTAAAGCCGAAAAGGATGCGGTGCTTGGTGCGACGAGAGCCTTCGGCAAGGCGACTCAATAGCGAAGTGCGCTGGATAGAGCAACTGTCCAAACCGAAATGTGGGCCGCCATGAAAAATCGTAGTGCGCGCTTGGTGTGGTCCTTTATCAAGTTTTTCGTAGCGTTCAATATTTCCGCTAGTTTCGCTACCGACTTATCCGAAGCCCTGCGATGGTGGGAGCCGCCACAGGCGTTTCTATGCGCCGCGACACCAGGCGAGTTTCCTTCAAAGTTTTCGTCAAGTGATCCTAGTCATTGTGACGACGGGGACATGACGCTTTTCAACGGCCTGCTTTGCCAAGCGGGCGATCAGCGCGGATGCGACGCCGTGCGCCTTGCGCAAGGGGCTGACGGTCGGTGGTGGCGATCACCACGCCGGATCGGCTGGACCAACGACTCACATCCGGGAGCAGACGTTTCCTTTTCGCCGGACCAGGCGCTGGGCGTGATGCTTTACATAGCAAAGGCGAGGGATTTGACCGCATTTGATCGGTGGGTCCAATGGCTCGACGCGAATCGTCCATGCCTCACGAAAATTGGCGACCAGTGTCTGGTAAAGGGATGGGTACGGTTTTGTACCGACGATGCAGATAAGCGATGTACTGCTCGCCCAGGCGATTGCGCATTTTTGGAAGCAACGGGAAAGTTCGTGGGATCATCGAAGGCCGGTCTTTGCTCCGATATACTTCGACAACTGCACCTTCCCAGCGATTGGCTTCCATCCGTTTCTGAACAAGTTCTCGGATCAGCCTCCGTGAATACCACGGGATTCCCCTTGCATTTGGCCGCTGTCCAATTGCTGTTGGCCCGCACCCTCGGGCTCAAAAACGATCCAAAGCTCGATAGCGCGGGAGAAATGCTGATCATGAAGCAATCCCAAAACCCCTTCTTCCAATATCTCGCCGATGGCGTTACGCCCCAGACGACGGCGTTGCTCCTGCAGCTTTGCCCTTCCGCAGCAAGGCCGTCAAAGGGCCGAAATCAATGGTCCTGGGAGCGAGATCAGGACGAGAAAGCCTGGCTAGATAGCATGTATTGGGACTGCATTTTTCTTGGCAAGCAGCTTGCGCCGCAATGATTGAGCGTCAAAGAGTTGCCTAATAGGACGAGTGATTAATATGAAAAGGCGTCCATATTGGCTGGTCCTGATCTGGGTCTTGGCTATGGCGGTCCCTTCGGCTTTCGGGCAAGTGAACGACAACCGTCAGGGTAATCACTTTATCATGCCATGGGCCGTCAACCTTCCGCTTCCGCCGGCCGCGCCGCGTGAAAAGCCAACGGTTGAAATCGTGATCGATTTTCAATCGGACATGAAGTCATTCCAGCTGACCGGAGCTTCAGCACGATGTGATGTGACCTTGAGAGATCCGAACCATGGCGGGATCGAGGTCATTCTTGGCCGACATGCCGCGGCGGCTTTCTGGGGGAATACATCGAGATTCCCCTGGTGCCGATGTTTAGAATTGACGGTCAGAGCTATCACGCGGCCGGAGCGGTTGTTCCGAACATCCGCTTTTTGCCGGGCGATAAGCTGACATTCTCGCTGTGGGGCGAACCAGCGAACGCGTCGATCACTGATGGATCGTGCTCGGGAGATGTATATGGAGATTTCTCCAACAAAGCCCCTGACTGAAGATCGTGGGTAGGGCTTCTGGTGCCGGTTCAATCAGACGAACGTATTCGATCAAGGCCGCAGGATGATCCCTTACGCGCGTTTTGTCATTGGCACTACGTTTGCCTCGCTCCGCGGCACCAGGGACACGACTGCCGCTCTTGCGAGATCTTCTAAGGCGGTCGCGATGTACTTCGCATAGTGCCGTTCTATCATTTTGACTGAGGTGTTGTGCAGTTTTGCGACCTGTTGGATGGGCAAGCCCTTTCGGAGACCGCGCACGATGCTTGAGTGCCGCAAAGCATAGGGAATCACCTCCGGCATGCCGGCGCGCTCGCGAACAGCCTTCCAGGGACGCACAAGTTCGGCTCTCTTCCACGGACCGCGTTTAGACTTCTTCCACGCGATACCTCCCGGCTCCTGTTCATGGATCCATCGCTCGAAAAGCAGCGAATCACTTGGCCGCCCGGCGATTGCTGGCAAAAGCACCTCAATCACATCGTCACCCACTGGGACCGGGTCCGAGCCGCTATTGCCGCCGCGTCCCTTGTAGGAGCCCGGCACCATCAGACGCCGTGCCGAAACCTGTACGTCACCTACCCGCATTCGCCTAGCTTGAGCATACCTCGCGCCGGTCGCGGCCAGACACACTACGATCCGATATAGATCGCCATCAAATCCTTGCTCCTGATCGACTTCGCACACCGCTTGAAGGATAGCGCCAACCTCGTCATCCGTGAGAATCTGGTTATCCCGAGCAACGGGCACATCATCGTCATCATCGATCCGCTCGGCTCTGAAGCCGGCCTTCACAATGGCGGGGAACGTTGGGTTTAGGTTCTTCCGATCTGCGGAAAGCCGCGGCCACGCGGCATTTAGTGCGGCCTTGAGGTCATTGACGAACCGCTGCTTGGTAGTGACCTTTAAGTCCGCCGGCAAACCCTCGCGCCAAGCTATCAATTCGTCTTCATTCAAGGCATGCAGATGCACCGATGCGAGAGGGGCAGCTTCCACAGCTTCCTGATTGCCGCGCTTTTCTTGCCCGAGAAGGTAGCGCCGCAGCTTCGTACCGGCGTCGGATCGGACGTCGCGACCTGTTCGGCGTCTTTCCCGAGCATCTCGTTCCTTGACGTAGGATTCAACGGCCGATCGCACGGTAGGAGCCGGGCCCGCCGCCTGTGCCGCTGCTTCTGTTCTGGCTCGAGTTACCGCCTCCCGAGCCATTCTGACGGCCTGTTCGAAGGTCAGAATCCCGTCGGCAGGCTTGTCGTTGATGTCGTTGGTGATGCCGATTGGCGCCTGTTTGTAGTTGCCGCCTTCGTGGTGATTGCGCCAGCGGACAAGCCAAACGCCACCCCGATTTCCTTTGCGATAGCCCAGATGCGCTTCGGCATCGAGGCGACGCCAATGCACGCCAAGCTCGAGCCGGGAGCGCGCTTTAGCCGTCGTGATCTGAGCCTCGGTGAGTGTCTTCGACATAGCGTTCGCCGCGCGGTTTTATTTTTACGTCGAATATCCGTTGAATATCCGATCATGTACATCGGCAAACAATACCGTATCGTGCACGTTTAAGCTATTGAATTCATTGAATACTGGCGGACGGTGGCGGACGAAGACGGATCCATAATTTGGCCCTCTCAAGGCTGAAACAGGGGTTCGATTCCCCTAGGGAGCGCCACTCAGTATTGATCTGCGAACTCGGAACAGCCCCGTTCCGCTGGCCAGGACCGATCTTTCGAGCACGTCGTTACTGCCTTTGATCCGGATTTGGGTGTCATCGACCTCGATCGCGTCGATGAGGGATTGCAGATACGCCTGGCGGAACGGAATTGATCCGGAGGTAAAGTTCTCGCGCACGCTGCGGCCGAACTGCTCAAGCAGCGCGGGATCGATCCGGATGGCCTGCGATGAATGCGATTTCGCCCGTTCGAGGGCGGCCTTGGCGCGGTCTCGATCGGCCTTCAGCGAGTTCAGGCGATCCTTCAGCACATCGTGCATTTTGGTTATGCCGTCCTCGATTAGCCGATAAAGCCGCTTGAGTTTGTCGTCAGCGTCGGTGGCCCCGCGCTGCAAAGCCGTCACGCGGACGCGGCGACCTTGGGGCTGCGGGCATGAAACTGGCATTGGCCGAATATTTCGTCGGACGCGGTCTACGATCGCTACCGGTTGCTCGACTGCAAGCTTGCAGCCGGGGAGGCCTTTGTCTTCTCGTGGTCTCAGCCTCATCGCAAGGTGTAGGTACGAGCCATTGCGTGGATGCTCCTGCGACGTGTCCGCCAGCTTCTTAGCGGTGTGCCGACGTGAGGTCTGCGACCTTAGATGAACCAGAAGAATTGCTTACGGAGCACTCGACTGAACGAACCTCGATTTAAGGCAGTCTAGCGCACCTCGGACTGGTGCTGCCGCAAGGCGGTCAGGCGGACTTCGACGACTCGCAACAACGTCAGCAGCTGCTCGACGGTGTCTTCTCCGATCGTGGCCTTCAGGATTTGGCTTTTGTCGTGGATGGCGGCAGCCACGGTTGCCACATGGGCTGCCCCCTTCGCCGTCAGGGCGACGCCGCTCAAGCGGGCATTGCTCGTGGATCGGACGAAACGGATCAAACTCTCCCCTTTCAGATCCTTCAGGATGCGTAAGAGGCTAGGCATCAGCAACGTCGAGCGGTCGGCCAAGGTTGTCTTGTCCATGGGCTCGGCGATATCGAGCGAACGCAAAACGCGCCATTGCTGTTCGGTGGTACCGAAGCTGCGTAGCACGGGGCGCATATGAAACATGACAGCTTCGCGTGCGCGCAGCAGGCTGACGGGGAGACCGCGCTCGAACGGGATGGATGCAATGTCGCCGTCGCGTTCCGCACGTCGTTCGACTGTTTCGATTTTTGACTCTGGTCGCGCAGAGGCTGTCACGTGCTGCCCTCTCGATCGAAGCATTGCAGATATCTTATGCCAAAGCGGCATTGACGACACAACTTAATATGTTAAGTTGAGGTCAGAAAAGCGATCCGAATGGGTCGGCTCGTATGATTATGAGCACGGGAGGAACTGGCTTCTTGTCACTGGAGCAACGCGCAGAAGTGGTTACCGAGCATCGCGACGGCGCTGCGCCGAAGCCGGCGTTGTGGAGATCCCTCGTCGGCAACGTGTCCGTCCGGGAGACCGCGGCCACGGTGATCGTCGTCGTTCTTCTCATCTTCGCGATGGACGTTGCGAGCTGGTATGTGCCCGATTACATCATGCCGTCGCCCGTGGCGGTGCTGCAGGCAATTCTGCGGCTAGCCGATACCGATTACACCCACGTCTTCATCACGCTTACGCGGCTCGGCGTGGCGCTGGCCTTTTCGCTGGTCGCAGGCGTGTTGCTCGGCCTAGTCATGGGCATTTCGCCGCTGCTGCGTCCGTTCATTCGTGCGCTCGTCATTATCGACACGGGTATTCCCGCGTTGTCGTGGATTCTGCTCGCGGTGTTCTGGTTCAAGAATCCGGAGACGCGGATATTCTTCATCCTCATCATGATTCTTGTGCCGTTCTATACGTTGAGCGTCTATGACGGCATACGCGCGCTGCCGAAGGACTGGATCGACATGATCGAGAGCTTCCGGCCGTCGCAGTCGCAGACGCTGCGTTACCTGATCATGCCGCATATCGTGCCTTATATCCTGATGACCACGAAATCGGTGATCGGTTACGCCACGCGCATGGTGATCTTCGCAGAATTGGTGGCGTCTGCCGTGGGCGTGGGCTCGCGCATGGGGCTTGCGCAATCGACGTTTCATATCGACGAAGTACTGGCGTGGACGTTCTTCTTGATCGTGCTGAACATCGCGTTGCAGCTTCTGGTCACTGGCGTCGAAAAGCTGGCGCTGTCGTGGCGGCCGAAGGCGGAGGTTCGATGAGCGCGCTGGCTTTGAACGATGTTCCGCAGGTCGACGGCGGCCAGGTGATCGCGCTGCGCGGGGTGCGCAAGCAACTCGGCGGCTATCGCGTCATCGAGAACTTGAGCCTTGACGTGCGCGACGGCGAGGTCGTGACGCTGCTGGGGCGCACCGGCGCCGGCAAGACCACCGTCCTTAACCTGATCATGGGCACGACGCAGCCTGACGGCGGCAGCGTCTCGGTGGCAGGCTTTGACCCCTACCGGCAGTTCAAGGCGCTTAAGGGCCGGCTCGCGGTCGGCTTTCAGGCCGACCGGCTGTTGCCTTGGCGCACGGCCGTGCAGAATGTCGAGCTGGGTTTGCTGATCCTCGGCGAAGACCGCAAGAGCGCGCGGACCAAAGCCGCGCAATGGCTGGCGCGCGTCAATCTCGCGGGCGCCGAAGACAAATATCCGCACGAATTGTCCGGCGGAATGCGGCAGCGCGTCTCGCTGGCGCGCGCGCTGGCGGTCGATCCCATGCTGATCTTGCTCGATGAATCCTTCAGTCAACTCGATCACATCACTTCGCAAAGTCTGCGACGGGATTTCTGCAATGTGGCGCGCGATTTCGGCAAGACCTGCCTCGTGGTCACGCACCGCATCGACGACGCGCTGGAAATGGCCGACCGCGTCATCGTTTTGGGGCCGGGCGCGCGAATCATGCTCGAACTGTCGATGACGCTGGCGCGCACCGATGAGAAAATACGCGACGACTACAGATCGCAGATCGAGAATGCTCTGGGAGGCAATCAAGATGGCCAGGACCACTGATCGACATTCGCATCCAAGCCGCCGTGCCCTGATGGGCGGCGCCTTGTCCGCCGGCGCATTCGTGGCGCTAAGCCCGAAGATTCTGTGCGCACGGGATTTGCCGGTGATCAAGTGCGCCACCGTGACGCCCGGATTCACCACGGTGTTCTACGACGTGATCCGCGACCGCAAGCTCGACGAGAAGAACGGCTTCAGACTCGGCGAACCTGTGCTCAACGCCTCGATCGGCACGCTGTTCAACGATTTCGTCGCGGGTTCATCCGATGTTATCATCGCAAGCTGGGATCCCGTTCTGACGCGTTATCAGGCCGGAGTGCCCTGCCAGTTGCTGTGCACGCTGATGACCGCCGACATGATCGGTATCGTCGCCACCAAAGCCGGGCCGCAATCGATCACGGCATTGAAAGGCAAGATGATTGCGGCGCCGCAGCAGTCCGGCGTGTACCGGATGACGCGCGCCATCATCAAGGAACTCGCCGGCGAGGACATTGAGACGGTGGCGCAGGTGCAGAATGCCGACAATCCAGCGCAGGGCGTGACGCTGGTGATTGCCGATCGTGCCGATGCCGCGGTGGCATGGGAGCCGATGATTTCGTCGGGAATGCGGAAGCGCAAGGACATCGACGTCATCTTCAACGCAGGCAAATCCTTCCGCGACAAAATCGGGTCCGATCTGCCGTATTTTTGCGTCAACGTGCGCAAGGAAATGGTCGCGTCCGGCATGGCGCCAAGGTTCAATGCCGCCGTCGCCGAATGCGTGAAGATCATCGACACGGAATTCGATGCCGTCGCTACGAAACATGCTGCGCGCACCATGATCGATGCCGATACGCTGAAAATCGCGCGCGAGTCTGGCCGCTTCAAGATGTCCTACGGCGCGGCGAGCGATCCCAAGGTGCAGGCCACCATCATCACCGCATCGGACATGCTGGCTCGCCTGGGCTTACTGACACGCAAGGCCGATGTCGGATTCTTTGCCGCCTGAACAGCAGAGTTGGGGAGACGGACACTTGATATCGCGAAGGGCATTTTCGCAAGGCCTGATCGGAAGCGCCGCGCTGGCGGTATCTCCGGCCTGGGCGGCGGATATGCCGCGCCTGAGCTGGGCGACATTCACGCCCGGCTTCGTGCCGGCCTTCATGGACTACACATTGGCGAAGGGGTTCGATCGCGCCAACGGGGTAATACTGGATCCGCCGAATCCGTACTCGTCGCTGACGAGCTATTACGGTGACTTCGTTGCCGGCGCGTTCGACATATGTTTCGGAAGCTGGGACACGTTTGCGGTGCACGCCTTCGCCGGCGTGCCGATGCGCTATCTGTGCGGTATCAATCCCGGCAGCCTTCTGAACATCGTCATCGTGTCGGATGAGATCAAATCGCTGACCGATTTGCGCGGCAAGATATTGGCGGCGCCGACCGCGTCGGGCACTTTCCGCCTGATGAAGTCACTGTTGCATAGTTTCTACGGTTTTGATTTGGAAAAAGAATGCACCATTCAGACCGTCGACCATCCGCTCGGCGGCGTCACGCTGCTGCTGGCCGATCGCGCGGACGCGGCGCTGACCTGGGAGCCGAGCGTCACCATCGGTGCGCAAAAGAATCCGAAGTTGCACGTATTGCTCAATATGGGCGAGCTCTATCAGAAGCACGAAAATGCCGAAATGCCGTTCCTCGGCCTCGCCATTCGCCAGCAGGCGCTCGAAAAATATCCGGGCATCGCCGACCGGCTCTACAAGATTTTTGCTGCGGGCTGCGAGGCAATGAACACCGAGCCGCAGGCCGCCTATGGCGCATCTGAAAAGACCACTGGCCTGCCGGCGGCGACGCTGGTCAGCGCCACGCGATCCGGTCGATTGAAATACGTTTTCGTGTCGATGGACGATCCGAAATCACGTCGGGCGGTGATCCGCAGCAGCGAGATTCTCGCGGCAGAAAAGGATCTGCCGAAGCCGGTGACGGACTCGTTCTTCGTCTAGGCACAGTCGTCTCCAAAAATATCTCACGAAGCATAGTCAGCAGGTATCGCATGACCGAGTCAGCCGAATCTTCCAACACCATCGCAGCACCGGTGATCCTCGTCGCGCGCGAGATTCCGGTTGCCTATGAAGCCGATGTCGTCGTGGTCGGCGGCGGGCCGGGCGGCTTTGCGGCGGCGCTGCAAGCGGCGCGAATGGGCGCGCGCACCATCCTGATCGAGCGCTTTGACATGCCGGGCGGAGTCCACACCGCGGGCCTGCAGGGATCGGCCGACGTCGGCGTCGGCGGCATCCACACCGAGCTGATGCAGCGTTTCGCGCAGGAAGGCCACATCTATACGGCGACCGAAAGCACGCATCCCGGCTGGGCCGGCAATCCGCTCTCGCATTACGAGAGGAAGAAGGAGCCGGGTAGCGATTTCGCGCGCATGTCGTTCAATCCTGAAGGTGCCGGTTGCGTGATGGCCGAGATGCTGCAGGAGGCCGGTGTCATCGCGCTTTACGGCACGAGCTTTATCGATGCGATCGTCGATCGTGGCTCCGGCAACGACACCATCACCGCGATCGTGGTGGAGAATGCCAGCGGGCTGCAAGCCGTCGCCGGCAAGATCTTCATCGAGGCCTCCGGCACCAGCGAACTGGTGGCGCGGGCAGGGGCGCCGTTCGTGCGTGGCGGCGGCGGGCAACCGAACACTGCTGCATGGGACGGCGTTAATCGTCCGATCCCCGGCGGCTTGCTGTGGACCATGAGCGGCATCGATCTCGGCAAGATCGTGGCCTATCAGCAAACCGCGAAGGATCCAGTACTCGCCAAGGCGATGGCGGAAGCGACCGCGGCGGGCGATCTGCCAGCGGGCATCTACCGGCCGCGGATGGCCGGCGAGAATGTCTATGGCGAGCATTACATCGGCCATCCGACGTTGGACATGAGTCCGATATCGGCCGATGGTACGTATGTGCTGTGGCAGAACGTGCCTTACGAGTGGGCCCTGCATATGGACGACAATGTCGCCGACCATGCTAAGGCCAAGGGCGCGCTACGCGGCTTCATCAACGCCGAGGCAAAATTCCTGCGTAAATATATCCCGGGCTTCGAGAACGCCAGCGTCGCGAGCGTCGGGCGCTTCGTCGGTATTCGCGATGGCCGCCATCCGGTCGGCGAGTATGTCGTTAACATTGGTGACGTACGCTCAGGTTGCACCTTCCGCGATGCAGTGACCAAGCCGATGACCAAGACTTTCTTCTGGGAGGGCGCCGTCAAGCACACATTCGAGGTACCTTTCCGCTGCTTCCTGCCGAAGAAAATCGACAATATGATTCTGACCGGCGCATCGCTGTCGTTCGACTATAGAACGTTGTTCATGGTGATGCGCAATTTTCCGTGGTGCACGCAGACCGGCGAGATCGCTGGATTCGCCGCCGCGCGCTGCATCGAGAAACGCATCAAGCCTAAAGAGCTGAAATGGACAACACCGTACTTCTAGCCAATCCGTTGTCGACCGTACGGCTCATGGTCGCGCGCTCTCACGCTGCGGCGAGCACCGGTTGCGCCGGGCGCCGCGTGATCAGCAGCGACAGCACGGCGGCGACGATGCCGGTCAGGCCCGCGATCATGAAGGCCTGCAAATAGTCGCCCTGCGCCGAGCGCATGAAGCCGGCGAAGAACGCGGCGCAGGCGGCGCCCAACTGATGGCCGGCGACCACCCAGCCGAACACCAGAGGCGCGTTCTTGTCGCCGAACGCCTCGTTGGCGATCCGCACCGTCGGCGGCACGGTCGCGATCCAGTCGAGACCATAGAACACCGCAAACACGGAAAGGCTGACCAGCGAGAAATCCGAATACGGCAGATAGATCAGCGACAGGCCGCGCAGCCCGTAATAAAGGAACAGCAGCTTGCGCGGATCGAACCGGTCGGTGAGCCAGCCCGACAGCGTGGTGCCGAACAGGTCGAAGAATCCCATCAGCGCGAGCAGGCTCGCGGCCTGCACCTCGACGATCCCGTGGTCGCCGCAGAACGCGATCAGATGGGTGCCGACCAGGCCGTTGGTGGTGAAGCCGCAGATGAAGAAGGTGGCGAACAGGAACCAGAACGCCCGCGTCTGCGCGGCGCGCACCAGGTTGCCGATTGCGGCGGTGAACGGATTGCCCGCGGCCGGCGGCGCCGGCTGATCGTCATGCGTGCTGCCGAACGAGCGTAGGCCGATCGATGCCGGCCGCTCCGGCACCAGGACATACACCAGCGGGATCAGCGCCGCGCAGCAGGCGGCGACCGTCAGCACCACGGGCTTCCAGCCGCCCCATGCCACCAGCGCCGCGAGGCCGGGCATGAAGATCAGGGTGCCGGTCGCGGTCGACGCGGTCAGCAGCCCCATGACGAGGCCGCGATTGGTGGTGAACCAGCGGTTGACGATGGTGGCGCCGAGCACGTTGGCGACCGCGCCCGAGCCGATGCCGGACAACAGCCCCCAGCTCATGAACAATTGCCACGGCGCGGTCATGAAGTAGCTCATGCCGGTCGAGACCGACATCAGCGCCAGCGCGCCGAGCACGGTGCGGCGGATGCCGAAGCGCTGCATCACGGCGGCGGCGAACGGCCCGGCGAGGCCGTAGAGGAAGATGCCGACCGCGGCCGATGACGAGATCACGCCGACATCCCAGCCGAACGCCGCTTGCAGCGGCAGCATCAGCACGCCCGGCGTCGCGCGCAATCCGGCGGAGGCGAGCAGCGCCAGGAAGATCACGGCGACGACGACGAAGGCGTAATTCTGGCCGAACGGGCGCCGCGACACGGCGGCAGCTTGAAGCGAGGCAGGGGGCATGTTACTTACCGGTACGTGTTGCTGTCCGGCGCATATACGTACCGGTCAGTAACATTGTCAAGAGCGCCGTGGGGGAGGGTCCGGAGGACCGTCATGAAGAAAACCGTTGAAGCATCCGCGAAGCGCCCGGCCAAAGCGCTTTCGAGCGAAGTGGCGACCGGTTCGCGGTCCCATCGCAACGCGAACGGCCCCAGGGCCGCCGACCGGATTCGCGCCTCCGCCAGCGAGCTGTTCTATCGCGAAGGCATCCGCGCCGTCGGCGTCGACGAGGTGGTGGAGCGGGCCGGCGTCACCAAGCCGAGCCTCTATCGCAGCTTCGCCTCCAAGGACGATCTCGCGGCTGCCTATATGCGCGACTACGATCTGGATTTCTGGGAGAAGTTCGAGAACCCCGGCGGCAAATCATACAGCGACCCGCGCGAGCACGTGCTGGCCTATATCCGCGTGCTGTCGACGCGCGCGGTGCGCGAGCGCTATCGCGGCTGCGGGCTGAGCAACGCCACGATCGAATATCCGGCGCGGGACAACCCCGCGCGGCAGGTCGCTGAAGCCCACAAGAAAGTATTCCGCAGGCGCCTGCGCGAGCTCGCCGCCGGCATGGGCGCGCGCCAGCCCGCCGTGCTCGGCGACGCGCTGTTGCTCCTGATCGAAGGCATCTACAGCACCGGCCAGCAGTCCGAAGACGGCCCGGCGCAGTCGGCGGTGACGGTGGCGAAGCTGTTGATCGATGCGAGCCTGGCGAAGGGGTGAGGGAGTCGACCAGCGCTTCGAACCGGGCGTTGCAGAGCGGCCAGAAATCAGCCGCAAATGGCGATCACCGTAACCGTTGCGGCAGGGTTGATCCATGACATCGCAGCACCGAGAGCCCACCATCTTCCGATTCTCGACGGCGGATTTGCCGGAGCGGGATCGGCTGGCGATATTCCGGGAGGAGTTCGGGCGCCAACTGGTGAAGCTTGATCCGGAGCCGCTCACCGAGGATTCGTATCACTGCGAGACGACCTTGCGCGCGTGGCCCGGACTCTCGATCGGGCACTCAGCGTTCGCCGGGCTGCGCATCGGCAGACCGCTCGAACTGCTGGATGGGGTCGATGATCTCGGACTGGTGCTCGGTATCAGCGGCAATCTTCGGGTGTCGCAAGTGGGTCGAGAGATTGCGCTCGGCGCCGGTGATGCGCTTCTGACCTCGAGCGCGGAGGTGGGGAGCATCACCTATCCCGAACTGACGCGCATCATCACGTTGCGGGTGCCGCGCAAGGCGCTCGCGGCGTTGGTGCGCAATCCCGAAGACTTGCTGATGCGCCCGCTGCCGCGCGCCAGCGAGACACTGCGGCTGCTCATGCACTATGCCAGGGGACTCGATTGCTCCTGTCGATTGGCGAGCCCCGGATTGCGACATCTCGTCGTTGCCCATGTGGTCGATCTCGTGGCGCTGGTGATCGGCGCGACCGGAGACGGGATGGTTGTGGCGGAACACGGTGGACTGGCAGCGGCGCGGCTCGACGCCGTCAAGGCCGACATCCGTCGCAGGATTGGGGAGCCGGGCCTCAGCCTGACCGCTGTGGCAAAGCGTCTGGAGATCACGCCGCGGCGCATCCAGCGGCTGTTCGCGGGCGAGCAGTCGACGTTTTCGCATTTCGTACTTGGCCAACGGCTGGCGCACAGCCATCGCCTGCTGACCGATCCGCGCCGCAGCGATCGCAGCATCAGTGCCGTTGCGTTTGAAGCCGGGTTCGGCGATCTGTCCTACTTCAACCGCACCTTCCGCAGGCACTTCGGCGCCACGCCCTCGGAGATACGCGCTGCGGCACGGCGCGAGGTTCGGCGTCCGTAGGCCGCGGTCTCAGCAGCGCCACCATGGAAGCGCGCGACAATCCTGCCCGGCTGGTCGCCGAAGCTCACAAGAACGTCTTCCGCAAGCGCCTGCACGAGCTCGCAAGCAGCATGGGCGCTACTCCGTTGTGCCCGGCGACGCGCCCGTTGCTCCTGATCGAAGGCATCTACGGCACAGGCCAGCAGTCCGAAGACAGCCCGGCGCAATCCGCGGTCACGGTGGCGAAGCTGTTGATCAATGCGAACGTGGCGAAGTCCTGACGTTGGGCGAAGGCCATCTTGCCCCGCCGCATCAGCCATTCCGGATAAGATCCGGACTGGTGATCCAGGCCCTTCGACGCGTCGTTTCATTGCATTGGAACTGCCAGGAAGCTTGCGCGATTTCTGCATCGACATCCGCGCTGCCGGCGGCAGCGCAATGGAGCGATGATGAGGTATGGTCGACTGGTCCTGTTCGTGATCGCGGTGCTCGGCGCCGGATTTGCGATCGGATATCTGAACAGGCCCGGTGCCTGGTACGCAGCCTTGAGCAAGCCCGCGTTCAACCCGCCGAACTGGGTGTTCGCTCCGGTCTGGTCGATCGTCTATCTGTTGGTCGCCGTTGCAGGCTGGCGTGTTCGGGAGCAGGGCTCGTCTTCCGGCTGGCGCCTTTGGTTGACGCAAATGGCCCTGAACTTCGCATGGTCGCCGATATTCTTCGGCCTGCATCAGCCCGGTGTTGCGCTTGCCGTCATCGCTGCACTGCTGTTGGCGATCGTCGCCTTCCAGATCGCGACCTGGAAGGCCGACAGGATCAGCGCTATCCTGTTCGCGCCTTACGCCGTGTGGGTGGCGTTTGCCTCGCTGCTGAACTTCGAGATTGTTCGCTTGAACTAGCGCGCTTTCGCGCGAAGTGGATACCGGTTCGCGTGAAGAAAACGCGTCAAGACGAGAACCTGGAGCTCCATTCCGATTCCATTGGAACGGGAAAGGCTCTGCCGGATGTCGGCGCAGCCAGCCGTTTCAGGCCCAGCGCCGAAACACCAGGCTGGCGTTGACGCCGCCAAATCCAAAGCCGTTCGAGATCGCGTGCTCGATCGTCATCCGCCGCGCGATTTTTGCGACGAGGTCGATACCCTCGGCGGCCGGATCGGCGTTCTCGAGGTTGAGCGTCGGCGGCGCGACCTGGTCGCGCAGCGCCAGGATGGTGAAGATCGCCTCGATGCCGCCGGCGGCGCCCAGCAGATGCCCGGTCGCCGACTTGGTCGCGCTGACGGCAATCCCGCCGTCGCGCCCGAACACGCGCTTGATCGCCGCGATCTCGCCGAGATCGCCGACCGGCGTCGATGTCGAATGGGCGTTGAGATGCTGGATCTCGCTCGCACGCAAGCCGGCCTGCCGCAGCGCGATCTCCATGGCGCGGCGGGCGCCGTCGCCATCTTCGGGACCTGCGGTGATGTGATAGGCGTCCGCCGTCGTGCCAAAGCCGACGATCTCGGCGATCGGCTTGGCGCCGCGTCGCAACGCATGGTCGAGCTCCTCGATCACCAGCACGCCCGCGCCTTCGCCCATCACGAACCCATCGCGGCCGCGGTCGAACGGCCGCGAGGCGCGGGCGGGCTGCTCGTTGAACGACGTCGACAGCGCCCGCGCGGCGGCAAAGCCGCCAAGGCTCACCGGATCGATGCAGGCCTCCGCGCCGCCGCAGATCGCAACGTCGGCCTCATCGGACCTGATCAGCCGCGCGGCATCGCCGATCGCCTGAACGCTCGCAGCACACGCGGTCACCGGCGCGCCGATCGCACCCTTGGTGCCATAGCGGATGCTGATGTGCCCGGCCGCGAGATTGGCCAGGAAGGCCGGCACCGTGAACGGCGACAGCCGGCGCGTGCCGCTTGTCTCCACCGTGCGCACGGCATCCGCGATCGCGGGAAACCCGCCGATCCCGGTTGCGATCACCGTCGCGGTACGCTCCTGCGCCCGCGCCTCGGCCGGCGTCCAGCCTGCCTGCGCGACAGCCTCCGCAGCGGCCAGCAGCGCGAACAGGATGAAACGGTCCATCTTCTTGTGGTCCTTGCGCGGCGCCGCCAGATCGGGATCGAAGCCGCCTTCGGCATCGTCGGCCTTGTCAGGCACCATCCCCGCGATACGCGCCGGAAGCGACATCGCCCACTCCGGCAGTGTCCGGAGCCCGGATTGCCCCGACAGCAGCCGTGACCAGACCAACTCGGTGCCACAGCCCAGCGGGGACACTGTCCCGAGGCCCGTTACGACAATTCGACGCATGGTGCTCCTGTCGTGCTTGCCGGTGTGGCTGGGACTCGAAACTGCCAGCGTTTCGAAGCTAATATATGATGAATATCATCTATCGTCTCAACCGGTCGAGCGTCAAGGCACTCCGTCAGCAATCGTAGTCCCGATGAGCGCTGCGAAAACTGGGGAATGGCCCATCCCAGTATATCGCCGCAATTATGCCTGGCCCTTGCCTCGCTCGTCGCGCTTAAGCTGCTGCTGTTTGTACTCGGCTTGTATCGCGGGGTCGTCGTTGCTTCCGCGAACGGTATCCGTGTCGCCTCTGCCTCCGTCGAGCCCCTTGGCTGTCGCGATGTGCTCTTTGAGGTCGCTCACCGCCACGCGGATGTAAGGTTCGAGATATTTGTCGAGGATGCCTTTGCAGGGGTTGTCGAGCTCTTTCGTGAGCGCTTGTAGGTAGGCGGCCTTGTCTGTGGAGGCCCAGTCGATGCTGAAGCCCGCACGTTGAGCCAGTATGGAGTGAGCAACCATAATCGTGCGGCCATTGCCATCCAGAAAGGGATGGCCGTAAGCCAAATAGCCCATGACCTCACCGGGCTTCTCGCGCATGGTCGTTGTATTGTTGCCGAGCTTCAAAGCGTATTCGATCGCGTTTTGAATGGAGTTGGGATGTGCGAATAAAACGCCGCCTCGACTGACAGCGATGTCGGGTGCCGTTTAAAGACGGTCTTGCCCAGCCCACGGATACATCGCTTCGAAGAGGATCTGATGCGTGGTCAGCACGTCCGCGTAGGTCAGGGCCTGCCGCTTTTGGAGTGCCGCGAATGCGTTGTCTATCCCGGTCGTGAAGGAGGCATGTTCAAGTCTCCTTACAATGGTAGGATCTTTCTCTTGAGCAAGATTGCGTAGGTATCCGCGCGCTTCGAAGTCGCCGAACGGATCAAACGTCACGGCCTGACTTCACGCAGATAGCGGGCCTGAAGAAGAATCATTTCCGGGCGCGTAATCCGCCCCGCGCGTACTAGGCCAATGAGCAACTGCTCGACCTCGTCCAACTCGACCGTGTCGCCGGCGAGGCGCGTAATATGATGGGCCAGGCGGTCGTTCGGACCCTCAGAATAAGACACGTGAAAGGTCCGGGCGAGAGCCCTGATGTGCTCTGCGGTCGAGGAGGCGCTTAGCTTATCCATATCAGCAATATAGCACTTTCTGACTGGGACTCAACGAAAAATCTCCTGAAATCAGTGGGTTGAGGGATTCCCTTTGGGGTGTCGGCTCAAGTTGCGATAACGGCAAGCGTAGTTCGGATGAGCATAGCGATATCCAGGGAATGGCGTCCCGCATGTCGCAGCGCTCAGGCGGGCTACTCCACGATTTTGTTCGATGGGGACGCCACATCTTGTTTACGGCCCAGTGGTCGCGCCCCTTCCATCGTCCTTTCCCGTTGCGTGAAAGGCATCTTTCTCGGCGATCATATTTGATCGCTCGGTCGCCTTTTGGCGCTAAGCGCCATTTCTTACGGAACGGTCTTATAAAGCGGTACCTGCTCAAGATACCCAGCGCCTGCTCATGGAGCCGCTCGTTGTTGCCTCTTTCGGTGCTACGCAAGGTGGAAACGGCAGTGTCGGAAAGAAAGCCAGCGTCATAGGACTCGGTCCGGGGATGTGTGCGCCGATGCTCATACTCTTCGTAGTCGGCTTCGAGCCCGTATATGGTGCGAGTCAGCCCACCGTGTCTGTTGCCGAATACGGCACTAGCGGCAGTGTACCAACGTGGCGGGAACCAAGGAGAGGTGCAGATGTCCAGCAGCTTGAGGCAGTGGGCCGTATCAGAGCGGCAGTTCTTGAATGAGGAAATCAAGTACCTCAAAGCCGGGGTAAGGTGATGTCGCCCAGTGGTGAGAACATCTCTGTAGGCAAGTTAGCGGAGTTGGACGCCCGACTAGAGGGCGTCAATCTTGCCTTGAAAGAAACCGACGATGCCAAGAGAGCCTGAGGGAGAAAGACGTCCCGGTGACATCGTCGGACGCCATTTCGATATTTGGCCGCGTGCCCTAAGCCAATCTATCCGCCGTTTCCGCCGATACGACATCACCCCCAGACCACAGAACCCGATCATCATCATCGCCCACGACGCCGGCTCAGGCACGCCATTGGCAATGCCCTGGCTGAATGCGAATGAGTAGTCCTGCGGGTCGGACACGCCGGCGGCGATCACGAAGGTCGGATCGAGGTAGGCGTCCAGCGTGCCGGCGCCGGTGCTGAAGGCGTTTACATAGGCTTCCATCGTGATCTGATAGATGGTGTTGGTGTCGAGCTCCGCGCTTTCCGAGGTCGGGGCGGCGGAGATCTGTCCGAGCGAGCTGATCGAACTGGTCGTCGTCGCGCTGGTCGATCCGTTCAGAAGCTGGAGCCCGGTGCCGGTGCGGTTGACCTGCTGCGCGGCCCAGATGGCGTTGCCGGAATTGTCGATGTCGTCACCGGGGCGCGCGCCTCCCGGCGACGCCGGATTGACGGCCAGGAAAAATCCCACGGTGTTGCCGGGGTTGACGTTGCCGGTGGCGACGATGCCGCCGTGGTAGTTCATCGTCACGTTGACCATCCCGACCGGACCAAGCACCTCCATGTAGTAAGTGGCGTAGCCGACCGCATTGCCGCTGCCATTGTTGACGCCGACCGACGCGCCGACGAAGGCAAGCCCTGGCGTCACGTTGCTCGCATAGGCCGGGATCTGGTCCACCGCGCCGACCGCCTCCGCGCCGGCACTGGCGCCGGCAACCGACGTGCCCAGCGTGCCGGGCGTTGTCGATGTGTTGGTTTGCAGGAAATTGGCCGGGTTGCTGGCGGTCACCAGCAACGAATAGGCTGCCGCCGGCAAGTTCGGCAGCACCGTGCTGGCCGCCGCCGGTGCCGCGACCAGCGAGCTTGTTGCCGCGCATGTAAGGCCGATCGCCGCGAGAGCCTTCACCATCACGACCTCCGTTGGTCTCGAGATGCAGTCCGCGCTCACCCACCGTCCGGTCAGGGTAATGAGGGATGGTCGAGATCAAAAGTCAGGAAGTGTGGCTGACGATTGAATTATGTTGCTCGCGCGCGGTGCGCGGCGTCGGGCACCGCGGATGCGCCGCCGCCGCGAGGTGCTGCGCAAACGCTAGCGCAGCCGGCCTGCGGCGCGCTCGCGGCGTCTGATCGAGACGATGGCGCGCAGCGCGTAGCCGACGATCACGCCGCCGAAAAAGGTGAGAGCAAACAGCGAGGCAAGAACGATGAAGTCCGTCATTCGGCACGCTATAGCCTGCCGCGCGGATGGCGGCTCTACGGAACTTGGTGCAAGCCTGTCACAATCACGACAAGGGATCGCGCCAGCATCGCCGTTCCCATTTGGATATGTTTCGGAACTTTTCGTACAGCTCGATTTGCAAACGCGCAATTGGCGCATCGTCGCTGCGACCGATCAGCTCATCTCGTCCAGCAGCTTCCGCGCCGCGTCGAGCAACGCGCGAATCTCCCGTCGCTCCGCGATCGCCTCCGCGGTGAACAGGCCGTGCTTGCGCGCGTTCCGGTTGGCCCGCGGCGCGCCGGATCCGGCTGCGCCGCCATGCATGCGGCAGCGCGTCTTGCCGCGCACCGCCGGCGCGCGGCACGCACCGCTGCTGCGGGTCCGGGCGCCGCAACGCGGGCTCGCCAGTATCGGGCCGGTGGTGCCGTCGTGGCCGCTCATGCCGGTGCGGCCTGCGCGACATCGGTGGCATCGGGCGCGCGCCCGGCACGCGCGGCCTTCCGCGCCCGCGGCGCGGCGGCCGGCGCGGTATCGGCGACGATCACGCGCGCATGCTGGGTGACGTTGCCGACGATGGCGTTGCCGCCGTCCTCCACCTTGACGTTCTGCACCGTGATGGCGGGCTCGCGATGGCTGCGGTAGCGGTTCAGCGCCTCGATCTGCGCGGGGAAGGTGCGGGCGAGGCGACCGAGCGCGCGTGCGGCGCTGTCATGCTGGGCGAGGTCGTCGGCGTTCGCGAGGTGCTTGGCACATCGCATCGCCATCACATGGACCGAAACCATCTGCGCCACCAGCATGGCCTCGACGGAATCCCGCGGGCCGATGCTCTTCACCATCGCGATCATGAAGGCGAGGTTGGCCTGGTCGGGACGGCCGCTGCTGGCGCTGGCGCGGACCAATTGCCGCAGGATGCCTTCCATCGCGTCGCGATCGGCGACGCCCAATGCGTTCGCCATCAGCTGCTCGCCGCGTTCCCGGTCGGGATGGTCGATGGCGAAGCCTTGCTTTGAGAGCTTGATGCGCGGCACCGCGGCGGCTTTGGCGGTGTCGGCCGCGCAGGTTGGCGTCGGCATCGTGAGGTCGGAGGTGTTGCTCATGTCGGGAGTTCCTGGCTGGCGCGCCGCAGGCCCGCGCGATCCGGCCACGCGCCGGCGATCGTTCGCTGCGGTGCGCCGGTGCAATGGATGATGGGTGGGAGTTGCGAGTTGCGATCGCAAACGCGGCGCCCGCTGCGGCGGGGCGAGGACGTTGGCGCGAATTCGGAATAATGGAAGTGTGCCGCTGATTTGCCCGACGAGTCAAGTTGCATTTCGCATGCGGGCTGCGGCCTGTTGCCTTGCATGGGGTTGTTTTCGATGTTTTGCCGGCGCGGCGGCGGGGCACGCCTGGTTCCACATCTCCGCGCAGGCGCCCGACGCCTATGGCAAGACCACCAGCGTCGTGATCGCCTATGACGGCAACCTCGCGGTCGGCCGGGTCACGGACGCGGTGCCGGTCCGCCGCCTCGGCGGACCACCGTTACGGTCGCAGCGGTCTGTGGTCGCTGCCTTCAGGCTTGGCCTGATCGACACTGCTCGAGAGCGACAGCGCGCGCAGCTGCCCGAGCGTGCCGCGGGGCGAGCCGCATTTGCGGCACTGGATCACGGTCGACGGCGATGCATCCTCGACGCCCTCGAACACGATGCCGAAGCCATCGCAGCGGCGGCAGACAAGCTGAAAATCAATGCGCTCAATTTGCTTCGCCATCTGAGAAAAACCCGCAATCCAATCCCGACCCGCCGCGCAATGTGCGGCGTGCTTGTTCCGCCGGGCACGGACGATGCCGTGCCGGCGAGGGGACTCTATGAGCCCTCGCCCGACATGCGCAACTCAACTCCTCCGTTAAGCTTGATGCGCGGGAGGGCGGCTCCCGCATCTCGAGCGCCGCGCCGCTATTCCGGCGCGGTCGGGAATGGCGGCCGTTCGATCGAGGCCCGCAGCGTGTCGAGCTCCATGAAGGTGTCGGCCTGCCGGCGCAGCTCGTCGGCGACGATCGGCGGCTTCATGCGCATGCTCGATACCACGGTGACGCGGCAACCAAGCCGCTGCACCGACTCGACAAGCCGCCTGAGGTCGCCATCGCCGGAGAACAAGAACATGTGATCGACATGCCGTGCGACCTCCAGCGCATCGACGGCAAGCTCGACGCTCATGCTGCGCTTGAATCGCCTGCGGCCCTCGCCATCGTCGAACGCCTTGGCGAGCTTGGTTCGCACGGTGAAGCCGTTGTAATCGAGCCAGTCGACCAATGGCCGGATGACGCTGAAGTCCTCATCCGCATTGATCGCGGTGTAGTAGAAGGCGCGCAGCAGGATGCCATGCTTCTGAAATTCGGTCAGCAGGCGCCTGTAGTCGACCTCGAAGCCCAGGGCCTTCGCCGCAGTGTGATTATTCGCGCCATCGATGAAAAGGGCAATTCGATCGGTCATCTCAAAAATTCCTGGTCCACTTCGTCAACCGCTGCCGCATGGATCGTTCCAGCCTGTGTGTCCGGGGCTCGTTCGATCGATATCTATCGATGCGCGCGCAGTTGCGGCGCTGACTGGAGGATCACTGGTCGCATCGCAACGATGACGCGGCAATGTGTACTGATCGGGGCGACGGCCTTCACTGGGCTGATCTGAAATCGACGGAAAGGCTCACCCGATTGCGGTGAATGGCGCGGCGCGCGTTGCGTCAAATCCTTCGATCTTGGCGTTCGGTCAGTGAAAAAATCCAGGCATCGCCGCAAGGTCGCGCACGTCAATTCACCACAGCAACTGCTTTTCTGTTCTCTGGCAATGGATGCTCATTATCGTTTCGACGAAGGCTTCAATGGTCTCTTGGAATGTATCGTCATGGTCGAATGTATCGTCATGGTCGTGGTCTGCACCGGCTGGTGCGGCCCGCCCACAATATTATCTTTCGCCGCGAATGAAACAATGGAGGCGGGGTGATAATCGACCGAACGGTCCCAGTGCTGCGGATTTCGGGGACGTTGTCATGCGCGGGCCGGAGCGGGATCTCGGGTGCCCGGCTGGGAAAATCTCATCCCGCGCACGCCATCGAGGCCGGCGCCGCCGTCCTCAACGCCGCGCTAAGCCCGTTGCAGTGCGCACCGACCGGCAATCGCCGCGGCGTCCGTCATGATGGTCGGTCGGTCCTTGCGGTCTCGGTCGAGGAAAGCGCCTGCTCGAGGCGAGCCACCAGCTTTCGCAATCGTTGCACTTCCAGATAATCCCGATTCAGTTTGCGTCGGTCGTGGTCCTGTTGCTTGGACAATTCGGACGGGTCATTTGTCATGGTAATTTCGCTGGCTCTGGACAATTTGATTTAACCGACCCGAACAAGCCTTCGGTCCCCATTCCAATGTGTCTTTGGTCATGGGGTCGGTGATTTGAACGGTGCGGGTCGGTCGGATTAATGGTTATTGGATACCGTTATTCGACGAGAATGCTGCGACGTCCGATGAATTGCCTGTCCGGTTGGCTCCGCGCCCACGACGCCCCGCCGGGAACAGCGGGCGACGAGGTCAGGCGCGTCGTCTCGCTAAAATGGCGATCCAGCCGGTCCGGATTGGCGGGCGAAGCTCAGGCGGCCACCGGCTCCGCTGCGCGCGGGTAAGCCGCGCCAAGACGATCGACGAGGTTGTTGATGGTGGCCTGAAGATTGTTGCGGCGGGTGCGCAGGTGGCGCGCGAGCATCGGATAGGCCGGGTCGGCGATGTCGCCGATATTGGCCCTCGCTTCCTCGGCTTCGATGTCGGCGGTGATGATCGAGACCGAATTGTTGAGGTCGGTGATCAGTTTGCTGAGGGTGGCGACTTCGTTCCCGAAATGAGGCTGGTAGCGCATGTCGTGTCCTGTTCTTGCACAAGCATGGTTAAGGTTGAGAGGTTCAACCAGGAAGCATCGACCCCATCGCAATCGGCGTGCCAGCGATCGCCGGTCCTGGTCCGGAAATGCCTAAAATCTTAGCCGGGTTGTTAGGGCGTCGTTATGCGTGGCCGAGCACGGAATTGCCGATGCCGGACCAAGTGCGGCGGTAGCTAAAATTGTAGCGAGGCGTTTGAGCCGCATGAAACGGCTCAGCGATCAAATGCCCCACGGAGAGGCCGAGAACGGCCCCAGTGGGAGCGCGGAATGTTTTCCAACGATGACCGGTTTGGACGGGATGCGCGGGCGGATGCCATCGATGGGTTCGATGCCATCGCCGCCGCACTTGACCAGGGGGTCGAGCTCGACGCCTGCGGCGGCACGCGACTGAGCGACATGCTGGCGATCGGGCTCGGTTGGGGTGTGCTGGCGGCCGCGATCTTCTACCCCGGCCTGCAGCTTCTCGCGATCGTGGTGGGCATCGCGTTCTTCTCGATGCGCTCGTTCGCCCGCCTCGTACTCGGATCGCCGCGCCGCGAGCGGGAACTCGCGGTGTTCGCGCCAGTCAGCAGCAACTTCATGCGAGCAGCTTGATCCGGCGCGGCAGGCTCTACCGCTCGGCGACCTCGCTGCGCGAGCCGGCGCCGACCGGTCCAGGCGCCTGGGGCAGCGTCAGTTCGCCCATGTGAACCGGATACGAGTGCGAGGTCTTGTCCCAGACCAGCGGCGTACCGGATATCCGGTGGCCGAGATAGACCCGCACGGCGCGCCAGGTCGCGAAGAAGTTGACGAAATTCCCGACCACGAGGCGAGGCGCTGACATCAAGGCATGGCTGAGATTGTAGATCATGCCGGTGAAGATCATCCGGTTGCCCAGGCGCCAGATCAGGAAGATGAAGTTCACGAAGAACAGCCAGACGGCCCAGTCCTTCGATAGCAGCTGGTAGGTGAACTGCTGCTCCGGATTGAAGAACAGCCGGTAAAGCTCGAAGGCCGTCAGGTTGGCCAGCGCAAAATAGCCGAGCATCACCGCCGGGCTGGTGATGACGCCCTTTCGATCGCGCACCAGGAAGTATTTGGTACCGAGCGAGCCGCGCCAGCCGTGCTCATGCGCACCCTGGAACACGATGCCGAGCAGCCATCGCGCGCGCTGGCGATAGGCCGCTTCCAGGCCGGACGGGAAGAATTCGCGCGTCGCCACCGGCAGCGAGCGGTAGAGGATGCCGGGCGCGCCGCTGGTGATGTTGATGTCGATCGCGTAGTTCGCCGGATAGGCGATAAACGCCGACTTGAAGCCGAGCTCCGACACGCGGAACGCGATGTCGTAGTCTTCGGTGAACGACGAGGTACGAAAGGCCTCGCCCTGGTTCTTGTCCATCAGGTGCTGGATCGCCTCTCGGCTGAAACAGGCCGACACGCCCGCGCACGGGATGACACCGCTGAGGCGCTGGCGGACCTCCAGATCCTTGGTGTGCATCTCCGCAAACTCGTCCATGTACAGCCCGGAGATCAGCGAGGTGAGCGAACGGGAAAACGAATAGACCGGAAGCTGGATGAATTCGTACAGATCGACCAGCTTGTTGAAGAGCTTCAGTTCGAGCGGATGAATCAGGTCTTCCGAATCGTGCATCACGATCCCGGCGAACTGTAGCTTTTGCTCGGCTTCGAACAGGAAGATTTCCGACAGCGTCTGATTGAGGCAATCCGCCTTGCTGGTCGGCCCGTCATGCGGGACCAGCACCATGTGGATGTTCTTGTAGAGCGCCTGCGCCTTGCGCACCTCGTCCTGGGTCAGCGGATCGTTCAGGTAGACGCCGACGAAGTAGTGGGCCTGTTCGTAGCGCAACAGCCTGGAGTTCGACGACAGCATCGAGAAGATCACCTCGTGCTCTTTCCAGCACGGGACCATGATCGCCATCGGGCGCTCCGGCAATTGCTCGAGGACGTCGACGGCCGGCAACTCCTTCGACTTGCTGTCCGCCGTTCCGAGCAGGCGGCTGGTCCAATAGGCCAGATCGACGAAGAGATCATCGAAGCTGGAGATCGCGATGATGACCGCCGCGATCAACATCACAATCTCGACGAAGTAGATGTAGCTGCTGAGAAACGACTGAGCCTCGGTCATGGGCTATGATGCAATGTGAAGTTGGATGATCTCAGCCGAGTGCGATCTTCCGCGCACCATGAAGTGGCGATGCAGCGCCTCGACAATCCTCTTACTGGCATGCCCGTCGCCGTAGGGAAATACGGGACGCGCCATCCGGGTGTATTTCGCTGTATTGCTGTAGAGTTCGTGCAACGCGCCGAATACCCGCTGCCGGGACGTTCCGACCAGGTCGACGACGCCTGAGGCCACCGCTTCCGGCCGTTCGGTCACCTCCCGAAGCACGAGCACGGGCTTGCCGAGGGCCGGTGCCTCTTCCTGCAGGCCGCCACTGTCAGTCACCACGCACCAGGCGTTCTGGATGGCGGCGACGATGTCGCGGTAGCCGAGTGGGTCGACCAGCTTGATGCGGGGATGGCTGGAGAGCACCTCCATGGCCGCCTCGCGCGCGCTGGGATTTGGATGGACCGGAAAATAGACCGCGACGTCCGGCGTCAGGTCGACGAAAGCCCTGATCGCGGTAAAGGCATCCCGCAGCGGGCTGCCGAAATTCTCGCGCCGATGGGCTGTCAGCAGAATGGTCTTCAGCTTGGGATAATCGGCGGGTGGGGGCGGCCTGCTGGCCGCAGTCTCGAGCAGGGAGTCGATGACGGTATTGCCGGAGACGATGATCTTGTCCTTGTCGATGTTTTCCCGGGCAAGGTTCGCGGCGGCGGCCGACGTCGGCGCACAGTGCAGCGTCGTCGACACCGCGATCGACCGGCGGTGAAACTCCTCGGGAAACGGCGCGTCGAGGCTCGCGGTCCTCAGGCCTGCTTCGATGTGGACGAAGGCAATCTTGCGGTAGAAGGCCGCGATCGAGGCGACATAGGCGGTCGTGGTGTCACCCTGGGCAAGAACACAGTCCGGGTTCGCCAGCTCCAGAAACCTGTCGAGCCGGGGCAGGAGATGGCTGACGAGGCCCGCAGGCGTGTGGCAGCTGCGCCGATGGCGGATCGCAAGGTCGGCCCGCAGGCCAAACTCGCTCAGTGTCTGCTCCAGCAGATCGCTTTGCTGGCCGGTGGTGACAATGCGTACGCTCGCCCAGTTGGTTTCGGACAGCCGTCGAATAATTGGCGCGACCTTGATAACCTCGGGACGGGTTCCAATAACGAATACAAAGCGACGCACGGCAACGGCGTGTGCAAAATGCCTTTTACCCTGGTGATGCATTCAATGCTCCAAAGCGCATCACTTGCGGCGATGCGGACGCCCCTGTCGGCGTAGTATTCGATTTGAACTCGATGATAATTTTTCGATATAATAGGTTTTCAAGCGAAAATAGACAATTGAATGTCCTTGATTTTCCCGGATATCGGCGGGGAAATCATCTGATTTTGCCTTAATGGTGAATCAGTTGAATTGGATCTGGCCCGTATTTTTCCGGGTTATCCAGTCCGGTCAGCTATTTGATGAGCACGAAGTGGCTCGGAACCGATCAAAGCCCCGCCGCCATCCGCCACCAGCAGCTGGTCGGAAAATATCCGAACCGATGGGGTGAAACCTGGTGTGCCGGCCCCGGCCGAAACGATTGAACCGGTGCTCCGGGCTTTGTCTCGAGGTTGCGTCCAGGCCGTGTCCTGCACGACGGTACTGAAAATATGCCGCAAGGCTTCGCCCGTTTCCATTGCCGTCGGAGCGGGGCCGTTCCGGTTCCCTCGCTCGGTGCCGTGCGATCTAGTTCGGTCTGATCTTTTGCAGCGAGGTGTTCCACGCATCGGCCAGCGCGGCACGGGTTGCCAGCAAGGTTTGCCGATCTCGTGTCGTGGGCTGCCAAGCGGCAACCTCGTGTGATGTGCGCATGGATTCGCGTTCGGCATCGCGAACCAGTTGACGAAGGCGCTTTACCTCAAAGTAGCTCTTAGCAATGTCGAGGGGCATGGCAATCTCGCGATTGAATTTTTGAAAAAGGATCGGCCGATCTGACTACGCTACTAATCTCTGTGAGCACGTCACGATGGAACTTGAGAAATCGCCCCGACATTCGGAATGAATTATCGTCCGTCTCTCTGCCACCCATGAACGCGGTTTGGCTGCCGAGGCGTGTTGGTATGATCTCAATCTAAACCGCATGTTCGCCCCAACCCAATCAACAATTAAAGGCTAATGCGCAGGTCGTAAACGGCCTGAAGCCGTTTCGTCAAGTGAGCTACGATCAACCTTTTTTGCGCCGATTATTTTGCGCGTTTCGATGATCGGCTGAATCAAATGAAGCAGAGATGAACGCGTTGCTGCCGGCGCGGCGATGAACAGCAATGCTTCGACTTGCGATGGTGCGCGGATTGCGAATTTCTCGCCGCCATGCGTCGGAATCCTGTTTATTTATAGGAGCAGCGTGCGCCTTGTTTTAAATCACGACATTAATTTCAAGGGTGGCTGGATTGTCTCGATCGATCATTCGTCGCGCGAACGACCCTGATGGTTCGAAACATTGCAGCAGGAAATGCGCGTGCAAATCTGAACAACGAAGCAGGCTTGGAAGGCTGGTTCGAAAGCTGCGACCAACTGTCTCGCCGCTCTCGGCACGGGAACCCGTCAGGCAGTTTCTTTCCAGACGCTCGCCTCGTAGCCATCGATCACGCGCGAGGTGTGGGTAAACTCTTCCAGTTGGCGCAGCGGCTCGATGATCTTGCGCGCGACGAGGACGGTATTTGGATCGGCGTGCTTCTGCATGTGTCCGGCAACGTCGATGACCCGATCCGAGATCGTTTCAAGCGGAGTGGCGTCGTCGAAATAGACGAGGCCGGCGTTGACGCCGCAACGTACCGCAAAGTCCATCTTCGAGACCTTTACGTCCCGGTTGAAAACCCTGAGGCTCTTGATGACATCCTTGCCGGCCTGACAGGCGTCTTCGACATGCGCGAAGCACGCCATCACGCCATCCGGAGTCCATGCGGTCTTGAGCACGCCTCTCGCGCGGAAGATGCGTTCGACCAGCTTTCGATACTCTTCGAAATCGTACTGGACGGTCGCGTGATCTTCGCCCGCTTTCATCTTGGCTGATTCAACAACATCGACTGCGAGGAAGGCCACTTCCTTGCCGAAAGTATCGAGCTTCTTCTTGGTCTCGGCGAAGACCCGCAGCAGTTCTTGTCGATTGACCGACTTGCTGCTTTCGGCCATCCGCAACGTCGCTTCCAGATCGGTATCGAGTTTGGAACCGGGCTGGACGCCCTGCCTCTTGCGCCAGGCCATCGCGGCCTTTCTCAACGCGCGCCTGTTTTCCGCGGTCTGCACGCGCTGCGCGAGGGATCCGGAGAGGATGGTGATGAGGATGGCGAGCGCGATGAGGATGAAGTCGGAGCGGTCGCTGCCGGCGATATTGGTCGGGATGTAATGGCCCAGAAGCGGCGAGGCCTTCTTCAGGATGTACTCTCTCCCCTCGGAGAGCAGGGTGGGAAGCGTCGCCTGCTTGGGGTGGTCGAAGAGAACGAACGCCTTCGAGCCCAGCAGCAGCACGATCAGGGCGAGGGTGCCAAGACCGAGAAGTCTCCGGATCGCGAAAAGGATGCGCACAAGCGCTGAAGACGGAGCTTCCCGATGAACCACGTGATCGTCCCCACTCGAATCGGACAGGAAATGAACAAAAAAAGGCGGTGCCGCCGCCGACGACTTATAGCCTGCCGGCCCATCCACGCAACGTCCGGGCACGATCAGGAGGGCCGACTATTGTCGATATTGGCCGGGCTAAGGGGCTGGATTGAGGTGTATTTTTCAAAAGATCGTGGCACCGCCGGTGGGCTCGTCGCTGGCCGGGGCCGGTTTGGGCGCCAACTCGCTCAAGCCTGTTTGGACAGTCCGACCTTCAGGCGGGCGACGAGATTCGCGTATGGTTCGCGTGCGGTCAGGCCAAGGAAGTATCCGACCTGAACGGCGAGCAGCGGCAGGATGACCAGGCCGATGCTGTCCAGCACCGGTTGACCGGCCGACCACGAGGAGACGATCAGCGCGCCCGCGCCAAACAACGAGAACGGCAGCAGGGCCAGGATGTTGAAATGCAACCCCACATAAAGGCCGGCAGCGCAGGCAAGTAAGGTTAACATCGAGGCTCCGGCTCAGGTGGTCGACGTGCATCGCAATTAATGTTGCGCCGCGCCGTAGAGCAGCATATCGTCCGGCCGTTAAAAATGAGTTATTTTAATCCAGATGAATTGGCACGATCCGTGTTTCTACCGGGATATCAGATAATTAGCTGATGCATCCGCGAAGCGGGATGGATTGAATGTCGATCGGATCGGATATTCGCGGAAAACTGGATGAACTCGACACGTCGCCCGTCGGACAACGGGCGCGCTTCTCAAGCAATGTCGTGCCCTACGTGCTGTCGACCAGCGATGCCTTTGTCATCATGCTCGCCAGCGTCGTGGCCGGGATCGTCTATCAGAGCGTGGTCGGCAATCCCTCGCCGAAGCTGATTCCGCACTGCGCGGTCGGGCTGCTCGCGAGCTTTATCCATATCCTGCGGATGAGCGGCGGCGGGTATTACGACTTTCCCGCCAGCGCCAAGCCCAATGTCGAGTTCAGCGAGATCCTGATCTGCTGGTTCTCGACCGGCCTGATGCTCGCCTTCTTCGCCTTCCTGCTCAAGATCGGCGTCGACTATTCGCGCGGCGCGTTCGTGCTGTTCTACTTCGTGACCCCGATAGGCCTGCTCAGCGTTCGCAAGGTGACGAAGGTCGTGCTGGCCAGGGCGGTCTCGCGCGGCGCCGTCGGCCGCAATGACATCGTGCTGGTCGGCGACGTCGATGAGATCGAGGCGCTGGAGACGCGGGACCTCGTCGCGTTCTTCGGTGCCACCGAGATCAAGTGTTTTCCGCTGAGCGGCGAGCGGGATATGCCGGCCCGTGCGGTTTCCGACGCCGGCGTATTCAACGCGATCACCAGCTTTGTCCGCCGCAACGATTGCAGGGAAGTCGTGCTGGCGGTGCCGTGGACGGATACGGCCCGGCTCGACTTCTTGCGAGACCAGATCAAGACACTGCCCGTCGCCGCGCGGTTGCTGCCCGATGCGAGGGTCCGCTCATTGACCAATTACACCTCGTCCGGGCGGCAACGGGTCCTTGCGATCGAAATCCAGCGAGCGCCGTTGAGCGGTCTTGAACGCTTCATCAAGCGTGCGATGGACATCGTGTTCGCGGCGCTCTCGTTGATCTTCTTCGCATCGATCATGTTGCTGACGGCGATCGCGATCAAGCTCGACAGCCCGGGGCCGATCATCTTCAAGCAGAAGCGCAAGGGCTTCAACGGCAAGCAGTTCGTGATGTTCAAGTTCAGGACCATGACGGTCCAGGAGAACGGCGACACGGTCGTTCAGGCAACGCGCGACGATCCGAGGGTCACCTCGATCGGCAGCCTGCTGCGAGCGGCCAGCATCGACGAACTGCCTCAGCTGGTGAACGTGCTGATGGGGGACATGTCCCTGATCGGACCGCGCCCTCACGCGCTGGCCCACGACAACTACTTCGAGAAGGTTCTGGGCGACTACGCCTATCGCCACCACGTGAAACCCGGAATGACCGGATGGGCTCAGATCAACGGCGCGCGCGGTGCCACGCCGACGGTCGAACATATCGCCGAGCGTGTGAAGCTTGACCTCTGGTACATCAACAATTGGAGCCTTTGGCTGGACGTTCAAATCTTGATCAAGACATTCTTCGAGGTTTTGCGGAAGCGCAACGCGTATTGAATGCACGTAACCGGTCGGACGTTACGATCGGCGCGGCCGCGTTGACGCCGCCGCGGTTGATTATGCGACATACTTGATTGTGCGACATACTCCATGTCGGTGGTGACAGGCTGTGCACGCTAGCGGGCGTATGTTTCGGAACGGCATTCGTCTAACGAATCAGTGACCCAGCGGAGGCTATTCGTCGCAACAGACTTCTCTTGTAGCGCACCATCAAAATGTCGGATTGTTGAAGTGGAAGCGATCCGGGGACGTTGGGCGGAGTGACGGATCAATACTGCTATCTGAGCGTGTATTGGCGTCTTCTTTCAATGACTTATGGGGTGCGTCTCGCTGGTCAGTGCAATGGGCGAGCACACGCTACGCAATCCAAAATTGCTAAATTTGCGCTGGTAGCTTCGTGTTACGATTATATAATCGACGCGAATCGTCGAGGATGGGTAATGGTGGGGACCAACCGAACGTTTGACTTTGACGCGATGAGCGTCGACGACCTTTGGCAGCTTTACGAGAAGCTCAGTCAGGTTCTGTCGATCCGCCTGACGTCGGAGAAACGTGAACTGGAAAAGCGGTTGGCGCAGTTGCGCCGTGAAAAGGAACTGCGGGTCTCGGAAAGCGCCGACATTAATGCGGCGCCGCGTGAGCGCCGCAAGTATCCACGTGTCTTTCCGAAATATCAGAACCCGAACGAGCCATCGGAAACCTGGTCGGGTCGCGGCAAGCAGCCACGCTGGCTGACGGCGGCGCTGAAGACCGGACACACGATCGATGAGTTCGTTATTCGCAATGTCGAAGCCGATCGCACGCCGTCCCACCGGCGCCGGGCTTGAGAACCAGGACGAATAACCGATTTTCAGAGGCGACGATGAAACAGACGCTCGGTATCGTTCTGCTCGTCTCGATGGCCTTTGCTCCCGCCCTGGCCAGTGAGAATTTCAGCCGCGCCAGGCTGCGGGTCGCGGATGCCACCTCGGACGCTTGCCTCGCCAATTGCGCCACCCAGGACGCGTCCTGCCAGCGCATCTGCCCAACGACGCTCCGGAGCCCCTGCGTCAGCGCTTGTGAGAGCCAGGCGCAGACTTGCAGGCAAGCTTGCCAAAGCCAGAGTAGATAGCGCCTCTGTTTGGAGCGAGGTGCGGGCGCTTCTTGTACCGCATATTTATCCCGGACCATTTTAGACGTCCCATAGGGACGAGTTCGCAGGCCGACGAGATCGCGGTGCTATCCGGTTGCCAGGCAGACGCCCGCCCGTGGCCGCTGCGGCCGTGAGACGGCACCTCCACGCGGCCATTCCGTGCACGATCCATCCAAGCCGTTCAGCCGAACATTTATGTCCATTTAATTCCAGGCCCGGCCGGGGAACTTATTTACGGTCGATTAACCATATGGTTTTACCAAATGTTTACGCGCGGGGATGTGGCGCGCGTTGTCGTTGGGGGCCCGGCCTTGTTGCTTTTTCGAAGCTTTGCAATGAGGGTCTCAGCCTGCGGGCTGGTCCTTGTCGCCGTTTCGGGATGCAGCACTCCGCTCGCCGTTGCGCCGACGCCCAACGTGCAGCCGAAGCTGGCGAGCGGACAGCCTGCATCGTTGGACGCATATGCCTACGAGGGCGGAGCCTCCTCCGCGCTGCCCCTGCCGTCGCCTTCGTCGCGCGCGGTGGCGGTGGTCGATGGCGGCAGCGGCAGCATGATTGGCGGCGCGGCTCCCAAGGGCAAGTCCGGCGACGGCAATGGCAACGTCGTTCTCAATCTCGTCAACGTCCCGTTGCAGCAGGCCGCCAAGACCGTCCTCGCCGACATGATCGGGGTCAACTATGTGGTCGATCCCCGCGTTGACGGGGTGATTTCGGTGCAGACCACCCAGCCGGTCGGCAAGGCCGAGGCCCTCGAGCTCTTCCAGTCGGCACTGGCGCCCATCGGCGCCGTCCTGGTCCAGAACCGCGGCATCTACCGGATCGCGCCGGCCGACCAGGCCGCGACCGGCGCCATCACGACCGGCACCAATTCGGTGGAGAGCGCCACCACGGGCAACGGCGTTCGCGTGGTGTCGCTGAAATACGTTTCCGCCAGCGAGCTTGCGCGCGTGCTCGAACCGATGGTGCCGAAGGGTGCGATCGTGCAGTCCGACGACACCCGCAATATCGTCGCGCTCAAGGGCACGCCGTCCGAGATCGACTCGATGCTCGACACCATCTCGGTGTTCGACGTCGATGTGATGCGCGGGATGTCGTTCGCCGTCGTCCCCGTCAAGACGGCGCAGCCCGACAAGATGGTCGACGAGCTGAAAGCCGTGTTCTCGTCCGACAAGGAAGGCCCGATGAAGGGGCGGGTCAGGTTCATCGCCAACAGCCGCCTTGGCGCCATCCTTGTCGTGACGTCGCAGCCGAGCTATCTGCCTCGTGCCCAGACCTGGATCCGCCGTCTCGATGCCCGAGCCGCCGGCACCGAGCCGCAGCTCCACGTCTATCAGGTGCAGAACCGGCCGGTCGGCGAACTCGCCAGCGTCCTGCAGTCGATGTTCGCGAACGAGATGAAGGTGATCCGTCCGCCGACCCGAAGCGTCTCGCCGAAGGCGAAGGAAACCAGCTTCAGCAACACCACGCCTGCGGCGCCGGGACCGGGCGGTGCATCGGCCGATCCGAACCAGAACCCGCCGGCCGGCGCAATTCGCGGCGCCGACGCGGGCGGCGATCTCAACAGTCTGGCGCGCGCGCTGAACAACGAGCCGGACACCCCGACGCTCGAGTCCTCCTCGAATGCGTCATCGGGCAACGGATCGTCGTCGGGCGAACCGCAGTTGAAGATCGTCGCCGACGAGACCAAGAACTCGCTTCTCATCATGGCCAATGACCGCGACTACCAGCGCGTGGTCCGGGTCATCCAGGGCCTGGACGTGGTGCCAAGCCAGGTCTTGATCGAGGCTGTCATCGCCGAGGTCACGTTGAACGATCAGCTTCAGTACGGCGTGCAATGGCAGCTGTCGAAGGGCGGCACTCCGACCGCGACGTTCTCCAACGCCGTCACCGGTGGCGTGGCGGCGGCCTTCCCGGGGTTCAATTACGCGGTCAACGCCGCCAATATCGCGGCGACGCTGAGCGCCCTGAACTCCCTGACGCATGTCAACGTGATATCGACGCCATCCTTGATGGTTCTGGACAACAAGACCGCTCGGCTGCAGATCGGCGACCAGGTGCCGATCACCACGCAGACGGCGACCAGCACGGTGACGGCGAACACCGCCATCGTCAACTCGATCACGATGCAGGACACCGGCGTCATCCTGTCGGTGACCCCGCGCATCAACGAAAGCGGGCGCGTCCAGCTCCAGATCGAGCAGGAGGTCAGCGCCGTCACCAAGACGACCACGTCGAACATCGATTCACCGACCATCCAGCAGCGCAGGGTCAAGACCACAGTGGTCGTGAACGACGGCGAGGTGCTGGCGCTCGGCGGCATGATCCAGGAGCAGCGCAACAAGACCAGCGGTCAGATTCCGCTACTCGGCGACATCCCCGGCATCGGCGCGGCGTTCGCCAACCGGAGCGACACCGTCCAGAAGACGGAGCTGGTCATCCTGATCACGCCTCGTGTCGTTCGCGATGGTGCCGAGAGCCGTCTCGTGACGGAAGAATATCGCCGCAAGATGAACATCTACATGCCTCATGCGACGACGCGTGAGCGCACGACGGCCAACACCGTGCAGCGGATGATCTCCCAGTGAGAAGGTACACGGCCGAACTCCAGAAGTTGTTGCTGCTGGCGAGCCTGGCGGGCCCGCTGGCCGGCTGCGTGACCGATACCTATCCGCTCGCCGATCCGCCGCCCTATCCGATCCTGCCGGTCGACGAATCGATGACGTGCAGCGGGATCGCCGCGTCATTCCGCTACTCGGCCCGCCGCGCCGCGCGCCTTGAATACTGGCTGGCGCGCGGGTCGCTGGAAGGTTACGGCAACGAGCGCTTCCCGCTGGATGGTCCGAAGCAACTGGTCGACGAGCGTCGACGGCTGGATGCGTTGAGCGATTTGCAGCGCTTCAAGGGCTGCACCGTGATGGAGCCGGGCCCTGCCGTAGTGGAAGAACGCCTGCGGCTCGAAGGTTCGGTTCACCCCGCCGCGCCACCGGTCGTGCTGCACTCGCGCGGTTGACGACCGCCGGCTCCGTCAGCTGCCCAGGTGCTTGACGGATTGCAGGCAGTTCCTGGAAGCAAGCATCCGATCGTCAACTTGCTCCGGCTGATCCGGCGCGATATCCCCGTGCCGCCATTCGCGGATCACGTATGAACGGCCGTTGTCCGGGCCGATCGAGACCAGCGCCTCACGGATGAAGCGCGTTCCGTTCGGGGCGCTGACATCGGCGCGGATCGTCACGCTGCCGCCGAGCAGAACGCCCCGGCCGGCCGGCGATTGCGGTGGCTGGGCGCCGAGCAGGCGGAGCATCGCCGGCGTGGCGGCCTCGGGATCCGGCTCCGGGCGTCCGGAACGAACCGTGACGAAGCGGATTGCGCGCCGAAACATCGACGGCGAAACCCCTTCGATGGTGTCCAGTTGCATGATCGTGGTGAAAGCCGGCGTGTTGGGGGCCGCCGTTGCAGCGTTTGTGGTTTTTGCGCGCGCCTGGTCGCGGAATTCGACCACCCGCGCAGCGATGCGGGCGCCGAGCGACTGATCGCCGGTCAGCGCGGTGAACAGGCGCGCCAGGACGGCAAGCGACGCGGTGTTGAGGTCGACCTTGCCGGTCTCCTCTTCCATGGCGATGGTCGCGCGTTCGCCGCCCGGCATCCGGCAGGTCAGCGGAAATTCGGTTTTCGACGTTCCCGGCGCGAGCAGCGTCAGGATGGCGACATGGACGGCGCTCTCGGCGGCGAGCTCGGTTGCCGCGACCGACATATCGTTCGACGAGATCCGCGCGCGATAGCGTGCGCCGACGATCAGCGCGACGCTGAGCAGGGAGATCAGCCCGAGGCTCCAGACCACCGCGATCAGTGCAAAACCCGCGCGTGAACGGGCGCGCGGCGTGGCGGCGGAGACCGGCTCCCAGGGCAAGCGCAGGGATTGGGGATGCGGCCCGCCCGCCATGCCGAAAAGTCCTGCTGAATGTTTTAAATGGCCGTTCACGGAAACCTTTAAGCGAGAATGGCAAACAAACCGTCAAACAGCTTGTGTTAATCAAGCTGCCCTAGAATCGCGCGGAAACCGGTCCTCGAGCCTGTCCGAGCGCTTATGTCCATCGAATTTCAGCAACTTGTGCAGCCGGTCGCCTGCGCCGGCCGTGCCGGATTCCTGGGCCCCAAGGATGCCGGCTTTACCGAGGCATTCTCCAGTCTGCTGGACGCTGAAGGGTATCTCGACGGTGCCGCCATCGCCCGGGCGCGGCGAGCTGCCGAGGTCGCGGGCGAGCGCTTCGACCTCGTTCTCGTCAAGCTTGGCCTGATCTCCGAAGCCGATCTTTGCCAGGTCTACGCGGCGTATTGCGGCCTCCGCGTGATGGGCGAGGCGGAAATCCCGCCGCGCCCCGTCCTTGCCGACCGCTTGCGTCACGCTTTCCTCCGAACCAACCGCATCCTGCCGATCGCTCATGGCAATGGCCGGATCCTGATCGCGAGCGCGGATCCGTTCATCGACGATGTCGTCCGTGCGGTCAGCTACATGCTGGACCTCGAGGTCGAGCTCGCGCTGATCGTGCCCGCCGAGATCGAGCGTGCCTTGCGCACGCTCTACAACGATCCCGCTGCCGAAGGGAGTCTCGAGGAGGCCGCGGTCGCCGTCCAGGCGGCGGGCGACGGCTCCGAATACGATATCGAGCGGCTGCGCGACATCGCCAACGAGGCGCCGATCATTCGGTTGGTCAATCAGGTCATCGCGCGTGCGGTCGAGCGCGGCGCCTCCGACGTGCATATCGAGCCCGGACGCGACGCGGTCGCGATCCGCTACCGTGTCGATGGGTTCCTCCAGCAGGGGCGGACCGTCCCCACCACGTCGCGGGCGGCGTTGACGACCCGCGTCAAGATCATGGCCAAGCTCGACATCGCGGAACGGCGTCTGCCCCAGGACGGCCGGATCAAGACCGTCGTGCGCGGCGTCGAGATCGATATCCGTGTCTCCACGATACCGACCGCGTTCGGCGAAAGTGTCGTGCTGAGAATCCTCGACCGTACCCGGGTCGAACTCGATTTTGCCAAGCTGGGCCTGGGCGGGACGACGGAGGCGGGCCTTCGCCGGCTGATGTCGCTGCCCAACGGAATTGTGCTGGTCACCGGGCCGACCGGCAGCGGCAAGACCACGACGCTCTACACGGCGCTGAAGAACCTGAACCGGCCGGAGCTCAAGCTCTTCACGGTCGAGGACCCGATCGAATATCAGCTTCCCGGCATCAACCAGGTCCAGGTCCAGCCGCAGATCGGCTTCGACTTTCCGGTCGCCCTGCGGTCGATCCTGCGGCAGGACCCAGACATCGTAATGATCGGCGAAATCCGCGACCTGGAGACGGCACGGATCGCGATTCAGGCCGCGCTGACCGGGCACCTGGTGTTCTCCACCCTGCACACCAACAGCGCGATCGCGGCGATCACCCGGCTGATCGACATCGGGCTCGAGCGCTATCTTCTCGCTTCGACCATCGCAGGGGTGATGGCGCAACGGCTCGTGCGCAAGCTGTGTCCGTCCTGTTCGCGGCCGTTCGACGAGTTCCACCGGGCACAGCATCCGCGCGAACTGGCTGTACCATCGGAGCGCTCGCGACCGGCGCTTTCAAACAGGCGCGTCGCCGTCGGCTGCACGGCCTGCGGCAATGTCGGCTATCTCGGCCGGACGACGATTTCCGAGCTTCTGATCATCGACGATGAATTGCGCCACGTGGTCGGCCGTCGCAGCGACGACCAGCGCATGATGGAGCAGCTGGCGCGGAACGCCGGTTTCCGCTCGCTCTACGAGGACGGCCTGCTCAAGGTCGAGGCTGGCGAGACCTCGCTCGAGGAAGTCCTGCGCGTCACACGCGCGGCTTGAGGAGCAGCACCTTGGCGAACTTCCTGTACAAGGCATACACGACGGGCGGGACGGTCAGCAGCGGGACCATCGCGGCCGACGACGTCAATGCCGCGATCGACGCTCTCTACGGCGCGGGCTTGACGCCATTCGAGACCCAGCGGCTCGCCGGCGACGGCGGCGAACTCTCGCCGGCTGCGGCCAACGGCGCCAGGCCGAAGAAATCGATCTGGCAGCGCGAGCTCGGCCAGTCCGATCGCCTGGGCTTGAAGGAGCTTGCCGCGTTCACGACGGAGCTTGGTTCACTGGTCAATTCCGGCCTGACCCTCGATGCGGCGTTTCGAATTCTTGGCGGACCCGGCGCCAGCCCGCGAACCGCACGGCTGGCGAACCGGCTGCTGAAGGATGTCATGGCGGGCCTGCAACTGTCCGAGGCGATGGCGCGGCATCCGGATATCTTTCCATCGGACTATCGCGCGATCCTCGCGGCCGGTGAGACCGGCGGAGCGACCGGGCAGGTCCTCACCCAGATCGCCGAGCTGCTGGCGCGGCGGCTCGAAATCCGCAACCGGATCCTGACCGCCCTGATCTATCCGGCGGTGCTGGTTTTGATGTCGATGGTCTCCGTCGTCGTCATCGTGTTCGTCCTGATCCCGAGCATCGCACCGATCTTTGTCGATGCCGATCTGCCGCTCCCGGGCATCCTTGGCCGTCTGTCCGATTTACAGGACAATTGGCTGGTCGTGCTCTTGACGTTGGTGGTCGGTTCGCTGGCAAGCGTGTTGATCTGGAGCCGCGTCAAACGAAGCTCCGAGCTGATGCTCGGTATCGATCGGGTCAAGCGGATGATCCCGGTGGTCGGCAAGCTCGTCGAAGCCCGCGAAGCCGGCCGTTTCTCGCGTGCTCTCGGGACGTTGCTGGTCGCGAAGGTGCCGTTGATGTCGGCGATGCGCACGGCGAGTGCGCTCGTCACCAACCGGCATCTCCACGCGCTCTACCAGAAGGCCATCGAGCGGGTTCCGGAAGGCACGCCGCTGCACCGGGCGTTCGAGAATGTCGGGCTGCTGCCGCCTGCATCGCTGCGGATGATCGCGGTGGGTGAGGAGACCGGCCGGCTTGGTCCGATGCTGCTCCAGGTGGCGGGTGTGATCGAGGCGGAGCTGCAACGAAACATCGAGCGGATGGTGGGCCTGCTGACGCCATTGCTGACGCTTGCCATCGGCGGCAGCATCGGCGCGCTGATCATGCAGGTCATGAGCGCCGTGCTCTCGATCAACGATATCGCGTTCCGATGAGGAGGTTGGCGAAATCGTCGGCCGGCTTTTCCCTGGCCGAGATGCTGGTCGTGATCGGCATTATCGGGCTCGTCCTGGCGGCTGTGATCGCCGCGCGGCCGAAGGCCGTGGCAACGCGGGTCGCGGTCGCTGCGCGCACGGTCGCCGCCAGCCTCAACATGGCCCGGGCCGACGCGAGGGCGACCAATCGGGAAACCGTGGTTCAGATCGATACCCAGTCGGGGCGATTTGGTCAGGCAAGGTCGATGCATTCGCTGCCGCACGGCATGAAGATCGCGCTGACGATCGCCGAGACGGAGCGTTCCGGGGACACCGGCGGCATCCGCTTCTATCCGGACGGGCAATCGTCGGGTGGCGTCATCGCGCTGACGCTCGATGGCAGTTCGGCCGACGTTGCCGTCAACTGGCTCACGGGCGAGCCGCGGATCGTCAAATGAAGCGCGATCGCTCCAGACGCCGTGGCGCAGCCGGGAAATCCCGAGAGCAGGGCTTCTCCCTGCTCGAGGTGCTGGTTGCATTCGTCGTCTTGGCGCTCGCGCTTGGGACGATGACGACGGGCGTCGCTTTGGCGATGCGATCCGACGCACGGACCCGCGCCACCCAGGGCGCGTTGCGCGTGGCCCAGTCGCAGCTCGAAGCGGCCGGCCTGTCGGCGACGCTTGAACCGGGACAGCGCACGGGGGTGATCAGCCAGAGATATCGATGGCGACAGACCACGGTCGAGGTCTTGCCCTCGACGTTGCGGCCGCAGCCATCGGACGCCAAGCCCGATGCCAAGCCCGTGCAGTCGTCGGCACCGCTGCGGGCGTTCTGGGTCACCATGGTGGTGGACGCGGACGATGGCACGAGGGTCGAGCTCGCCGCATTGAAAGTGATGCCGGAGCGGAAGTCGTGAGCCGCCCAGGCGATCTTGCCCGCCGTTCCGCCCGGCTGCGGCGTCGCCAGACGGAGCGGGGCCTCACACTCATTGAACTGCTGATCTCGATCGCCTTGCTGGCGCTCTTGACCGGCTTTCTTGCCGGTGGCCTGTCGATGGCAAGGCGGGCCTTTGCCGCCGACCGGACCAGCGCCGCCGACGGTGAGGCTCATGCCGCGATCCAGACGCTGTCGGACGTCATCGCTTCGGCACTGGCGGTGCGTGGCAACACAGCCAGCCAGAGTGGCTTCACGATGTTCGAAGGACGACAGGATGCGATGGCGTTCGTCGGGCTGAGCGAAGGACGCGGCCTGCCGGGTGGCCTCTATCGGGTCGGCCTGCGCCAGGAGGGCGACGACCTCATCGTTGATTTTCTGGCTTGGGCTTCAGCGGTGCCGGACACGCCGGATCGCGATGTCCGGCCAAACAAGGTTGCCGTGCTCAGCGGCGTTCAGAGCATTCGCTTGAGCTATTTCGGGAGTCCCGCGCTCAGCGGGGTGTCCCAGTGGCACGACAACTGGGCCAAGGCGGAGCAACTGCCGAAGCTGGTGTCGATCAAGATCGAGTTCGAAGACGAGCGACGAAACGAGCCGCCGATGATCGTCGCGCTCCGGCAGGGCGGCGGGGCCTGACCCGGCCCATTTCGTTACCTTTCGTAAAGATTTAGTAAATTACGCTACCGCCCGATTCGCTTTTCTCCTCGCGCAAGGGGCGCCATGTCTGTAGCCGACCTATCGGTCTCCCGAACCGGTGGCCTCGCGGTCGCCGCGAATTGGGGCAGGCGCTTCGGGCACTGGTGGCTTTCGGGGCTGCGCCAGTCCACACCTCCGCAGTGGCTCAGTTGGGCGGAGCGCGAGGCCCTGCGCCATGTCAATGTCCAGCGGGATGGTGAGACGATCGTGTGCCGTTTGGCCGGGCCTGAGCCGGTCGAAGCGCGATTTCCGTCCGCAAGCTTCAACATCGCGGTGCTGGAAGCCTGGCTCGCGGACCAGCATGTGACGCGCGAGCAGGTCGTCGTCCAGGCGGTCGTTTCGCATGATCTGTTCTTCGTCCGCGACATGAATGTCCCGAAGGCGGCGCTGCCGGCCTTGCCGAGCATCCTGGATCAAGAACTGCTGCATCGGACGCCGTTTCTGCCTTCCGACGTCTGGCATGCGGCGACTGTCGCCGGCATCGACGCGGGCGATGTCGCCTCGATCAGGCACTGGATCATTCGCAGGGATCGCGCCGCGTCGGCTCTCGGGCAACTCGGCTTGACGTCGGATAACGTTGACGGGCTGTCATCCGCAAGTTCCGTTGACGCGGATGTGGCCATCCCGGTCATCGAGCTCCAGGCGAGACAGATCGACGATCCGGCTTGGGCGGTCAGAACGATCCGGTTGCTGGCGGTCGTCTCGGTGCTTGCCGTCGGCCTAGCGCTGATGGCCTTCGAGTGGAGCCAGGCCAGCGTTGCGGCCTCGGTTGAAGCCGCACTTGCCGAAGCTCGCGATGGCGTTCAAGGCGGGCAGAACATCGACACCGCGGCCAGGCTTTATGCAATGCGGTCCGAGCTCGGTGTCCTCGAGACGCTCGATGAGCTGTCGCGGATCTTGCCTGATCAGACCTTTCTCAGCGAAGTGCGCATTGAGAATGGGAAGACCATCATAACGGGCTTCTCGGCCGATGCGGCCCGGCTGGTCCGGATCATCGACAAGTCGCCGAGATTCTCCGGCGCCGCCCTCACGGCGGCGATCACGCCAGACGCCAATGAGCACAGGGATCGCTTTACGATCAGCTTCCAGGCGCGGGGAGCTCGGGTGTCGAAATCGCCGGCAAGAGCTCGGAGCCCGTCATGATCGCCGGCTTGACGCGCAACAGGATTCCGGACGTTGCACTGTTCGTGGCCTTCAATATCGCGGCGTTCATGCTCGTCGTCGTGCTCGTGGTCGTGCCGGTGCTGACGCATTTCTCCGAGCGGAGCGAAGACATAGCGGAGAGTTCAGCCCAGCTTCGGCGTTTCGAGACTATCCTGCATCAAGCGAAGGCCGACTCCGCAAGGACCTCCGGGACTGGTGACCCGTACTATCCGGCTGGCGAGGAGCGCGTCGTCAGCGCCGACATCCAGGCGAGCTTGAAATCGCTTGCGCAGAATGCGGGGGTCAATCTGCTTGCGATACGCGGTCTCCCCGCCGGTCGGATACAACAGATGCATCTGGTTGCAGTCGGTATCGAGGTGGAAGGGCCGCTGGCGTCGATTCGCGACATGATGCGTGCCATCGAGAGCCAGACGCCAATGTTGCTGCTTAGTTCGGCGACGCTGAGAAGCGTGACTGACGGCGACGACGGCGCGATCCGGGCCCAACTCACCGTGCAGGGCGCGATGCGCGACGGACCGAGAGCGGGCGAAGAGGCCAATTCTCAATGACGGCGCAACAGAAGTCCCGCGGCGGCATTGCGACGGAGGGCGTAAGGTGACCGTCCTGACGCAAGATCTTCGGTTTCGTTTGAACTCGATCACCGCGAGGCCGCGGCGGGCGGCGGTTACGAAGGTCGCGGCGCTGCTTGGCCGGGCTGATCTGCCCGCGCAGGCGGACTTCCTTGCGCTGCGGCCGGCGACGCGTGTGTTGATGGCCGGTCTCGCCGCCTGGATCGGGCTCGTGCTGGTTGTCGGCGTGGTTGCGGCCTGCGGGGTGCAACTCTCCGGGTTCAGCACGCCGGCATGGCTCGACATGCGAGGCACCGCGGCCGGGAAGGCGCAAACCGCGGCCATCGCGCGCTACGACAATATCGTGCAGCGGCCGTTGTTCTCGCGCAGCCGGCAAGCGCCGAGCGTTGCGGCCCCGGTCGCTGCCGCAGCACCCGCACCGGTGGCGGTCGATCCCGGCTTTATTCTCAAAGGCGTGTTCATGAGCGACGGCGTCGCCAAGGCGTTCCTGCTCACCGCGCAGAATCCGGTCGGGATCTGGGTTGAGGCCGATGGTGAGATCGCCGGCTGGCGCGTCGTCGGCATCCAGCCCGATCAGGTGGTGTTGGACAGCGCCAACCAGCGGCTCGCGGTGCCATTGAACATGACGGCCGGGAGATGATCCAGGCGCTGCGGAAGACCGCTGGCCGTACCGGGCGCTTCCTGGAAGCAGCCCTGACCTGGAAGGCGGGAGACCGCGAGTATGCGCTCGTCGCCTGGGGGCTCGTTGCCGGCAGTATCTGGATTGCCGTTGGCCTCTGGTCAGCAGGCGGCCCGGTCGCGGCGATCCTGGTTGCGAGCCTCTATCTGGTCAGCCTGCTTGCCGCCATCTGCGCGATCGACGCGCGCTACGGGATCATCCCGGACAGCATGGTCGTCGCGCTGCTCGCTGGGGGTGTCGTTCAGACCATCGCGATCGAGCCGCTCGAGCTGCTTTGGCAACGCGGGGCTGGAGCTGCGTTGGTGCTTTTGACCGTCTACGTGCTGCAAGCCGGCTATCGGAGGCTCCGCGGCCATGACGGTCTCGGTCTCGGCGACGTCAAGTTCCTCGGCGCAAGCGTGTTCTGGGTCGGAATCGAGAGTGTTCCGCAACTTCTTGTCGTCGCGGTGCTGTCGGCCTTTACCAGCCTGATCATCCTGAAGCTCGAGGGGCACGAACTTCACGGCAAGCAGGCGATCTCGTTCGGCCCGCATCTTGCGATCGGCCTCTGGTGGACCTGGGTCACTGCCGTCGGCTGATGATCCTATTGGTTGCAGCGTCCGGACCGCACCGCGGCGCAGGCCAGTACAATCGATCTGATCAACACGATTCCCATGAGTCCGCCGGCCATCTTCTCCAGCGCATCGACCAGTGTGCCGTGACGATCGGGTGTCAGCGTCTGCATGAATTCCAGGACTGCCGCGGCGCCTGTCACGATCGCGCAAACCAGCAGTGGCCTGCGGGGATAGGCCAGCGCGAACAGAGCCCCGAGGACGGCGAACGCGACCACATGCTCGATATGCGCGTAGGTCTTGACGTCCGGATGCATCAGCCACGGCGAGAGCTTGTAATAGAGCGAATAGACGAAACCGATATTCGTCAGCGTGGCAAACGCGATCACCGCGATCACAATCCAGGCGAACGCGGCGGCCAGCCTTGCGATGTTCGACGTGTCACGTGCCATCATCGATAGTTTCTGATCCGGGTTGAGGCGGCCTCGATGTTGCGGCCGGCTTTCTGCTGATGCAATGCACGATCTGCTGACGGCAACGCCGAGGCCGTTCATTACCATTGATGCCGGCAAGACTCGGTAAACAGTCTCCCAAGACATACAATAGATTGCAGGGCGTTGACTTAGCCGGAAGCCAACAAGTTCCTCGTAGGGTTAGCGCAGGGATCGCGACCGTTGATCATTGTGCGAGAGGCAAGGGAGACCTGCCCCGGGTCGTGTTCGAGTTCCGGTATCTTCGACGATGCCGGGCTGCCGTAGGGACCAGCCGGGGAGAGTATCGTGCGCAAGGCAATGCTTGGACTGCTGGGGGCCGCCTTGACGCTGCTGCCCGAGGTCGCGGAGGCCGGCTATTGGGGATACGCCAGACCCTACCCGCCGATCGTGTATCCGGGTCTCTTCACCGCACGCGGATATTTCGGCTATCCGCTGGACGACAGTTTCGACCCTCCGTTCGGCTACGGCGAATACGCGGAGTACGGGCCGTGGGCCGAGCCCGCCAGGGCATCATGCCGCCGGGTCGTACGCAGGGTGCAGACATCGACCGGACGGCGCAACTACGCCACTTGGCGATGCTGGTGAATCCGCTGATGCGCGGACGTCATTTCAGCACGGCCGGGCGATTGTCGCTCGATGCTGCATCGATTTCCGCCTGAGTTCGCAAGATCGCCCGACGCAGCTTCATCACCTCCGCGTAGCGAAGGTTGAGCGATTTCTCGGTCTTGACGGCGATCTGCGCTTTCGACTTGTTCGTGCGCTTCTGGTTCACGCCCGGTCTCCACATGAAATGAATTAAGTCGGGGATTGAGTGCAATATCGTTTGAATGAATTGTCGCGACGGCATCCGTCTGATCCTCCCGGCTCCGGCAATAATGTGGGCGTGAGAGATCGATGGTCAGGGTAATTGCTTTCCTGAAGTCGACAAGCGAACCTTGACGTTAAGCTTGATGCTGCCTTGTATGGTTAAGGTCGAAGACTGCGCCGGCCTGGGTGGGGCGCCTGGATCACGGGCGAAGCTTGACGTCCGAGACCATGAATCCTTTCGAGAAAACGCTATGACGAAGCGAGTCCGCGAGGAGGTGTGGAGGCGATTTGTCTTCTCGGCCCGTCAGCAGCACGCGCAGGCGCCACAAGGACAGACCTGCTATCATGCCAATGTCCGCCAGGGCGGCGTAGAGGGGGCCGTGGTTCTTCAGGAAATAGCGGCGCCTCGCTTCCAGCAGGTAGGGTGGAATCCGCTTGGCATGTGCGTTGACACCGGTCGATTGGCCAACGAGGTGAACCACGCGGCTCGCCGGGACGTACCAGGTCGGCCATCCCTTTCGCCGCGCGTTGAAGCAATAGTCGATGTCGTCGAAATAGGTGAAGTAACCTTCGTCCAGCAAGCCGGTCGTCTCGATCACCTGACGCCGGATGATCATGCTCGCGCCGGAGACCCAATCGGTCTCGAATGTGTCGTCGCGTACCGGCGGGGCCACCACCCAGCGAGCGAGGAGGCGGCTCACCAGACCAAGCTTCAGGTTCGCCTCGAACTCGCCAAACGGCGAGTGAAACCGAAATGCGGAGCGTTGAGGAGTGCCGTCCGGATCTTCCAGCCTGCTTCCGGCGATACCGACCTTCGGGTTCCGGTCCATGAAGTCGACCAGTGCCTTGAAGGCGTTCGGTCGCACGATGGTATCCGGGTTCAATAGCAGGACGTATTCCGGGGGATCGGACCGGCTCATCGCCGGTTTGATGATCACGTTGTTGCCGCCTGTAAATCCGAGATTCACCGCAAGGGGGATCAGGCTGCACCAGTCACCCCAGCCATTGTCGGTAATGGCCTGCTGAATTCGTGTGGCGGAATCGTCCCCTGTACCGTTCTCACAAACGACGACTTGCGTTCCCGGAACGCTCGAAATCTCGCGCGCGACCGAGCGGAGGCAGTCGATGACCAGATCTGCGACGCGGTAGTTGACGATGGCTACAAGCAATGCAACGGCTCCCGCCGCGGTCAAAAGTAAGGTCAGATCCAACGCATTGGTCGAAAATACTTCACGGCCTATTCGGCTATTTTCGGACCGTCGTCAATCATGCGGCCTCACCGAGAGTTAAATTAACTCTTGGGTTGCGGCACCACGGCCAGGACGAAGCCTTGCTTTCCGGAGCCGGTCGATCAGGAGATAGATCACCGGCGTGGTGTAGAGGGTGAGGATCTGCGACACGAACAGGCCGCCGATGATGGTGATGCCGAGCGGCCGGCGCAGCTCGGTGCCGGGGCCGGTGGCAATGACCAGCGGGATGCCGGCGAACAGGGCCGCCATCGTCGTCATCAGGATCGGACGGAAGCGCGCCCGGCAGGCCTCGAAGATCGCATCGCACGACGCCAGGCCCTGATGCCGCTCGGCCTCGAGCGCGAAGTCGACCATCATGATGCCGTTCTTCTTGACGATGCCGATCAACAGGATGATGCCGACAAAGGCGATCACCGTCAGCGGCGTGTTGGTGATCTGGAGCGCGAGCAAGGCGCCGAGGCCGGCCGACGGCAGCGTCGAGATGATCGTGATCGGATGCGCCAGGCTCTCATAGAGCACGCCGAGCACGATATACATCGCGACCAGCGCGCCGAGGATCAGGAGCGGCTGCCGGCCGCTGGTCTTGTTGAAATCGCCGGCATTGCCGTCGAAGCTGCCGCGAATGCCTTCGGGCATGTGCAACTCGTTGACCGCCTGCTGGACGTTCGTGGTTGCGACCTCGAGCGGGATGTCTGGCAGCAGATTGAACGAGACGGTGGTCGACGGCATCGACTGCGTATGAGTCACCTGAAGCGACAGCAGGCTGCGTTCGTAATGCGCCACGGCGGAGAGAGGAACTTGGGCATCATTGGATCCCGCTACGTAGACATGCGCCAGGTTCGATGGGTCGTTCTGGAATTTAGGATCGGTCTCGAGCACCACCATGTACTGGTTGCGCTGGGTGTAGACGATCGAGATCTGCCGTTGCGCGAAGGCGTTGTTGAGCGCGTTATCGATGTCCTGCACACGGACACCGAGGCTGGAGGCGATCTTGCGGTCGATCACGAGATTGAGCTGCAACCCGCCATGATCGCGGTCGGAGGAAATATCGGTGATGCCCTCCACCGTCTCCATGCGCTTGGCCACGATCGGCGCCCATTTTTGCAACAGCTCGAGATCGGTGCTCTGCAGCGTGTACTGATAGTCGGAGTTGCTTTGTCGGCCGCCGGCGCGGATATCCTGGGCTGCGACCATGTAGAATCTTACGCCGGCAACCGTACTCAGACGATTGCGCAGGCGATCAATAACCGACGTAGTTGACAACCCATCCCGCTCGGACGACGGCTTCAGGCTTACGAACATCAACCCGCGGTTGACCGTCATGCTGCCAAGAATCGAACCAACGTCGGAAACCGCCGGATCAGCTCCCACGATGCCCGCAACTTGTTGCTGGAGGGCGACCATCGCCTCGAACGATGTGTCGGCTGATGCCACGGTTGCGCCGACGATCAGGCCGCTGTCGTCGGTCGGGAAATAGCCCTTCGGCGTCTTGACATAGAGCACGACCGTCAGCGTGACGGTCGCGAAGAACACGATCAGCGTCAGGACGGGATAGCCGAGCACGATCCGCAGCGTCGCGGCATAGAACGCCACCACCCGCGACAGCGTGCCCTCGATGGCGCGGTCGTACCAGGTGGCGTGATCGGAGGTCGTCTCCTTGATGTAGTGCGCACAGATCATCGGCGTGATCGTCAGCGACACCACGGTCGAGACCGCGATCGCGAACACCAGCGTCAACGAGAACTCGCGCAGCAGCCGGCCGACGATCCCGTCCATGAAGATCAGCGGCGTGAAGGCTGCGATCAGCGACAGCGAGATCGACAGCACCGTGAAGCCGATGTGCTTGGCGCCCTCGACCGCGGCCGGATATGGCGCCATGCCCTGCTCGAGGTTGCGGTACATGTTCTCGATCATGACGATGGCGTCGTCGACCACGAAGCCGACCGAGATCGCGAGCGCCATCAGCGACAGATTGTCGATCGAGAAGCCGGCGAGCCACATCCCGGCGCAGGTGCCGGCCAGCGCCAGCGGCACCGAGACGCCGGCGGCGATCGTCGGCACGATCCGGCGCAGGAACACGAACACCACGACCATGACCAGCACGGCGGTCGCCAGCAGCGTGAACTGCATGTCCTCGACGCTGGCGCGGATGGTTCCGGTGCGGTCGACCAGGGTCGAGATCTCGACGCCGGCCGGGATCCACTTCTTCAGTTCCGGCAACAGTTTGCGAACTCCGTCGACGGTGTCGATGACGTTGGCGTCGCCCTGCTTGGTGATCTGGATCAGCACCGCCGGCTGCTTGTTGAACCAGGCGATCGAGCGCGAATTGCGCACGGAATCCTCGACTTCGGCGACGTCGGACAGCCGCACGAAATTGCCGTTCGAGCTCTTGATGACGATGTCGCGGAACTCGGCCGCGGTGCGCATCTGCTTGTTGATCGAGAGCGTCTCGCTCTGCCGGTCGCCGTTGAAGATGCCGACCGGGCCGAGCGGATTGGCGTTGATGATCGCAGTGCGGACGTCGTCGGTCGCGATCCCGGCATTGGCCAGCGACACCGGATTGAGCGCGATCCGCACCGCCGGCTGGTCGGCGCCGCTGACCGTGACCTCGCCGACCCCCGGCACCTGCGAGATGCGCTGCGCCAGCACGGTGTCGGCGACATCGTACATCGCGCTGGTCGAGATCGTCTTCGAGGTCAGCGCCAGCACGAACACCGGCGCCGCGGCCGGATTGGACTTGCGGAACTTGGGCAGCGACGGCAGGTCGCTCGGCAGGTCGGCGAGCGAGGCGTTGATCGCGGCCTGCACGTCGCGCGCGGCGCGGTCGATGTCGCGGCCGATCGCGAACTGCACCTGGATGCTGGTCGAGCCGAGCGAGCTCGTCGAGGTGATCTGGTCGACGCCCGAGATGGTGCCGAGCTTGCGCTCAAGCGGCGCTGCAACGGTGGCGGCCATCACGGAAGGATCGGCGCCGGGCCGCGATGCCGACACCCGGATCATCGGGAAGTCGACATTGGGGACCGACGACACCGGAAGGAATCCGTAGGCCACGGTGCCGACCAGGAACAGCCCGATCGCAAGCAAGGTGGTGCCCACCGGCCTGCGGATAAACGGCTCCGAGATCGAGATCATGGCTAGATCAAACCCGGTCCAAATCTAGTGGACGTAGGCAGGTCGATAACCAATTTGGTCCTGCCCTAGCGGCTGCGGATACCCCCGAAAAATACGGGGCCAAGTTTGGAATTAATGATCCAGCATAGCGCTCCGGCAATATTAATCAAAACCAAACGAGGCCTTCATGTTACAATAAATGCCGAGAACAACTCATCTTTTCGTAGCCGATGCGCCATTTTTACCAATTCAGTTACTTGAAATTGACTGCTTTCGCAGCGGTTCCATCAAATCAACTCTTTGGAGAGAACTCGCCGCCACGATCGTCCGCAGAAATTCACGAAGATGAATTCTGGAGACGGGGTCGTGTCGGTATCAACATGGAAGCGAAGACTATCGTCGGATCGTGCGACAGCAACGCGTATCGCAAGACGCGCCGACGCAGGATACACCCTGCTCGAGCTGCTCGTCGTGATGGGGATCATCGCAATTCTGACGGCCGTCGCGACGCCGCAGCTGATGGGATATTTCGGCAAGGCCAAGGTTCAGTCGGTGCAGCTGCAGATCGAGAACATCAATACCGCGCTCGAGATGTACTACATGGAAAACGGCGCCTATCCGAGCGCGAGCGCCGGCTTGAAGGCGCTGGTCGAGGCGCCCTCCGACGCGCCGCGGTGGAATGGTCCCTACCTGAAGAAGGCAAAGAACCTGCTGGATCCGTGGGGGCGGCCTTACCAATACGTCTATCCGACGGCGAGCGGCGAATACGAGGTGTACTCGCTCGGGGCGAGCGGGAAGGCCGCTTCGGCGTCGACGGGCGGCGGCAACGTCTCAAGGGGAAGCTAGCGGAAATTCGTGCTGGTCGCGTCACGACTGATCGTGGCGCAGCGTCTATGAAGGTTAGCAATCGCAGCCAAGGCTTGATCACATGACTTCAATCGATCGTAGAACTTTCCTGCAAGGCGTTAGCACGGCAACTCTGTCTACCATGCTGCCGACGACAAGCTGGGCCGCGGCTCCTCCGCCCCGGGCAGCGGTCGCTGCCGCAGCGGCTCCGTCGGCGCTCGGCAGCTTCGTGGCGCCCAAGTTCAATAGCGGCCGATCGCAGGTGAACCTGAATTTCCTGCAAATCGGCGGAGACTATCCGTTCTTGAATTGCTTGAAGACCGCGCAGTCTTGGAGCCTTATCGACAACAGCGGTCCGCCAGATCCGTCCACATTGGACAGTGATGGCTATCCAATCTCCATCTCACATGGTGGAGTTTACACGGTTTTCTTTGTACCTTCGCAGGTGGCGCGTCCGGGCAACTACGTTATTACGTGGAGCGGGAACGGGACAATCTTTTGTGGAATGAGCAACACGCCGGTCAGCGGAAGCAAGACTAGCACTGGCGGCGCTGGACGGTACGTATTCTCAACGAGCGACTCTCGCTTCGCTGTTGGAATCAGCGCCATCGGAAGCCCGCGCATCACAAACCTGCAGGTATTCCACGCTAGCGACGAGGCCGCCCTAACCGCCGGGCTGGTCTTTGGCACCAAGTTCAAGCAAAGGCTTGTGGAGGCCAACTTTGGAGTCGTTCGTTTCCTCAACTGGCAAAATGGCAATACCACGAATGTCACAACATGGGCGACGAGGAAGCCGGTCACGTATGTGTTCTATTCGGGGTCTGAATTCAGGGGTACCCTTTACGCGGGACTGACGACCAATGTCGGTACCGCCTATTCGGCGCAACTTCCGGGTTTCAAACTCGTAGACAAGGCGACAATCATCGTCAGGTTCAACGCCAGCAGCACCGCAGCATCCACGTTGAACGTCAGTGGAACGGGAGCGATCCCTATCCTGAATTCCTACTCCAACCCGCTCTCGGCAGGGAGCAATTCGTATCCGGTGGGAGCCACGTGGCAGAGCATCGCCACACTCGTTTACGACGCAACCCTGAATGCATGGATTAAGCAGGGAGGCGATGCTGCGATGGGCAGTGTTGGTCTCGCCAACGGTTGTCCGCCTGAACTGATGGTACGCCTTTGTGCCGAGATTGGAGCGCATCCGCACTTCGTGACGCCACCTCTCGCGATTGACCCGGCTACTGACTACATGTCCAGCCTTGCTGCATACTGTCGCGACAACGCGCCGTCCTGGATGGTGCCCCGTTTCGAGGGGCCGAACGAACTCTGGAACACGGCCGGCGGCTTCTTCCAGACTACCTACGCGCAAGCCAAGGCCGTGGCTTATGGCTGGGGTGCTGATTACCACAATTGGTATGGTAAGGTGATGTCCGTACTCGGTCAGACGATTAGCAGCGTCTACGCCGGTAACAGGGCCAAGTATCAGGTTCTTTGTGGCGTTCAAACCGCTTCGGGCGTAAGTGCTTCGGGGACGACCGCGAGCGATCCACGATTGGCTTCAACAAAATATGTAGCTCAAGCTGTGCCACCTCAACTGCCCTTTACGAAGACGCCGGCCGCGAATTGGGTGACGCATATCTGTTGCGCACAATACTTTTCGCCGTCGGAGTACGGGACAGCGCAAGAGATCGCAGATGCGGCTGCCTACGCAGTAGCATCGCCGGCTCTGCAAGCTTCAATTGCAGCTGCGTACGCGAGCACAGCCAATAGCGGTTCCGGTGCTTACACGCTCCTGAAGAGCGGTCAGTTCTACGCGAACTGGAAGGCCTGGGCGATCAAATTTGGCGTTCAGAACATGTGCGGCTACGAGGGGGGTACTCTCCCGATTATACTGGTGGAGGGAAGTCGCAGGTTGATCTGTTGCGAGCGGCCTCGAAACAAGCTCCGTCCCTAAATGGAGCGCTCACTTCCAATTATAACAGTTTTGTAGGTCTGAGCGGAAACGGCTTCACTGCTGAATTTCCGTCGTGTTTTCAGTTCTCCGGCCAGGCGCCATCGAACAACGCATGGTCCATTCTCGAGGACATTTATCAATCGCAAACGCCGCCACAATGGAGCGCAATAGTCGCGTTCAACACCGTGGCGGCCAAGTAAAAATCAGCATCCGCGGTGGCGTCATGTTCTGCACCAAAGAAACCAAGACTAGCCTATAGGACGCAGTACGAATAATATTGATTAGTGGTGCTTCCGGAAACGGCCAGAAATAATGATAGGGAATTGGTTTGCCGCGTTCGCTATTCTTGCGTGGCCAGTCGTTGCGATTGCCCTGTACCGATTGCGGCCTGTGGGCGAGGCTACGTTGTGGACCGTTCTCGGGGCCCTTCTACTGTTGCCATCGCAGACCGCGATCAAGATTCCGATGATACCAGCGATCGACAAGAATTCGATCGCGAGTCTTTCAGCACTGGTCGGATATGTTGTTCATGCGCCGACGCAGAAGAAAGTCGGTATCTGGCCCGGTGTTCTCGGACTGCTCGTGGCCGCCTATATATTTTCTCCTATCGTTACCTCGGTCCTGAACAACGATACCATCGTTGTCGGTGATCTTGTGCTGCCAGGTGTGGGCTACTACGACGGCATTTCGGCGTTGCTTAGTCAGTCTATCTTATTTCTTCCATTCTTCATCGGTCGATCGGTTCTAAGAGGGCCAGACGACGGTGTGGTCGTATTACGGGTCCTCGCCTTGGCAGGCTTATTCTACACTTTGCCGATGTTGTTCGAAGTTCGCATGAGTCCGCAACTCTCAAACTGGATTTACGGATTTTTTCCCTCAACGTTCGCAAGTGAGGGGCGTTACGGCGGCTTTCGACCAGTTGTTTTCATGATCAACGGTCTCAGCGCGGCCTTCTTTCTATCGACGGCATTTGTTGCAGCCATTGGCCTGTGGCGAGCTAAGATCAACTTAGTCAGACTCCCGCCGCTTGCCGTCAATGGTTATCTCGGTGTGGTGGTTCTGCTCTGCAAGTCCGCCGGCGCGTTGGTCTATACAGTTGTCGGCGGTGCCCTCGTTGGGTGGATGAGCCCGAAGATGCAGTTGAGGATAGCAGTCGTCGTCGTCAGCATCGGCTTAGTGTATCCGCTGCTTCGGGCTGGAGACTATTTTCCGACAGAGCATCTGGTGGATGTCGCGGAGGCCTTCAACAAAGATCGGGCCGCGTCGCTCAGCGTCAGATTTAGCCAAGAGCAAAAGCTTCTGGAGCATGCTTCGGAGCGGTACTGGTTTGGCTGGGGGAGATATGGCCGCAGCAGGGTCTACGAGGAATCGGGTAAAGATTCGACTCTAACAGACGGATTGTGGATCATAACGTTGGGCCAGTTCGGGCTCATCGGATTCCTGGCTCAGTTTGGCTTGCTCGCTCTTCCGGTTTTTGCCGCTGCAGCAAGCTTTAGATTCATTGACTCTCAACGCGACATGATAGTGCTTTGTGCACTGGCGTTAATTGTTGCCTTCACTGTGATAGAACAGCTGCCGAATGCCTCGATCAGTGCGTGGAGTTGGTTGACGGCGGGAGCGCTTCTCGGCCGGTGCGAGAACATTCGGCGGAAGGCGAGGAAGAGGCCAGTCCCTTCGGAGCGTTCGAATACGATGTCGAATAGTAGCTACGCCCGATCGTTCGATGCGAACCGATGATAAGCAATAATCGAAGCATAAATCGTTTGGGCCCCGACTGTTGGGCAATACTCACTCGACCTGGAACCAGCGGCGGCCTAGACAATGCATCTTGCAGCTCAATCTGCTAACGAAGACGACCGACCTAAAGTGACGTCGACGCACATGAATGTCGCAGATCAAGTTTCGCTTCGGCAGCGAGTAATTCGGGCTGGGCTTTGGAGCTTGGCTGGCTTCGGCCTGAATTATTTGATCCGCTTCGGAAGCAATCTCCTGATGACGCGGCTGCTGATGCCGGAAATGTTCGGCCTTATGTCGATAGCAACGACAGTTATGATCGGGCTAACGATGTTTTCCGACGTTGGACTGAAGCAATTCATAGTCCAGCACAGCCGGGGAAATGAATCGGCTTATCTGAACACTGCGTGGATAGTTCAAATCCTGAGGGGCGTATTGCTATGGTTTTTAGCGGTGTGCCTGAGCCTGATGATCGCGGTCTTGGCACGCAACGGAGTGTTCTCTCAACAGAGCGTCTATGCGTCGCCGAGTCTTCCTCCAGTAATTGCGGTGTTGTCGCTATCGGCGGTCGTCAGCGGATTTGCTTCAACCAAGTTGCTTGAGGCCAGCAGAGGGCTGTCGTTGGGGTCAGTCACCCAGATCGAAATCGCCGCGCAGTTCGTTGGTCTGATCTCGATGATCTTGCTGTCTCTGGTCGATCGATCGGTTTGGGTACTTGTTGTCGGCAGTCTTTGCTCGAATCTGGCAAGGGCCATACTCAGTCATCTTTGGTTGCCTGGCATCGCCAACCGGTGGGAATGGAATAGTTCGGCTGCCCGAGAGATCGTCCGGGTTGGCAAATGGATATTTGTTGCTTCGATCCTCGGCTTTCTGGTCAATAGTGGGGATCAGCTGCTGTTAGCTGGTCTCGTAGATTCGACTACGTTGGGGCTGTACGTAGTGGCCAGTTTGTACGTCGGCTCGATCGATGGCGTGATTTCGAAGTTGATGGGCGACGTATCCTTTCCAGCCTTCAGCGAGGTCGTGCGCGAACGGCGGGGCGACCTCAGACGCAGCTATTATCAGTTTCATCGGATCATCGCCATCATCGCCTACGGTTCGTCGGGATTCTTGATGGCATTCGGTCACTCGTTGATTGGCTTGCTCTATGATCCTCGCTACGCGGCGGCCGGGTACATGCTGCAGATCACCGCGGCAATTCTGCTGACTGTTCCATTTCGTCTAGCGACGCAGACGTTCCTGGCGTTGGGGAGGCCGGAAATCCAATCGCACGTGGTCTCCATCAGATTGGCGTCGCTAGTTCTGTTTGCGCCGTTGGGATTCCATTTTTATGGTCTGACGGGCGCCTTGGTTGGGATTGTCTTCAGTCACTTTTCCTACATCCCGCTGATCGTCTTGATCTGCCCCCTTTGAAGTGGTCCTCCCTGAAGTATGGTTTTGCGGTGGAGGATAGGATCGATGGCAAGGAAGAGGCATACAGCTGAAGAGATCGTTGCGAAGCTTCGACAGGTTGATGTGCTGATGGCACAGGGTCGGCAGGTGGCAGACGCAGTCCGAGCGATAGGCGTGACGGAAGTCACCTATTATCGATGGCGCAATGAGTATGGCGGCCTGAAGGGCGATCAGGTGAAGCGGCTGAAGGAACTGGAGACCGAGAACAATCGTCTCCGGCGAGCGGTGTCGGATCTGACGCTGGACAAGCTGATCCTGGCTGAGGCCGCAAAGGGAAACTTCTAAGCCCCTCCCGACGCCGAGCGTGCGTCGATCATGTAACAGCTGAGCTTGACATCTCCGAGAGACGGGCGTGCCAGGTTCTGGGTCAACATCGATCGACGCAGCGCAAGATCCCAACGACACCCGATGATGAGGCGACTTTGACTGCCGACATCATCGAGCTTGCTCGTCAATATGGTCGCTACGGATATCGCCGGATTACGGCGTTGCTTCGCAGGGCCGGCTGGACGGTGAACAAGAAGCGTGTCGAGCGGATCTGGCGACGTGAGGGGCTGAAGGTCCCTGCCAAACAGCCTAAACGTGGGCGTCTGTGGCTAAATGACGGATCGTGCATCCGTCTGCGGCCGGAGCGGCCCAACCATGTCTGGTCTTATGACTTCGTCGCCGACCGCACCCACGATGGCAAGGCGTTCCGGATGCTGTGCGTCATCGACGAGTTCAGCCGTGAGAGCCTGGCCATCCGTGTCGCACGCAGGCTGAGAGCGACTGACGTGATTGAGGCCCTTTGCGAGCTGTTCGTCTCGCGGGGCATTCCAACACACATCAGATCGGACAACGGACCTGAGTTTGTCGCCGAAGCACTTCGGGACTGGATCGCGGCTGTCGGAGCAAAGACTGCATATATCGAACCGGGCAGCCCCTGGGAGAACGGCTATTGCGAGAGCTTCAACGGTAAGCTGCGAGACGAACTGCTGAACGGCGAGATCTTCTACACATTGAAGGAAGCGCAGATCGTCATTGAAAACTGGCGACACCACTACAACACGGTGCGTCCGCACTCATCGCTGGGATATCGACCACCGGCACCCGAGGCTCTCGTTTGGCCAGCACCAAAGGAGGTAGTCAAAATGCAATCTCTAAACTAACATTCCAATCGGACCACTCAGTGGGGGCCGGTCAGTTTGAAAGCCCAATTCACGGAGCGTGATCCGTGCGGCGGCGCAGCACTGGACCAAATAAATCGCTGCACAGGGAACAAATAAATCAAAGTCCGGTGATTAATTAATAATAAACCAGCTTCCTCAATGGTTAACGACTCATTGAAGATTGACGGTTTAACTGATTGCTAATATTAAAACGAATGTGGCGAGAGTCGCCATTGGAGTGCCCCCGATGTCGTTGAAATCCTGTCTGCTTGTCTCGTGCGTCGCGCTCGCGTTCGGTACGACGTCGGCATCTGCCGGTCTCGTTCCCGTGACCAGCTACGACATGAACAACGGCAACGGCGCGACCCAGTTCACGGGCGGCAACAACTATTTCGATTTCAGCTACACCAACAGCACGACCCACACCGTCGATCCGAATGCGAGCAAGAACGGCTCGAATCAGGCGGTCCCGAACAATGCTGCGCCGAAGGATGCGCCGCTGTCGGGTGGGACCGGAATTCTGACCGACGGCACCATCGCGACGCAGGTCTACTCGCTGGTCACCAGCAGCACCGGCACGATCGCAAGCGGCCCGTTCGCCGGACAGCCGACCCAGTATGTCGGCTGGAAGTACCAGGACCCCACGATCATTTTCCATCTGACGCCGGGTCAGAGCGTGAGCTCGATCAACATCTTTGCCGCGGCGAATAACCCTGCGATCGGCGATCTCAACGGACTGGTGGCAGCGCCGACAGCGGTCAAGATGCTTGTGAACGGCGTTTTGGTGAGTACCACTTTCTCGATGACGTCGGTCAACGCCAACACCGCCGAGATCACGCTCACCGGATTCGGCTCGATCTCGTCGGACTCGATCTTCTCGCTGCAGTTCTTCCGCGGTTCGCTTCAGCAGGACGGCATCGATTACTACAACAACCACGTGAAGGGCTATAATCCGGCCAATCCGTACGATTCGTCCAATTGCGTCGGTTTCTGCGATCCGGACTCCGGACCCTACAGCAGCGGCTTCCGCACCGAGGCGGCTCTCGGACAGACCGGCAATTTGCTGCCGGGTTCCGGCCTTGAGCCGTGGATCTTGTTGAGCGAAGTCCAATTCTTCTCGACGGCCGTGCCCGAGCCTTCCACCTGGATCATGATGATCGCCGGTTTCGCCGCACTGGGCTTCGTTTCCTGGAAGCGGAAAGCCCGTCCTGCGCTGGCTGCGGCCTAGCTGAATCTCAAACGCACCACGTGCGAATGTCCGCGATGCTTAGCCTTCGGCAATCATGCCGAAGGCTTTTGTTTGAGCTAGTCTGGGCGGCGGGAGTGGCTTGAGACGGCGTGCGATCTATCGCTGGGCAATTTGCAGCCGAGGCGTCAGGTTCTGAACCCCGGGAATTCCCCGCTGCCGGGCCTTCGCTGGGCCACGACGATCTTCGAGGACCGTCGCCAAGCCAAACGCGCCGAGCGCGCACCACGACCATGACGACGGCCTCGTGACACGGCACAACTGTTGATGCATCGGCACTTGCCGAGTGCATCGCGGTCAATAGTTCAGCGAGGTCTGAGCGAAGATGCCTTCGGCCCGCTTGTCGCCGGCGAGACGGAAGCGGTATTGCAGCGTCAGCTCGAGATACGAAGGCGGCGCCTGATATTTGGTCTCATTGAACCAGTATCGAAGCGAGCCGCCAGCCCCGATCGAGTAGGCCTCGGGCTTGGCATATGAGTCGTCATAGCTTGCTGCGATGACGGCATGCGGGAAGAACACCAGATTGCTGCTGATCGGATCGAGGCGGAAGCTGTGGCCGAAGCGGCCTTCCATCAGGCCGATGAGCTGGGCCTTCTCGAGAAAGCGATCGACTTCAGCGTAGACGTACCAGGTCGGCCAGTGCGTATCGATCGCGCGCAGATCGGTGCCCACCGAGTAGGAATAGGCCGCTCGCAGCAAGGTATCGTCGCGCGCCGCGCCACCGAGCTGGAACAGCTTGTCGATCTCGAGAACGAGATTTTGGTCGGTGAGCGGCTTCCAGCGCGCACCGACCATGCCCTGCAAGGTCTGCGATCCCGTCGGTCCGCCGGATTGATCGTAGAGCGTATCGAACAGCCGCATGAACACTTCGAACAGCGCGCCGTTACGATTGCCGATCTCAGCCGGCCGATAATAGAATTCCGAGCCCAGCTGGCCGGTATAGGAGCTGCTCGGAACCGTGGAAATCAGGAACGGGTTCGGCGCCGATCCGACCTTGCCGTAGGATATCGATGCATTGACGCCCCATTCGCGCGACAGGTCGGCGACCGTCCGGCGGGTCTCGAACAGCTTTTGATCGTCGATCGCGAGGCGGCCGTCGGCCTTGGCGTCGATGCCTTCCTTCAAATAGGCGATGGCTTTCGGATTCTGGAACTGGCGCATCGCAGTGTAGCCGGCATCGATGGTCGCGCGCGGCGGCAGTTGCCCCGTCGCATGGGCGCGATCGAACAGGGCAAGGGCGACCTGATCATTGCCGACGGCAACCGCGAGATAGGCCAGATCGGCGTCCCGGACCGTGCGCAGGCGGCCCTGCGCGATCGCCTGGTCAAACATCGCGCGGGCTTCCGCCTTGCGCTGGAGCTCGAGCAGGGTGTTGATCTGCGCCCGCAGCGCCTCGTCGCGCTTGGCCGGGTTGGGGGCCATCTGCTCGGCGGCCTTGAACTGGGCGATGGATTCTTCCTTCCGCCCCAGTGCCTGCAACGCATAGGCCCGGCGGATCGCACGATCGTAGCTCTGCGGCAGGCCTTGCAGCGCGCGCAGCGCACGGCTGGGGTCCTTTGCCGCCAGCGCGGCGTCGGCAAGCGAGAGACGGACCGTGCGGGCCTGCTCCGGGGACAGGCCGCGATGCAGCGCGGTCTCCCAGTCGGCCATCGCGCCGCGCGCATTGTGTTGCAGGTTGCGGGCGTTGCCGCGCTGCGCGAAGATCTCGGCATTCCCCAGACCTTGCGCGATTGCCTTGCTGGCCTCTGCTTCCGCCTCCACGGGCCGGCCGGCGCTCAGCAGCACGTTGATGAGCAAGAGGCGGTTCGCCACCAGGTTCGGGCTGTCGTCCACCGCCTTGCGGGCTTCCTCGACGGCGAGCGAATAATTCTTGGCCCGGCTGGCTTCATAGGCCTTGCCGGCGGCTTCGAAGCCCTCGGCGGCCTTGTCGATCGGGATTGCGATGTTCTGGACCAAGGGGGCTTCGAGGCTGCAAACCGAGCCATAGGGCGTGTCGCGGCAGCTTTGCACCGGCATCGGCATCGCCTTGCCGTCGCCCTTCAAGGTCGCCTTCTTGTCGGCCACGGCGTCCGCGTCGGCCGCGCGGTTGACGACGGCCGGATCGGTCTTCGAATAATCCGACAGCAGGTCTTTCGCCGCGCGAGAGTCGCCAGACGCCAGCGCCGCGTCGGCAGCGATCAGGCGGACATTCTTCCGTTCGACATCGGTGAGGCCGGGGACGGCAAGGGCGGCGTTGAAATCGGCGATCGCCTGGGCCCGGTTGCCGAGCTTCTGGTTCAGATAGCCGCGCCAGACCAGCGGCACGTAGTTGCCCGGGTCGAGCTTGTTGGCGTCGGTCGCGGTCGCGATCGCGTCTTGCAGGTTGTTGTCGGCGATTTGGGCGCTCAGCAGCAGCAGCCGATACGACATCTGGTCGGGGGCGTACTCGACCGCCTTGCGGGCCGAGCGGACTGCGGCCTTGGCATCACCGCGCTCCAGCGCCTTGTAGCCTTCGCCGGCCGGTGCCTGGGCCAGGCGCTGGCGGATGTTGGCCTGGCGCGCCTCCAATTCCTGGTTGCCGGCGAAGTCCGTCATGGCCTTGGTGGTGGCCTGGTCGGCCTTGGCCAGGTCGCCGGCGGCAACCAGGGCGTCGATCAGCAGCAGTCTCAGTCGCAGCACATCGGGCCGCAGGCCGACGGCCACCGCCGCATGCTCGGCGGAGCCGCGATAGTCACCCTGACTGAAGGAGCCGTAGGCCGCGGCGGCGGCGTTGTAGGCTTCGCCCTCCAGCGGAGGACCGTTGTCCGGAGCCTGCGCATGTCCCGCCGGGCAAAGCACAGCCGCGAGCAAGAGCGCTCCAAGGGTCGCCCTTGCGCCGGTCCATACCGATTTCTTTGCCCCCCAGATGCCCATGCAACAGCGATATGCGGAACCCGTTAAATAGCTCTCAAATCTATCCGAGCCGGCCATTCAGGGAAACCGCAATTGCCGCAGTCGGCCGTTTGGTCGCGGCCGATGTCGTTTCATTTCCTCACTTTTTTGCCGGTTGTGATGTTTTTGCTGCGCATTTTGAGAGGCGCCGGCGCAGTGCTGAATATTAACCAAATCGGTCAGTTGCGCAGGGCTTCGGAGAGGCGGGAGCGCCAATCCGCGGGGCTCATGACGCTGGCTGCGGCCCACTCGCCGGCCGTATCCGGACCGTTCTGAAGCTGCGCCTCGTTGAACTGCCAGACCAGATATCTGATCGTATTGCCTTGGAAGTCCGGAGATTTCAGAAACTGAAGCAGCGTCATCCAGGGACCCACGTCGCCCGGATTCCATTTCAGCGCCACCGGACGATCGATCGTATTGGAGAGCCGCTGCGGGAAACCAAAATAGGGCTGCACGAAGCTGTTCCCCACCACCGCGACCGGCGCTGGCGCAGCATCGAGCAAGTCGCCGCCCGCCTTTCCGGGCGTGCGGATGACGTATGATTCGGGGCCGATGCGACGCTTCTGCTCGGGGGTGAGGAAATTCGCCGCGAGGTCCCCGAGATGCCGATCGGTGATCCACTCGCCGAGTTGCATGCCCGAGCCAGGCTTTCCGGGCAGCGGACCGGCGGCCTTGATGAATTCCGCGACCTGGTCCGCGGCGGCCTCCGCCGCAAACGTCGTCCAGTGGAAGTCGGCGCGGTAGAACACCTCCTTCTTGGCCGCGACCACGCTCTTCAACGCGTCCCTGAGGTCGATCGCCGTGACCCCGGCGGTCTTCAGTTCGACCAGTTGGGAATCATATCGCTTGCGGATGTCGTCCGATATCCGCGCCCCGTCGGGCAGCAGGCTCTCGTAATAGCGCGGCTTCAGCGGAACGATCGCGACGATCAGCTTGGTGCCCTTTTGTGCGAGCAGGCGGCTCGCCTCGGCGATCAGTTCGATGTCCGCTTTTTCGGATGCGGGCTTGGTCTCGGTCAGGCTTTCCCAACCGGCGAACAGCCAGTTTTGCTTGCCTTCCAGGACCGCATCCCTGGCGGAGGCGCCAACGGTCGCCATGATCATCAGCGCCGCGATTGCGGCAACGCACGTTGCAAGGGGATATCGCACTTAGGTCGCGTCCGCTTCGAGCATTCGACGCTCGGCATCTGTGAGGGGGGTGACAAGCGATCGCATCGGCAACTCCCATATCACAACCCTGGTGGACGCCAATATCGCTGGCTTCTGTTGCAGCACATCGAGCAATGCGCCGGCAAATCCGCCACCGGCCTGACTGACCTGGCCGACCTCCCGCCCCAGCGCCGTCTGCAAATATTCGATGAAGCTGGAGTTGAGCGAAAAGGAGGAGCCGGCGAGAAGCACCGACGGGGCGCCTGCCTCGTCGAGCAAGCCGCCGGCACGGCGGATATCGAGCTTGATCTCGGGCGCATATTCCACGACCGGGCCAAGCCAGCGCGGCGCATCCAGAAGGCCCGCTAGCCGGGCAAGGTCGCCGGGGCGCTGGTGTGGCTGGCCGGTGACAAGCTTGATGGGCTCCGAGCCTCGTCCAAGCTTGCCGTTGACGACGTCCGCGACCGCGTTCGCGGCGAACGCGGCGCCGGAATTGTCCCAATGCGTGTCCGTCCGCCAATAGCCTGGCTTGGGCCAGTCCTGGTGCAGGTCAGGTTGCAGGAGATCGAGTGTCGCAGCCGCCTCCGACCAGCGTGTTGCGCGCCTGCGCGATGCGGTCGCCGTCAGGCCACACAGCTGGCCTTCCAGCTGCTCGGCCTTGTCCGGAACGGGGACGACGACCAGCAGGATGCCGCGGCTGGTGATCGCGTGGACCAGTTTCGGCAACAGCCGGAGGCGGGCATCGATGTTGGCGGCATCGTGCCGATCGACGCGCAATTCCTCGGCCGAGAACAGCCAGTCGCCGCAGCCTGCCCAGACCTGCGATCCCGCATCGTGCAGACCGCGGTAGAGAAGTCCGGCGGCGAGAGCGTCCAGCGGGGCGCTTCTGGGGATCGCGTCGAACACGGCGCGGTCGATCTTTCCGGCAAGCCGGCCCGACAGATAATCGTCGAGCCCTGCCGACTTCAGGATCGTGAGGAGATGGTCGCCGCCCCTGACGACGACCGAGCCGAAGCCGGCGAAGATGGTTGCCAGCACGACCAGTATTTTTGCGAGATCGGCCATCATCGGTCAGAACTGGAAATAGAGGAATGGAATGACGGTGCGGCCCTGCATGACCCAGAGCGACCAGAACCACAGGCAGGCCGCGAGCAGGAACGGCGGTTTTTCGATCAGCGTCGCTCGTGACGGCAGCAGTCTGCTCAGCAACGGCAGGTAGACGAGCGCGATGCCGGCGAACAGTGTGACGATCTCGATCGGCCTGATCGCGGCCAGAAAGCCGTTCGACAGGGTTGCACCATTGCGCCCGATCAGGCCGTCGAACATCGTGGCGGCAGTCTGCCAGTCCTGGGCGCGAAACAACAGCCAGCCAAGCATCACGAACATCAAGGTGACGGCGTGCCCGAGCAGTGGAGGGATACGCGGCATCTGTGCCGCGGCCCAGATCCGCGCGACCACGAGTCCCATGCCGTGCCACAGGCCCCAGATCATGAAGGTCCAGCTTGCGCCGTGCCAAAGGCCGCCGAGCGCCATGGTCACGATCAAATTGAGGTAGGAGCGGAACCGGCCGACGCGGTTTCCGCCAAGAGGGATGTACAGATAGTCCCGCAACCAGCTCGACAGGCTGATGTGCCAGCGGCGCCAGAATTCGGTGAGCGAACAGCTCAGATAGGGATTGTCGAAATTCTCCGGGAATTTGAGGCCGACCATCAAGCCCAGTCCGATCGCCATGCTGCTGTAGCCGGAGAAGTCGAAGTAGAGATGCAGCGTGTAGGCTGCGACCGTGACGATGGTGTCGAAGGTCGAGGGCGATGGCAGTGCGTAGCCGGCCTCCACCAGCGGCGCCAGCGTATCGGCGATCAGCACCTTCTGCGCGAAGCCGAGCATGAAGCGCCGCAGGCCTTCGGCGAATTCCGAGACGTCGAAGATGCGTGCCTTCAGTCGCTCGGCGACCGATCGGTACCGGACGATGGGGCCGGCCACGAGATGGCCGAACATCCCCTGATAGGTCGCGTAGTTGATCAAATTGGGCTCGGCGGCAACCGTTTTCCTGAACACGTCGACGGAGTACGAGATCGCACCGAACACGAAAAATGACAGACCGATCGGCAGCGGGATCGGCGACCAGTTCGTGATCGGAGCGCCGAGCTCGATCGCGCTCTCCGCGAACAGATTGACGTACTTGAAATAGATCAGGCCGAACAGCGGCGGCGCAATCGCGACCAACAGCGCCAGGCGCCGCTGCGGCCCGAAGGCCCGCGCGATCCACAAGCCGGTGAGCCACGACCAGGACGCGATGATGATCAGCAGGGGCAGGAAATCCAGCCGCCACCAGCCGTAGAACACCAGGCTGAAGAACAGGATCGTGAAATTGCGCAGGAACGGCGGCGCGATCGCGTAGCAGATCAGGAACAGTGGCAGGAAGACGAAAACGAAGGAGTCGCTGACGAAGACCATGTTCGCTGCGACCTATTGGTCTCGATACGGCTCGGTCTCGTCGAATTGTCCGACCAATGCGGGCTTGCCGGCAATTTCCACGAGGAACAGGCTGAAATGGTCGCCCGAGCGCAGTTGAGGAAGCGTCAAGGCGGCACTGGCGCCGTTGCAGGTCGCCTCGAGCTTGGCCTGGACCGGGTTGATGGTGCGCGAATTGAAATGCCCGAACGCTGTGGCCTCGAAAACGACAGGCCCATCGGCGATGCGCAGCGAAGCGTCGCACGTGCCGGAAAGGTTGAAGAAGCGTAGCTGTGCCTTCAGGTCGTTGGCGCTGCCCTGTCCTTCGTCGATCGCAGTGCTGCTCCAGGTCTTGCCGTCACGCGCGATGGCAATGGTGTAGAACTGGTCGGCCTGCGGCTTGGCCGCAACTTCGGTGGCCACGCCGTCGACCGTCAGCCTGATCGGCTCGTTGGCGCGGACCACACGATAACGGCTTGCGACGGCGTTCTTGTCGATCGGCAGATCGCTCCCATTGAGCTTGGCGGGCGCTGTCGGCTCGGCGTTGACGATACGCAGGAAGGCAGAGCCCGGGGGCGGTCGTGTGGCGTAGAGCCGCCCGATCTCCTGCGCGGCAGCCGCACTCGCCGTCAGTGCAATGGCAACGCACGCGCCCTGCGTCCAATGCAGGACGCGCGAGCGGGCCCGTGACGCGGCTTCCGTTCTCGAATTTCCGGCCTTGCAGGACAACAATGTCTCCACTTGCGGCGATAGCTGGCGCCCGAAGCGGCTGGCGCAAGCGTGTCATAGCATCCCGCGACCGATTGAAAAGCGTGCGGCCCGATCGGATCGCTGCGTGGTAAATGTCGCTGCCTCGGCCGGGCAGACGTCGCCCTTGTCAGGTGCGGCTGGTGACGCCACGCCGACCCTCCGGGGGGCTCGCAATGGTCCCGAGGCTTGCTGCGGGCCAGGGTTCATCCGACATGGCACTAGCCAATCCCCAAACGGGTGAATAACATTAACCCCAATTGACGAAGCAACTGCGATTCTGAAGTTAATCCTCATACGGGAAGACCGTCCAGCCGGTTGGGCCAAGGGTTGGTCGCCTGTCGTGTCTGGCTGGAGAAACTGACATGCGAACGGTATTTGCGATTGCGATCGCTTCGGCCCTCCTGATCACGTCGCGCGCGGAGGCTCTGCCGGCGTCGAGCCAGTTGGGGCTGGCTCCGGCTGCATCAATGGTGACGGAAGCCAAGGTCGTGTGCAGGGAGAGCGGCCATTGCTATCGTCCCGCGGTGCGGCGGCCCGTTGCGAAATGGGTCTACGGCGATAACAATTTCTCCGGGCCGTATACCGGGCCCGGCAATTACGGCAGCCCGGCCTACCGCTACCGGTGGTGGCCGTTCTTCTGGTGACGATGGGTCTGGACCGCGTTGCGGTTCACTTGGACGTCATGATGGTTCCGGGCCGCGGCGTTGTCGCGCGGGATTCAATCACATATCGTTTGATGACGGGCTGCCGGGCGCGTGCGCGGCGTTTCCCGCTTGAGGGTGCTATGCGAATTGTTGGAGCGCTTTGCCTGGCGTTGCTGATGCTCACCGGCGCCGGGACGGCTGCCCACAGCGCAAACGGCATCCGGCTCGAGAACGGGAAGCTGGTTATCGCGCAGTCGTATTGCGCGATGTGCGCGACCGACCGCACGACATGCGTGACCAAATGCAATGGATCCGGTGCCTGCATTCAAAATTGCGACAACGACTACCAGCTTTGCGTCGAGCGCGCCTGCCGCGGTCGGCGGTAGATCGGTTTCAGTTTCACGGATTCTGCCGAATAAAAAAGACCGCCCAGCGGGCGGTCTTCTGATTGGCGATCTGGTCGTCGCTCAGGCGGTTCGGTAAATGGCGACGGCCAAGCCGAACATCGCGAAAGCCAGCGTCACGCCGAGGTTGGCCGACGCCGGCAGGCAGTCGATGCAGGTGCCGACGATCGCCACGATCAAGCGACCTTGAGCGGGGCGTCGTTGCGGCGCCGATAGGCGAGGAACCCGACCGTCGCGAAACCTGCGATGAGCATGGCCCACGTCGAAGCTTCGGGCACCGCCGCGACCTGCCCCTCGACGAACAGCCGCACGCCGTTGTCGGAGAAATGGCTCCAGCCGTCCGAGAAGAAGGATCGGAACAGGGTGGATGACCCGACCGGATCGTTCTGTCCGCCCAATCCGGCATAGCCGGTGGCTCCGAACAGGCCCGAACCGAACACCACGCCATAGGTGCCGGGTCCGAGGGTGAGGGACAGCGGCTGCGACAGATCGATTGCGGTGGCCTGCGGCACCGCGAACACGACATGCGCGAGGCTGTTGCTGGCGAGATCGGACTTCGCGAAGCTCGGGAGCAGGGTCTGCGGGTTCAGCGAAACGATCGCGCCGAAGATGCTGCCGGACGGATAGCCACCGAACTGCGCGCCGATCGCCGTGATCGATGTCGCCTTGCTCAGGGTAAAGGCCGCGCCGATCAGGTCGTCGCCGTGCAGGATGTATTCACCGGTATCGACGCCCGAATAGCTCGCACTCTGGTAGAGCACGTCGGCCTTCGAGGGGGACGACGACATCGTCGCGGCGCAAATCAAGGCAAACGCCGCGGCGCGCCAACCCGTTGTCTTCTGGAACATATTTAACTCCGTCAATTGAACAGAAACTGTTCATTAACCAGTCAACGCGACGTTTCCATGAAGCAACAATTAAATCGGACGAAACATGCGGATTGAAATTCCGCGACCGGGAGCGCTGGATGTTGCCGCCTGAGAGGGCGCCGGGGGCGCGCTCTGCGGACCTTGCGTGCCCGATCCGGTGTTGACGTACCGCTATCCCAGCCCGATGCGCGACTGGTGATATCCCCGATCCAGGATCGCCTGCCACCAGACGCGGTTCTCGAGGTACCAGCGGACGGTCTTGGCCAATCCGCTGTCGAAGTCTTCCTTGGCCTTCCAGCCAAGTTCACGCTCGAGCTTCGACGCATCGATCGCATAGCGTCGATCATGGCCGGGCCGGTCAGTCACGAATGAGATCAGGTTCCGCCTGGAAGCCGGACCGGGCGCAAGCTGGTCAAGCAGCTCGCAAATCGTATCGACCACGTCGAGGTTGGTTCGCTCGTTGCGGCCCCCGATATTGTAGGTCTCGCCGATCCGGCCGTGCTCGAGCACGAGCGTGAGCGCCCTGGCGTGATCCTCGACATACAACCAGTCCCGAATGTTGCGGCCGTCGCCATAGACCGGGAGGGGTTCGCCGGCGAGCCCCTTGATGATCATGTGCGGGATCAGCTTTTCGGGAAAGTGATAGGGGCCGTAATTGTTGGAGCAGTTCGTGACGATGGTGGGCAGATCGTAGGTTTCCCGCCAGGCACGGACCAGATGATCCGACGACGCCTTGCTGGCCGAGTAGGGCGAGTTCGGCGCATAGGCGCTGGTCTCGGAAAACAGGCCGGACTCACCGAGCGATCCGAACACCTCGTCGGTCGACACGTGGAGAAAGCGAAATCGTGCCTTCGCCTCCGGTGAGAGGCCGCGCCAGTGACGCAGGGCTTCCTGGAGCAGGGTGAAGGTGCCGACGATGTTGGTCTGGATGAAATCGCCAGGCCCGTCGATCGACCGGTCGACATGGCTCTCGGCGGCCAGATTGATCACCGCGCTCGGCTGGTAGGTCTCGAAGATGCGGCGCAGCGCCTCCGCCTGGCAGATGCAGTGCTGCTCGAACGCATAGCGCGGATTGCCGGAGGCGCCGGGCAGGGAGTCGAGATTGGCGGCGTAAGTCAGCTTGTCGACGTTCACGACCCGTGCGCCGGTGTCTGCGAGGAGGTGACGCACGACGGCCGAGCCAATGAAGCCCGCGCCTCCGGTTACGAGAATGGTGAGATTGTCGAAGCGCACGGTTAGCCGGCTAGTTGGTGAAGGAACGGGCGACGGATTTCAGATACTCTCCGTAGCTGCTTTTGGCGGTCTTCTCCGCGGCGCGATTGAACTCCTCCAGCGTGATGAACCCGCGCCGCAGCGCAATCTCCTCGGGGCAGGCGATGCGCAAGCCCTGGCGCTGCTCGAGAATCTGCACGAAGTGGCTGGCCTCGACCAATGACGAGTGGGTGCCGGTGTCGAGCCATGCGAAACCGCGGCCGAGCACCTCGACAAACAGATCTCCGCGATCGAGGTAGGCCCGGTTGACATCGGTGATCTCGAGCTCACCCCGTGGGGACGGCTTCAACTGAGCTGCGATGTCGAGCACGTCATTGTCGTAGAAATAGAGTCCGGTCACGGCGACATTCGACTTCGGGACCCGCGGCTTTTCCTCGATCGAGCGCGCCTTGCCCTGCGCGTCAAACTCGATCACGCCGTACTGTTCAGGCGTGTTGACGACATAGCCGAACACCGTGGCGCCGCTCGGTCGCGCCGTTGCCCGCGCCAGCATCTCGGGCAGGCCATGGCCATAGAAGATGTTGTCGCCGAGGACGAGCGCGACGCTGTCGTTGCCGACGAAGCTGCGGCCAACGATGAACGCGTCGGCCAGCCCGCGCGGGGTCTCCTGCGTGGCGTAGGAGAAGTTGAGGCCAATCTCCGAGCCGTCACCGAGCAGGCGCTGGAACAGCGGCTTATCCTGCGGCGTCGAGATGATCAGAATATCCCGGATTCCTCCCAACATGAGTGTCGAGAGCGGATAGTAAATCATTGGCTTGTCAAAAACCGGTAGCAACTGCTTCGAAACGACGGTCGTGACTGGATAAAGACGCGTTCCAGTTCCCCCGGCGAGTATGATGCCCTTCATTATGCCTCGCAAACTTCGCCGTTAATGACAGTAGCATGTATAATATCGCGGACAAATGGTTTTGCCGGCGTTGGTTTATTCGCCGCGGAAGTGAAGTTGCCCGCGGCTGCTTCCCGCGAATCGTAGCGATCGGCAGCAAATCGTTCGACGATCAGCGCGGTTGCTCGCTGGAAGCCGAGCAACGGGCGCGCTGCTCCGCCGGGCGCATTAACCATCCCCGCGTGCAGGATGTCCTGCTCGCTGCGCGGTACGAGAAGCCGGATCGGTTCACCGGAATTGCAGGTCGCAGCATCAAGCAAAAGGCCTCGACGCTGTCACGCATCGAGGCCTGGAGCGAGATGCCGCCAAGGCGGCGATCGATGTCGTCGTGAGCTTACACCGCTGCGTTGGCAGAGCGGCGGCGATATCCGAGGACGGAGAGCCCAACGAAGCCGAGCAGCATCATCGCCCAGGTCGACGGCTCGGGAACGGCGGCGGTCAACGCAAAGGTCCCGACGCCGAAGCCGCCGGGAGCGATTTCACCGTAGTTGTTGCCGGGGGTCACGTCGGTCGAGTTCGGCGCGTAGAAGCTGAAGATCTGGTAGGTGCCGTCGGAGGTCTGGAATTTGAATCCGGTGGTGTCGATGTTCGCGGCGCTCACATAGCTGTTCGCGCCGGAGCCAAACGACGACCCGATCGGGAAGATCAGATTGTCGGCGCCGGGCAGCAGGGCGGTGATGGACTTGCCATTCACCTCGCCGAGGAAGCTCGTCAGCATGTCGCCATTGGTGCCGGTGGTCACCGTCAGGGTGCCGGAGCCGGTGCCGTAGAAGCCGCCGAGGCTGGAGGCGGGTCCGGTCAGCGACCAGTCGTAGGTCAGGGTGGCGGCTTGCGCGGCCGAGAATGCCGACGCGATCAAGCTCGCCGCGAAGGCAGATGCCAGGAGGAGTTTGCTACGCATTTTTGCGGGTCCATTTTACCTAATTGCACCGGAACTAAACTAGGTGCGTTGTTGCTTCGGCTCTGTGACAGTCTCTCGAAGAATCCCGGCGTTCACGGAATGGTTAGCCGGGATGATTAGCCGGCGCTTGAACCGGCAGGATGGCAGGGCCACGCGAGACCCTGCGCCAGTGCTGCCGGAGCGTGCGTTACGTGCGTGCCCCGGCAGACGTGGTTTCGGGAATTATCCGACCAGGCCCGCGCAAGGAGAGGCCGCGTTGAGCGTCCCCTTGTTGCGACGGCGATAGCCCAGGAAGCCGATCGCGGCGAAGCCGGCAATCAGCATGGTCCAGGTCGAAGGCTCCGGAACCGCAGGTGCAAAGGACACGCCACGGATCGCTTCGCCAGGACCGGCGGCATAGAGCGTGTTGAACTGCTCATTGCCGGCCTGACCGATCGAGGTGAAGCTCAACGTATCGGTGATCTCGTAGAGATAGCTCGGCGACAATTCGTTGAGGCCGTAGCTGGTCGCGAACAGCTCGACCTGCCCATTCACGACCTGGCCCGTCAATCCGAGCAGACCGGTCACGCCCGGCGCAGTCGGATTGTTCGCGTTGGCGTTGGCGTTGTTGACCAGGCTCAGGCCCTTCACCAGATCGTAGTCCAGCACCCAATTGCCGTTCACGAGGCTCCACTTCTGAAGGCCGCCTTCGCCGAGCGCCGCCTTGTTGGCGTTGCCGTTCTTGGGCTGCCCGCTGTCGGCGACGTAGAGCGTCGTCGAGTTGGCAAAAAAGTACTGCTCCGGGCTCAGATAGACGAATGAGCCGATCCGGGAGTTGTTGACGCCGTTGGCGAGGCCCGCGGTGAGGTTGATCGAGCCGTTGTTGCCGCCGCTGGAGAGCGGGCTCGCCGGCGGCGTGATGTGCGTCGTGACCAGGCCGCTCGAACTCGTGGGCAAGCCGCCGGAGCCATTGGTCAGGCGGCTGACATTGGTCGAATTCTGCACGCCGCCGTTCGGCGGGTTGTAGTCGCGCGAAACGTAGAGCTGGTTGCCGCTGCCGGTATTGGCGATCGATACAACGCGGGCGTCGGTCGAATTGTCGATCACGGTCGCGGTGGTGGCGCCCTTGGTTGCCAGGAACACGCCCTGTGTCGGATCGCCCTTCGATGCGCCTTGACCGGCGATGTAGAACGAACTGCCGTCGACCGTGGTGACGCTGCGCGGGTTGTTCTGGTTGAAGACGCCAGTCAGCGCCGTCGTGGTATCGACGCTGCCATTGGCGCCGATCAGTGCGATCACGCGCGGAACGGTGGTGACCGGAGTGCCGGTCTGCTGGGCTGCAGTCAGGCTGGTCGTTTGGCCGAGGGCCGCGTTGCCGTAGGTCGTCAACGGCGCCGCATTGAACGCGGCCGCGTTGACGCCATAGCCTGCGATCGTCAGATATTGTCCGTTGGCGGAACGTTGCAGGAAGCCTTCCGAAGACGACCCATATTCACCGGATATCGCCCAATTGGCGCCCACGGTGGTCTGCGGCAGGACGAGGCTGCCAGCGGCTGTGGCCGTCGTCCCATTATTGCTCAGCGAAAGCTGTTTAAGGGTAATCGGCGACGCATTGTTCAGCGTTGTCCCAGAGACGGTGCTGATGACGAGGTCGCCCGGCAAGAATTCGAAAGCGTAAGACGGCGAATTTCCGAAGACGAGCGCCGAAGCGCAGAGCACCGAAGTGCTCAGTAATATTCTCGATTTGTTGTGCATTCCACCGCCCCGCATTTCCTTAAATTTCGATTAATCGGAGGGCGTGACATGACTGTGACAACTTGCCGCATAAAGGCATCTAATTAATAATATGCGTCCAGCATTCGCGGCGAATTAAATCGCAGTCGCGGATCAGGGCGTTCTCAGAAGCCATGAGAGAAAGTGCCCGGAGAACGAATGGTAGCTGGGTAAGTAAGCAGAGTTCTCAGCGGTGATCGAGCAGATCGGATCTCCAGCTTCACGCCCGCTTGCGGGGTTTCCTGCATTTCCGGTACCCCCGGATCTGAGACATCAAGGAACAGGTCATTATACTGGCGGCGATGTGGTTCGAGATCGAGCTTTGGAAGGACGCCTGCTGAATGAGCGAAACCATTGGCCATCCCGATCCCGGTCTCGACCTGTCGGATGGTTTCAAGCCGCACACCTCGCATTGGGGCGTGTTTTCGGCGCGTCTCGGCAAGGACGGTCTCGAAGTCCGGCCCTATGCCGGCGATCCCGATCCAAACGGCATCGTCAACAATTTCCCCGGCGCACTGCGTCATCAGGCGCGTATTGCCCAGCCGGCGATCCGCCGCGGCTGGCTCGAGCGCGGTCCGGGGCCCGATGATCGCCGCGGCCGCGATGAATTCGTCCCGGTCAGCTGGGAGAAGGCGCTCGATCTCCTGGGCGGTGAGCTTTCACGGGTTCGCGACACGGTCGGGCCGGGCGCGGTGTTCGGCGGCTCCTATGGCTGGTCGAGCGCCGGCCGCTTCCATCACGCGCAGAGCCAGGTGCATCGCTTCCTCAACGTCGCACTCGGCGGCTATGTCCGTTCGGTGAACACCTATTCGTCTGGCGCGTCCTCGGTGCTGCTGCCGCAGATCCTCGCCGGTTACGAGGACATCACCAAGCGCAACGTCACCTGGGAGCAGATCGCTGGTGAAACCGACATCGTGCTGGCGTTCGGCGGCATGGCGCTGAAGAACTCGATGGTCGCCGGCGGCTCGATCAGCAAGCACATTGAACGGGGCGCAATGGAAGCGGCGCAACGGCGCGGCTGCCAGTTCATCCTGGTCAGCCCGCTGCGCGACGATCTGCCGGTCGAGGCCGGCGCCGAATGGATCACGGCAATGCCCGGCACCGACACCGCGCTGATGCTCGGTATCGTCCACACCCTGGTCGGCGAAGGCCTGCATGATCAGGCGTTCCTCGATCGCTATACCGAGGGCTGGCCGGTGTTCCGGCGCTATCTGACCGGCGAGAGCGATGGGCAGCCGAAGAGCGCGGAATGGGCCGCAGCGATCTGCGGCATCGACGCCGGCGCGATCAAGGTGCTCGCCCGCCGGCTCGCCGGGCGGCGCGCGCTGATCACCGTCTCGCATTCGTTGCAGCGCGCCGAGCATGGCGAGCAGCCGGTCTGGATGGGCATGGTGCTGGCGGCGGCGCTCGGCCAGATCGGCCTGCCCGGCGGAGGTTACGCCTATTCGCTCGGCGCGATCGGCTATTACGGCCGCCGCGTCAATGCCGTGCCGGGGCCGACGCTTGGGCAAGGCCGCAACGGCGTCGCCGACTTCATTCCGGTGGCGCGCATCGCCGACATGCTGCTCAATCCCGGCACCAGCTATCGCTACAATGGCGAGACACGGACTTATCCGGATATCCGCCTGGTCTATTGGGCGGGCGGCAATCCGTTTCACCATCACCAGGATCTCAACCGGCTGCGCAAGGCGTTTGCGCGGCTCGACACGCTGGTGGTGCATGAGCTCGCCTGGACCGCCACGGCGCGGCACGCCGACATCGTGCTGCCTGCGACGATGACGCTGGAGCGCGAGGACATCGGCTATTCCACCAACGATCCGCTGATGGTCGCGATGCACCGGATCGCCGAGCCGTTCGGGCTTGCGCGCGACGACTACGACATCTTCGCCGACCTCGCCGAGCGGCTCGGGGCCCGCGAGCCCTTCACCGAGGGGCGCACGTCGCGCGAGTGGCTCGAACGTCTCTACGAGCCGACCCGCAAGGCGCTGGCCGCGCGCGGAGCCGAGTCGCCGAGCTTCGAGGAGTTCTGGGAGCGCGGCAGCCTGGTCGTGCCGCAACATCTCGACGACGGCGGCTCGCTGCGCCGCTTCCGCGAGGACCCCGTGGCGCGTCCGCTGCCGACGCCGAGCGGCCGTATCGAGATCTTCTCGCAGAAGATATCGGATCATGGCGATGCCGATTGTCCGGGCCATCCGGTGTGGCTCGAGAAGACCGACACGCCGACGCCGGGCTCGCCGTGTTTCCTGGTGGCGAACCAGCCGGTGACGCGCCTGCACAGCCAGCTCGATTTCGGCGGCCATTCGCTGGAGGCCAAGCACCGCGGCCGCGAGGTCGCGCGCATGAACCCGCGCGATGCCGCGGCGCGCGGCATTGCGGACGGCGACATCATCCGGCTGTTCAATGCGCGTGGGGCTTGCCTCGCCGCCGTGCACGTCACCGACGGCATCGCGCCTGGCGTGGTCCAGTTGCCGACCGGTGCCTGGTACGACCCGATGGACCCCGAGGACGAGGCGCCGCTATGTGTCCACGGCAATCCGAACGTGCTGACGCGCGACATCGGGACGTCATCCTTCGCACAGGGCTGCACCGGTCAGCTCACGACGGTGCAGGTCGAGCGTTTCAACGGCAATCTGCCGCCGATCCGCGCCTTCGATCCCGAATAGCGGAACTACGGCTGATCACGAACAAATCATCTGACGGCGCTGGATGGCGCCCGGCCGTTGAGCTACCGCATCGTCGGATCGCCCTGAGATCGGACCCGCTGAGATGCACCTGAGAACCCTGATTCATCTTGCCGCCGCTGCGACCATCGCGCTTGGCGCGTCCAACGCTTCGGCGCAGACCGCCGCCGAACCGGCCTATGGACCGGAATTACAGGGCTTCGACTATCCCTATCCGGTGCAACATTATCGCTTCAGCTCGCAGGGGCAGGAGCTCGAGATGGCCTATCTCGACGTCAAGCCCGCGGCGGCCAATGGCCAGACCGCGGTGCTGCTGCATGGCAAGAATTTCTGTGCCGCGACCTGGGACGGCACCATCAAGGCGCTCAGCGGCGCCGGCTATCGCGTGATCGCGATGGACCAGATCGGCTTCTGCAAATCCTCGAAGCCGGAACGCTATCAGTTCACCTTCCAGCAGCTTGCCGGCAACAGCCGCGCGCTGCTCGCCTCGCTCGGGATCGAGCATTCGATCATGGTCGGCCACTCGACCGGCGGCATGCTGGCGATGCGCTACGCCCTGATGTATCCGGACGCCACCGACCGCCTGGTGCTGGTCGATCCGATCGGCCTCGAGGACTGGAAGGCCAAGGGCGTGCCGTGGCTCAGCCTCGACGGCTGGATGCAGCGCGAGACGCGCGTCACCGCGGACAGCATCCGCGCCTATGAGCGCGCCACTTATTACGCCGACACCTGGGATCCGTCCTACGAGGTGTGGGTGCAGATGCTGGCCGGGATGTATCGCGGAGAGGGCCGCGCCGCCGTGGCGTCGAGTTCGGCGCGGCTCTACGACATGATCGCGACCCAGCCGGTGTTCTACGAATTCGAGCAGATCAAGCCGCCGACGCTGCTGTTTGTCGGCGACAAGGACACCACGGCGATCGCCAAGGACACCGCGTCGCCGGAGGTCCGCAAGACGCTCGGTAATTATCCGGTGCTGGGCAAGGCGGCCGCCAAGCGGATTCCGCATGCGCAGCTGATCGAATTCCCCGACCTCGGCCATTCGCCGCAGATCCAGGCGCCGGCACGCTTCCACGAGGCGCTGCTCGATTGGTTGCAGCACCCGGAGACCGGCGCCACGCTGGTCAAATAGCCACTGGCCGCGTGGGGTGGCGATTGTCTAACCGGACTCAGCGGCTCGCTTGGTGCGCTCCCGCGCGCTGGCGTGCAGCGGCGACGATCGCCGGGCGCCGGGGCCCGGATGCACATGGACGTGCTTGGCGCTGAGCGGCTCGCCGCATTCCGAGCAGACCATGACGGGATCGAACATCTTCCCGCAGGTCTTGTGTTCGTGCAGCAGCGGCCGGCCGCGCGCGTCGACCATGTGGACGTTGCCCCAGTGCACGATCGACATGATGATCGGATAGAGGTCGAGCCCCTTCTGGGTCAGGATGTATTCGTAGCGCTTCGGCGCGTCCTGATAGCGAATCTTGCGCAGCACGCCGAATCGCACCAGCTTCTTCAGCCGGTCGGCGAGCAGATGCCGGGTGATCCCGAGCGACGCCTGGAAGTCGTCGAACCTGCGGATGCGCAGGAAACATTCGCGCAGGATCAACAGGCTCCAGCGGTCGCCGATCACCGCCACGGTGCGGGCCAGCGAGCACGGCTCCTCCTCGAGGGCATCCCATTTCATCGGTGTCTCCAGCAGTCTGCAACGGCAAAACCAACAAAATTCTAAAACAGAACTCACGTCGTTTCAATAGGATGCCTTTCATAGGGCTATATCCAAGCCATTGCATGACAAATATCATATTGACAGTTCTAAAATAGAACTTATGGTCTCGGCCACGATCAACCGGCAGTGACGGACGATTGCTGCCAATCGAAGGGAAGGCGTTCCATGGCTGCTCCGCTCAAGGTCGAATTCCACTTCGATTTCGGAAGTCCGAACGCCTATCTCGCCGAGCTCGCGCTGCCGGGCATCGAAAAGCGCACCGGCGTGAAGTTCGATTACGTCCCGGTGCTGCTCGGCGGCGTCTACAAGGCGACCGGAAACATGTCGCCCGGCGAGTCTCTGCGCGGGATCAAGAACAAGCCGGAATACAATGCGCTCGAGACCGAGCGTTTCCTGCGCCGCCACAACATCACGACCTTCAAGTCGAACCCGTTCTTCCCGGTCAACACGTTGATGTTGATGCGCGGCGTCGTCGCCGCCGATTTCGAGGGACTGTTCGAGCCCTATTTCCGCGCCGCCTATCACCACATGTGGTCCGAGCCCAAGAAAATGGATGATCCGCAGGTGTTTCGCGAAGCCTTCCTGTCTTCGGGTCTCGACACCGATCGGATCATCGCCCGCGCCCAGCAGGACGAGGTGAAGAAGAAGCTGATCGACAACACCAGCAACGCCGTGGCGCGTGGCTCGTTCGGCTCGCCGACCTTCTTTGTCGGCGACGAGATATTCTTCGGCAAGGATCGCTTGCGAGAAGTCGAGGACGAGATCGTGGCTCAGTTGGCCGCGGGGCAGCGCAAGACCGCCTGAGCGGGAGATTCCTCAAGCCAAGAAATCAGGCCCGAAGGGCTGCGACAGGGAGGTTTCAGTGCAGGCGTTGACCGAGTTTGCCGAAGGAAGCGTGGAAGGCTTGCCGAACCGCATCCATGAGGTGATCAATCATCATGTCGTGGCGACGCCAAATCATCCGGCGCTGATCGACGACAAGATGCGGCTGACTTATCGGGAGCTCGATCAGGCGGTCGATCGCGTCGCAGCCGCATTGCAGGCGCTCGGCATCCGCGCCGGCGACCGCATGATGATCGTGAGCGAGAATTCGATTCCGCTCGCCTGCCTGCTGCTGGCGGCAAGCCGGCTCGATGTCTGGTCGATCGTGGTCAATCCGCGGCTGTCGCCGCGCGAGCTCGACCAGATCAGGGATCACAGCGGCGCCCGCCGCGTGCTGCTGACCGCCGACGTGTCGCAGGAGGCGGCCGCGCATGCCGCGCGTTATGAGGCTGCCATCCAGGACGTCGGTCCGTTCCGCGGCATCGCGGTCACCGGCCTGAATCTGGCCACGGTGGCCGAGCCGGTCGAGGCCGACGGCGCAAGCCAAGTCGGGGTCCTCATTTACACGTCGGGCACCACGGGCGCGCCGAAGGGCGTGATGCTGACCCACCGCAACCTGCTGTTCAGCGCCCGCGGCACCGCGGCGTTCCGCAAGATGACGGCAGATGACGTGCAGTACTGCGTGCTGCCGATCTCGCACATCGTCGGCATCTCGTTGCTGACCATGACCTTGATGGTCGGCGCCACCGTGCGTCTGGTCGCGAAATACGATCCGGCCGCGCTGGTCAAGGCGATGGCGGAAGAGGGCATCACCATCCTGAACGGTGTGCCTGCGACCTATCAGCGCCTGCTCGAATATCGGCGCAATGCCGGCCTGGCGAAGCTCGATCGCGGCCGCTTGCGGGTGATCTCGGTGGCCGGCGCGCCGCTCGACCTCGAGCTCAAATCCCGGGTCGAGCAGGAACTGGGCCTGCCGCTGCTCAATGGTTACGGCATCACCGAATGCTCGCCGGGCATCTCCGGCGTCCGGCCCGACAACCCGCGGGCCGACCATGCGGTCGGCGCCGTGATGCCGGGCCTCGAGGCGAAGCTGGTCGGCCGTGACCTCAAGCCGGTTGCATCAGGCGAAGTCGGCGAGTTGCATGTTCGCGGCCCGAACGTGATGCGGGGCTATTACCGCGCACCCGATCTGACCGCCAAGGCGATCGACCCCGACGGCTGGTTCAACACCGGTGATCTGGCGCGCTTCGAGGATGACGTGCTCTATATCGTCGGAAGAACCAAGGAGATGATCATCCGCTCCGGGTTCAACGTCTATCCGGCCGAGATCGAGGCCGTGCTGAGCACGCATGACGCCGTTGTGCAGTGCGCCGTGGTCGGGCGGTCGGTCGAGGGCAACGAGGAAGTCGTCGCCTTCGTGCAGCTGATCAAGGGATCGACGGCGACGGCGACGGACCTGATGGCCCATGTTGCCCCGCAACTGACCTCGTACAAGCGGCCGTCGGAGATTATCCTGATGGACGCGCTGCCCGCGACATCGACGGGCAAGCTCTTGAAACACAAGCTGGCGGAATCGCTGCGCGGCCAAAGCTGACGCATCGTCCGTAGAACCACCACTCAAGCAAAAGACCGGAGAAACACCATGCAGAAGAGAAACAAGACGGTCGCCGTCATTGGTGCCGGTGATTACATCGGCGGTGAGATCGCCAAGAAGTTCGCCGCCGAGGGCTTCACGATCTTCGCCGGTCGCCGCAATGGCGACAAGCTGGCGCCGCTGGTCAAGGAGATCGAGGCCGCCGGTGGCGAGATTCATGCGCGATCGCTCGATGCGCGCAAGGAGGAGGAGATCATCTCCTTCCTCAACGATGCCGACAAGCATGCGCCGCTGGAAGTCTGCATCTTCAACATCGGCGCCAACGTCAACTTCCCGATCCTCGAGACCACCGAGCGTGTGTTCCGCAAGGTCTGGGAGATGGCCTGCTATTCCGGATTCCTGGCGGGACGCGAGGCGGCGCGGCTGATGCTGCCGCGCGGCGAGGGCAACATCTTCTTCACTGGCGCGACCGCCTCGCTGCGTGGCGGCAGCGGTTTTGCCGCCTTCGCCAGCGCCAAGTTCGGCCTGCGCGCAGTGGCACAGGCGATGGCGCGCGAACTGGGCCCGAAGAACATCCATGTCGCGCATCTCATCATCGACTCCGGCGTCGACACGGCCTGGGTGCGGGAGCGGCGGGAACAGCTTTGGGGCAAGGAGGCGCTCGACAACCCCGATCTCTTGATGCCGCCGGCTTCGGTCGCCTCGTCCTATTGGCAACTGTACCAGCAACCGAAGAGTGCCTGGACCTTCGAGCTCGAAATCCGGCCCTTCGGCGAGAAGTGGTAGGGAGCAGGTCCGATGGAGCTCGCGCTATCCCCTGACGATGCGGCGTTTCGCGACGAGGTTCGCGCGTTCATCAAGGACAATTATCCGGCGGAGATGCGCGTCGCCAATCCGGAGACCGATCTCTCCAAGGAGCAGATGCTGCTGTGGCATAGAATCCTGCACGGCAAGGGCTGGATCGCGCCGCTCTGGCCGAAGGAATATGGCGGCCCGGGCTGGTCGATCACCCGCCGCTTCATCTTCGAGCAGGAGACGACGCGCGCCGGCACGATGCCGCCGCTGGCGTTCAGCGTCACCATGGTCGGCCCTGTCATCTACACCTTCGGCAACGCGGCGCAGAAGACGAAGTTCTTGCCGCGGATTCTCTCCGGCGAGGACTGGTGGTGCCAGGGTTATTCGGAGCCGGGCTCCGGCTCCGATCTCGCCACCGTTCGCACCAAGGCGGTACGCGATGGCGACCACTATATCGTCAACGGCCACAAGACCTGGACCACTCTGGCGCAGCATGCCGACTGGATCTTCTGCCTGGTGCGGACCGATCCGACGGCGAAGCCGCAATCCGGCATCTCTTTCCTGCTGATCGACATGAAATCGCCCGGTGTCACCGTGCGTCCGATCATCACCATCGACGGCTCGCACGAGGTCAACGACGTTTTCCTGGAGAACGTCCGCGTCCCCGTCGAAAACCTGATCGGCGAGGAGAACAAGGGCTGGACCTACGCCAAGTTCCTGCTCGGCAATGAGCGCACCAGCATGGCCGGGATCGGACGCTCGACGCGTTATATCGATCGGCTGAAGAAGATCGTGAAAGCCGAGATCCCGGAAGACGATCCGGCCCATCTGGAATTCATCCGCGACATCGCCCGCGTCGAGCTCGACGTGCTGGCGCTGGAGGCGACCGAGTTGCGCGTCGTCGCCCAGATGGCGCGCGGCATCGATCCGGGGCCGGCGGCATCGCTGTTCAAGATCCGCGGCACCGAGATCTTCCAGAACATCACCGAACTGACGCACCGCGCGATCGGCAATTACGGGCTGGCGATCCGCGAGCATCCGGTCAGCGCCAACCACTTCATGCCGGGCCCGGACTACGGCCATACGGCATCGGAGAAGTACCTCAACTCGCGCAAGCTCTCGATCTACGGCGGATCGAACGAGATCCAGCGCAACATCATCGCCAAGGCGGTGCTCGGGCTCTAGGGCGCGACGCCCAAACTAAGAACTTGCATCGCGTCACGCTCTGGCAGCAGCGCAACGAGAGGATCGGATGGATATCCAGTTCACGGAAGAGCAGGAATTGTTGCGGTCCAGCGTCCAGCGGCTGCTGCGCGACCAGTATGATTTCGACGCCCGCCGCAAGATCGTCGCGAGCGAGGAAGGTCTTGGCCGCAAGCAATGGGCTGAATTCGCCGAGCTCGGCCTGCTCGCGGCGCCATTCTCGGAAGCCGCAGGTGGACTAGGCGGCGGACCGCTGGCGACCATGATCATCATGCAGGAGTTCGGTCGCCACCTCGTGGTCGAGCCGTTCGTCGAGACAATCGTCGCGGCCGGCGGCCTGATCGAGCAGGTCGGCTCCGAAGTGCAGCAGCAGGCCTTCATCCCCGAGATCATCTCGGGAACGAAGCTCTGGGCGCTGGCCTGGACCGAGCGGGGCTCGCGGTTCGATCTCGCGACCGTTACCACCACAGCGCGCCGCGACGGCGATGGCTACTTGCTCACCGGCGAGAAGACTGCGGTGCTGGCCGCGCCCTGGGCGGACTATCTCATCGTCTCCGCGCGCACCTCGGGCCATCGCCACGATCGCGGTGGTGTCAGCCTGTTCGTGGTCGATCGCCGCGCCGCCAATCTCGATCTGCAAAGCTTCAAGACCATCGACGGCCGCCGCGCGGCCGAAATCAGCCTGCGCGGCGTCCGCGCGGAATTGCTCGGCAGGGAAGGCGAGGGCGTGGCCGCGCTCGAAGCCTGCCGCGACCGCGCGATCGGCGCGCTCTGTGCCGAGGCGGTCGGTGCGATCGGCGAGCTGAATGCGGCGACCCTGGAGTATTCCAAGACGCGCAAGCAGTTCGGCACCACGATCGGCAGCTTCCAGGTGTTGCAGCACCGGATGGTCGACATGTTCATCGCGCATCAGGAGGCGCTGTCCTTGATGCAGCATCTGTCGCTCAGCTTGAACGAGGGTGAAGCCGGCCTGTCCCGGCTGGCGTCGGGCGCAAAATCCAAGATCGGCTATGCCGGCAAGTTCGTCGCCGATCAGGCCGTGCAGCTCCACGGCGGCATGGGCATGACCGACGAGCTCAATGTCGGCCACTACTTCAAGCGGATTTCCTCCATCAACATCCAGTTCGGCGATCCCGCCTATCACGTGCTGCGCTATGCGCAGCTCGACGCGGCCGCTTAAAGCCAGAGAGGCAAGCATGTCACCAGATGCAGTGATCGTTTCCACGGCGCGCACCGGCGTCGGCAAGGCCTATCGCGGCGCACTCAACAACACCGACGGCCCGACCCTGGCCGGTCATGTGATGGCGGAGGCGGTGAAACGCGCCGGCATCGCGCCGGGCGAAGTCGAGGACGTGGTGATGGGCTGCGCCATGCAGCAGGGCACCATGGTGATGAACGTCGCCCGCAAGGGTGCGATCCGCGCGGGGCTTCCTGTCACGGTCGCCGGCACCACCATCGACCGGCAATGCGCCTCCGGCTTGCAGGCGATCGCGGTCGCCGCGCGCTCGGTGATGCTCGATGGCGTCGAGATCGCGATCGGTGGCGGCATCGAATCGATCAGCCTGGTGCAGAACGAGCACATGAACCGGTTCCACGCCGTCGACGACGAGCTGATGGCGATGAAGCCGGAGATGTACATGTCGATGCTGGAGACGGCCGAGGTCGTCGCCGAACGCTATGGGATCGGCCGCGACAAGCAGGACGAGTACAGCCTGAAGTGCCAGCGCCGCGTCGGCGCCGCGTTGCAGGGCGGCCGCTTCAACGATGAGATCGTGCCGATCACGACGAAAATGGCCGTCGTCAACAAGGACACCAAGGACGTCAGCTTTCAGCAGGTGACGCTGGCGAAGGACGAAGGCCCCCGGCCGGACACCACGGCGGACGGCCTCGCCAAGATCAAGCCGGTGTTCGAGGGCAAGACCATCAGCGCCGGCAACGCCAGCCAGCTCTCCGACGGTGCTTCCGCCTGTGTGATCATGAGCGACAAGATCGCCGCGCAGAAAGGCTTGAAGCCGCTCGGCATCTTCCGCGGCTTCGTCGCCGCCGGCGTCGAGCCGGACGAGATGGGCGTCGGCCCGGTCGCCGCGATCCCGCGGTTGCTGAAGCGGCACAACCTCAAGATCGACGACATCGATCTCTGGGAACTCAACGAAGCCTACGCGGTGCAGGTGATCTATTGCCGCGACAAGCTCGGCATCGACCCGGACAGGCTGAACGTCAATGGCGGCTCGATCGCGATCGGTCACCCCTATGGCATGACCGGCGCGCGGCTCACCGGCCACCTCCTGATCGAGGGCCGCCGGCGCAAGGCCAAATACGGCGTGGTGACCATGTGCATCGGCGGCGGCATGGGCGCGGCCGGTCTGTTCGAAATCATCAATTGATCGGAAACGCGGGAGAGACTTGTGAAGACAGCAATCACTGAACTGTTCGGTATCCAGCATCCGATCATCCAGGGCGGCATGCATTATGTCGGCTTTGCCGAGATGGCGGCGGCGGTCTCCAATGCCGGCGGCCTCGGCATCATCACCGGCCTGACCCAGCGGACGCCGGAATTGCTGGCCAAGGAGATCGCGCGCTGCCGCGACATGACGGACAAGCCGATCGGCGTCAACCTCACCTTCCTGCCGAGCTTCACCGCGCCGCCCTATCCGGAATACATCGCCGCGATCCGCGAGGGCGACGTCAAGGCGGTGGAGACCGCGGGCCGCAGCCCCGAGCAGTACATGCCGGCGCTGAAGGCCGCCGGCATTAAGGTGATCCACAAATGCACCTCGGTGCGGCATTCGCTGAAAGCCGAGAAGATCGGCTGCGATGCGGTCAGCGTCGATGGCTTCGAGTGCGGCGGCCATCCCGGCGAGGACGACATCCCGAACATGATCCTGCTGCCGCGCGCGGCGGACGAACTGACGATCCCGTTCGTCGCCTCCGGCGGCATGGCGGATGCGCGCAGCCTGGTGGCGGCGCTGTCGATGGGCGCTGCCGGCATGAACATGGGCACCCGCTTCATCGCAACCAAGGAAGCGCCGGTTCATCCCAACGTGAAGCAGGCGCTGCTCGATGCCGACGAGCTCGACACAAGGCTGGTGATGCGCGCGCTGCGCAACACCGAGCGGGTGCTGAAGAACAAGGGCGTCGACGAATTGCTCGAGATCGAGCGCGAGAAGGGCAAGACGCTGAAGATCGAGGACATCCACGAGCAGGTCGCCGGCGTCTACCCGAAGGTGATGATCGATGGCGAGATGGATGCCGGCGCCTGGAGCTGCGGCATGGTGGTCGGCCTGATCCATGACATCCCGACCGTCAAGGAATTGATCGACCGCATCATGTCCGAGGCCGAGACGATCATCCGGCAGCGCCTGACCGGCTTCCTCGACGGCAAGTTCGACGCCAAGCCGGCCCGCGCGGTCGCCTGAGGGAGAATGCCATGACCGAGCATGTCGAGGTCGAGATCGCTGCAGGGGTGATGACGCTGACCTTGCGGCGGCCCGAGAAGAAGAATGCGCTGACCGGCGCCATGTATGACGCGATGTCGAGCGCGCTGAAGCAGGCCGAGGCGGATCCGTCCGTACGCGTGATCCTGTTCCAGGGCGATGGCGACAGCTTCACCGCCGGCAACGACCTGGCCGACTTCGCGAGCCAGGCACGCGGTGAGAGCGCGGTCGATAGTCCGGCGCATCGCTTCATCGAAACCATCAGCAAGGTCGGCAAGCCGTTGGTCGCGGCGGTGCAGGGCAATGCGGTCGGCGTCGGCACCACCATGCTGCTGCATTGCGACCTGGTCTATCTCGCCGAGAATGCCCGGTTGATCACGCCGTTCGTCAATCTGGCGCTGGTGCCGGAGGCGGCGTCGAGCTGGCTGCTGCCGCTGCGGATCGGGCACGCGCGGGCCTACGCGATGTTCGCGCTCGGCGAGCCGATGGATGCGCAGGGCGCGCTGGCCTCCGGTCTCGCCAACGCCGTGGTGCCGCAAGCGGATCTGCGCAAGAAGGCGCATGACGCGGCGATCGCGCTGACCAAACGGCCGGCCGGCTCGCTCGGCATGACCAAGCAGCTGATGCGCGAGCACCAGCGGATCGCGGCGCAGATCGCCGAGGAAGGCGTGCTGTTCAAGGAAAGGCTGACCACGCCCGAGGCGCGAGAGGCGTTTGCCGCCTTCGCGGAGCGGCGCCAGCCGGATTTTTCCAAGCTGTCGGCCTGACCGGCGACGTAACGCACGGAACCATCGAGGGAGTGAAGCATGCACGTTGCCGGCAGCCATCAATACCCCACCATGGAATCCGTGATCTACGGCAAGCCCGCAGCCGAAGCGCTGCGCGAGGAGGCCGAGCGGCTGGACGCGAGGCGCGTCTACCTGATCGCCAGCCGGACGCTGAACACCACGACCGACGAGATCGAGAAGATCCGCAAAAGTCTCGGCGATCGTCATGCCGCCACTTTCGACGGCGTGCCGCAGCACACGACGCGCGATGTCGTGACGCAGATCGCGAGGCAAGCCAGCGAAGCCAGGGCTGACCTCGTGGTCGCGATCGGCGGCGGCTCGGTGGTCGATGCGGCGAAGATTGTCTTGATGTGTATCGAGCATGAGATCTTCGAGCCCGCGGGGCTCGACGGCTTCGAAACCACGCCGGACCGCCGGTTCGGGCCGTTCCGGACCCCGAAGGTCCGGATGATCGCGATCCCCAGCACGCTGTCGGGCGGCGAATACAATTCCGGCGCGCTGGTGACCGACACCAGCCGCAAGCTGAAGCAGATCTTCAACCATCCGATGATGATGCCGCGCAGCATCATCCTCGATCCGGCGATCACGAAGTATACCCCGGAGAAGCTCTGGCTCGGCTCCGGCACGCGCGCGATGGACCATGGCATCGAGGCGATCTGCTCCAGCCGTCCGAACGTGCTGGTCGACGCGGTGTGCCAGCAAGGTTTGCGCTATCTGCACGACGGCCTGCTGCGCACCAAGGCCAATCCCGATGATGAGGCGGCGCGGCTGAATTGCCAACTCGGCTCGTGGCTATCCGCGTTCGGATTGCAGTCGCGGGTGCCGATGGGCGCCAGCCACGCCATCGGCCATGTGCTCGGCGGCACCTGCGACGTGCCGCACTATTTCTGCACGGCAGTGATGATGCCGAGCGTGCTGCGCTACAACCACCCCGCGACGGAAAAGGCCCAGCAAGCGATCGCCGCCGCGCTCGGCGCGCCGGGGCGCGACGCCGGCGAGGCGTTCGCAGGCTTCATCGCGGAGCTCGGCCTGCCACGCCGGCTCGCAGATGTCGGCGTTGGCGAAGATCGCTTCGAGTTGATCGGTCGGAACGCGATGCTGTCGATCTTCACGCGCGCCAACCCGCAACCGATCCGCGAGCCCGATGACGTCGTCAAGATCTTGAAGCTCGCCGCCTGAGATAACAGCACCCGGAGCCGCCATCATGGCCGCCTTGCGCATCTTCTCCTATCTGCCGAACCCGCGGGTCTGGAAGGCCACCATCGCCGCGCGGTTCTGCGGCGTCGACGTCGAGGTCAGGGGCGCCTCGGGCAAGGAGTTGCGCGATTGGCTGTGGGACTACGATGCCCATCCCCTGACCGAGCAGGAACGCACCGCGCTGTCGTCGCTGGCGCGGACCGGACGGGTCGGCCTGACCGGTGCGCAGCTGTTCAAGACCGATGCCTTCATGGCGGCGCAGCCATTCGGCAACGTGCCGGCGGCGTTCGGACCTGACGGCGAGGTCGGAATATTCGAATCCAACAGCATCATGCGTGCGGTGGCGCGGCTCGGAGAAGGCAAGTTCCCGCTCTACGGGCGCGACGCCTATGAGGCATCCAGGATCGACAGCTTTCTCGATGTCAGCCTGGTGTTCGCGCGGGATTCGCAGATCTATCTGCTCGCGCTGTCGGGCGGGACGGTCGACGCGGCGATTCATGCCCGCGCCAGGGATGCGTTCGCGATCTATGCGTCCGGGATCGAGCAGGCGCTGTCGTCCCGGCGCGAGACGCTGGTCGGGGACGGCATCTCGATTGCCGACATCTGCTTTGCCGCCGAGCTCGCGCTGTTCATGAACGAGTACGGGCGGAGCGAGCAATTGGACAAACAGGGATTGACCAGGATCCTGCATCCCGGGGTGCAGGATGGGTATCCGCTGATGTTCGCCCATTTTGCCCGGCTGGTCGCGCACGCGCATTTTGCGCCGGACCTCAAGCCTTACGTCGAGAAGCTGCGGTCGAAGGCTGCGGCCGAACCATGACACCTGCTGGCTCTAACGCGGAGGAGTGATCGCATGACCGCACCCGTCTGTCTGATATCCGGTGTCGGCCCCGGCACTGGTTCGGCGCTCGCCAGAAGGTTCGCTGAAGGCGGCTATCGCGTCGCGCTGCTCGCCCGGAACGAGGAGCGGCTCGCCGCGCTCGAAAGACAGTTGCCCGGTGCAAAAGCCTATCGATGCGACGTGTCCGATCCCGCTGACGTCGAGACGGTGGCTTCCGCCGTGGAGCGCGATCTCGGCAGTCCTGAGGTCGTGATCCACAATGCGGTCGGCGGGGCATTCGGCACCTTCCGCGAGATCGATCCGCAGATTCTCAATCGCAACTTCCAGGTCAACACGATGGGCTTGTTGTATTTGGCAAGGCGATTTGCCCCGGCGATGGTCAGCGCCGGCAAGGGCGCCATCGTCGCCTCCGGCAACACGTCGGCCTTACGCGGCAAGGCCGGCTTTGCAGGGTTCGCGCCGACCAAGGCGGCGCAGCGGATCCTTGCCGAGGCGATGGCCCGCGATCTCGGGCCGCAGGGCGTGCACGTTGCCTATGTCGTGATCGACGCGGTGATCGATCTGGAGTGGACGCGGAAGCGCTGGCCGGAGCGGCCGGACGACTTCTTCATCAAGCCACGGGCGATCGCCGACGAGGTCTGGCACGTCGTCCATCAGGATCGCAGCGCGTGGTCGTTCAATGTCGAGATCAGGCCGTTCGGTGAGGTCTGGTAGTCCACGCGTCGGTTGCAAGTGACGGTCAATTCAAAAAGAACTCGGGGGAGTGTAATGCTGTTGAGGAAGTTTGCTGTTTCTATCGCGATGCTTGCGGCGTTTGCCGGTGCTCCAGTGAGCGCCGAGACGCCCGGCGTGTCCGAATCCGAAATCAAGATCGGGGCGACATTCCCGTTCAGCGGCCCGGCATCTCCGCTCAGCAATACCGGCAAGGGCCTGATTGCCTACGTCCATTCCATCAACGACCGGGGCGGCATCAATGGCCGCAAGATCAACCTCATCACCTACGATGACGCTTATTCACCGCCCAAGGCCGTGGAGCAGACCCGGAAGCTGATCGAGAGCGACGAGGTGGCATTCCTGTTCGGCCCGCTCGGAACGCCCGGCATCGGCGCGACCATCAAATACGTCAACGCCAAGAAGGTGCCGCATCTGTTCGTCGTCAGCGGTGTGACCAAGTTTGCCAATTTCAACGAGTTTCCGCTGACCACCACGGGATTGCCGAGCTACAGCACCGAAGGAAAGATCTACGCGAAATACATCGCGCAGACCGCGCCCGATGCGAAGATCGCGATCCTCTACCAGAACGACGATCTCGGCCGCGATTTCGTCGCGGCGTTCAAGGACACGCTGAAGGCGGATTTCGACAAGAAGGTGGTGACCTCGCCCTATGAGGTCACCGAGCCCACCATCGAATCCCGCGTGGTGACGCTGAAGGCGTCCGGCGCCCAGGCGTTCCTGATCGCCGGCACGCCGAAATTCGCCGCGCAGGCGATCAAGAAGGCGAGCGAGATCGGCTGGACGCCGCTCACCATCGTCAACTACGTGTCGAGCTCGGTCTCCGCGACCATCGTGCCTGCCGGCGCCGACAAGGCGGTGGGCGTCGTGGTGGCGACCATCACCAAGGATCCGAACGACAAGAGGTGGGCCGACGATCCCGGCATGAAGTGGTATCGCGCCCATTTCGAGAAATACCTTCCCGGCGCCGACATCGGTGACAACAACTACCTGTTCGGCACCCAGCAGGGCCAGATCCTGGAACAGGTCCTCAAGCAGTGCGGCGACGACCTGTCGCGCGAGAACATCGTCAAGCAGGCGCGCAACATCAAGGGGCTGGTGCTTCCAACCTTGATGCCGGGCATCACGATCAACACCGGACCCGACAACAGCATGGCCTACACCCAGCTCCAACTGCAACGCTGGACCGGAAGCTCATGGGAGCAGTTCGGCGGCGTGTTGAGCGCCGACTCAAACTGAGCCGACTTATGAGGCGCGCTAGTGGAGCCGCCGTGCGATCGGCTTCGCCAGCGCGCTGTGCCAGTCCCATTGTGATGGCCGGTCGTTCGAGCGAAGGCTGGCCAGGAAGGCCGTGGTCTTCGGCTGAACCCGCGATCCGTCGATCACCTCGAGCTGGCCGCAGCGGTTGAGCGTGTGCAGCTTGCGGCCGGTCCACAGCGGCCCGGGCTTGAGCAGGTGGCGGACGGCCTGCCTGTAGGTCGTCGGCGACAGTTCGAGCACTTCGGCAAGTCCGAGTGCCGCGCCGTATCCGTTGCTGCAATCCTGCACCGGTCGCCACAATTTTCCATTGATGGTGACGAAGTTTCCGGCCGGCCGCGTCGTCGCGCGATCCAGCAGGACGGGATTGCTCGCATGCGGCTGCCACGGCCCGAGCAGCCGGTCGGCATGGTAGATCGCCAGCGTGTCGGAGTATCCGCCGGTGCCGTCGCGCCAGGCGCCGAACATGTAATGCAGGCCGTTGTGCCGCGTGATGGTCACGTCGGCCAGTTCGAGCCCGGAGAGCAGCGTCGAGTGCCGCTCCCACTTGTCCGGAAAGCGGATGCATTTGTAGAGCGGAACGTCGCGATGCGCGGTGCTCTCCGGGATCATCCACAGCTCGCCATTGTCCTCGATCAGGAACGGATAGGACAGGTGCCAGGGCTCTTCGAGCACCGGTAACGCCTTGCCGACCGGGCCGTTGCCGTCGAATTCGATCGCGGAAATGATGCCCTTGCCGACCCGATGGTCGAGATCCTCGAAGAAGACGAACGTTCTGCCCTGCCACTTCACCGGGAAGGGATCGGCATAGAAACGATGTCCGGAATCGCCGAGCACGTTCCAGGTCGGTCCGGACAGGTCACCGCTGCGCCAGACGTCCGCATTCCCGGCGTAGCGCCAGCCGACGTGCCAATGCGGCGCGTAGCAGCACAGCCGATAGATCTCCTTCGCGATCGAAGTCGCCAGGCCCTGCAAGACAAAAGGCGCGGGATTTCGTGCAGTGCCGTCGCTCACCGGAGCAACCAGCTGCGGCACCAGTCGTGGCGCTCCTGACAGGATTGGCGGCAACATGGACAGCGTGCGGACCATGACCGCGTCGAGCCCGCCGCTCAGGCCGGCCGCGATTTCCGCGGAAGGATGGCCGCGGTCCATCACCGCGCCGTCGAACTCATTGACGATTTCGATCACCGGCAGGTCGCCGGCGAGCACCGCCGCCAGCGCGGCGCCTTCTCCCGCATGTCCGTTGAACCGTGGACGGAGATACAGTCTGGCTGAGCACTTCGGATCGCGCTGCGCATCGGTGAAGTCGACCACCACGTCGGGGTTACCTGCGCGAGGCCGCTGCGGAACCTGTGTCAGCCTGTCGGCGCCGACGGTCTTGCCCTTGCGCAGGACGATGCGTTCGAGTTCGAACAGCATGTCGAGGCCTGCGGGTCGCGGCGTCGGCGTCGTGGTCCAGGCGATCTGAACGGGAATATCCTGATCGTTGACGCGTAGCGACTCACGGCACATCCAGAGCCGCGCCTGCTCCCGATCGCAGCGAAACTCGATAATCATGTCCAGCCCAACTTCCTAGTGCGCGTCCATTCCCACGGCATTGCCGAGAATGCGGACGTATTCCTCTATCATGGCATCCAATGAATAGCGCGACTTGAGACCCACGGCGCTTTGCCGCAGCCGGTCGCTCAACGAATGATCTGTCAGGACTTTCGACACCGCGGCCGAGAACTCGGCCTCGTCGGCAGCGTCGACGAACACCGCCGCGGGTTGCCCCTGGTAGGACAGCACCTCGCGCAGCACGGGGAGATCGTTGACCACGCAGGGAATGCCGGCGCTGGCGGCTTCGACGGCGGCGAGGCCAAAGGTTTCCGCCTGAGTGGGGAATACGAACACATCGAGGCAGGCCAGGAAGTCGGCCATCTGGCGCGGCGGAATCTCGCCGATGAAATGGAGCCGGTCCATGACATCAAGCTCATTCGCCAACGCCCTGAGCCGTTCCTCGTCGGCGCCCTGGCCAGCCAGCGCGAGGTGCCAGGATGGGTCGGCAGCCAGCAGGCGAATTGCGGCATCGAGCCGCTTGTGCGGGTGCAGCCGCGCCGCGCAGCCGAGCAGGGTACGCTCCGTCGGCAGCTTGAATTGTTGCCGCGCAACGTCTTTCGGCAGGCTGTGCGACTTGTCGTCGAAGCCGTGCGGGACGTGCTTCATCCGCGCCCGATAGGGCGCTGGATAGCGGGCGTATTCACGTTCCATGTCCCGCGAATTCAGCGTGATGCACTGGAAGAAGCCGGTCGAGCCCATGACGATGTCGGCGGCGCGCACCGGCAGGCTCATCGACAGCGCCGAGGACACCTGGTTGGCGATGACTGGAGCGCGGCAGACGAGACGCGACACGCCGCCGCCGATCACATTGCCGAAGTGCTGAAAGGTCAGGACGACATCGGGCCGGATGGTCCTGAGGTGACCGGCGAGCGTCCGCAGCATCCGCAGCAGCGCCAGCGGGTTTCCCGGGCGGCTCGGCGCGCAATAGAACGTGTTGGGAGGCTCGTCGAAGGAATCCGATTTGCGGAAGAAGAACAGGTTGGCGACGTCATAGCCGCGCGCGATAAGTCCGCTGCCGAGCAGCCGTGATATCTCCTGCGCGCCGGCATTCTCGGCCTGGGTCTGCACCAGGACGACGCGCAGCTTCGGCTTGCTCTCGCGCGATGCGGTCGGTGCCTCGCGCAATTCTGTGCTTGGCCTGTAATGGAGCACGGACTCCTCACCCGTTGAAGGAGTGGATTCGCCTCCTTCATTTTTGTGCGCGTGCTTATCACGCGACGAGCGCTCGTACACCGTGTGGCGCGTATTGAGGTTATTGCTCATTTAGTGCGATCGAACATTGCCGGCAGACAGGAGCCGTTGTCTCGGCGACACGGTACAACCTGCTCGTTAACTAATTGGTTACGGCGGCGCAACAGAAGGGTAACCGCAGATTAACCATAGATATTTACGTTGGCAGCAGGCGCTGGACTGTGCCGTCAGTTGAATTTGAGTCAAAGCCCATGAAGTTCGGTCGCCGCGCAGGCCCGAGACGTTCCGAAGCCACGGAACCCGCAGCGTCGTGGGAATCTGCCGGCGTGCCGGCCGGCCAGTCCTCCACAGCCATCACCAAGGGCGTGCTGAGCGTCCCAGGCGTGATCGCCTTTCTTCGCGAGAACGGCCAGCGCATCCTGATGCTTGCCGCGGTCATCTTCGCGATCGGCGTCATCGTGTTGATGTTGATCCCGGCGCGTTACGCCGCCACCGCTCTGGTCGTGGTCGACCCGCGTGAACTGCGCGTCACGACCGATCAGGATGTGCTGCCGGGCATCGGGCAGGATGCCGCGGCATTGCAGAGCTATGTCGAGATCGCCAAATCCGACGGCTTTCTCGGGCCGCTGATCGATCAGCTCAAGGTCGCCGAGGACAACGACATCTCGGGAGGCGGGACCGATGCCACGCGTCTGCTCGACCGGTTCCGCAAGCGGCTCGATATCTCCCGGCGCGGATTGACCTATGTCATCGCCATCACCTTCACGTCCAACAATCCGCAACGCGCGGCGTACTACGCCAACGCGGTTGCCGAGGCGTTCGTCGCCAGCCAGCGCGGCACCCGCACCGTGGCAACCGACGAAGCCGCCGACTGGCTGAAGAGCCGGCTCAAGGCACTGAACGACCGGCTGCGCTCATCGGAAGATGCCGTCGCCAGGTTCAAGCTCGAGCACCGGATCGTCAATGCCGGCAAGGATGCAACCACGCAACAATTGCGCGTCACCGATCTGACGCAGCAGGTCGCCGCGGCGCGCGCTCGCAGCGAGGAGGCCAAGGCCCGTTACGAGCAGTCGCAGCGCGACCTCAAGGCGAATGTCGACGGGCCGATCAAGCAGGACCTGCTGAGCACGCTGCGCGCCCAGCGCTCCGCGCTCAATGACCAGATCGCGCAGAAGCGCGGGGTGCTCGGCGACCGTCATCCCGACCTCGTGATGGCGCTCAGCCAGCTCAGCGACCTCAATCGGCAGATCGACATCGAGCGGAAGAAGAACATCGATACCGCGAAGTCGGAATACGAAGCGCAGCGCGACCAGCAGAAGGCTCTCGAAGACCAGTTGAAGGCGGTCGAGCAGCAAATCCTGGTCGACGGTCAGTCGCTCGTCAAGTTGCAGGACTTGCAGCGCGATGCCGACGCCAACAAGAACATCTACGAGCAGTTCCTCTCACGCTACAAGACGACGGACGAGCAGCGCGGCCTGCAAAGCTCGCAGACCAAGATCGCATCGCGCGCGACGCCGCCGTTGCGCTCGACGCTTCCGCCACTCTCGCTGCTGCTCGTCGCGCTTGCGATCGTCTCGCTGCTGTCGTCGACCGCGATTGTCGCCATGCCTGGTCTGACCCAGGTCCCGATCAGGACGATCCCGGTGCCTCGCCGCGCCGAGGCGCCGGTGCCGCCACCCGCGCTGCCGCCGGGGTTGCCCGTGCTGGCGCGCATTCCCAACATGGTGTCGCCGGATGCCGTCAGGAGCGTGTGGCAGACGCCGATTGCCACGGCGGTCGAGCCAGATCTCAGCGCGTATCTTCAATTGCTGATCGAGAACATCGAGCAGCTTCCGGGACCGCACGGCAAGGTGGCGCTGCTGCTGTCGGTCGAGGCCGGCGCGGGCGGCAGCACCGTCGCGCGGTCGCTCAACCGGTCGGCGGTCAAGAGCGGCACGCTCTGCGTCCTGATCGAGATGGAATCCGGACGCATCGATGCGGTGCCGGCGCAAGGCTCCGGAATGATCCGGGCCGATCTGCCGTCGGTCGTCGAGCTGCTGGGGGCCAGCAGCAAGGCACCGCCATATCCGCCTGACGACATTCGCGCCGATTTCGGCCTGATCATCGTTGACGCCTCGTCGCTTGCCATGCGGTCTGAGGCGGTGGCGCTGGCGGCCCACGCCGATCTCGTGATCCTGGTGGTTCGTGAAGGCGCCGCCAACTCGGTCGCCATCGCCAAGGCGCGGGCCGATCTATCCGGGTTCGGCTCGGTGCCGACCGCGCTTGTCGTCAATCGCGCGGCGGCCAACGCCGGTGTTCGCGAAGCCCGGGACGAAGCCCTGGGCCTGGCGAGCTGAGGCCGGTCTGTCCGCGCCGCGAACGCGCGTGCTGGGCGTTTCGAGCGAAGGCCGCGCAGATGCGCGCGGAAAAGGCGCGCCCTAATAGCTGCCCTGGTCGTTGCCGTCGGCGACGCGGACCGCATAGGGGCGGCCCTTCGATGACGCGAGATGCGACAGCACCAGGACTGACGGGTCGACGCCGGTCCGGCGGCGGCACAGCACATTGAGCGCGATGGTCGCGAGCATCAGCGAAGCGGTGGCAGAGATCGCAGCACCCAGCACGCCGAGCCAGGGGATCAGCACGACAAATCCGACCAGTCGCAGCGCCACGTTGGCGGCGACGACCGGAACATAATCGCGCTCGTGGCCGGTCAGTTGCAGAACGGCGGCTGACGGTCCGCCCGCGGCCTGGAACGCGGTTCCGATCGCGAGCACGATCAGCACCCATTGCTGCGCGGCGAAGTGCGGCCCGAACAGGCCGAGCAGGTAGGGGGCGCCGAGCCAGACGATGACGAGCCCGCTGAGCACGCAGAGCGCGGTCACCTCGGCCATCAGCTTCAGCGTATGTTCGAGCTCGATGTGGTTCTTGCTGAAATACAACGAGGGCAGGCGGCGCGCACCGAACGTGTAGAGCGCCGCCGAAAGCATGGCGAAGATGTTGGCCAGGCGCGAGGCCGCGAAATAGACGCCTGCCGTGGCCGGATCCAGCATCCAGTAGACCAGGATGACGTCGAAATACTGGTTTGCCGCTTCGAGGATCGACGCGAGCCAGAACCGGAACGCACTCCTGTTCCAGCGTGACGTCTCGAACCGGGCCGTGACCGCGCGCAGGTTCGGCAGCACGCGCACGATCGACACGATCTGGACGACCAGCCCGAGGGCCATCATGACCGTCATCGCGGTGAATAGTTCGGCAGGGGTGAGCTGGCGGTGAGCGAGCAGCGCGACGATCAGCAACAGGACGACGGCGACCCGCCAGAAGAATTCCCGATTGCCTTCACCCATCAGGATGCTGACCAGGGAGCGGGCGATCTGGCTGCCGAGCATCAGTCCGGCATTGACGGCCGTGAACGCCGACACCGACAGGACCAGCAGCCACCATTCGCCGCGAGCGACTGCCACCACGGCGATCGCCACGATCGAAATCAACATGCCGACCGCCGAGTACTTCAGGCTCGATAGCAGGACGCCCTTGGTGAGGTCGCTCTCGCCGCGCACCTGGTACTCATTGAGGAAGCGAACGAGCAGCAGCTCCTGGCCGACCAGTCCCACGACCGCGGCGATCTGTGCGACGGACAGCCAGGTCGCAAAATCTCCGAACGCGTCGGCCGTCATCGTTCGCGCGGCCAGCGAGAACAGTGCGAAGGCCAGCCCGCCGCTGCCAACCTTGAGCAGGATGGTCCCGGCTACGCCGCGCGTGACATCGCGCTGTAACAATCGGCGAACAGAGGCAATCACCTGAGGCGTCTCAATATCCAATCGGGCAGCTGACCCTAGCAATCCGTGAAGTCGGGAGTGTTAATGTTCTGTTGCTAAAATTCCGTTCCTGCTGGCGGGCTTGCGGGCACCACGCCGCGGTGAATCTTGCCAGCATGTCGCGTTGCTTCATTCTGGAACGTCGCCTGTCTTGCTGTCTCCAAACGGCGCAGCTTGACTGGTGCTCCAGCGTCCAGTCCAACAGCGCCGCTGCACTGCTTCCGGGTGCCAACGGCAAGCGATGACGCCCCGCAGCCGCGCATTGATCCGCCGTCGCGCTGCGCGGCCTCCAAACGATCGGTTTCATGGCCGCTCTCTGTGCAAGCCGTATGCCGCGAGCTGCCGGTCGCCCTCCGGGCGCTGTCGTTAACCTCAATAATGGAACTCATCGCGTTCGTTCGGTCCGGCGGCGGCGCGGCAAGCAAATTGCAGTTGTGGTGCAAACTGCGGTTGTGCGGCCATTGGCCGTCGGAGCGGACATCATGATTGCCGAGGAAACCACGACCATGCCGGCCGCGATTGGGGCGGCGGAGGTCATCGAGACGGACGTCGCCATCGTCGGCGCCGGCCTGGCAGGCTCGCTCGCCAGAGCTGTCCTCGCCCGAGCCGGGTACCGGGTCCTCCTGATCGACAAGCGCCAGATTCCACCGGATGAATTCCGCGTCGAAAAGATTGCCGGACGGCAGATCGATATCCTGCGTCGCCTGGGATTCATCGACGAGGTCAAGGCGGTCGCATCGTCGTATGACCGGTCGCTCAACATCAGGGGCGGCAGGCTGGTCGATATCAGTGTCGGCCGGTCCTATGGAATTTCCTATGCCAACCTCGTCGACATGGCACGCAGCCTGACGCCTGATGCGTCGAGCTTCCTGCTCGACCAGGTGACCGATGTCCATTGCAGCGAGGATCGTCAGCAGCTGACGCTGGCTTCCGGGACGCGCGTCGTCTCGCGTCTGGTCGTCCTGGCGACCGGCATGGCCAGCGCACTTGGCCACAATCTCGGCATGCGCCGGCAGATGATTGCCGCGCGACATTCGGTAACGTTCGGCTTCACGATCGCGCGGCCCGACAACGCGCCGTTCGGTTTCGACTCGCTGACCTGCTACGGCAAGGAGGCGGCCGACGGGGTGGATTACCTCAGCCTGTTTCCGATGTCGGGCGGCATGCGAGCAAACCTGTTCATGTTCCGCGATCCGACCGATCCGATCATGCGCGAGCTGCGCCGCGACACCAGACAAACGCTGCTCCGCCTGATGCCGGGCCTCGAGCCCTATCTCGGTGATTTCCAGATCGTCGGCCAGGTCAAGAACTGGGTCATGGATCTGTCCGTGACCGAGGGGCATCTGCAGCCGGGCGTCGTGTTGATCGGCGATGCGTTTCAGACCAACTGTCCGGCGGCGGGAACCGGCGTGAGCCGCCTGCTGGTCGATGTCGAACGTCTTTGCACGGAGTATCTGCCGCGCTGGCTCGAGACCGAAGGCATGGGCATCGAGAAGATCGCGCAGTTCTATTCCGATCGGGACAAGCTTGCCGCGGACCGGCACTCGCTGCAACTGGCGCGCTTCCGCCAGGCCCTGACCTCGAACACCGATGCTCGCTGGAGCATGCGGCGCAGACTGCACTTCCTGCGCCGCATGATCACGCATCGGGTGGACCGGATCCATCCGGGATGGGTCATGCGCGTTCGCGGCGCGCTCCGGTAGCAGCTACTTGCCTTCGCGGCTGCCAGCGCGACACGATCGGGTCAAACAGTCTCCGCGCGTCAGTGCGTGCCGGTCGAGGTGCGGATCGGCCCGAAGTCGGTCACGCGCTTGACGGCCTGCTTGATCCAGGGCGCCTGCTTCAGCGCAAACAGGGCTATGGCGCCGGCCGCGCTGCCGGCCTGTGTCACGCTCGACATCGGCGTGGGCTGACCCCCGAAATGCTTCTTGTAGGGTTCATCGCCGATGGTGAAATCCAGAATCCGATCACCGCGCTCGATGCAATCCTGCGCGACCCGTTCGAACATCAGCGCACCGATCGACTGGCTCTTGTATCCCTCGATGTCGAACGCCGTCATGACGACGAGAAGGCTGTCCCGGTGGACCAGTCCAAGGGCGGTGGCGATGACGTTGCCGTCCATCTTCATGGCATAGAGCCGGACAAAGGAGCCGACGCCGCGAAGCGCCACGTCCGAATAGAAATCGAAGTACTCCTGGCGCTGCAACAGGTCGCCGTCGCCCTGCGCCTGAAACCGCGGGCCGCGAAACTTCCTCATCACCTCCATGGCCGCGCCGATCGAGACGCTGTCGTCGCAACATGAGAAGGCGAGCTCGCCCTTCTTCTGGATCTGGCGCCACTTCTTTGCCAGCTCCTTCTGGTAGGATCGGCCCAAGGCACTGATCTGCCATTGCTCGAACGGCGCGACCAGGACAGTGGCATAGGCATTTGTATCCATCAGGCTGCGGTGAGGGGCCCCGAGCAGATTCTCGATCGGCATCCTGGCATCGAGCAGTTTTGGCATGCGCAGCAGATCGAACGGCCGCAGCAGCCGTCGCAGTCGCTCGCAGGCGTGCCGGTCCTGAAGCAGGTCGGCGAACGTCGTGGCGGCGCAGACCGGCGATAGATAGTCGGACACGCGAAGGTCGGCGAACTCGATCGTGCGCATCGGTCCGCGGCGCACGCGCAGCAACGGCAGCACCGCCGCCAGCGCGCCGGTTGCACGAGCGCGAACGACCACGATCAGCGGCTTTGCCGCCGCGGCGGGAGCGAGTTTTCGATACAGGCTGTCCAGCCACAGCGGATGTTGAAAGGCGGTGGCGTCCGATCTCCCGAACAGCTCCGCATAATCTTCGGATAAGAAGTCGAATGCGTCGTCGATGCAGACATCGAACGCGTCATCATTCTTATTCATGTGTGACCAGGCAAAATAACAATTTCAAAGCGCCGGCAAAGCGGCGGTCCTCTTATAGCAAAGGCCGGCCGCCACCGGCATCGTCGGAATACGATTTGGATTAATGTACTGGATCGATCTTTGCGCCTTGTTGCTGGTGGAACGTCCCGCCCTGGCAGGAATTCGCTGCTTCTGTCGTCTCACGCAGCGGCAGTCGGCATCTTTAACAATTCCTTTACAGCATGGGCAAATCGCGCCTGCAAGGTCCGGCGGGCGGCGTGGACCGGATATTGCAGTCAAGGGCCTGTTAGCCCTGGAGCCGCTACTGAGATGCCGAGTCACGACCAAAACGCCCGCGTTTCCGACGCAATCTTGCCTTCGCAGGCCGATCGCGCATGGCCCCGGCGTCTCAATTCGGGCACAGCTGCTCCGCCTGTCCGGATTTGCGACAGTCAGCGTGGCGGGCAACCGGCGGTCTCGGCGTACGTGCCAGCTGGATCGTTGATGCCGAACGGCCTGCCGGAACGGCGCATCAACCCTGCCGGCAGGGCGGCGACCGCCGATGTCCCCCGGGCAACCGTCGGAGGGCTGCGGCTCGCCGTGCTCGATCGCCAACAGACCGCGGACTTCATGGTCGGGGTGGTGTACCCGAACCGGCGTGTCAGCCGGCCTCTGTATTTGACCTCCGCCAATGGCGAGGTGCTGTCGCGCTGCTCGACCGAGCCGATGACCGATCGGTTGTTTCGCACCGCGGATCTGATCAATGCCGACGGGCAGCCGCTTGTCATGGTGTCAAAGCTGCGGTCGTCGAAGCCGCTTCCCGAGCGGGTGGCGACCACCGACTTGTTCCATGACGTCGCGCGCAAGGCGGAAGCGCTCGGGCTGACCTTCTATCTGTTCGGCGCCAACGAGGCCGAGAACAAGGCGGCAATCGCCAATGTCCGCCGGGCGTATCCGGCGTTGAAGATCGTCGGCCATTCGCACGGTTATCTGCGCGGCGACGCGCTGCGGGCCAAGGTGGACGAGATCAATGCCCTGGCGCCGGATTTCCTCTGGGTCGCGCTCGGCGTGCCCTACGAGCAGGCCTTCGTCGACGAATTCATGCCGCTGCTGTCCAATGTCGGCGTCATCAAGACCTCGGGCGGACTGTTCAACTTCCTGTCCGGCTCGCGGCCGCGCGCGCCGAGATGGATGCAGATCGTTGGGCTCGAATGGGCCTGGCGTCTCTGGCTCGAGCCGCGCCGGCTGTTCTGGCGCTACCTGACCACCAATCCGCACGCGCTCTATCTGCTGTTCAACCGGAGCCGGTCGTCCGGCAGGGACTAACCGCGGCGCGGCGGCGAGTTCAGGATGGCCCTGTCGGCCTGTTGACGCGATTGTCCCGCGCCGCCAGCACCCCGCCTTTGTAGACCGAACGCCCGGAAGGCCGCGCAACCACGGCCTCCTGGATATGTGCGGCGTTCAGGGTCACGAAATCGGCCCTGGCTCCCACATGCAGGCCGTAGCCCTCGAGCCGCAGCGCCTTGGCGCCGGCCGTCGTGATCATATCGAAGGCGATCGCGAGCTCTTCATCGGTGTAGAAGCCGGAGCGGTATCCGATCATCATCGCGCGGCCCAGCATGTCGCCGTCGCCATAAGGCCACCAGGAGTCGCGGATGTTGTCGTTGCCGCTGAACACCGTGACGCCGGCCTTCCTGAGCGTGGCGACCGGCGGAAACGGCCGGCTGCCCGGCGCGTTGGTCATGATCGAGACGCCCGAACGCGCCAGGATGTCGGCGGTCTTCTTCAGCGCATCGGCAGGGATGTCGCCGAGCCCGTAGGCGTGGCTGACGGCGACGCGCCCTTCCATGCCGAGCGCGCGCGCTCGCGCCGCGATCTGCTCGACCTCGAAGGCACCGAGCATGCCGCCGTCATGGAGATGGATGTCGACATCGACGCCGTGCTTCTGCGCGACGCCGAACACCACGTCGAGATGGCCCTCGACGTCGCGATCGAAGCTCGCCGGGTCGAGCCCGCCGACCGCATTGGCGCCGAGCCTGATCGCCTCGTCGAGCAATTGCGGAGTGCCGGGACTGCTGAGAATTCCGCTCTGGGGGAATGCCACGAGCTGGATGTCGATCAGCTGCCGATATTCGTCGCGCACCTTGAGGATGGTCTCGAGCGACTTCAGGCCCACCGAGCCATCGACCATGACGTGACTGCGCATCTGCGTCGTGCCATGTCCGATGCAGAGATCAAGCTGGTTGCGCGCCCGCACGTCCATCGGCGCGGCCGCTGCCATGTTCTCGGCCTGGAACGCAACCCGCTCATGGACGTCGAAGCCATTGGTGCAGGGACGATGCGGCCGCCAGGTGTCGCCGTAGAAGCTGGTGTCGAGATGGATGTGGCCCTCGACGAATCCAGGCACGACAAGCGCGTCGCCGAGATCGACGGTCTCGATCCCCGCCGGACGCTCACCTGCGGCTTCGATCGCGGCGATGCGGCCGTCACGAACCAGCATGTCGCGGCGCATGCCGTCGCCAAGCCTGGCATTGATGAAGAGTTTGTCGGCCGGCATCGGATCTGTCCTCGTCGCTTGCTTCACATGCGGTGCGCGCTGCGCGTCATGCCTTGCCTAACATGATCGAAGGAATAATACTCGCACCGAACAGCCAGACAAGGAACCGAGAGCGTTGTCGGACATTGCGAGCAGGGGATTCGATGTCAAGCGCGCAGCGTTTGCCGCGACCATCGGCAACATGCTGGAGTTCTACGACTTCATCACCTACAGCTTCTTTGCGACCGAGATCGGGCACACCTTCTTCCCCGCGCAAAGCGAGTACGGCAGCCTGATGCTGTCGCTTGCGACCTTCGGCGCCGGCTTCCTGACCCGGCCGATCGGCGGCGTCGTGCTCGGCATCTTCTCCGACCGCGTCGGTCGACGACCGGCAATGCTGCTGAGTTTCGCCCTGATGGGAGGCGCGATCCTGACCATCGCGCTGACGCCGTCCTACGCCGCCATCGGCATCGCGGCTCCGATCGTCGTGATCCTGGCGCGGATGGTGCAGGGATTTGCGCTCGGCGGTGAGGTCGGACCGACCACGGCCTATCTCGTCGAGATCGCGGCACCCAGGAATCGCGGCCTGGTGGTGGCATGGCAGCCTGCGAGCCAGGAGGTCGCGGCGACGGTCGGCGCGCTGGTCGGTGTCATCCTGAGCAGCACGATGGCGCCCGACATGCTCCAAGCCTACGGCTGGCGCGTCGCATTCCTGCTCGGCGCCGTCTGCCTGCCGTTCGGCATCTGGATGCGCCGCACGCTGCCGGAAACGGTTCCTCATGATGCGCGTGCGGCTGCCAACATAGAGGGCTCGAACCATATCAAGCTGGCGCGTTGGCATTTCCGCGTGATCGTGCTGGCGTTGATGATTCTGGCGAGCGGCACGATCTCGACCTATGTGACCCAGTACATGACGACCTACGCCAAGAATACGCTGCACGTACCGTCGTCGCTCGCCTTCACCGTATCGCTGGTGAGCAACGGACTTCAGATCATCGGCGCGGTGCTGGGCGGCTGGCTCGCCGACCGGCTGGGGCGCAAGCCGATCATGATCTGGCCGCAGCTCGTCGTGCTGGTGCTGACCTATCCGGCCTTCCTCTGGATCGTCCGTGAGCCCGGTGCCTGGTCGCTGCTGTTCGGCTTCGGCATCCTGTCGTTCATCGGATCGCTGCCGTTCACGGCATTCTACGCCGCCTTCACCGAGGCGCTGCCGCAGAACATCCGCGGCGGCGTGTTCGCCACGATCTACGCGGTCGCGATCGCGACGTTCGGCGGCACCGCGCAGCTCGTGGTCACGTGGTTGCTGCACGTGACGGGAGATCCGCTGGCGCCGTCCTGGTACCTGCTGCTCGCGGCCGCGGTCGGCATCGTCGCGATGAGCCTGATGCCCGAGACCGCGCCGGTGAAGGTCGGCGAGACCTAGGGCCTTTCGAACCAAGGATCCAGTGCCCGTTCCGATTCAGTCGAAACGGAACTGGCTCCTGGCGTCGACAGCCGCGCTCAATCCATGTCGCGGAAGGCGTGGCCGTTGGCGTCGATCTCCTTCACGAGCTGCGGCGGCAGATTGGCCTGCGCCGAGGTGCCGTCGAACACCCAGTCCTTGGCATCGGCGAGGTCGGGAAGGCCCGCGCCCTTGCGAACATAGAGACCGACCGACGCCTTGTTGGGATTGATGTAGAGATCGTAGTCCTGCATTGCGTGCTCCTCTCCGTCGATGATCAACAGAAGTCTCCGGACTGGCCCGAGGCTTCTGGAAGAGTGAACGCCGATGGGGCTAGGCCGGTTTCTTCTTCGCCTCCGGCGCCAGCACCACCGACGCTTCGCTGGTCAGCATCAGGAAGGTGATGGTCTCCTGGAAATAGAGCTGGACCGCGGTCGCCGAGTGGCTGAGATAGCCGATCGACAGATCCTGGCCGATCGAGAGCTGGAAATCGCCGCCGCGGGTGGTCAGCAGGACGCCGCCTTCGATCGCGGGCGCCCAGATGATCTTGCCGTCGACCAGGCGCTGGATGTGCTGCAACACCGGATAGCCGTCGTCGGTCGCGCCGCCGATCGCGGTATAGGGCTCGGTGCCGAGCAGCAGCGTGTAGGGTCCGTTGACGCCGGCGAGCCGCAACTGGCTGACCGCCTGCGCCACCACGTTGGGATAGTTCTTGATGCTCGACGGCAGCGTCAGCACCGGATTGCTGCTGCCCTCGCGGATGCCTTGTATGCCGGCGGCGGTGTAGCCGTCGAACACCGCGCGATCCTCGGCGAAGGCGATCTTGCGCGCGGCTTCCTTCAGCGGATCCCAGTCGGAATCATTCGAGCCGCGCTCGACATCGTCGATCGCCTGGCGCGTGAGCTCGAACGGCACCCGCAGCTCGACCAGAGCGCGGACGTCGCGTTGCGTCGCCTCGACCCCGTCGCCGGGGGTTGGAATCTTCGTAAGATGGCCGGTGCCGACCGCAGAGAAGTCCGTTCCTTTGGGGCCGTCGACGTCGACGACACGGCGCGCCGCCAGATGGCGCTTCAACGTGCGGGTGGCTTCCTCTTCGATCTGGGCCCATGCCGCCTCAGAGATGGGAGCCAGTCCCCGATGCAGATTATTCATGTCCAGCCTCTCCTTTCAGTGAGCCGATACCGAGCGAGCCATCGGCCGGCGGCAGTCTTGGTGCGGGTGTGTCGTCGGCCCCGGCGTCATCCAGCGACGGCTCGGCGGGCGGGGCCGCGGGTGCCGCGCTCGCGGCATCCTCGAGGAAGGTCGCCGACGGGATGAAGAACAGCGTGCCGGTCACGGCGCGGCTGAAGTCGAGCAGGCGGTCGTAATTGCCGGGCGGCCTGCCGACGAACATGTTCTCGAGCATCTGCTCGATCCGGTGCGGGGACTTCGCATAGCCGATGAAGTAGGTGCCGAACTCGCCCTCGCTGACATTGCCGAACGGCATGTTGTCGCGGACGATATCGAGCTCTTCGCCATTCTCGACGATCGTCGTCAGCGCGTTGTGCGCATAGCTAGGCTTCACCGCGTCGTCGAGCTCGATGTCGGACAGTTTGGTGCGGCCGATGATCTTCTCCTGCATCTCGACCGGCAGCTCGTTCCACTTGGTCAGGTCGTGCAGGTATTTTTGCACGATCACATAGCTGCCGCCGGCGAAGGCCGCGTCCTCGTCGCCGATGATGGTGGCCTCGAGCGCCGCCTGATCCTCGGGGTTCTCGGTGCCGTCGACGAAGCCGAGCAGGTCGCGCTCGTCGAAATATTTGAAGCCGTGCACCTCGTCGGAGGTGGCAACGGCATCGCCGAGCCGCGACATGATCTGGGTCGCGAGCTCGAAGCAGAGGTCCATCGGCACGGCGCGGATGTGAAACAGCAGGTCGCCCGGGGTCGCGACCGCGTGGTGGACGCCGTGGATCTCGCGGAACGGATGCAGGCCTTGCGGCTTCGGCGCGCCGAACAAGCGGTCCCATGCATCGGAGCCTATTCCCATCACGCAAGACAGCCGGCCCTCGAGATCGCGGAAGCCGACGGCGCGCACCAGCGCGGCCAGATCGGCGCAGAGCGACCGCACCGCCGTATCAAATTCCGGATTGGGCTTGATGGTGACCGCAAGGAAGATGGCCGCGCGCGTCAGCTTCGCAGCGACCGGTTGCGGAACGGCTGATGGCACGCAGGTCTCCTTAACTAACGGCACTTCCACGACAAAAAAGGCGGGCCGAACGCCAGATCGGCGTCTGGATACCGAGAGAGGAGCATGCCATCGGAGCCTTTACAAGAGCCCGGATTGCCAAAGCGAGATGAGATGAGGTTGAATCGTCATCTCGCTTTGGCTTCCTGTTTGCGCATGATCTTTCCGGAAAACCGCTTCGCACTTTTCCGGATCAGCTTTAGGCTTCCGCGGACGGACCAACGGGCTTGCCGGACTTCTCCTCCTCGAGGGTCACCGCGATGGCGGCATTGGCCGACAGCCGCACCTTGGAGCCCTCGACGCCGGCAACGAAGCCGAGCTCGATATAGTGGTGATGACCCTTGTGGAAGCCGTCGCTCTCGCTCTTCTTGAGCTTGATGCGGTTGCCTTCGACGCGATCGACGGTGCCGACATGCACGCCATCGGCGCCGATGACCTCCATGTTGTCCTTGATGCCCTGCTGCGTCATGGCGCTCTCCCTGGTTGAGTTCGGCTTGAATGTTCAGCTTGCATATGATGCGCCCGGACGACGCGGCGATGACAGCGTGCGTCGCTGGCGGTGCGCGTCTCGTCTCACACCGGTTCGAATTCGTCGGCCGCCGAGTTCGCAGGTTTCTTGCCGTTGAAGGTGAGGCCGGCCTTGGTCGCGGAGAGTTTCACCTCCGAGCCGTCGCGCACGTCGCCGGCGAGGATCATCTCCGCGAGCGGATCCTGGACGCTGCGCTGGATCACCCGCTTCAGCGGACGGGCGCCATAGGCCGGGTCCCAGCCTTTTTCCGCGAGCCAGTCGCGCGCCTTCGGGTCGAGCTCGAGCTCGATCTTGCGATCCTCGAGCAGCCTGCGCAGCCGCGCGAACTGGATCTCGACGATGCGGCCCATGTCGCTCTTCTGCAATCGGTGGAACAGGATGATCTCGTCGATCCGGTTGAGGAATTCGGGGCGGAAGTGCGCCCGCACCATGTTCATCACCTGATCGCGCACCGCGCTGGTGCTCTGGCCTTCCGGCTGGTTGACGAGATATTCGGCGCCGATGTTCGAGGTCATGATGATCAGCGTGTTGCGGAAATCGACGGTGCGGCCCTGGCCGTCGGTCAGGCGCCCGTCGTCGAGCACCTGCAACAGCACGTTGAACACGTCCGGATGCGCCTTCTCGATCTCGTCGAACAGCACGACCTGGTAGGGCCGCCGCCGGATCGCCTCCGTCAGCGCGCCGCCTTCGTCATAACCGACATAGCCGGGAGGCGCGCCGATCAGCCGCGACACCGAGTGCTTCTCCATGTATTCGGACATGTCGAGGCGGATCATCGCGGTCTCGTCGTCGAACAGATATTCGGCGAGTGCTTTTGCGAGCTCGGTCTTGCCGACACCTGTCGGCCCCAAGAACATGAACGAGCCGATCGGCCGGTTCGGGTCCTGCAAACCGGCGCGGGCGCGGCGCACCGCGGTCGACACCGCACGCACCGCCTCGGCCTGGCCGACGACGCGCTTGCCGAGCATCTCCTCCATGCGCAGCAGCTTGTCCTTCTCGCCTTCCAGCATCTTGTCGACGGGAACGCCGGTCCAGCGCGACACCACGGCCGCGATATTGTCGGCGGTCACGGTCTCGCTGGCGGACGAGGTCTCGCTGGCCTCGACGGCGGCGAGCTTCTTCTCGAGCTCTGGGATGCGGCCATAGGCCAGCTCGCCGGCCTTCTGGAATTCGCCCTTGCGCTGCGCGTTGGCGAGCTCGGTGCGTAGCTGTTCGAGTTCGCCCTTCATCTTCTGCGCGTCGGAGAGCTTGCTCTTCTCCGAGCGCCATTTCGAGGTCATGTCCGCCGATTTCTTCTCGAGATCGACCAGATCCTTCTCGAGCGTTTGCAGGCGGCTCCTGGAGCCCATATCGGTCTCCTTCTTCAGCGCCTCCTGCTCGATCTTGAGCCGGATGATCTCGCGGTCGAGCGAGTCGAGTTCTTCCGGCTTGGAATCGACCTGCATCTTCAGCCGCGCCGCCGCCTCGTCCATCAGGTCGATCGCCTTGTCGGGCAGGAAGCGGTCGGTGATGTAGCGGTTCGACAGCGTGGCGGCGGCGACCAGCGCCGAATCCGCGATCCGCACGCCGTGATGCTGCTCGTATTTGTCCTTCAGGCCGCGCAGGATCGAGATGGTGTCCTCGACCGTCGGCTCGGAGACGAACACCGGCTGGAAACGCCGGGCCAGCGCCGCGTCCTTCTCGACATGCTTACGGTATTCGTCGAGCGTGGTGGCGCCGATGCAATGCAGCTCGCCGCGCGCTAGCGCGGGCTTCAGCAGGTTCGATGCGTCCATCGCGCCGTCGCCCTTGCCGGCGCCGATCAGCGTGTGCATCTCGTCGATGAACAGGATGATGCCGCCCTCGGCCGAGGTCACCTCTTGCAGCACCGCCTTGAGCCGCTCCTCGAACTCGCCGCGATACTTTGCGCCCGCGATCAGCGCGCCGAGATCGAGCGCGAGCAGCGCCTTGTCGTGCAGGCTCTCCGGCACGTCGCCATTGACGATGCGCAGCGCCAGGCCTTCGACGATCGCGGTCTTGCCGACGCCGGGCTCGCCGATCAGCACGGGATTGTTCTTGGTGCGGCGCGACAGCACCTGGATGGTGCGACGGATCTCCTCGTCGCGGCCGATCACCGGATCGAGCTTGCCGTCGCGCGCCGCCTGGGTCAGGTCGCGGGCGTATTTCTTCAGCGCGTCATAAGCGTTCTCGGCCGAGGCGCTGTCGGCGGTGCGGCCCTTGCGCAGTGCGTTGATGGCCGCATTCAGATTCTGCGGATTGACGCCGCCCTTGGCGAGCAGCTTGCCGGCGTCGCTGTCCTTGTCGGCCGCGAGCGCTTGCAGCAGGCGTTCGACGGAGACGAAACTGTCGCCGGCCTTGTCGGCGGCCTGTTCCGCTGCGGCGAAAGCGCGCGCCGTCTCGGGCGCCAGGTAGATTTGTCCGGAGCCGGCGCCGCTGACCTTCGGAACCTTGGCCAGCGCGTCTTCGGTCGCCTTGAGGATCGCGCGCGAGTTGCCGCCGGCGCGGTCGATCAGGCCGGCCGCGAGGCCTTCGGGGTCGTCGAGCAGCACTTTCAGGATGTGCAGCGTCGAGAATTGCTGGTGCCCCTCGCGCATCGCCAGCGACTGTGCCGACTGAATGAAGCCGCGAACGCGATCGGTATATTTTTCAATGTTCATCGTGGCACCTCGGGCAGCGCAGGCTCGTCGAACTCAGATCATGCCATGCATTGCCGCCGGCGACAGATGGCGGAACGATGACATCCATCATGCGGCAGCCCGGTGCATTTGCGCCGGTGGCAAACCGCGCCCCTGACACTGCCGTTGCGTGCATCGTGTGGTCGTTTCAAGGGTGTGTCAATCGCCGCGCGCTGTCGTTGGCACTCATCCGGCGGCACTGCTACGGCTGCGCTGGTATGGCGGATGCACCAATCACGCCGATGGCGCTGATCGCAGTCATCCGGGCGGTGCGGAATTCGGCGAGTCCGGATCGTTACAATTCTGCGACAGCGAGGACCGGATTCGCGTTTTCGGAAATGATCCCCTCGCTCGCGACGCGGCGCGCTTGTGATGCGCGCGCGACGGCGCGATGTTCCGCTGAATCATGTCGTGTCACGACACGATTCACTCTGAACCGCCGATGAATAGCCACGAAAATGCGTTTCCGTTCGCTTCGATGCATTTCAGGCTGGTGTAAGGTCAAGGCGCTAGCGGTGAAGTGTGTCGGTGCATTGCCGATGCACGGAACTTTTGTTCCGGCTCTCACGTTGAACGTGCTCATCGAAGAGGCTCCCAATGATCACTCGTCTCCTTTCGACCGTGTCGTGTGCAGCGATTGCCACGGCGCTGCTCACTGCGACGGCCGCACCAGCAAGCGCGCAGGACGCGGCATGCGCGCCGGTCTCTGCCGTCGACACGGCGCCGCCGCCATTGCCGACTTACGATCAGCCGCCGGTTCCCGGGCCGGGCTACATGTGGTCGCCGGGCAATTGGTCATGGGACGAGGATCGCGGCGATTACTATTGGGTGCCGGGCACCTGGGTGCAGCCGCCGCGGGTCGGGTTGCTGTGGACCCCGGGTTACTGGGGCGCGTTCGGCGGCGGCTTCATCTACCACCAGGGTTATTGGGGCGAGCGCGTCGGCTTCTACGGCGGCATCAATTACGGCTTCGGCTACGGCGGTTCGGGCTATGAGGGCGGCCGCTGGGATCACGGCAACTTCTTCTACAATCGCACCGTGAACAATCTGCAGGGCGCGCAGATCACCAACGTCTATGAGAAGAACGTCACGATCAATCAGACCACCATCAACAACGTCAGCTACAATGGCGGCCGCGGCGGCATCGAGGTGCGGCCGACGCCCGCCGAGCGCGCGGTCGCCACCGAGCAGCATTTCGCGCCGACACCGTTGCAACGCAAGCAGGTCGAGACCGCAAGCCAGGATCCGAACCTGTTCAAGCGCGCCAACAACGGCGTGCCCGCCGTTGCCGCGACGGCGCGTCCCGGCGAGTTGAAGGGACCGGGCGTGGTTCGTGCGCGGCCGGCCGGTGAGGCGGTGCCTGCCACGGCCGCAAGGCCGGCAGCCGGGGAGCCGGGACATCCGGCGGGTGCGCCGGCGCCAGCCGAGTCCCACGCGCTCCCGGTCCCGGGCAAGGAGATTCCGCCTGCTGAGCAGAACAAGCCCGCGGCCGAGGAGAGACGTGCAACCACCACTCCGGAGACGAGGGTTGAACCGCACCCCGGTGCACCGGCGCCTGCCGGGTCCCATGCGCTTCCGGCTCCCGAGAAGGGTGTTGTGGCGCATCCGCCGGCCGAGGCCAACAGACCCGCGGTCGAAGAGAAGCGTGCGGCGCCCGCCGCCGAGCCGCGCCCTGCGCCGGAGGTCGCGCGGCCTGCCGTGCAGGAGAAGCGGCCTGAAGAAGTGCGCAGGGAAGAGCCGCGGCCCGAGCCCGCTGCTAAGCCCGTCGCGCGGCCGGAACAGGTAGCGCGGCCCGAACCAAGGCCGGAACCTCGGCCGGAGACGATGGCGCGCCCTGAGCCGCATCCGCAGCCGGCAGCGCGGCCAGAGCCGCACGCCCAGGCCGCGCCTGCGGGCCATCCCGCGGAGGAGAAGCGGCAGGAGCACTAGGCGACGTCCGCGCTCCGCTGGCCTGTTCCGGCGGAGCGCGGTAGTCTTTCTCCGCACAAGCGATCATCAGAGGAGGTCGGTGGTGGCACAAAGTCTCGGTGGCGACGGACAGCTTGACGATCGAAAGCCTCGCCTGAGCGAAGACGATATGCAGCGGGCCCTGCTCGGACCGCGGGGCGTGCCGGGCAAACCGGACCCCGCCAGGATGACGCCGCAGCAGCAAAAGAACATGCCGAACTATCTGGATCCCGGGCATACGTCCTAGCTCGTCGTTGCGCTGCGCGCATTCAGCGTCGCCGTTTCCCGGCGATGAGCCTGCGCACTTGCAAATCGCCGGCTTTTGCGCCCTCATGATTGCAAGTGCATTCACGGTGTTGCGGAGCAGGTGGTGAGAAATCCGTACGAGGTCCTTGGCGTTGCCCCGACGGCGTCTGCGGCCGACATCCAGAAGGCCTATCGCAAGCTGGCGAAGAAGCTGCATCCGGATCTCAATCCGGGTGACAAGGAGGCCGAGGACAAGTTCAAGGAAGTCGCTGCCGCCAACGACCTGCTCAGCGATGCCGACAAGCGCAAGCGCTTCGATGCCGGCGAGATCGACGCCAGCGGCGCCGAGCGGCCGCAGCATCGCTACTACCGGGATTTCGCCACCGCGGACCAGGGACACCCTTACGCGGACAATTCCGGCTATGCCGACTACATGGATCAGGACGACGCATTCGCCGAGCTGCTCCGTCGCAGCGAGCAGGCGCGCGCGAACCGGCGCGGCCGCGATTTGCACTACAGCCTTGCGATCGATTTCGCCGAATCGATCACGGGTGCGAGCAAGCGCCTGACGCTGCCCGACGGCGGCACGCTCGACGTCACGATCCCGCCGGGACTCATTGACGGACAGATCATCCGTCTGCGCGGCAAGGGCATGCCCGGCAGCGGCAAGGGCGGTCCCGGCGATGCGCTGATCGAGGTCGAGGTTCGCCCCGATCCGCGCTTCACCCGTGAGGGCGACGACATTTCGCTGGAACTGCCGATCTCGTTGGCCGAGGCCGTGCTCGGCGGCAAGGTCAACGTTCCGACGCCGACCGGCGCGGTCACCATGACGGTTCCAAAGGGCTCGAACACCGGCACGACGATGCGGTTGCGCGGCAAGGGCGCGCCCCGGGTCGGCGGCGGCCATGGCGATGAGTTCGTCAAGCTCAAGGTGGTCCTGCCCAAGGGACCCGATCCCGAACTCGAGGCGTTCGTATCGAGCTGGGATCGCAAGGCATTCAATCCACGCGAGGATGGTGCGTCATGAACAAGCAGCAATTCCTCATTGATGCGGGTCTGGAAGTGCAGACCCTGGAATTCTGGGTCGAGCAGCAATGGCTGGTGCCGGAGCACACCGCCCACGACGTCAGCTTCTCGGACACCGACGTGGCGCGCGCGCACCTGATCCGGGATTTGAAGGGCGACTTCGGCGTCAACGACGAGGGGATCGACGTCATCCTGCATCTGGTCGATCAACTGCATGGCCTGCGCCGCGCGTTCGAGGAACTGCACAAGGACATCGCGTCGCCGCCGCGCTAGAGCGTTTTCGAGCGAAGTGGATACCGGTTCGCGTGAAGAAAACGCGTCAAGACAAGAACCTAGAGCCCCGTTCTGATTTCATCGGGAACGGGAAAGGCTCTAGCGCACGATCGGGAAAAGTGTAAGGCGGGTTTTCCGAAGAGATCATGCTCAGACAACCACCTCGCCTGAGTCGAACTTCAGCCCTGGGAGACCATCATGACGGACAAGCCGACGCCGCTGGCCCATGGCGAGATCGACGTTCTCATCCTGCAAGCGCTGGTGCGCAAGCTGATCGCGAAGGGCGTGCTGACCCCGGATGACGTCCGCTCGATGCTGTTCGAGGCCGCGAAGAATCTCGATCTGGTCGGCAGCGAGCTGACGACGGAAGCGGCCAACATCATCGTGCAGGAAGATCTGGCGCCGGCGTTTCTCGGCCCCTGATTCCTGGCGCCTCGCCCCGTCAGGTCTGGCCGCTGCGCGTCGAGACCAGCCGGATCCGGGCCACCTGGCCGGCATTGCCCGCGAGGTAGGCCTGCGCGTCGCGCTCCAGCCGCTCAACCGCGGCCGCATCATAGTTCGGATGACGCGTGTTCAGATGCAGGTCGGTTTCGATCTGCATGACATTTGTCGTTCCCTCGACGCCGATCTCGATCGAGAACGACACCAGCGAAACGTGCGGGCTCTTGAACGCCATGTCCTGATCTCCATTCATCTCGCGTGAGGCGCGCCTCACCCCGTTTGGCGATTGGTCGCGGTCGCGTTATGCCGCTGAATCTTCCCTGTCGGCCGGCGCGCTTTGCAGCGCGGCAGCCGGATGCATGCGGTCGAGCTCCTCGATCATACCACGGGCGATCTCGCGCTCGCCCATGATCACGATGTCGGCGCCGAGACCCTTCAGATGATCGACCTCCGCGTCGGAATGCGCCCGCGCGATGATCTGGATATCGGCATTGGCGGCGCGCGCCTGCTCGACGATCTGTCCGGCCTCGAACGCTTCCGGGATGGCGATGACCAGCGAGCGTGCGCCGGCCGGATTGGTGGCGCGCAACACGCTGGCGCGCGCGGCGTTGCCCATCAAGGCCTCGATGCCGCGCTGCTTGAGCTTTGCGACCATGTCGTCGGACGCTTCGACCGCGAGGAACGGTGCGTTGCGCTCGTACAAGGCATCGCCGACGATGCTGCCGACCCGGCCGTAGCCGACCAGGATGGTGTGATCCTGCAACGCCGTGGTCGGGATCGGTTCGGCGGTTGCGGCAGTCGGCGAGGCGGTCTCCGGCTTCTCGAGCCGCGCCGTCAACCAGTCGACCACCGCGAACACCAGCGGGTTGAGCATGATCGAGAAGATCGCGCCGGCCAGGATCAGGTCGCGGCCGGCCTTCGGCAGCAGGTTCAGCGCGACGCCGAGCTCGGCCAGGATGAAGGAGAATTCGCCGATCTGGGCGAGGCTCGCCGAGATCATCAGGGCAGTCGCCATCGGATGACGGAACAGCACGACGATCAGGAGCGCGGCGAGCGATTTGCCGACCACGATGACGAACAAGGTCGCGACGAACGGCCAGGGCTCGCGCACCACGCTGAGCGGATCGAACAGCATGCCGACCGAGACGAAGAACAGCACCGCGAAGGCGTCGCGCAGCGGCAGCGTCTCCTGCGCGGCGCGCTGGCTGAGCGGCGATTCCCGCAGCATCATCCCGGCGAAGAAGGCGCCGAGCGCCAGCGAAACCCCGAACAGCTTGGTCGCGCCGAATGCGATGCAGAGTGCGATCGCGAGCACCGTCAGCCGGAACAGCTCGCGGGAGCCGGTGTGCGCGATGTAGTGCAGCACCCAGGGGATCAGCCGGCGTCCGACCACCAGCATCAGCGCGATGAACACCGCGATCTTGATCAGCGTCAGCACCAGCACGCCGGTCAGGCCGAGGCCGAAGCGGGTGGCCAGCGGATCGGAGGCGAGGGCGGCGCCTTCGCCGCCGCCCTGGAAGCTCGCCACTGCCGGAAACAGCACCAGCGCGAGCACCATGGCGAGGTCTTCGACGATCAGCCAGCCGACCGCGATCTTGCCGCGTTCGGTGTCCATCAGGCGGCGCTCTTGCAGCGCGCGCAGCAGCACGACGGTACTTGCGACCGACAAGGCGAGACCGAACACCAGGCCGGCGCCGACGGTCCAGCCCATCAACAGCGCGAGGCCGAGCCCCATCAATGTCGCGACCGCGATCTGCGCGACCGCGCCCGGCACCGCGATCTTGCGCACGGACAACAGGTCGTTCAGCGAGAAATGCAGGCCAACGCCGAACATCAGCAGGATGATACCGAGCTCGGCGAGCTCGGTGGCCAGCGCCTGGTCGGCGACGAAGCCGGGTGTGAAGGGACCGACGGCGACGCCCGCGAGCAGATATCCGACCAGTGGCGGAACCCGAAAGCGCTGGGCGATGGTCCCGAAGACAAAAGCAAGTCCGAGGCCCGCGACGACGGTCGCGATCAGAGGTGTGTCATGCGGCATTTCGCCTTGTCGCACAGCATCCCCAATGGTGCACCGCGACCATTTGAGGCGCGGCATTCTGCGCCGGAAATGTGATCTATTGCTCACAGACTGAGCATATGATCTCATATCGGGATGGATCCGCGGCTGCCCGAGACCGATCTGGTCATCTTCGACTGCGACGGCGTGCTCGTCGACAGCGAGGAATTGAGCTGCCGCTGTCTCGCCGAGGCGATGACCCGGGTTGGCATCGACATGAGCACCGAGCGGGCGATGACCCTCTTCCTCGGGCGTAGCTCGGCGGCGCTGACCGACTATTGCCAGGCGGCCGGCGCGCCATTGCCGGCGACCTTTCTGCCCGAACTGGCGCGCGAGGTGCGAAAGACCTTCCGCGCCCAGCTCCAGCCGATCGCCGGCGTCGCCGCGGTGCTCGAACAATTGCGTGTGCCGCACTGCGTAGCCTCCTCCAGCGATATCGAGCGGGTGAAGTTCTCACTGGAGCTGACCGGGCTTGCGGCTCATTTCGGGCCGCATCTCTACACCTCGCAGATGGTCAGGCATGGCAAGCCGGCGCCGGATTTGTTTCTGCATGCCGCGGCCGCAATGGGAGCCGAGCCGCACCACGCGCTGGTCATCGAGGACAGCGTCAGCGGGGTGACGGCCGCGAAGGCGGCGGGCATGAAAGTGTGGGGATTTGTCGGTGGCGCCCACTACCGGTCGGCGGACGGCAATGCTCTGCTGCGGCAGGCTGGTGCGGATCGAATCTTCGCCGCGATGACGGATTTCTGGACGGAAGGCTGACACAGGATCATGGTTGCGCCCGACAATGAAAAGTCCCGGCTCGACGACGCGGCGCGCGCCGGCTGGCTGTATTTCATCGCGGGCCACACCCAGGACGAGATTGCCAAGATGCTCCAGGTGTCGCGCGCCTCGGCGCAGCGCCTGGTGTCCCTGTGTCTGGCGGAGCGGCTGATCACCTTCCGGCTCGAACATCCCATTGCCGCCTGCATGGAGCTGGCCTCGCGGCTGAAGGCGCGGTTCGATCTGGTGCATTGCGACGTCGTTCCGTCCGATCCGTCGGCGCCGCTGTCGAATGCCGGGATCGCCGAACGCAGCGCCAATCTGCTGGAGACGACGCTGCGCTCGGAGACGCCGGTCATCGTGGCGCTCGGCACCGGCCGCGCGGTGCGCGCCGCGGTCGAGCGGGTCTCGCCGATCGAACGGCCCGATCACCAGATCGTCTCGCTGGTCGGCAACATCTCCGCCGATGGCTCGGCGAGCTTCTACGACACGGTGGGCCGGCTCGCCGACCGCACCGGTGCGCGTCACTACCCGATGCCGCTGCCGTTCCTGATGTCGAGCGAGGACGAGCGCAACCGCATGGTCCGCATCGATCCGATCGCGCGGGTGAGGGCGGTCGCCGCCAGGGCCGATTTGCGCCTGATCGGCATCGGCCAGATGGACCAGAAGGCCCAGGTCCATGTCGATGGATTCGTGACCCGCGAAGAATTGCTGGAGATGATGCGGCTCGGTGCGATCGGCGAGGTGACGGGTTGGGCCTATGACGCCAAGGGACGCCTGATCAAGGGCGGCACTAACAAGCGGTTGACCAGCATTCCGCCGCAGATTCCCGCCGAGCAAACCACGATCGCCGCCGCAGTCGGCGCCGCCAAGGTATCAGCGATCAAGGCGGCACTGGCGGGCCGGGTGATCAACGGCCTCATCACCGACGAGGCAACCGCGCGCGCGGTGCTGGATCGCTAGGCGGCGCTCTCCCCTTTCAGGAACCACCCTTCCAGCGTGCAATGGAACCCGCAATCGCGCGGGACGGTGCAGCCGTGTGCTTGACAAATACCGACGACAGGATGAACATACGCTCAACACGTGGGCATATGCTCAACGTGACATAGGGAGGTCACCTTGAAAAACGTCCTTTGCGCCGTTGCGGGCGCGGCTGCGCTTTTGATCTCTGCCCCCTCGATCGCCCAGACCACGCTGACGGTGGCCACCGTCAACAATGGCGACATGATCCGCATGCAGGGGCTGACCAGCGAATTCACCGCGAAGAATCCCGACATCACCGTGAAATGGGTGACGCTCGAGGAGAATGTGCTGCGCCAGCGCGTCACCACCGACATCGCCACCAAGGGCGGCCAGTTCGACGTGCTGACCATCGGCACCTATGAGGTGCCGATCTGGGCCAAGAAGAACTGGCTGGTGCCACTCGACAAGCTCGGCGCCGACTATGACGTCAACGACCTGCTGCCCAAGATCCGCGACGCGGTCTCGGTCGACGGCAAACTCTATGCCGCGCCGTTCTATGGCGAGAGCTCGATGGTGATGTACCGCACCGACCTGTTCGACAAGGCCGGCTTGAAAATGCCGGACAGCCCGACTTGGGACTTCGTGGTCGACGCGGCGAAGAAGCTCACCGACAAATCGGCCGGCGTCTACGGCATCTGCCTGCGCGGCAAGGCCGGCTGGGGCGAGAACATGGCGTTCCTGACCGCGATGGCCAATTCGTTCGGCGCGCGCTGGTTCGACGAGAAGTGGGAGCCGCAGTTCAACTCGCCGGAATGGAAGAAGACGCTGACGACCTATGTCGACCTGATGAAGCAGGCCGGCCCTCCCGGCGCCTCCTCGAACGGCTTCAATGAGAACCTCGCACTGTTCAACGCCGGCAAATGCGCGATGTGGATCGATGCCACGGTGGCGGCGTCCTTCGTGACCAACCCGGCGCAGTCCACGGTCGCTGGTCGTGTCGGCTTTGCGCTGGCGCCGAACACCGGCCTCGGCAAGAACGCCAACTGGCTGTGGGCGTGGAGTCTCGCGATCCCCGCCGGCTCGAAGAAGGTCGATGCGGCGGAGAAGTTCATCGCCTGGGCGACCAGCAAGGACTACACCAAGCTGGTCGCTTCCAAGGACGGCTGGTCCAACGTGCCTCCGGGAACGCGGACCTCGCTGTACCAGAACCCCGAATATCTGAAGGCGGCGCCGTTCGCCAAGATGACGCTGGCCTCGATCGATGCGGCTGATCCGAGCCACCCGACCGTGAAGCCGGTGCCGTATGTCGGCGTGCAATACGCGGCGATCCCTGAATTCCAGGGCATCGGCACCGCGGTCGGACAGCAATTCTCGGCCGCGCTGTCGGGCTCGAGCACCGTCGACGCAGCGCTCGCCGCGGCCCAATCCTCGACCGAACGCGAAATGAAGCGGGCGGGCTACATCAAGTAGCGCAAACAGCTAGCCACGACGCGATCCGATCGGCGTCGCGGCCCTCCGACCAGCTCAAGACCTCCCGAGCTGGGTTACTTGCGGCCATCCTGTCCCGCAACGGGATGGCCGCTCCTTTCAGGCATGGAGACGGGGATGGCGACCCAGCAGACCCAACTGCTTGCACGCACACTGCTCACGCCTGCGGTGGCGCTGCTGTTCATCTGGATGATCGTGCCGCTAGCGCTCACGATCTACTTCGCGACCCTGCACTACAATCTGCTCGATCCCGGCTCCGAATCCTTCGTCGGCCTGGAGAACTTCCGCTACTTCCTCACCGATCCGGCGTTCCTCGCCTCGTTGCAGAACACGCTGGTACTGGTCGGCTCGGTGCTCGCGATCACGATCATCCTCGGCGTGCCGCTGGCGCTGTTGCTCGACCAGCAGGTGGTCGGGCTGTCGATCGTCCGGCTGATGGTGATCGCGCCGTTCTTCGTGATGCCGACGGTGAGCGCGCTGGTCTGGAAGAACCTGCTGATGCATCCGGTGTCGGGCCTGTTCGCCTGGATCGCGCATCTGTTCGGGCTGCCGGCGATCGACTGGTTCAACGATGCGCCGCTGTTCTCGGTGATCCTGATCATCTCCTGGCAATGGCTGCCATTCGCGACCCTGATCCTCTTGACCGCGCTGCAATCGCTCGACGAGGAGCAGAAGGAGGCGGCCGAGATGGACGGCGCGAGCGCGATCTCGACCTTCATCTACATCACGCTGCCGCATCTGGCGCGCCCGATCACGGTGGTGATCCTGATCGAGACCATCTTCCTGCTCACGGTGTTCGCCGAAATCTTCGTCACCACCGGCGGCGGCCCAGGCCTGCAAACCACCAACATCGCCTTCCTGATCTATTCGCAGGCGCTGATCCAGTACGACGTCGGCAGCGCCTCGGCGGGCGGCCTGGTCGCGGTGGTGCTCGCCAACATCGTCGCGTTCTTCCTCGTCCGCATCGTCGGCCGCAATCTGGAGGCGTAACGTCATGGCGCGCATGGTCACGACACGGCGCAAGGTGATCTCGACGGTGGCGGCCTGGCTGGTCGGCTTCGTGATCTTCTTCCCGATCCTCTGGATGGTGCTGGCGAGCTTCAAGACCGAGCTCGAGGCGTTCGCGATCCCGCCCTCGTTCCTGTTCTTCCACTGGACCACCGAGAACTACGTCACGGTGCAGGAGCGCAGCGACTATTTCCACCATGCGCTCAACTCGATCATCATCGCAGGCGGATCGACCCTGATCGCGATGCTGATCGCGATCCCGGCGGCGTGGTCGATGGCGTTCTCGCCGACCAAGCGGACCAAGGACATCCTGCTCTGGATGCTCTCCACCAAGATGATGCCGCCGGTCGGCGTGCTGGTGCCGATCTATCTGATCTTCCGGACCGTCGGCCTGCTCGATACGAGGACCGGACTGGTCTTCATCCTGTGCCTCGGCAACCTGCCGATCGTGGTCTGGATGCTGTTCACCTATTTCAAGGAGATCCCGAAGGACATCCTCGAAGCGGCGCGGATGGACGGCGCTACGATCGGCCGCGAGCTGATCTATGTGCTGACGCCGATGGCGGTGCCGGGGCTCGCCTCGACCTTGCTGCTCAACCTGATCCTGGCGTGGAACGAGGCGTTCTGGACACTCAACCTGTCGACGCTGGAGGCCGCGCCGCTCACCGTGTTCATCGCATCCTATTCCAGCCCGGAAGGCTTGTTCTGGGCGAAATTGTCGGCGGCGTCGACGCTCGCGATCGCGCCCATTCTCGTGCTCGGCTGGTTCAGTCAGCGGCAGCTCGTCCGCGGCCTGACCTTCGGCGCGGTCAAGTAGGAGGCTTTTGCCATGGGTCAGATTACGCTGCAGGGTGTGCAAAAATCGTTCGGGCCGGTCCACATCATCAAGGGTGCCGACCTCGACATCGCCGACGGCTCCTTCGTCGTGTTCGTCGGTCCGTCCGGCTGCGGCAAGACCACGCTGCTGCGGCTGATCGCGGGGCTGGAGGACGTCACCGGCGGCGCCATCCTGATCGACGGCCGCAACGTGGTCGACGTGCCGCCGGCGAAGCGCGGGCTGTCGATGGTGTTCCAGTCCTATGCGCTCTATCCGCATATGAGCGTGCGCGGCAACATCGCCTTCGGCCTGAAGATGGCCGGCATCGCCAAGGACGAGATCAACCGCAAGGTCGAGGCCGCCGCGGCCACGCTCAACCTCACGCCCTATCTCGACCGCAAGCCGCGCGAGCTGTCGGGCGGCCAGCGCCAGCGGGTCGCGATCGGGCGCGCCATCGTGCGCGAGCCGAAGGCGTTCCTGTTCGATGAGCCGCTGTCGAATCTCGATGCCGCGCTGCGGGTGCAGATGCGGCTCGAAGTGACGCGTTTGCAGAAGCAGCTCGGCACCACGGCGATCTACGTCACCCACGACCAGGTCGAGGCGATGACGATGGCCGACAAGATCGTGGTGCTGAACGGCGGCAAGATCGAGCAATATGGTTCGCCGCTCGAACTGTACGAGAAGCCGAACAATCTGTTCGTCGCCGGCTTCATCGGCTCGCCGAAGATGAATTTCGTCACCGGCGAACTGGCCAGGCAGCAGGGCGCGACGACCATCGGCGTGCGGCCCGAACATCTGAAGGTCGAGCGCGACGGGCAGGGCGGTTGGCACGGCACGGTCGCGGTTGCCGAACATCTCGGCAGCGACACCTTCCTTTACGTCGATGCGGGGCAACTCGGGACGCTGACCGCGCGCTATATCGGCGAGCTCGACCTGCATCCCGGCGACAAGGTGTCCTTGATCCCGGATCCGGCGCGCATCCACCGGTTCGACGACAGCGGCAAATCGATCCACGCGTAGAGCATGATCCGAAAAAGTGTGAAGCGGTTTTCCGAACAGATCATGCTCAGAAAGAAGCCAGGATAGAAGAAAATGTATCTGGAGAAGTTCAAGCTCGGCGGCAAGACCGCCATCATCACCGGCGCCGGTCAGGGCATCGGGCTCGCCTGTGCCGAAGCGCTGGCCGAAGCCGGCGCCAAGGTCATCATCGGTGACCGCGATGCCAAGGCGGCCCATGACGCGCAGGCGGAGCTGAAGGCCAAGGGCTTTGACGCCGATATCGCGCTGATGGACGTCACCGATTCCGGCCGCGTCTCCGCGGTCGCCGACGAGCTGGTGCGCAAGTACGGCAAGGTCGACATCCTGGTCAACAATGCCGGCATCGCGCGCAGCGAGACTCCGGCGGAGACGGTGACCGACGAGCATTGGCTCAATGTCATCGACGTCAATCTGAACGGCACCTTCTGGTGCTGCCGCGCCTTCGGCAACCACATGCTGAAGGCGAAGTCGGGCACCATCGTCAATGTCGGTTCGATGTCCGGCTTCATCGTCAACAAGCCGCAGGAGCAGTGCTTCTACAACGCCTCCAAGGCGGCGGTGCACCACCTGACCAAATCGCTGGCGGCCGAATGGGGCGCGCGCGGCGTTCGCGTCAACGCGGTGGCGCCGACCTATATCGAGACCCCGCTGAATGCCTTCGTGAAGAACAGCCCACGGATGTATGACGCCTGGATCGGCGGAACTCCGATGGCCCGGATGGGGCAGGTCGACGAGATCGCCTCCGTCGTGCTGTTCCTCGCCTCCGAGGCGGCGAGCCTGATGACCGGAAGCATCGTTTTGGTCGATGGCGGCTACACTTGCTGGTAGTGTCGCGGGACAACATGCTCAAGCAAAGATAGAGCGGCGATGCGGCAGGCCTATATCGGGGTGGACGTCGGGAGCACCAGCGCCCGCGCGGGCGTATTCGACGAGGCGGGGAAGCTGTTGGGCGTGGCCCGGCATCCGATCCGGGTCTGGCACGAGCCCGGCGATATCGTCGAGCAATCGTCCGATGACATCTGGGCGGCCTGCGTCGCCTCGGTGCGCGCTGCGATGCGCGAGGCCGCGGTCGCCGCGGAGCAAGTCAAGGGCATCGGCTTTGACGCCACCTGTTCGCTGGTCGTGCTCGACCGGGCAGGCCGGCCGCTCACCGTCAGCCCGTCGGGCGATCCCGCGCGCAATGTCGTGGTCTGGATGGACCACCGCGCGATGAATGAAACCGAATTCGTCAACGCGACCGGCGATCGGGTGCTGCGCTATGTCGGCGGCGCGATCTCGCCGGAGATGGAAATCCCCAAGATCCTCTGGCTGAAGCGGCATCTGCCGGCCACCTATGAGGCCGCCGGGCACTTCTTCGATCTCGCCGACTATCTCTCGTTCCGCGCCACCGGCTCGCTGGCGCGCTCGACCTGCACGGTGACCTGCAAATGGACTTATGTCGCGGGCGAGGGCGGCTGGAGCGAATCCTTCCTCAAGCGGGTCGGGCTCGAGGCGCTCGCGTCCGACCGCTTTGCCCGGATCGGCAGCGAGATCGTGCCGCCCGGCTCGCCGCTCGGCCGTGGACTGTCAGCGGATGCCGCGCGCGACCTCGGCCTGATGCCGGGAGCGGCCGTCGGTGCGTCGCTGATCGATGCCCATGCAGGTGGCGTTGGCGCGATCGGCGGCCGCGACGGGTCTGGCGCCGAGGTCGATGTCTGCAAGCGGCTCGCCTACATCATGGGAACGTCGGCCTGCATCATGGCGACGACGGTCGATCCCTGTTTCGTGCCGGGGGTCTGGGGCCCGTATTTCGAGGGCATGGTGCCGGGCTTCTGGCTCAACGAGGGCGGCCAGTCCGCCGCGGGGGCCGCGATCGATCATCTGCTGAAGTCGCATCCGGCACATGCCGAGGTTTCGGTCGCGGCGAAGGGCGCCGGCATCGACGTCATCGAATATCTCGAAAGGCGCATCCTGGCGCGCAACGGCGATGCCGGCGCCGCCGCGCTGCTGGCGCGCAATGTTCATGTGCTGCCTGAATTCCTCGGCAACCGGTCGCCCTATGCCGATCCCGGCTCGCGCGCCGTGATCGCGGGGCTCGATCTCGATACCGACGTGTCGGCGCTGGAGCGGCTGTTCATCGCCGGCCTGTGCGGCCTGGCCTATGGCCTCGCCGATGTGATCGACGCGCTCGAGGCCCACGGCGCCGGTGGCCAGACCATCGTGATCGGCGGCGGCGCCAGCCGCAGTCCTCTGGTGCGCCAGATCATGGCCGACACGACGGGTTACACGGTGGCGTTGCCGCAGACGCAAGAGCCCGTCTTGCTGGGCGCCGCGATGCTGGGTGCAGTCGCCAGCGGCGCCCACAAGTCGATCAATGCGGCGATGGCCGGCATGTCGGCGCTCGGGCGGTTGAGCGAACCGACCAGACCCCAGCTCGCCGATTTCCACCGCCAGAAGCGGAGCGTGCACAGGATGCTGAGCCAGCTCGATCACGACAGCCGCGAGGCGATGAAGCAGGCGCCCGCCGTGGCCCCGGCGAGTTGAGGTGTTTGCCCGATGCTGCTGAGTTGCGGAGATGCGCTGATCGATTTCCTGCCGTCACGGACGGCGGACGGGCGCGAGGCCATGACGCCCGCGGTCGGCGGCTCCTGCCTCAACATCGCGATCGGCGCTGCGCGGCTCGACGTGCCCACCGGCTTTGTCGGCGGCATTTCAACTGACACCTTTGGCCGGATGATCGCCGATCATGCCGCGGCCTCGGGCGTCGATCTCGGCCGCGCGACGCGCAGCGACCATCAGGCGACGCTGGCCTTTGCACGCGTCACCGGCACCGAAACGCAATACGCCTTCTACGACGCCGACACCGCATCGCGGAACTGGACCTACCGGCGCGAGGCGATCGCGCGCGACGGCGTCAGCTGCCTTCACACCGGCTCGACCACGCTGGTCCACGACCAGGGCGCCGCCGAGACGCTGGCCTTCATCGAGGATATCAGGCCGCAGGTGACGATTGCGCTCGATCCGAATTGCCGCCCGAACCTGGTCAAGCACAGGGACGCCTATCGGGCACGTATGCTGGCGTTCTGCGGCAAGGCCGACATCGTGAAGATGTCCGACGTCGACTTCGCCTATCTGTTCGGCGAGGAGGCCTATGCGGAAAGGGCGGACGCGTTGCTGGCGGCTGGTACATCGCTCGTCGTCATCACGCGCGGCGACAACGGTGCCTGCGCCTGGCATCGCCAGACCGGCCTGATCGAGGTCGAATCACCTGTCGTGAAGGTGGTGGATACGATCGGCGCCGGCGACAGCTTTCAGGCCGGGCTGCTTGCGGCATTGCATCGCCTGGACCGGATCGAGCGGCGCGGGCTGGGGAGCATCTCCACGGCCGAGCTCACGCGCGCGCTGGCCTTTGCCTGCAAATGCGCCGCCTTCACCTGCACCCGCGCCGGTGCCGATCCACCGCGCAGCCGGGAGTTGCCCGCCGGCTGCTGGTAACCGATCGGCGCACGTCGCGGCGCCGATGCCGTCAGAATGCTAGCCGGTCTGTCCGGTGCTCACAGTCGCGACGGCGCGCGCGACATTGGCGATCACCTCGTTGCACTTGTCCATCGGCGCACTCGCCCCGGTCAGGTAGACCGTCACGATGATCGGCTTGCGGCCGGGCGGCCAGAACACGCCGATATCGTTATAGGTGCCGCGCTCGCCGGTGCCGGTCTTGTCGCCGACCCGCCAGTCGCGGGGCACGCCGGCGCGCAGCCTTGCGTCGCCGGTCTTGTTGGCGACCATCCAGTCGACCAGCCGCTGGCGCGACGCAGGTTGCAGCACGTCGCCGAACGCCACGCGTTGCAGGTTCTTCAGCATCGCGACCGGGCTGGTGGTGTCGCGCGGATCGCCGGGGACGGCCTCGTTCAGCTCGACCTCCCAGCGGTCGAGCCGGCTGACATTGTCGCCGATGGTGCGGAAGAAGGCGGTGAGGCCGGCGGGTCCGCCGATCTCGCGCAGCAGCAGGTTGGCGGCGGTGTTGTCGCTGAGCGTGCCGACGGCCACGCAGAGTTCAGACACCGTCATGCTGGTTCCGACATGCTGCTTGGTGACCGGTGCGTAGGCCAAGATATCTTTGGCCTCGATCTGCACCCGTTGATCCAGGCTGGACTCGCCGCGATCGACCCGATGGAGCACGGCAGCTGACAGCATCGCCTTGAAGGTGCTGCACATCGGGAACCGCTCGTCGCCACGGTGGTTGGCGCGCAATCCCGTCTCCATGTCGAACGCGGCGACGCCGAGCCGGCCGGTGGTCGCCAGCTCGATGCGGGCAAGTTCCTGCTGCAATCGCTGCGCCGGCTCGCCTGGTCCCGCCGCCGCGCTCTGTCCCGCCGCAGCGCTTTGCCGCGCCAGCGTGCAGGACGCCGCAAGGCCTAGCGCGCGCAATCCAAAACTCCGTCTCGTCAACATCTCGATTCTCCAGTTGGCGGCGCGAACCTGCCGAACGGCGTGACGATCGACAAACAATCATTTATACAGTGAGGCATGAGAAAAACTTGGTCATGACGCGATGCGCCGGCACCTCCCGCTGAATGCCTTGCGTGCCTTCGAGGCATCTGCGCGGCTGTTGAGCTTCACCCGCGCGGGGCTGGAGCTGCGCGTGACGCAGACCGCGATCAGCCACCAGGTCAAGCAGCTCGAGGAGATGCTCGGCGCGAGCCTGTTCCGCCGGCTGCCGCGCGGGCTCGTGCTCACCGACGAAGGGCTTGCGCTGCTGCCGGTGCTGTCGGACGCGCTCGACCGGATCGGTGCCGCGATCGACCGCATCGAGGCCAAGGGCACGCGCGAGGTCGTCACCGTCGGCTGCGTCACGACATTTGCGACCGGGTGGCTGCTGCAACGGGTCGACGGCTTCAAGCGCGCGCATCCCTATCTCGACCTGCGCCTGCTCACCAACAACAACCGCGTCGACATCGCGGGCGACGGGCTCGACCTTGCGCTGCGCTTCGGCGACGGCTCGTGGCACGGCACCGAGGCGATCCATCTGCTGTCGGCGCCGCTGTCGCCGGTGTGCTGCGCTGACGCGGCGGAGCGGCTGCGCAAGCCGTCCGATCTGGCGCAGGAATTCCTGCTGCGCTCGTACCGCGCCGAGGAATGGCCGCTGTGGTTCGCGGTGGCCGGCGCGCCGTGTCCGAAGATCCAGGGACCGATCTTCGACAGTTCGGTCGGCATGGCCGAGGCCGCGGCGCGCGGCGTCGGCGTCGGGTTGGTGCCGATTGCGATGTTCGCGAACGAACTGGCGTCCGGCCGGCTCAGGCGGCCGTTCGCGGCCGAGGTTCCGGCGGGCTCCTATTGGCTGACCTGGCTGAAGTCGCGCGAGGTGACGCCGGGCATGCGCGCATTTCGCGACTGGCTGCTCGACACGCTGCGAGCGGAAGTGAACGAGAGCGAGAACGGCGCATCGGCTCCGCGGCCAATGGCCAAGGCGAGGCGCAAGATCATCAAGAAGCGCCGGCACTGATGCACGTGTCGATGCCAATCGAACTGACCCGGTAATCCCGGTACAGTGAGTTGCTGCGTGAGCGGTTCGGTCCCTTCGCATGGCGGACGTCAAACGCTGACGCGTGATGACTGCCATTGTCCGCTGCTCGAGGCTCTTCACTTGCGTCAAAGCGTCGCAAGATTGCGCGATGAATTATCGACGCACCGTTGCGAGCCGAACTAAGAGGTCTTTGCGCACAAGCGCAGAGTGATTCTAAGTTGGTTCGGTTGTTTCCGTATCTCCAATTTCTTAGTCAAAGCCCGACTTGGTGAATTGGGGACTTCGTGAGCAACTTTAAAAACCATAAGAACCGTTTTCGTTTTTGGGTCACGACAAGCGCCGTGTCGTTGGGACTGGCCGGCATGGGAGCCCTCCAAAGCAACGCGCAGCAGGCGTTACCTCCAGTGTCGGTCGATGCGCCGCAACAGCGATCGCAGGCGAAGCCAATCGTGCGGCCCCGTGCCGTGCCTCAGCGTTCCGTCCGCGTCGCGCCGCGGCGGCCGACCGAACCGCCAGCGCCCGTCGTCACGATGGGATCGACCCGGACGATCGGAGCTCCGGCGCCGGCCTATGCCGGCGGTCAAGTGGCCCAGGGTGGAACGCTCGGCCTGCTCGGGAGCACGAACGGCATGAATGTGCCGTTCAGCACCGTCAATTATACCTCTCAACTGATCGAGGATCAGCAGGCGCGGACGGCGGCAGATACGCTGATCAACGATGCGTCGGTCCGGCTCACCACGGGCAGCAACGGGTTCGACGACACGTTCCAGATCCGCGGCTTCACCGTTCCTGCCGGCGACGTCGGTTTCAACGGTCTGTACGGGCTGGTGTCCTCCAGTCACGTGCCGGCGCAGATCATCGAGCGGATCGAACTGCTGAAAGGCCCTGGTGCGCTGATCAACGGCATGGCCCCTGGCGGCAGCGTCGGCGGCGGCATCAACATCGTCAGCAAGCGCGCGCCGGAGATACCTTTCGCGCGCCTGACACCGATCTTCATGAGCGCCGGCAACTACGGTCTCCATGCTGAGACCAGCCGCCGCTTTGGTGAGAACAAGGAGTGGGGCGTCCGGTTCAACGGGGTCGGGCGCAACGGTGAAGCCTCGATCGATGGCGGAAACTGGCAGAGCGGTCTCGGTGCGTTGTCGCTCGACTATCGCGGGGAGCGGTTGCGTTGGACGCTCGATGCCATTTCACAGAATGACGACACCAGGAACTTCCGTCCGCAGATGACCATCGCGTCCAACGTGCCGGCGATTCCCGCGCCGCCCGATGCACGCAGCAACTGGTACCCGGGCACGATGCTTCGGCAGCGGGACAACACGATTGCTTCGGGGATCGAATACGATCTGACCGAAGCGCTCACGGCCTACGCGGGCCTCGGCTATCGCGAGGGCGAGAACGCACAATCGTTTCCCGATTCCCGCGTTGCCGGCTTCACCAGCGGTATCGACGCTCTCGGCAATTTCAGGCTCATCAATGCCTATTACGATTCCTATACCAAGACGGTCAGCGGCAACGTGGGCCTGCGGTCGCGGTTTGAAACGGGATTCATCGGTCATGCGGTCAATGTCGCCTTTACCGGCTACAATCAAGAGGCCGGCAACGCCTATGTGACGTCAGGCTATTCGGTCCCGTCCAATATCTACAATCCGTCGCCACTTCCCGTGATCACGGCTGCGCGGAACGCGCCGCGGCGCGCGTCCGATACGACGCTCACAAGCGTCGCGGTCGCCGACACCATGTCATTCCTGAATGATGCAGTCCTGGTCACCGTGGGTGGTCGTCACCAGATGGTCAAGCAGGATGCTTTCAGCACCCTCACCGGTGCGATGACGAGCAGCTACGACGCCGCGGCGACGACGCCCCTCGCCGGCGTGGTCTTCAAGCCCTGGCAGAACGTCTCGCTCTACGCCAACTACGCCGAAGGGCTCTCCCAGGGTACCATCGTCGGACCCGGCTACAGCAATGCCGGAGCTGTGCTTGCTCCGTTCAAGTCGACGCAGCAAGAAGCTGGCGTGAAGGTCGACTGGGGCAACATCACAACGACTGCGGCGGTGTTCCAGATTGCGCGACCAAGCCAGATCCGAACGGCGTCCAACGCGTTGGCCTATGACGGCGAGCAGCGCAACCGGGGCGTGGAACTGTCCGCCTACGGCCTGTTGCTGCCCGGCCTGCGCGGCATGGCCAGTGCGACCTTTTTGCGGCCGGAGCTCACGAGCCCGACCAATCCGCTGGAGCGCGGCAACGACGCCCCCGGCGTGCCGGACAAGACATTCTCTGCCGGCCTCGACTGGGACACGCCCTGGGTCAGGGGCCTCGCGCTCAATGGACGCGTGATCTACACGTCCGGCTCATATCTCACGAGCGCCAATCTCTTGCGGTTCCCGGACTGGACTCGGGTCGACGTCGGCGCGCGTTACGCGACGTCGTTGAACGGTCGACCCGTCACGATACGCGCCAACATCGAAAATCTGTTCGACAAGCGTTACTGGCTCACGACCGGCACATTTGTGACCGCTGCGTCGCCTCGAACCTACATCGTATCTGCGGCATTCGATTTCTAAGGTGCTGTCATGACCAAGCTCTTCATTGCCGCAATTGTCCTGCTCGGTGTGGTGGCGCCCGCGCAGGCACACCAGGTCTGGATCGAGCAAAGCGAAGGGCAGAATGCCGTGGTTCGCTTTGGCGAATTCGGCGAGAACCTTCGTGAGATGTCACCGGGGTTACTCGACAAGTTCGCCAGGGTGACCGGCACGCTCGTCTCCACGACTGGCGAGCAGACGTCGGACGCCGCGAAGACCGCAAATGGTTTCACGCTGCCGTTTTCCGCGGCTTCCGGCGACAGCATTGTCGCGGAGGATGCGAGCTACCCGCTCTATGCCTGGAAGCAGCAGGGCAAGGACGTCACCAACTGGTTCTATCCCGCCGCACGCTTCATCACCAGCTTTGCCGCGCAGCGGCCCAAGCTCGTCCTGGACCTCGTGCCGACCGGTCGTGAGGGTCAATTCAAGCTCATCTTCAAAGACCACCCCAAAGCCAAGACCAAGGTGACGCTGGTAACGGAATCGGGGTGGTCCAAGGAAGGTCACACTGACGATCAGGGCCTTGTACAGTTCGACATGCCTTGGAAGGGCGTCTACGTGGCTGAGGTCAGCTTCAACGATCGCAGTGCGGGCGAACGTGCGGCGGCGAACGGCGCCGAGAAGTATGATGCTGTGAGCTATGTCACCACGGTGACCTATGTGAATGCCAACGGCTTGACGCCAATTCCCGCAGGCCCGCCGGCAACTCCCGGCAAATGAATCTCCTGATCCATCAGGTTCGCTCCGTGGGTCCGCTCGTTTCGCGGATCGTTGCCGCTCTGTTTGGCGGCTATGCGCTGGCCGCGCTCAGCAGCGTTGCCGCGCTTGCTTTGCCGATAAGTAAACCTCAGGCCGTGCTCACGGGCATGCTGGCTAGCTTCGCAATATACGCCGGTGCCGTCATCTGGGTCTTTGCAGTGCGAAGCGCGCTGAAGGCCTGGACGGGACTGATCGTCGTGGCCGTGCCGCTGTCGCTGGCGGTGTGGTCCGCCTCCTGACGAAGGATCGACGCGTGATGACGGGCAACGATGATCGGACTGCTGGCCACGGCATCCGGCAGAGCATGTCCAGCTTGCATACATGGGCTGGCCTTTTGCTCGGGTGGATTCTCTATGCCATGTTTCTCACCGGCACGGTGTCCTATTTCAAGGACGAACTGTCGCAATGGATGCGGCCGGAGCTGCCGCGCCTGGCCCAGATACCCGATCAGGCCATGGTCGCGCAGCGCATTGCCAACGAGCTTGGCAAGATCGCGGTGGGAACATCGCAGTGGAGCATGCGGCTGCCCGACAGTCGCAACAACAGCGTCTATGCGTTCTGGCGAACGTCCACGTCCAGCCCGGGCCAGCGCGGCTTCGCTGAGGGGCATTTCGATCCCGCGACCGGCCAAAGGGTGACCTCGCGCGGGACGCTGGGCGGTGACTTCTTCTATCGCTTTCATTTTCAGTTTCACTACATGCCGGCGATTTGGGGCAGGTGGCTTGCGGGTGCGGCTGCGATGTTCATGCTGGTGGCCATTGTCAGCGGCGTCATCACCCACAAGAAGATCTTCGTCGACTTCTTCACGTTCCGGTGGCGCAAGGGACAGCGCTCGTGGCTGGACGCGCACAACGCCCTGTCGGTGTTCGGCCTGCCGTTTCATCTCATGATCACCTACACCGGGCTGGTGACGCTCATGGCGCTGTACATGCCGTGGAGCGAGCAGGTCGGGCTCAAGACCCCGGCGGAACGCCAGCAGCTCAACGCCGAACTCAGTGCCTTCATCCAGCCCGGCAAGCCCAGCGGTCAGAGGGTGCCATTGGCGTCGGTCGAGGAGATGGTGCGGCAGGCCCAAGAACGCTGGGGCCGGGATAATGTCGGGCGCGTCAATGCCGTTCATCCCGGAGATGCGGCGGCGCGTGTGGCCGTGACGCGGGGAGAAGCAGGCCGCGTTTCCATGAGCCCGCAGTACATGGAGTTCGACGGGACCACCGGCAGGCTGTTGGCGGTTCATGAGAATGTGGGAGCTGCGGCCGAGACCCGAGGCGTGCTTTATGCGCTCCATCTGGGGCGCTTCAGCGACACCGAAATGCGATGGCTGTACTTTCTAGTCAGTTTCATGGGGACAGCCATGGTGGGCACGGGCCTTGTCATGTGGACCGTCAAGCGGCGACAGAAGCTGCCTGACCCCGATCGCCCCGATTTTGGTTTCCGTCTCGTGGAACGATTGAACATTGCGAGCATCGCCGGCTTGTCGATCGCAATGACCGCGTTTCTGTGGGTCAACCGCCTGCTGCCATACCCGTTGGAGGGCCGCGCTGACTGGGAGATTCACGCGTTCTTCATCGTCTGGGGCTTGACGCTGCTGCATGCCCTGCTGCGTCCGGCAAAGTCGGCCTGGGTCGAGCAGTTATCGGCGGCGTCAGCGCTGCTGTTTCTGTTGCCGGTCCTCAACGCACTGACGACGCGGCGTCCGCTGTGGCACAGCCTCTCCGAAGGCGACTGGGTGTTCGTCGGCATGGATATCATGTGCTGGACGCTCGGTTTGCTCCATGCCGTTCTGGCGCTACGCACGGCCCGGCAGGGCGGCAGTCTTCAGTCCAGGCGTAACGCAAATCGGCGGGCCCCGATCGTCGCTCCGGGCGAGGCGTAAGATGAGTCACGTGCTCGCATCCGTGCTTTGCCTGGCGGGTTTTGCCGCGTTGGCGTTTGCCATGCGTCGCCCGCAGCGGGAAATCATCGGCAGGTCGTTGCGGTCGACCACGATACGCGCTCTTCGCGTTGCCGGCGGCTCCGCTCTGATGGCTGCGCTCGGTGTTCTCGTCTCTCGTCAGGGCTTAAGCGTTGGTTTGGTGAGCTTCAGCGGTCATACCAGCATAGCCGCTGGCGTCGTGTATTGCCTGCTCGTCGGATATGCCAGGAGCCATGACCGTGCACCCTAGCTTGCGGACGTGGCGCGAGCCGCTTCGGTGCTTACGGAACTTCGGAATATTAGAAATATACCCTTGAGTTGCCCGACCTGTCAAGCCGCCAGGTCGGACGCCGGCCGCCGCCAGCTGCTTTGCATGGGGTTGTTTTCGATATTTCGGCGCCAGCGAGCAGCCTACGCCAGATGGCACGCCACGAAGTGCCCGTTGCTGCCCTCCCGGAGCTCCGGCGCGGCCTGCCGGCAGCGCTCCTCTGCGATCGGGCATCTGGTGTGGAAGTGGCAGCCCGTGGGCGGGTTCATCGGGCTCGGCACGTCGCCCTTGAGGCGGATGCGGTCGCGCTTGGCCTTGGGGTCGGCGACCGGCACCGCCGACAGCAGCGCCTTGGTGTAGGGATGCTGCGGGTTGCGATAGAGGTCGCTCGCCTTGGCGAGCTCGACGATGCGGCCGAGATACATTACCGCGACGCGATCGGAGATGTGCTCCACGACGGAGAGATCGTGGGCGACGAACAGATAGGTCAGGTTCAACTCGGCCTGGAGGTCCTCGAGCAGGTTGATCACCTGGGCCTGGATCGAGACGTCGAGCGCCGAGACCGGCTCGTCGCACACGATCAGCTTCGGCTCCAGGGTGAGCGCGCGGGCGATCGCGATGCGTTGGCGCTGGCCGCCGGAGAATTCATGCGGATAGCGCCGCATATGCTCGGCCTTCAGCCCGACCTTCACGAGAAGATTGGCGACGCGGTCCTCGCGTTCGCTGGCCGAGCTCACGAGGTTATGGATGATGAAGGGCTCGCCGAGGATAGCGCCCACCGTCATGCGCGGATTGAGCGAGGCGAACGGGTCCTGGAACACGAGCTGCATGTTGCGCCGCATGGCGCGCAGGTCGCCGCCGCCGAGGCCCGTCACGCTCTGGCCGTCGAACACGACTTCGCCCGAGGTCGGCTCGATCAGCCGCAGCACGCAGCGGCCGGTGGTCGACTTGCCGCAGCCGGACTCGCCGACCAGCCCCAGCGTCTCGCCGCGATCGACCGCAAACGACACGCCGTCGACCGCATAGACCTGGCCGACCTCGCGCGACAGCAGGCCGCCCAGCACCGGAAAGTGCTTCTTCAGATTGGACACGCGCAGCAGCGGTTCGCTCATGACGCGTCTCCGAGGTGGCAGGCGATGCGATGGCCGGGCGCGATCTCGCGCAGCCGCGGCTCCTGTTCGGTGCAGATGCTCATGGCGTGCTTGCAGCGCGCGGCAAAGCGGCAGCCGGGCGGCGGATTGATCAGGATCGGCACCGAGCCGCCGATCGCCTCCAGCCGCGTCTTGTGCGCGGCGTCGAGATCGATGCGCGGGATCGAGCGGATCAGGCCCTGGGTGTAGGGATGGCGCGGGTTGCCGAACAATTCGTCGACCGGCGCCTCCTCGACCACCTTGCCGGCATACATCACCACGACGCGCTGCGCGGTCTCCGCGACCACGCCCATCGCGTGCGTGATCAGCATCACCGCCATGCCGAAGCGCTCCTTCATGTCCTGCAACAGGTCGAGGATCTGCGCCTGGATGGTGACGTCGAGCGCGGTGGTCGGCTCGTCCGCGATCACGAGCTTGGGCCGGCAGGCCAGCGCCATCGCGATCATCACGCGCTGCCGCATGCCGCCGGAGAACTGGTGCGGATAGTGGTGCACGCGGCCCTCGGCGTTGGGGATCTGCACCAGCTTCAGCATCTCGATGGTGCGCTCCAGCGCCTGCTTCCTGGTCACCGCCTCGTGGCGGCGCAGGCTCTCGGCGATCTGCTCGCCGATCGTCAGCACCGGGTTGAGCGAGGTCATCGGCTCCTGGAAGATGAAGCCGATCTCCTTGGCCCTGATGTCGTCGAGCTCGCGGCTCGACAGCGGCACCAGGTCGCGCCCCTCGAACATGATCTCGCCTTCGACGATCTTGCCCGGCGGCATCGCGATCAGCTTGAGGATCGACATCGCGGTGACGGTCTTGCCGCAACCGGATTCACCGACCACGCACAGCGTTTCACCGCGGTTGATCGAAATGTCGACGCCGTCGACCGCCTGCAACACGCCGGCGTCGGTCGTGAAATGGGTTTTCAGGCCCTTGATGTCGAGCAGCGCCATCAAATCACCTTGCGGGCATCGAGCGCGTCGCGCAGCCCGTCGCCAATGAAATTGATCGCGACGACGGCGATGAAGATCGCGCCGCCGGGAAACAGCGCCCAATGCGGGCCGATGTCGAGAAAGTCCTTGGCGTCATAGAGGATGCGGCCCCAGGTCGGGGTATCCGGCGGGAAGCCGAGGCCGAGGAACGACAGCGTCGATTCCGCGATGATCGCCGCGGCGACGTCGATCGTGCCGGCGATGATGACGGGGCCGAGCGCGTTGGGCAGGATATGCCGCACCACCTGCCGCACCGGGCTGGCGCCGAGCGCGCGCGCTGCCTCGACGAACTCTTTCTCGCGCAGCGACAGGAACTGGGCGCGCACCAGACGCGCGACCGGCATCCAGCGCAGGCCGCCGATCACCAGCACGATCAGGATGAAGATGCCGCCTTCCGGGCCGAACATCGCCTTGAGCCCGTCGCGGAACAGATAGATCAGCATCAACAGCAGCGGCAGTTGCGGCAGCGACAGGAACAGGTCGGTCAGCCACATCAGCGCGTAGCCGAGCGGACCCCGCGACATCCCGGCGAGCGCGCCGATCAGCGTGCCGACGAACACCGAGACCAGCATCGCGGCGAGGCCGACCGCGAGCGAGATGCGCCCGCCATAGATCATGCGCGCGAGCAGATCCTGGCCGAGATCGTCGGTGCCGAACGGATGCGCCAGCGAGGGACCCTGCAGTCCGGCCACCACGTCGATATCGCTGATCGAGACGCGCCAGACGAACGGACCGATCACGACAGCCGCGATCAGCAGCAGCAGCAGCACGGCGCTGACCACGGCCGGCCTGTGCCGGCGGTAGCGCCGCCAGGTTTCGCGCCAGGGCGAATAGCCGCGCCGTTCAGCGGAAGGAGATGCGAGGGTCAAGCCAGCCATAGAGGACATCTGCGATCAGGTTGAACAGCACCACGAGACACGCGAAGACGAAGGTCACGGCCATCACGACCGGCGTATCGTTGGCGAGGATGGATGAAATCAGCAGCGAGCCGATGCCCGGAATCCGGAAGATCTGCTCGGTGACGATGGCACCGCCGAACACGGCGGGCATTTGCAGCGCGATCAGAGTGACGACCGGGATCATCGCATTGCGCATCACATGCTTGACGATCACTTTGGTTTGCCCGAGACCCTTGGCGCGGGCGGTGGTGACATAGTCGAGCCGGATCACGTCGAGCATCGCCGAGCGCACGAAGCGGGTCATCGACGCCGCCTGGAACAGGCCGAGCACCATCACCGGCATGATGGCCTGCCGGATCATCTCCAGCGCCCATTTGATCCCGCTGCCCGGCACGCTGGTGTAGACGAAGGGCAGCCAGTCCAGCTTCACCGAGAACACCAGGATGAACAGGATCCCGGTGAAGAAGGTCGGCAGCGAGAAGCCGATGAAGGCGAAGGTGTTGGCGAGCTGGTCGAACAGCGAATAGGGCCGGGTCGCGGCATAGACGCCGACCGGAATCGCGATCAAGAGCGCCAGCAGCTGTGACGAGCCGACCACATAAAGCGTGGTCGGCAGCCGCTGCATGATCAGCGTGTCGACATTGATCCGGCTGACAAAGGAGAAGCCCCAGTCGCCCTGCACCATCGCCGCGAGCCAGTGCAGGTAGCGGAGATAGATCGGGTCGTCGAGGCCGAACTTGGCGCGCAGTGCGGCCTGCACCTCGGGTGGCACGTTCGGATTGGTCGCGAGCTCGCTGAACGGATCGCCCGGCGCGAGCGCCAGCACGACGAACAGCACGACCGAAATCCCGAGCAGGCTCGGGATCGCGATCATCAGGCGGCGCAGGATATATTGACTCATGAACGGATCATCTGACTAACGCTCGCAACTGGATCAGGAGATTTGTGTCGAACTGAAATGCGACCTCGGACTCGCCCCGCCCCGCGTGCGGGGAGAGGTCGGAACGCATCGCCAGATGCGCTCCGGGTGAGGGGACACTCCGCGAACTCACCTCTCGACGCACTCGCGGATAGAGCCCTCACCCCAACCCTCTCCCCGCAACAACGGGGAGAGGGAGGAGCACACATCGAGCCTTCACGGCTCAGCTTTCACGATACCAGTCTTGCAGATTGTCGGTTTGGTTGGCCCAGCCCGAGAGCGCTGGCCGCAGCGTGTTGGAGGAGGCCTCGACCGCCAGGCGGTGCATCACGGGGATCATCACATTGTCCTGCCACATCAGGTCATTACCCTTGATGTAGAGGTCGGCCCGCTTGATCGGATCGGTCTCGGTATCGGCCGCGTCGATCGCGGCATCGAATTCCTTGTTGGCCCAGCGCGGGAAGTTCGGCCCTTGCCACTTGTTCTCCTTGGTGGCGATATTGCGCGAGTGGTAGCGGCGCATGTGCAGGGCGGGATCGGGCTGGACCATCGGGATCTGGAACATCTCGATGTCGGCGTAGAAATGGGCGTAGGTGTCGGGGTTGGCGACGTCGGAGGAGAAGAACACCGAGGCCACCACCGATTTCAGCTCGACGTCGATGCCGGCCTTCTGGCAGGCCTGCTTGACGATGGCCTGGGTCTTCTGCCGCGGCCCGTTGATCGAAGTCTGGTAGAGCAGCTTGAACTTCTTGCCGTCCTTCTCGCGGATGCCGTCGGAACCCACCTTCCAGCCGGCCTCATCGAGCAACGCGGCTGCCTTCTCGATCGAGAACTCCCATTTGGTGTTCTTGGAGACGAACTCCTCGGGGCCGTTGAGATAGTTGGCGGTGGTGCGGCCGGCACGGCCATAGATCGCCTTCTTGACGGAGTCGCGGTCGACCAACAGCGCCAGCGCCTGACGTACCTTCGGATCCGACAGGATCGGATGCTTCGTCTTGATCGACGAGCGCTCGCCGTCGATTTCGGTGTTGGGGTCCGTGAAGTTGATCGCAATGAACTCGATGTCGCCGCCGACCGCGAACAGCGCCTTGCCCTTGCCGCCCTTTTCCAGGCGCTGAAGCACTTCGTCTTCGACCTGGATGTTCCAGGCGAAATCATACTCGCCGGTCTGGATCACCGCGCGCGCCGCCGAGACGGCATCGCCGCCGCCCTTCATCTCGATCGTGTCGAAGAACGGACGGTTGGCCATATGATAGTCGGGATTGAGTTCGCCGCGGATCAGATCGCCCGGCTTGAACTCGACGAATTTGTAGGGGCCGGTGCCAACGGGCTTCAGATTGTTGGGCGCCTCGCGGGACTTGCCGCCCTTGTAGTCCGCGAACAGATGCTTCGGAATGATGCTGCCATAGCCCCCGACAAAGGCGTTGGCCCAGAACGGTGTCGGCTTCTTGAAGTTGATGCGGATCGTGAGGTCGTCGATCTTCTCGACGGTCAGGCCGCTGTAGGTTTCGATCGATACGGCCGCGGTCGCGGGGTCGCTGGCATATTCCCAGGTGAAGACGACGTCGTCGGCGCTGAGCGGCTTGCCGTCATGCCATTTGACGCCGGGTTTGAGTTTCCAGGTCACCGATTTGGCGTCGGCGGACAGGCCGCCGTTCTGGATCGAGGGAATCTCGGCGGCGAGGATCGGATTGAGATGGCCGTCGACGTCCCAGCTTGCCAGCGGCTCGTAGAAGATGCGCGAGCCGTCCTGGTCCTTGGTGCCGGTGGCGAAGTGCGGGTTGAGCAGGGTCGGGCCCTGCCACCACAACAGCTTGAGCGGACCGCCGCCGCCGCGCTTGGTCGGCTTGTAGGGATTGGGACTTTGCGCCATCGCGACGCCGCCGAGGCTGAGGATCTGGTTCGCCATCGGCGCGGTGAGGCCGACCGCAATCATTCGCTTGACGAAGGCGCGGCGATCCAGCCGCCCGTCCTTCACGTCGTCGATCATGCCTCGCAGATTATTGTCGAACATTGTCCCCTCGGTCCGGCTCAAATGGTAGCGCGGCGGGCCGTGGAAGGCGGCCGCCGCGTTGGCGGCAGATGGCACACCGAATGAACGCCGAGGTCAACGGCCGCCGCGCCGCAGGGCATAGGTCTTTTGGCTATCGCTTGTGCAAAATCGTTCGCGACCGCACATCGGTTCGGCATTTCGCTGCAAAACTACGCTTCTGCGTACCTCAAAACTGCGAAATATTTGTTCGTTATCCTTTGTTCCGAGATGGATTTTCCCGCGTGCCGGACTTTGCCCATCGGGAGCAGGTCCGGCACGCAATTTCGATCCTCAGGCAATCGACATATCCAACGGCGGTGCAACATTCGCTGGCAGCGGACTGACATAGGGCGTTCTTGTGGTCCGCTTCTTGAGGTCGGCCTTGGCGGCGGCGATCAGCTCCGGCTCCAGCAGCGCCTTGACACCGAGGCCTGCCATCGCCTTGGCGGCCTGCACCATCGCCTTGTGCGCGGCCGGCGTCTTGCCCTGCGCCACAACCTGCCAGGTGTGGAACGGGGTGCCGATTGCAACCGTCGGTGCATGGACCTGCACGGTCGGCACCACCCAGCTGACGTCGCCGACATCGGTCGAGCCGACCAGCGGATTGCGCTTGGCGTCGATCGGCACCAGGAAATCCGCCAGCGGCCGGTCGGTCGGCTCCATGCCGATCGCGTAATACACCGAGGCGATGTCCTTGTCGGTCAGGGTGGCGCGGATCCTGCCGGCGAAATCCTTGTCGGCATCGTCGAAGTGCGGCGGGCCGAGATCCTCCATGATTCGGTGCAGCGTCTGTTCCAGCGGCGTGTTGGGCAGGATGTTGGAGACCGCGGAGATGATCTTCATCTCGACCTTGGTCTCGGTCATCAGCGCCGCGCCCTGTGCGATCTTGTGCACGCGCTCGACCAGCTCGTTCATCCCGGGCAGGTCGCGGGCGCGGATCGAATAGCGCACCCGGGCGTGGGCCTGCACCACGTTGGGCGCGATGCCGCCGGTGTCGAGCAGGGCGTAATGCACCCGGGCATCGCTCGGCATGTGCTCGCGCATGTAGTTGACGCCGACATTCATCAATTCCACCGCATCGAGCGCGCTGCGGCCGAGATGCGGCGAGGCCGCCGCGTGCGAGGTTCGCCCGGTGAAGATGAAATCGGCGCGGGTGTTGGCGAGCGACGGCGTCACAGCGACTTCCCAGAAGCTGTGCGGATGCCAGGTGATGGCGATGTCGGCGTCCTCGAAGGCGCCACAGCGCACCATGAAGGCTTTGGCCGCGCCGCCTTCCTCGGCGGGGCAGCCGTAATAGCGCACCCGGCCCGGCACCTTGTTGGCGGCCAGCCAGTCCTTCACGGCGGTCGCGGCAAGCAGCGCCGAGGAGCCGAGCAGATTGTGGCCGCAGCCATGGCCATGGCCGCCGGTTTCGACCGGGCGATGCTCGGCAATGCCGGCTTCCTGGCTGAGGCCGGGCAGGGCGTCATACTCGCCGAGGAAGGCGATCACGGGGCCGCCTTCGCCCCATTCGCCCATCACCGCGGTCGGAATGTCGGCGATGTTCTCGGTGATGCGGAACCCCTGATGGCGCAGCTCGGCCAGATGTTCGGCGGAGGAGCGCGCCTCGGTGTAGCAGACCTCGGGCATCGCCCAGACCCGGTCGCTCAATTCGATGAAGCGCGGCTTGATGGTGTCGACGCCACGCCAGACATCACTACGGTTGTCCATTTGCTCCGGTCCCTCAACTAAGGCAATCTGAAGCGCGAAAGGCTAGCAGCTTGGCATGATGTCGCCTAGCGCAGGCCGGCAGATCAGCTGTTCCGCAACGTCACGTCTCGGTGTGGTCTTCTCCCGATCATGGCATGGTCATCGCATGACGCGCCGCCTCGCGATACAATCAACCGATGAGTGATCCAATTCGATCTCTGCTGCCGAGAAGCTCGGGCCATCAGTTCGTGATCTATGCCGATGCCTGCTCGGGCGTTCCCGGTGCGCTGCATGAACGCACCTTCGCTTCGGTGAACGACGTGGTCCGCAGGCTGCATCCTGCGCCCGAATTCATTCTCTTCCCCGGCGACGAGATCATCGGCCTCACGGCGGATGCCGATGCGTTGCGCGCGCAATGGCGGCATTGGTTCGGGGTCGAAATGGCCTGGCTCGACCGGCGCGCGGTGCCGCTGTGGCACACGACCGGCAACCACACCACCTATGACGCGATGAGCGAGGCGGTGTTTCGCGAGGTGCTGAAGCTGCCGCGCAACGGGCCACCTGGTCAGGAGGGGCTGTCCTACTGGGTCCGCCGCGACGATCTCGTGCTGGTGTTCGTGCACACGCTGTGGAGCGGGCTGGGCGGCGAGGGGCACGTCGAGACCGACTGGCTGGCAGCGGTCCTCGAACAGCACGCGGATGCCAGGTACAAGCTCGTGCTGGGGCATCATCCGGTCTACCCGATCAACGGCTACAGCGGCGCCTATCAGCGCGAGATCGGTCACGAATATAGCGAACGCTTCTGGGACATCCTGGTGCGCCATGACGTGACCGCCTATCTGTGCAGTCACATCCTCGCCTTCGACGTTCAGGTCCATCGCGGCGTCTTGCAGATCTGCACGGCGGGCGCGGGCACCGCGCACCGGATGCCCGAAGGCGTCGAGTATCTGCATTGCGTGCAGGCGGCGCTCGATCAGCACGGCTTGCGCTATCAGGTGCTCGATACCGAAGGCGTCGTGCGCGAGCAGCTCGCATGGCCGCTGCCGTCTCTCGACCAGGCTGCGTGGTCGCCGCTGCCGCGAGGACCCAGTCCCGCCCTTCTGTCGGGCACGCCGGCGCCCGCGACGGTCATCGCCCTGAAACTGTCGGGACGCACGGCCGCTGACACCGCCGCGCCGCAAACGCTGCTGTGCACACCCGCGCCGGGGATGATCGCGCCGCTCTGGCTCGGATTGCGCGGACCGAACCAGACGCTCACGCTGATCCTCGGGCGTGAGCATGGGCGCAGCCCGCATTACTGGATCGGTCCGGATCTCGGCGCCGACAGCGACTTCGCGCTCGACATCGCCTTCTACCCGGACATGGGACCGGGCGGCGTGCTGTGGCGACGCAGCGGTGACACGCGGTGGACGTCCTGCACCGCCATTTCGGCGACCGGGCTCGAGCGCCTGTCGTGGCCCGCGGTCTGGAGTGTCGGGTGCGGAGAGAATGGACAGGACGACAGGCGATATGCCGGCGCCCGGCTCGACGTCGCCGCTGCGGTCGTCGCGCTGTCCTGAGGCATCCCCGCAACAAACGTGGAGCGCGCTTGCTGAGCGTTCAAGCGCCAATGGCGAGCTTAATCGGGATGATGTTTCAATCCAGTCGGATCGGGCGTCAGTCGGGTTCTTCCGGCCTGTCCCGCCCGGCGCCCTTCAGTTCCCGGTCGATGAGCATGCACACCCGGCGCTGCGCCAGCAGATCGAGCCGCGCGCGCGTGGTGCCTCGCTTGGTCTTGCCGTTGATGTCGAACGACCAACTCCAGAGGTCGGGTTCGATGTTGGTGAGCGTGTATTCGATGTCTCGATGACGAAAGATCAGCTGCTTCATGCCGTTTCTTTTTGTGAGCTGATGACTGCATAGCCAGATGGCGGAGCCATCTGTATCCGGTCGACTACTTACGCATTTGGTCTAAGCCGTCCGTCCGCGAAACGGAATTTTCGCAATCACTGATTTGGATTCGGACGATTCATGTCGCGAGAATGCGAAGCCGGTCAGGCCGGGCGATGACACCGCGTGCCTGGTGTCTTGAATACCGATGTTCGACATCTTGAATCGAGAACCATCCTCATCGTCGTCCTGGCTAAAGCCGGGATCCCATTGCCCGACTGCGCATGGTGGCGCGATGTTGGGGCCGCGATCGCTTTGACAATGCAATGCGGTGGTTATGGTTCCTGGCTTTCGCCAGGACGACGAGTGGTGGGCCCCGCCTGCAACCCGCCAAGATCTCTGCATTCGCGGAGATGATATCGCGAGGGACCTTCAATCTTCCTACCTGTGGAGAGACCTTCACCCACCTTCACAAATTGATCACCCCACGCCGCGCCGCATGGGCGACGGCGTCGGTGCGGCCGGTGGCGTCGAGCTTGTCGAGCAGCGAGCCGACATGAAATTTGGCGGTGTGGACCGAGATCCCGAGCCGCTGCGCGATCATCTTGTTGGAAGCGCCTTCGGCGAGCAGCGCCAGCACGTCGAGCTCGCGCGGCGTCAGCTCGAAATCGCCGCCGCCTGCGACCTCACGGTTGCGGACGACGATCGCAGCCGCGGGCTGCTCGCCCGGCGCGGCAAGTCGTAAGCCGGCGACGCTGCCGAGCAGGGTTGCCAGCCGGTCGGCCAGCACGGGATCGTCGATCTCGAGCGCGATCACGATATCGGAGGCAGGCTCATCACTCACGTCTCGGGCCTTTCACCGACCGTCACCTTGAAGGTCATCGGCTCGCCGCCGCGATGCACGGTGAGCTCGACGATGCTGCCGACGCTCTGTGGCCCGAGGCCGCGCGACAGCGCCCGCACCCCCGACAGTTTCTCGCCGTTGACGGCGATGATGACATCGCCCTGGCGGATGCCGGCGGCGGCCGAAGGGCCGGCCTTGTCGACATTCATCACCATCGCGCCGAGGCCATCATCGAGCCGGACCGGCTGCAACCCGACGCCGAGATATCCGCGCGCGATGCGGCCGCTCGTCTCGAGTTGGGCCGCGACCCGCTCGATGGTCGCAGCCGGGATCGTCAGCACGCGGCGCGGCCCGAGCACGGCCATGCCGAACGCCTCGCCGGCGGCATTCAGCGCCAGTCCACCCTGCTGGCTGTGCCGCAGCCGGATGTCGAGCTCGATCCGTGCGTCGATCTCGCCGCCGCGCAGGCTGCGCCAGGCCGGGCCCGACCGCGAGACCATGCCAAGCCGCGCGGTCGGCGCGCCACGGTCGGCGGCGACGATCACTGCGAGCGATCCCAACGCCGGGACGCCGGTCGACAGCTTGATCGGAGTGGCGTTGCCGTCGACGCGCAATAGCGCGATGTCGGTGGTGTGGTCGCGTCCGGCGACGGTCGCTGCCTTGCGATTGCCGTCGGCGAACTGGATCTCAACCTCGCCCTCGTCGGCCAGCGCCTCGTCGGCAGTGACGATCAGGCCCGCCTTCCAGACAAAGCCGGAGGCGCGCGCGCGATGCGAATGCACCGAGACGACCGCGGGCGCGGCCCGCGCAATGGTCTCGGAAAGGGCTGTTGACAGCGAGGCGAAGCTGGTCGGTTCGGTCATGGGAAACTCCGTTGGCTTCCCTCAATCTGGGATGTCGCGGCTGGTGGCGAAACTGGCCGGATGGGCAGGGCCGGGACCGGGAAAGGTCGCGAAGGCCGAACCGCTCAACCCCGACCACCGGTCTTCCAGCCAACCAAAGCAAAGGCTGCCACGAGCGCGACCACGATCAGCATCCAGTACTGACCTTCGAGCCCGAGAATGTGAAACGGTTGAATCAGGAACTGCACTGCCTGCCCCTTTCGCGGGCAAGCTAAGGCGTTCCGCGCCGGAAATATATTATTATTCTATATATTCCGAGCGGTGCGCGTCAGAACGCTCAACCGGCGACGCTGGTCTCCAGCCGGTTCTCCAGCCGATAGCCAACCCCGGATTCGGTCACAAGCAGACGCGGTTGATTGGGGTCGGCCTCGATCTTCTGGCGGAGCTTGCGCACCAGGATGCGCAGATACTGGATGTTGTCGCGCTGGTTGCCGGTCCAGATCTCCTTCAGCAGCTGATCGTGGGTCACCACCAGGCCGACATGGATCGCCAGCACATGCAGCAGGCGATACTCCTTGCGCGTCAGCTTGATCCTGGCCTGGTTGAGCGAGACGGCCCGGCTGACCAGATCGACGGACAGTGGACCAACCACGACGACGGGATTCTCGGTGGCGCTCTTGAAGTAGCGGCGCAAGGCGGCATCGCTGCGCGCCAGCAGCTCGGCCATCCCGAACGGCTTGACGACATAGTCGTCCGCGCCCGCCTGCAATAGGCGAACCTTCTCGTCCTCGTTGCTCTCGACCGAGAGCACGATCACCGGAACATTGGACCAGGAGCGCAGCCGTTCCAGCGTTTCGCTGCCGTGCAAATCGGGCAGGCCGAGATCGAGGATGACGAGGTCGGGGGCGTTGAAGGTCGCGATCTTCAAGCCGTCGGCGGCGTTCTCGGCCTCGACGACCGAAAAGCCGTGCAGCTCGAAGCCGGCGCGCAGGAAGCGCCGGATCTTCGGCTCGTCATCGATCAGCAGGACAAGATTGCGCGGCTTACTCATCGTCTGACGTCACCAGTTCCGGATCCATGGCTCGCGGTGCCGGTAGCAAGATCGATGCCGTCGTCCCGAGGCCCTGGCCGCGGCTTGCAATTTCCACGGTGCCATCATGTGCCTTGATGAAGGTCGATGCGATCCAGAAGCCCAGCCCCGAGCCGGGAACGCTGGTCCGGTGGCGTGGGCTGCGGAACGACTTGCGGCCGAGCTGGCGCTGTTCATCAGGAGTGACGCCGACGCCCTGGTCGATGATCGATATCACGACGCGTCCGGGCTCATGCCTGGTCTGCACAGAGATCGTCGAGCCGGATGGCGAGTATTTGGCGGCATTCTCCAGCAACTGGCCGCAGGCTTCCTCGATCAGACCGGAATCGACATCGAGCAACGGGAGATCGTCGTCGAATCCGACCTCGATGCGGTGTGCCAAAAGCCGGCGTGCCCGGGTCTTGAGTGCGGCGTCGACGATGTCGCGCGGATCGGACCATTGGAGGCGCGGTGTCAGTCCGCCGGCCGTCACGCGCGTGGCGTTCAGGAGATTGCGGATGTGGCCGTCGAGCCGGACCACCTCATCCGAAACGGCCTCGATCAGCGAGCGCAGCCTGGCGTCGGCCGCGGTCGCCGGCATATCCCTGATGACGCTCACCGATCCCTGGATGGCGGCGAGCGGCGAGCATAGCTCGTGCGAGAGCGTGCCGTGGAAGGCGTCGCGCAGCAGTTCGGCCTGTAGATGCAGCCTGGCGTCGTCCATCGCCTTGCCGATATCGAGCCGTTGCAGCGTCCACGAGACCTCCTCGAGCACCGCCTCGATCCGACGTGCGCGCAGGTTGATCGCATCGCGCGTGCCGCGCCCCGCATTGATCGCGATGACGCCATGCACCGCGGTCTTCGATCCGATGGCGCGGAGCAGCCACACGTCCTGGGTCGCCTCATCGACGATGCTGCGATCCATCGCACCGAGCTTCGTCGTCATCGCCGCCACGCACTGCTGGATGGATGGCGGTGCCGCTGCCGATCCCGGCGAGGACTCGAAATGGCCGTCGGCGGATGCCACGTACAGCGCGGCGCGATGGCCAAGCGTGCGCGCCAGATAGTGCCTGACGGCGTCGATCAGATCGGAGATGGTGAAGCAGGCGGCGAGGCGCTTGGAGAACTCATAGAGATGCTGCATCTCCCGCTCACGCCGCCGCAACCGTTCGGTTTCCTGCCGCAGGCGCGACGCCAGGTTGCTGCTCGCCAGCGCGACGACCAGGAATACCAGCAGGTCGATCGCCTCCTGCGGATTGTCGACCCGAAGGCTGTAAAGCGGCGTGAAAAAGAAGAAGTCGGCAGCGGCGATCGCCGTCAGCGATGCCAGCGTGCCTGACCAGATGCCCCATTTTGTGGCCGCATAGATCACCGGGATCAGATAGGCGATCGGCACCAGGTTTGCGGCGATCGGCTCGTCGAGCACGAACAGGATCGCGGTGATGATGGCGATCGATCCGACCGACCACAGCAGGGGCAGGACGTCGGTCCACGCGACTGATCGCGGCTCCCGGTCGAAGCCGGGCGTGAACATCTGCTCCGCTTCGGTGCGGCGCACGCGGATGTCGGCGAGCCGTTGAAACAGGGGCAGCGAATAGATCAAGGATTTTGCCTTCGTAGAGAACGACACCGGAAGATCCCCGTCGCAGCCCTTCCGGCCCGCACGAAATCCGCCCCGGCAACATCCGAAGGGAGCGCTGAAAACGCGGGCCCAGGGCCGTCAGAACGGCGCATGTCCGCGCGAGATCCTCAACGATCGACCGTCGGTTGCTGCTCCGATGTCACCAACTACCCAGCGATCCGAGCATCCCCCAGGAACGGATAGAAAATCCATGTTGTTGCAGGGAGCGAGAAATATAAAAGAAATAGCCGACGCGCGGCAGCCCTAGCGCTGGCCGGGCAGGGCGGCATCGTCCGATTTCTGCAACATCTCGCCGACATAGTTGAGCGCGAGCCGTTCTCCCGCGAGCTCCGGCCTGGACGTTCGGTAGAGGCCCAACTCACCGGTCTGGCTCGCCCGCGGCGTCAGCTTGGCGATCGCGGCAGCGCTGAAATATTTCGGTGGGTAGAGATAGAAGTCCATCAGCGGCGTTTGCGACCCGCCGGGCTGCCGCTTCAGCACGGCAAGCGCGCGTGCGCCGGCCTCCGGATACAGCGCGGTCCAGCCGGCAAAGCTGCTCGCCAATATCTCAAGCGACAGGATCGCCGTCGCGATCTCGGCGAAGCCCTGGTTGGACTTCTTGGCGCTCCGGGTCGTCGAGGCCTTGCGCAGCCGCTGCCTGAACTCGTGGTGGCGTTCGATGAACGGCCCGAGCCGCGCTCGCCACAGCATGTCGGGCAGGCAGGCATAGCCGTGGATGTCGTGATAGCTCTCGATCAGGTTGCGGCACTGCGCCGTGAGATCGGTCGGCAGGAAATTCAGATCGATGTCGTCGATCTCGTCGTTGAGACCGACATCGTTTGCACAGTTCGTAACGTTTGCCACGATGCGCAGCGCTCCGTCTCGCTTGAAGCGAATGATTTCGCTTGATGCGGCAAGACTAACGAAGCGCCGCATATATCTTCGATGGAGGTGCGCGGCGATTTCCATAGCAATAAAATAGCGTGCGCATCGGCTCTGAACGCGCGTCGGTCCCGTTATTGCGGAAATGACACAGCTGGCCGCAAATCTCTCGCAGCGCAGCGCGAGAGTTCTGCAACACGTCACGGTTTTCGCCGAGTTCTTGAGCAAGCGCGTCAGCAAATGACGCTTCCGCACGCACGCGACGCGAAGATGATCATTCCGGCTATTTTATCTTAATGAAAGCGCGCGGAGACCCGTATCGCCTTTTTCTCAATGCCCCACGAAAGATTACACAGACGTTACACGCGAGAGCGCTCGAAGCGTCGGTAGCAATAGCTTGGGGCATCATCATGAAGAGACTGTTTTTGGCGGGCGTATCGTTGGCGGCGGTGAGCCTGCTCAACGCGGCACACGCGGCCGACGCCAATCCACCTTTGTTGAAGGCGCCGTCGTCGTCGACGTGCGATCCCTACAAGAATTACTCCTGCCTCGACGGTTATCTCGGCAGCGATTTCTTCACCCGGTTCGTGAACTACTACCGGCTGGAGTGGGGACACGACGCTGCTCCTTCGGATCCCAAGGCGCCGCCCGGCCGCCGCGACTATTGGCCTGCGACGCCGCAGAGCACGCCGCCGATGCCGTTCACCGAATGGCCCTATGGCGGTTCGACCAGCATCGGCGTGACGCGGCCGAGCTCGATCGACAGCCCGCTGATGGCGGCGCTCGGCACCACGCCTGCGGGACAGTGGATGAACGACGCGCACATCCAGGTCTACGGCTGGATCAATGCCGGCGGCAATCTGAGCTCGAACAGCGTACGCGGCGGCAACGCGCCCGCGGCCTATGACTACAATCCGAACACCGTCCAGCTCGACCAGGCGGTGCTCTATATCGAGCGGCTGCCCGATACAGTGCAGAAGGATCACGTCGACTGGGGCTTCCGCATCGCGCCGATCTACGGCGAGAACTACCGCTACACGACGGCATACGGCCTGTGGAGCAACCAGCTCCTGAACCAGAACAAGAACTACGGCTACGACCTGCCGATGGCCTATGGCGAGGTGTTCATTCCGCAGATCGCGGAAGGCCTGCTGCTGCGGTTCGGCCGCTTCATCTCGATCCCCGACATCGAAGCGCAGCTCGCGCCGAACAACTACATGTATACGCACTCGATGACGTATACGTTCGACAACTACACCAACACCGGCCTGCAGAGCACGCTGGCCGTCACCAAGAACTGGATGCTGCAATTGGGCGTGTCGGTCGGCAGCGACACCATGCCGTGGAACGCCGGCGCCAGGATCGCAAACCCGTTCCCCAATCCGCTGTTCCCCGGCACCACCATGCTGAAGGATCCCGGCGCGGTGCCGAGCATCACCGGCGGCGTGCGCTGGACCAGCGATTCCGGCAACGACAGCGTCTACGTGGTCGCCGACGCGATCAACAGCGGCACCTGGGGCTACAACAACCTGCAATGGTACGGCCTGACCGCGTACCACAAGTTCAACGACCAGTGGCACATCTCGTTCGAGACCTACAATCTGCACCAGAACAACGTGCTGAACGCCAACAATCCGGCGGCGATGGCCGCCTACAATGCGGGTGGTACGCCGTTCTCGCCGCAATACCTGCCGTTCAACGCGCCGGGTCTCGCCCAGTGCAGCAGCGCTGCGGTGTTCGCCTGCACGGCGTCGGTGCAGACCTATCTCGCCTACCTGAACTACAAGGCCTCGCCGCTCGACAACATCTCGTATCGCATCGAGTTCTATGACGACAAGCAGGGCCAGCGCACCGGCGTCAAGACGCGCTATGTCGAGACCGGCATCGGCTGGCAGCACTGGTTCTCGCCGCAGATCGAGATCCGGCCCGAGGTCTCCTACTACAAGTCACTCGATGCCAATGCGTTCAACGGCAATTCCAATCTCGGCATCGCCCCGACCAAGAATTTCGCTCTGATCGGCTCGGCGGACATCATCATTCACTTCTGACGCACGAGCGCGCCCGGCCGGCAGAGGCCAGCCGGGTGCGGCGTCAACCAGGGACAGGGGAACACCATGAAACGAATTCTTCTCGCATCCGCGGCGCTCGCGACGATGCTGGCGGCCGGCGCGCCGGCGCTGGGCGCCGACCTTCCGCTCTATACCAAGGTGCCTGCGGTCGCGGCGCCGGCATACGATTGGTCGGGCTTCTATGTCGGCGTGTTCGGCGGCGGCGGCTTCGGCAACCACAATCTCAACAACGCGCTCGGCCCGGCCGGCGCCGCCAACTACACGATCAACTATTCGTCGACCGGCGGAATCGCCGGCGGCGAGATTGGCTACAATGTGCAGAGCGGCAGCATCGTGGTCGGTGTCGAGGCCGACGGCTTCTGGTCCGGCATCAAGGGCAGTGATGTCGATCAGTTCAATGCCGGGACCTTGCCGATCGCATCTGTCGACGCGACCAACCTGCGCGACGGCTTCACGGTCCGTGCCCGCGGCGGCATTGCCGTCGACCGCTTGCTGCTGTTCTTCACCGGCGGCTGGGCTTATGGCGAATTCCAGCACACCAACACCGACCCGGTGTTCGGCATCGATCAGTTCTCGGCCAATCGCAGCGGCCTGACCGCGGGCGGCGGCCTCGCTTATGCGATCACCAACAACCTGATCGGCAAGTTCGAGTATCGCTACTACGACTTCGGCCGATACGAGCGCGCGGCGCCGCTGAATGCGCAGATTCCCTACACCGTCGACAACACCTACTCGGTCGTGACGCTCGGCCTCGACTACAAGTTCGGCGGGCCGGTGGTCGCGAAGTACTGAGTAGGGAGGAGGACGGTATGACAGTCGCGAGGTTCAAGCGGGCGTTACTGCGCAGCATCGTGGTTGCAGGTCTTTGCGCCGCGGTTGCCGGCTGCGCCAGTGAGGTGACAGTCCCGGCGACCGATGGCCCCGCCGGCAATCACATGCGCTACTATGGCGGACCGAAATCCCCGATGTGGTCGGGCCAATAGGTGTCCGAATTGTTCTTGATCGGATTCAGTCGGGTGCCGCTTCCTTGATCGACGCAACAGGCTGTCCAAAAAATCGGCAGCTGATGATTATTGTTGCGGTTCGGCGGATTTGGGAACAGCATCGCTCCTCATTAACGAGACGCCGGGCAGAGGCGTCGTTCGGAAACGCCTATTGCTATTCGGTGTCTCAGCCTCCTGGAGGGTGCGATGCTGAAGTCTGTTGTCATTCTGATCGGCATTCTTGCGATGTCCGGGTTGCTGGCGCCGGTCGCCCACGCCGGCGCCTCCGCCAGCGCGCCATCGAAATACGCACAGCGTTCGCAGCAGGTGACGAGCGTGCAGATGGTCCGGCAGGCCAAGCGGACCGACCCGCCGATCACGGAGTTTTCGGCGCAGGCAAAGACGGCGCCGTTTCACCGCTAGCCACCGATCGTCACGCGGATCGGCTCAGCTCAGCCGCTGCAAGGTCGCCTTCGGGCTCTCGCCGAACTTGGCGCGATAGGCGCTCGCCATCCGGCTCAGATGGGTGAAGCCGAGGTCGAAGGCGATGTCGACGATGCGTTCGCCGGGCCGCGCCGTCTTGAGGCGCGCGTTGAGATGCGCGAGCCGGATATCGAGCAGCATCTCGGAGACGGTGGTGCCGAAATGGCGGCGGAAGCCGAGTTGCAGCGCGCGGATGCCGGTGCCGGCGATCTCCGCGAGCTCGGCGAGATCCAGCGGCTCGGTCGCGCGGGTTTCCAGATAGGCCCGCACCCGCTTCAGCGCCGCCGGCTGGGCTTCGGTGCGGCCGTTGAAGACATCGATCGCCGAACTAAGGCTATGGCGCTGGCCATCGAGCAGGACGTTGAGAAACGACTCGCGCCAATCGGCCGACGCTACCGCGGACAAGGTCTTGCGGGTCCCGAGCTGCTCGGCCGTCGTCACGAGTTGCTCGATCCGGGCCGAGAGCGCCTGGCCGAGCGGCCCGCTCAGCTCGACGGCCGGATCGAACTCGATCGGCCGGACCGCCACGCCGCCAAGCGCCGCGGCGCGATGCTCCACCAGCTTACGGTCGAGCAGCAGGATGAGCTGGGCGCAGTCGTCGCGCCACGTCATTTCGGTCGGAATGGTCGGCGACAGCAATGAGGCAATGTGTCGAGGCCCAGTGGTGAGCTCGCGCGCGGCGGTCCGCACCGAGGCAGATCCGCACAGTGGAATCTGCAAAAGAAAGAACCGATCGAGGCAACCGGGATTGATCGCGACCGATCCGCCATACGCGACATAGTTGATCGAGAAGCCATCGAAGCCGGCGCAATTGTGGTGCGCGGAGAAATCGCGTTCGGAATGATCGACCGGCGTCAGATCGTGCGGACAGAAGATGCGGCCGATCGCTTCGGCCGCGTCGTCGACGCGCGCCGTCGCGACGCGCGCGAAATCCTTGAGCCTTGCCGAAACCTCGTTGCCAACAGCAGTCACGCCGGCCGTCCGGAGTTGTTTGAGGTCTAAAATATTGGCGAGCCTAGAGCATTCGCCGGCAAAGGGGAACGCTGTTTCGTCGCGCAAACTGCCCGATCTGAGCGCAGGCGGCTGCGGTGGCATTGGGCAGCAATCAGCCGGCTCGGTGCTCCCGCATTGCAGCATGATCGCGCCGGCCGCGGATTCGTTTATCGGCTAGACAGCCCTGCCGGCCGGCGACAGGCTCCGTGTCCGCACTGCACATCAACACTGGAGAGGCTGACATGGGCACGCTCGAGAAAGGCATTACCCGCACCGGCACCGGCTACGGCGGCAAGAGCTGGAATATCCTGGGCCAGGTCTACTATCCGAAGGCGGTCACCGACTCGACCTTCGCGTTCGAGACCAACAGCGATCCCGGCCAGTTCGTGCCGGTGCACATCCATCCGACCCAGGAGGAGTTCATCCTGGTGCAGGAAGGCGTGCTCGACCTCAAGCTCGACGGCGTCTGGGTGCAGGCCAAGGCCGGCGACCTCGTGCGTCTGCCGCGCGGCATTCCGCATGGCTATTTCAACAAGTCCGACAAGCCGGCACGCGCGCTGTTCTGGGTGTCGCCGATGCAGAAGCTCGAGGCGCTGTTCGAGAAGCTCGACAATCTGCAGGACCCCGCCGAGGTGGTGCGGATCTCCGCCGAGCACGAGGTGGATTTCCTGCCGCCGGAAGCCAACGACTAGCGCAGCAAACGACACCATCGCGCGCGAGGTGAATCGCCGGAGCTGGCTCCGGCGATGACGGGGACGCGTGCGCCGACGAAATTGGATCTGTTCATTCAACGCGGAGCGGTTTCATGGTCAAGCAGAAGCATGTGTGCGTGATCGGCGCCGGCATTTCCGGGCTCGCCGCCGGCAAGGCCTTTGCCGGGCGCGGCCACAAGGTGACCATCATCGAGCGCAGCGGCGACCTCGGCGGGGTTTGGGAGCCGGCGCGCTCCTATCCTGATGTGCAGACCCAGAGCCCGAAGGAACTCTATCGTTACACCGACAAGGCGATGCCGGAGGCCTATCCGGAATGGCCGAAGGGCCCCCAGGTCCATGCTTACTTGCGTGACTATGCGCGCAGCCACGGGCTCGACGGCGCGATGCGGTTCGACACCAAAGTCGAGGGCATGGCTCGCCGCGCCGACGGCAGGCCGGGCTGGACGCTGACGCTGCGCTCGACCGACGGCGCCACCGGCCACGAGGATTTCGACTTCGTCGCTGTCTGCACCGGGCAATTCAATGAGCCGCAGACCCTGCCGCTGGCGGGCGAGGACGGCTTCAAGGCGCAGGGCGGCATGGTCCTGCACTCTTCGCAATACAGCGATCCGGCGTTGGCCAAGGGACGCAGGGTCGTTGTGCTCGGCGGCTCCAAATCGGCGACCGACATCGCGGTGAACGCGGTCAATTCGGGCGCCAGCGAAGTCACCATCGTGTTTCGCGAGCCGGTCTGGCGGATTCCCTATTTTGTCGGCGGCCTCGTCAACTTCAAGCGCATCCTCTACATCCGCGCGCAGGAGCAGATGTTCGCGAGCTGGGGCATCGGTCCGTTGGCGCGCCTCGCGCATGTCGTCGCAAAGCCGTTCGTCTGGGCGAACTGGCGCGGGCTCGAGAGCATGCTGAAGATGCAGCTCAAGCTGAAGCAGTGCGGCATGGTGCCGAAGGAGCGGATCGAGGACGGCGTCAACTGCTCGGTGCCGATCGCAACCCCCGGCTTCTATCCGATGGTGGCCGACGGCCGCATCAAGGCGGTGCAGGGCACCTTCGACCATTACGAGGGCAACACCATCGTGACGAGCGGCGGCCAGCAGGTCGCGGCCGACGTGGCGGTGCTCGCGATCGGCTACAAGCTCGGTGTGCCGTTCCTGCCCGAGGAGTACCAGAAGAAGCTGGTGGAAGCCGATGGGCAGTACCGACTCTACCGGTTGATCGCCAATCCCGATCTGCCCGACATGGGCTTCGTCGGTTTCAATTCGAGCTTCTGCACCGTACTGTGCGCTGATCTCGCCGCGAACTGGCTGGTGCGCTATGCCGACGGGCAGCTCGCGCGGCAGCCGAGCGCGGCCGAGATGCACGACAACATCGCGATGATGCTGAACTTCAAGCGCGTCGAGCGGCCGGCTGCGGGCGTCTATGGCGGGCTGTGCGTCGCGCCGTACCACTTCAAGCATTTCGACGAGCTGCTCGCGGACATCGGCACCAGGGCCTCGCGCCGCAACCCGCTCGTCGAGAAGTTCACGCCACCGGACGCGGACGCCTATGCGCGCTTCCTCGCCACCGCGCCGGAGTACAAGGCGGTGGCGTAGCCACCGCCACGGAAGACCTAGTCGCGCCCGGCATCCAGGAAGGCCTGCGCCAGTCGCTGCGGGTTGGAGAAGCATAGCTCGTGGCTGCCCGGCACCTGGACCAGGCGGAACAGCCCGAGCTTCTGCGACAGCCGCGGATGCCAGGGCAGGCCGTGCGGCATCGCGGTGTCCTCCGTGCAGTTGACGTAGGATTTCGCGATCGGCATGTCGGCCGGATTGGTCCGTAGCGTGATCTTGTCCTGGAAGGTCTTGAGCGGGTGCGGATTCAGCTTGTCGTAGGCGCGCTGCGCGAGCTCGAGATCGGCATCGTTGATGAAGGCCTCGCGCCAGACCGGGAACGGCAGCACCACCGAGCCGTCGCCGCGCTCGGCATGGATGGCGTCGAACAGGCCGACATAGTGCGGCGGCACCATGTCGTTGAGGCACTCGCCATTGTTCGGCACGAACGCGTTCCAATAGACCAGCCGGCGGATGCGATCTGCCGCTGCATCGGCAACGCCGGTGATGACCATGCCGCCATAGCTATGACCGACCAGCACGATGTCCTTGAGGTCATGCTCGGCAAGATAGTCCACGATCGACTGGATCGCCTCGGCAAGCCCGGAGTCCTTGCTGTCGCCGGGGCGGTTACCCCTGATGGTCGGCGTGTGAACGACGTGACCGGACTTGCGGATGATCGCGGCAACCGGCTCGAACTCGGCGCCGGTATGCCAGGCGCCATGGACGAGAACATAGGTCGACATGTTGTACCTCCCTGCGTGGTTTGGTTAGATCGGTCGCGGCGTCCCGGATTGCCCCGGGATGCGCGCGGGTTTCCCTGCGGTTCCTGATGGATATTGACCCGGAGCCCGGGAACGCGCTTGGCTGTGACCGAACCGGATTGGGCTCGGAGTGAACTGATGCAGCAAATCGCCGCCGCGGATCGCTCGCGCGGGCTGAGCTGGGATACCGCGGACACCAGGCCGGGTGAGCAATTCGCCTATTATCGCGAGGCGATCTGCCAGGCCTTCATGAACCTGACGCCGGAGCCGCCGGCGACGCCTGGATTCCTGGCCCGGGTCGAGACCGTTGGGCTCGGCAATGGCGCGGTCAACCGGGTCAGCTTTCCCGAGCATGTGGTGCGGCGCTCGACCGCCGACATCGCCTCATCCAGCCGGCGCTGCTACTACCTCAATCTCAAGCTCGCCGGCCGCTGCCGCATCCAGCAGGCGGGGCGCGAGATCGGCCTGTCGCCGGGCCAGGTCGGAATCTTCGACAGCGGGCAGCGCTTCGCGCTGCTGCACGATCGCGGCCCCGCGCTCCAGGTCGCCTCGTTCTGGGTGCCGGCCGAGGCGCTGGATGAACGGCTGCCGTCAACGCCGGATGTCGCGCCGGCGCGGGTGTCGGATGATCCGTTCGTCGGTCACCTCATCGCCGAGACCGCGCAGGTGCTGAATGCGTCGGCGCTCCGCGCTTCGGACGCGGACAATGCACGGCTGTTCGGCGTGCTGCTCGACCTCGTCGCACTCAGCCTGTCGCGCAGCAGCCGCGCCGGCGTTGCCGAAAGCGCGAGCCTTGCCGATGCGACCTGGCTCGCGTTGCGCCGTGCCGTGGATCGCAGGCTGCGCGAGCCTGGTCTGGGCGTCGCCGCCATCGCGGCCGCGATCGGTATCAGCGAGCGCTATGTCCACAAGCTGTTCGAGCGGGCCGGCACTACATTCGCCAGCTATCTGATGGACCGTCGCCTCGACGGGGCGGCGCGCGACCTGAAGGACCCGGCGATCGCCGGCCGCGCGATCGGTGACATCGCATTCGACTGGGGCTTCTCCGACCTGTCGCACTTCACCCGGCGCTTCCGGCATCGCTTCGGCTGCACGCCGCGCGACTGGCGTCGCGGTTGAGCAACGTTCGGAAACAGCCATGGTCCAATCATTCACCTATCAAGTCAGCCCGATGCGCGTCGTATTCGGGACCGGCACGGTTACGCGGCTGGCCGACGAACTCGATCGGCTCGGCATCAGGCGCGCGCTGGTGCTGGCGAGCCGGCGGCAGCAGGCCGAGCTCGGCGATCTCGCTGCCCTGACCGGCGGCCGGATGTCCGGGGTGTTCGACGGTGCGGTGGTGCACACGCCGGTCGACGTTACCGAACGCGCGATGGAGACGGTCCGCAAGCTCAAGCCCGATGGCGTGGTTGCAATCGGCGCGGGCGCTGCGACCGGCCTGAGCAAGGCGATCGCGTTGCGCACCGATCTGCCGCAACTGATCGTGCCGACCAGCTATGCCGGATCCGAGATGACGCCGGTGCTCGGCCAGACCGTGGACGGCGTCAAGACCACGCAGTCGTCGCCGAAGATCCTGCCCGAGGCGGTGATCTACGACGTCAACCTGACGCTCTCGATGCCGGCGAAATTCTCTGCGATATCGGGCCTCAACGCGATCGCCCATGCGGCCGAGGCGCTCTACGCGCGCGACGGCAACCCGATCACCTCGCTGATGGCGGAGGAGGCGATCGCGAAGCTCGCCTCGTCGCTGCCGGAGGTGATCGACCGGCCGCGCGATCTCGATGCGCGCTCGGACGCGCTCTACGGCGCGTGGCTGTGCGCGGTGTGTCTCGGCACCGTCGGCATGGCGCTGCATCACAAGCTCTGCCATACGGTGGGCGCGCTGTTCGACCTGCCGCATGCCGAGACCCACGCCGTGCTGCTGCCGCACACCATCGCCTACAACACGCCGGCCGCGCGGGATGCGATCGGCCGTGCCGCGAAGGCGCTGGGAGCGGCTGACGCGGCCGATGGCCTGTTCGATCTGTCGGCAAGGCTCGGCGCGCCGCGCTCGCTCGCCGAGATCGGCATGCCCGAGGACGGCATCGCCAAGGCCGCCGCGCTCGCCACCAAGAACCCCTACTGGAATCCGCGCCCGATCGAGGCGGCCGGCATTGCCGATCTGCTCAGGCGGGCATGGGCCGGTGCGCGGCCGCAAGCCGGGTGATCAGGCGCCGATCGCGTTGCGCGCGATGACGTCGCGATAGAACGCCGCGCTTAGTTTCGGCATGCGGGCCTGGCTCTCGAAATCCACCCGATAGAGGCCGAAGCGTTTCTTGTAGCCGAAGATCCATTCGAAATTGTCCATCAGGCTCCACAGGAAATAGCCATGGACCGGGATGCCGTCGGCGGTCGCGCGCTGCAACTGGGCGAGGTAGTTGCGCAGGAACATGATGCGGTCGAGGTCGTAGATCTGCCCATCGGGCTCCACCTTGTCCTCGCCGGAGGTGCCGTTCTCGCTGATATAGATGCTCTTGATGTTCCAGAGCTTGGCTGCGATCCGCGGCGCCCAGTAGATCGCCTCCGGCGCGATCCGCAGCCAATCCGAATTCATATGCGGGAACGAGGCCGGCATCGGCAGCGGCTTCCACCCGGGCGCACTGTCGGTGGCGAGGACGTAGCAGTGCGGGGCGTAGATGTTGAGCCCGACGAAATCGTTGGGCTGCGCGATGATCTTCAATTCCTCGGCGGTGAATTTGGGGGCGTCAGCGCCGGCATATTGCAGGAAAGCCTCGGTGTACTTGCCTTCGAGGAGGACGCCGAGGAAGCCGGCATTGAGCTCGCGCGTCGCGATCTCGGTGGCGCGGATGTTCTCCGGCGTGTTGATCGCGGGCACGCAGGCTGTGATGTTCTCGGCCGGCCCGACCCGCGTGCCGGGCCGCCCTTTGGCACGGATCGCCTGCACCGCGAGGCCATGCGCCAGCGCGACATGGTGGCGGGCCTGGTTCACCTCGGCCGGCGGCAGCGTCAGCCCCGGCGCGTCGACGCCGAGCGCATAGCCGAACGGCAGGAAACGCCCGACCTCGTTGAGGGTGAAGATGTTCTTGACCCGGTCGGTCAAACGCTGCGCCACATAGCCCGCGTAATCGCCGAACGCCTTCGCGGTGTCGCGCGAGCGCCAGCCGCCGACGCGATCCTGCAATGCCTGCGGCAGGTCCCAGTGATAAAGCGTGGCGTAAGGCTCGATGCCGTTCGCGAGCAGCTCGTCGACCAGGCGATTGTAGAAGTCGAGGCCCTTCGGATTCGGTGTGCCGGTCCCATCGGGAAACACCCGCGGCCAGGCGATCGAGAACCGATACGCCTTGGCGCCGAGGTCCTTGATCAGGCGGACGTCGTCCTTGTAGCGGTGATAATGATCGGTGGCGCGGTCGCCGGTCGAGCCATCCTCGATCTTGCCCGATGTGTGGGTGAATGTGTCCCAGATCGACGGGCCGCGGCCGTCCTCGTTGACGGCGCCCTCGACCTGATAGGACGAGGTCGCGGTGCCCCAGACGAAGCCCGCGGGAAAGTTCGCGCCGTCGGGCCGCGCAGCGCGGTTCGCCGCATGCGCCGGAGCCGACAGGCCCAGCGCCGAGAGGCCTGCAAGGCCCGCAAACTGCCGGCGCGAGAATTTTTCGAACATGGTTGTCTCCGGTCGCCGGCCGTCGCGGCTGGAATGCCAGTTGCAGGTTAACCTTCCACCCGGCCGCAGAGCAACACGGGCCGAGAGACCGAGGCGGCGCGACGAGTGCGCGTCAATGGCTACGAGCCGCTACCTTGTCAATGTCGCGGAGTTGTCAGTTTTGCGGCGACATTTTCTCTACTAGATTGCCTGCTAGGTCCTTCCGCAATGAGATCTGAAAATCCCGAGATCCCGGTGAGCCGCGCGCGATGAACAAGCTTGCAATCCACGTCCGAACCGCGCTGCTGCGTCGTCTTGCCACGGCGATCGGCCTGCTGCTGGTCGCGGTGGCTGGCGCACAGGCCGAGCAGACATTCTCGTTCGATCGCACGCCCGGAAAACTGCCCAAGACGGTCGTCCCGCTGAACTACGCGATCGAGCTGACGCCGGATTTCACCAGCCTGGCGTTGCCTGGTATCGAGACCGTCGACATCGAGGTACGTGAGGCCACTGCGCAGCTGACGCTGAACGCGATCAGCACCACGTTTGCCGAGGTCACGATCGACGATGGCGCGCAGCGCGCAGAGGTCGCGACCGACGCCGCAACGCAGACCGCGACGCTGACCTTCGCCCAGCCGCTTGCGGTCGGGCGCCACAAGCTTCGTATCGCCTTCACGGCGCAGATCAACAAGTTCGGCACTGGCCTGTTCTCGGTCGATTACCCGACCCGGACCGGGATCAAGCGGCTGATCTCCAGCAAGCTGGAGCCGGCCGATGCAAGGCGGATCTTCCCGTGTTGGGACGAGCCGTCGTTCAAGGCGAGCTTTGCGCTGACGGTGCTGATCCCGCGCAATCTTCTCGCGGTCGGCAACATGCCCGTGACGAGCGAGCAGCCGGCCACCGGCGATCTCAAGAAGGTCGTCTTCGCACCGACGCCGAAAATGTCGACCTACCTGTTCGAGCTTACGGTCGGTGATCTCGAACGGATCACGGCGGATGCCGGTGGCGTCACGATCGGCGTGGTGACAACGGCGGGCAAGAGCGGGCAGGGCCGGTTTGCGCTCGACAGCGCGGTGCAGCTGCTCGCCTACTACAACGACTATTTCGGCGTGAAATATCCGCTGCCGAAGCTCGATTTGATCGCCGTTCCCGGCGGGTTCGGAGGCGCGATGGAGAATTGGGGCGCCATCACCTTCTTCGAAAGCCGGCTGCTGTTCGATCCTGCCACTAATGCGGAGACCGCGCGACGCGGCATCTTCGGCATCATCGCGCACGAGATGGCGCATATGTGGTTCGGCGATCTCGTCACCATGGCCTGGTGGGACAATCTCTGGCTCAACGAAGGTTTCGCCAGCTGGATGGCGACCAAGGCCTCGGCGCAGTTCTATCCGCAATGGCAGAGCTGGCTGAACGGCTATGGCGCCAAGCAGTTCGCCATGGCGCTTGATGCGCGCCGCACCTCGCATCCGGTGCAGCAGCCGATCGCCGATCACAGCGAGGCGGTCACGGCCTTCGACGCCATCACCTACAACAAGGGAGAGGCGCTGATCCGGATGCTGGAGAATTATCTCGGCGAACAGCCGTTCCGCGACGGCATCCGCAAATACATGGCAGCGCACGCCTACAGCAATTCGACCACGGCCGATCTCTGGCAGGCGCTCGAGACGTCCGGCGGCAAGACCATCACCGGCATCGCGGCCTCGTTCACCGAGCAGGACGGCGTGCCGCTGGTCGTGGCCGAGACGGCCTGCGATGGCGACGCGCAGCGCCTGACCTTGCGGCAGGACCGCTTCGTGATCGCACCGGCCAACGATCCGCCGCTGCCGGCCCATAGCTGGCAAGTTCCGATTGCGGTGGGACCGGCGCATGGCAAGGCCTTCGGCGAGATCCTGCTGAAGGGCAGCGCCGATATTCCAGCCGGCGCCTGCGGGGATGCGATCAAGGTCAATCTCGGCGATGTCGGTTACTACAGGGTGGAATATGGCCTGAAGAACCGCGGGGCATTGCTCAACGCATTCCCGCAAATGCAGGTGGAGGACCGGCTCAACGTCGTCTCCGATAGCTGGGCCTTGGTGCAGGCCGGCCGCGCCGAGCCGCCGTCCTACCTTGCGCTGCTCGACGCACTCGATGCCGCCGACCACCGCGCGGTTTGGGACCAGGTGATCTCGACACTTCTCACGCTCAACCGCCTGTCGCGCGATCGCGCCGAGCGGCCGGTGATCCAGGCCTATGCCCGCGCCAAGCTGCGCCCGGTGTTCGACCGGATCGGATGGGACGGACACGGAGCGGGCGACGACGACACCGCCTTGCTGCGTGCCAGCCTGATCTCGGCGCTTGGCGATCTCGGGGATGCCGCCGTGGTGGCGGAGGCGAGGCGGCGCTTCGCGGCGTTCCTCGATGATCCCAACGCGTTGCCGACCACGCTGCGCGATGCCGTCACCCATGTCGTCGGCATCACCGCCGATCGGACGACCTACGACAGATTGCTGACGCTGGCACGTTCCAGCACGGTCACCAATGAGCGGCTGCGCTACTACTTCGCCGCAGCCAGCGCCCGCGACACCGAACTGGCGCGCGCGACGCTGGCGTTGACGCTGACCAACGAATTGCCCGACACCATCGTCACCGGGATGATCAACGCGGTTGCGTCGGCGGGCGAGCAGCCGCAACTCGCCTGGGACTTCGTCCAGGCCAATTTCGACGCGCTGCTGGCCAAGCAGGGGCCGAGCTTCCGTGACCAGTTCGTGCCGAGCTTCATGACCAATTTCACCGACGAGGCCCATGCTGCGGAGCTTGCCGCCTTCGCCCCGTCGCAATCGACCAGCGGTGGCCGGGTGATGGTCGCGCGCGCCGTGCAGGCGATCGCGATCTCGGCCGATCTCTCCCAGCGGGTGCTCCCTGCCGCCGACGCCTGGATCAAGGCCCACAAGCCATGAGATTGCGAGGGAGTTTCCGGCGGCGCGCGATGCGGCTATGCTCGGTGCGCGGCATGCAATCAACGATGCGAGGTTGAGATGGTCAAAGGTTCCGATCTGCTGGTCGCTGCGCTCGAGAATGAGGGTGTGGAACGGGTGTTCGGCGTTCCCGGCGAGGAGAATCTCGACGTCGTCGAGAGCCTGCGCAAATCCTCGATCAAGCTGATCGTGACCCGCCACGAGCAGGCCGCGGCCTTCATGGCGGCGACCTATGGCCGGCTGACCGGAAAGCCCGGCGTCTGCATCACGACGCTCGGCCCGGGCGCGCTCAACCTCACGACCGGCGCGGCCTACGCGCTGCTCGGCGCGATGCCGATGGTGATGCTGACCGGGCAGAAAGGCATTCTGAGCAGCCGGCAGGCCAAGTTCCAGATCGTCGACATCGTCAACACCTTCCGGCCGTTGACCAAGCTGTCGCTACAGATCGTCAGCGGTGCGACGATTCCGACGTTGGTCCGCGATGCCTTCCGGATCGCGACGCAGGAGCGGCCGGGGCCGGTGCTGCTCGAATTGCCGGAGGACATCGCGGGCGAGGAGACCACGCCGGTCGACATGATCCCGCCGCATCCGATCGAGATTCCGATCGCGCATGCCGCAGCGCTCGATCGCGCCGCCGAGATGATCCTGAAGGCGCAGCGCCCGCTGATCATGCTTGGCGCCGCCGCCTCGCGCCCACGCTCGACCGCGGGCATCGGCGACTTCGTGCGGCGCACGAAAATCCCGTTCTTCACCACCCAGATGGGCAAGGGCACGGTGTCCGGCGGAACCAACCAATATATGGGGACCGCCGCGCTAAGCGAGCGCGACTACGTGCATGAGGCGATCGATCGCGCCGACCTGATCATCGCGATCGGCCACGACACGATCGAGAAGCCGCCTTTCATCATGGGGCCAAAGGGACCGCAGGTCGTGCATGTCAGCTACATGCCGGCCAATGTCGAGCAGGTCTATTTCCCGCAATGCGAGGTGATCGGCGATGTCGGGCCGAGCCTTGAATTGCTGGCCGACCGGCTCGAGGGCAAGCTGCCGCATGCCAGCGCGCTGCTCAGTTTGCGCGAGGGTATCTTGGCCAAGATCACTGATCGCGCCACCGAGGGCCGCTGGCCGCCGACGCCGCAGCGCATCGTGCACGATGTGCGGCAGGTCATTCCCGAGGACGGCATCGTCGCGCTCGACAACGGCATGTACAAGATCTGGTTCGCGCGCAACTACCGCACGCTGTTGGCGAACTCGCTGCTGCTCGACAACGCGCTCGCCACCATGGGCGCCGGCCTGCCGTCGGCGATGATGGCGGCGATGCTGTATCCGAAGACCCGCGTGCTCGCGGTCTGCGGCGATGGCGGCTTCATGATGAACTCGCAGGAGATGGAGACCGCGGTACGCCTCAAGCTCAACGTCGTGATCCTGATCCTGGAGGACTCCGCCTATGGCATGATCCGCTGGAAGCAGGCGGTCGACAATTTCCCGGATTTCGGCCTCACCTTCGGCAATCCGGATTTCGTCAAATACGCCGAGAGCTACGGCGCCAAGGGCTCGCGGATCGAGAGCACGGATGCGATCGTGCCGACCCTTGAGCGGGCGTTCTCCGGCGGCGGCGTCCACCTCGTCGTGGTGCCGGTCGACTATTCCGAGAACAAGCGGGTGCTGGTCGATGAGTTGCGCGAGAAGGTGCAGCAGATCGACGTCTCTTGACGCAATGCTGCAACTGCTACGGAACGAAAAGCCCTCGGCTTGATTGAAGGTAAGCCACCATGGTAGCACGCCGAGCGATCAAGCCATGGCATCACTCGTTGTGCTGATGGTCGGCGATACCAGATCTGAGAGGTCACGTGACTGCACCAAATCCCGCCGCCGGCAAACCCATCGATCCCTCAGCGCTTGTCAATGTGCCGCGGCTGGTCACGGCCTATTTTGCCGGCAAGCCGGACCCCAGCGATCCGACCCAGCGGGTTGCTTTCGGCACCTCGGGTCATCGCGGCTCGTCGCTGAAGAACTCCTTCAATGAAGACCATATCCTCGCGACCACGCAGGCGATCTGCGATTACCGGCGTGAGAAGGGGCTCACGGGCCCGCTGTTCATCGGCATCGATACCCACGCGCTGGCCGAGCCGGCGCTGGCAAGCGCGGTGGAAGTGTTCGCGGCGAACGGCGTCGAGATCATGATCGATGCGCATGGCGGCTACACCCCGACGCCGGTGATCTCGCATGCGATCCTGAGCTACAACAAGGGACGCAGCACGGGCCTGGCGGATGGCGTCGTCATCACGCCGTCACACAATCCGCCGGAGGACGGCGGCTACAAATACAATCCGCCGCATGGCGGCCCGGCCGACACCGACGTCACCGGCGTGGTCGAGAAGAACGCCAACCGCTACATCGAGGCCGGGCTGAAGGGCGTCGCGCGGATGCCGTATGACCGCGCGCGCAAGGCGGCGACCACGCATCTGCACGACTTCGTCACGCCTTACGTCGCCGACCTCGGCAACGCCGTCGACCTCGCGCTGATCAAATCCGCGGGCGTCAAGATCGGCATCGATCCGCTTGGCGGCGCGGCGGTGCATTACTGGCAGCCGATCATCGCGCGCTACGGGATCAATGCCACGGTCGTGAACAACGTGGTCGATCCGACCTTCCGCTTCATGACCGCGGACTGGGACGGCAAGATCCGGATGGACTGCTCCTCGCCTTTCGCGATGGCGAGCCTGATCGGGATGCGCGACCGTTTCGACGTCGCCTTCGCCAACGACACCGACGCCGACCGCCACGGCATCGTGACCCGTTCCAACGGGTTGATGAATCCGAACCATTTCCTCGCCACCGCAATCGCCTATCTGTTCGCGCACCGGCCGCAATGGAGCGGGAGTGCAGCGATCGGCAAGACCATCGTGTCGAGCTCGATCATCGATCGCGTCGCGAGGAAGCTCGGTCGCAAGCTGGTCGAGACGCCGGTCGGCTTCAAATGGTTCGTCGAAGGGCTCGGCAGCGGCGGCTTCGGCTTTGCCGGTGAGGAGAGCGCAGGCGCCTCGTTCCTGAAGCGCGACGGCTCGGCCTGGACAACCGACAAGGACGGCATCATCCTCGGCTTGCTGGCGGCGGAGATCATCGCCAGGACCGGCCGCGATCCCAGCGAATTGTTCAATGAGCTGACCGCCGAGCTCGGCGTGCCTTTTTACGAGCGCATCGACGTCGCGGCGACACCGAAGCAGAAGAACGCATTGAAGGCGCTCGGGCCCGAGCAGCTCAACATGACCGAGCTCGCAGGCGATGCGGTGCGCGCGGTCAGGACCAAGGCGCCGGGTAACGACCAGCCGTTCGGCGGCATCAAGGTCGAGAGCGACGCCGGCTGGTTCGCCGCGCGTCCCTCCGGCACCGAGGATGTCTACAAGATCTATGCCGAAAGCTTCCGCGGGCCGGATCATCTGAAGAAGATCCAGGGCGACGCGCAGGCCGCGATCGCCAAGGTGTTCTAAGGCACGGGGCCGGGCGGACGTCATGCGTGTATTGTTGACCGGCTCCTCCGGCTGGCTCGGCCGTTTCCTTGCGCCGCGGCTGCGACAGGCCGGCCACGATGTGACGGGCCTCGACGTGGTCTCGGGTGAGATGACCGATGTGATCGGCTCGGTGGCCGAACGATCGGTGGTCGATCGGGTTTTCGCCGATCACGGCATCGAGGCGGTGATCCACGGCGGCGCGCTGCACAAGCCCGACATCGCGCGGTTCTCGCCGCAGGTCTTCGTCGATGTCAACGTGTCAGGCACGCTCAATCTGCTACAGGCCGCCGTAGCTGCCGGCCACAAGCAGTTCGTCTTCACCTCGACCACGTCGCTGATGATCTCGCAGGCGATCCGCGACGAGGAAGGACACGCCGCGGTGTGGCTCGACGAGACCACGGCACCGCTCGAGCCGCGCAACATCTATGGTATCACGAAACTCACGGCCGAGGGGCTGTGCCGGCTGTACAGCCGCGAGCATGGGCTGAACTGCGCGGTGCTGCGCACCAGCCGTTTCTTCCCCGAGGACGACGACACCATCCGCGGCATCCATGGCGAGAACCTGAAGGCGACCGAGCTGCTGTACCGCCGCCTCACGGTCGAGGACGCTGCCGACGCCCATGTCGTGGCGCTGGAGAAAATCCGTGGCTTCGAGGTGTTCGTGATCAGTGCGCCGACCCCGTTTGCGCGCAGCGATGTCGCTGATCTGAAGACCGACGCGGCCGGCGTGATCGCGCGCCACTTTCCCGACGCGCCGGCGCTGTTCGCGCGGCAGGGCTGGCAGCTGCCCATATCGATCGGCCGGATCTACGATGCTGGCAAGGCTGAGCGACTGCTAGGTTTCCGCGCGGTAACCGACTTTGCCGCGGTGCTCGGCGCCCTGCGCAGCGGCGAGCCGCTTCCCTTTGCCCACGATCCCGATTATGTCTCGCCGTCGACGAGGCTCGCAAATGGCTGATTTCCACGGCGTCTTTCCCTATCTGGTGTCCCCGGTCGATCCCGCCGGCCATGTCCGCACCGAGGTGCTGGGCCGGCTCTGCGACGACCTGATCAAGGCCGGCGTCCACGGGCTGACGCCGCTCGGCTCGACCGGCGAGTTCGCCTATCTCAACAATGCGCAGCGCATGCAGGTGGTGGCGACCACGATCGAGGCCGCGCAGGGCCGCGTGCCGGTCGTGGCCGGCGTCGCCTCGACCTCGACGGCCGATGCGGTGGCGCAGGCCAAGGCCTATCAAAAGCGGGGGGCTGCCGGCATCCTTGCGATCCTGGAGGCGTATTTTCCGCTCGGTGACGCGCAGGTGGAAGCTTATTTCCGCGCCATCGCCGACGCGGTCGATATTCCCGTCGTGATCTACACCAATCCGAACTTCCAGCGCTCCGACCTCACACTCGACGTCATCGCGCGGCTCGCCGGGCACCCGCGGATCGGCTACATCAAAGACGCCTCGACCAATACCGGCCGCCTGCTGTCGATCATGAACCGCTGCGGCGATAGCCTGAAGGTGTTCTCGGCCTCCGCCCATATTCCGGCCGCCGTGATGCTGATCGGCGGCCATGGCTGGATGGCGGGCCCGGCCTGCATCATCCCGCGGCAGAGCGTCGAGCTCTACGACCTGTGTCGCCGCGCCCGTTGGGACGAGGCGATGGCCCTCCAGCGCAAGCTCTGGCGCATCAACGAGGCATTCGCCCGTTTCAACCTCGCTGCCTGCATCAAGGCCGGGCTCGTGATCCAGGGCTACGACGTCGGCGACCCCGTGCCGCCGCAGGCGCCGCTCACCGCCGAGCAGCGCAAGGTGGTCGAGGCCGCGCTGCGGGATCTCGGCTGAAACCGGCTTGCGCGTTGCATTGGTTCTCACCACTTCGTCATTCCGGGGCGAGGCGAAGCCTCGAGCCCGGAATCCATAACCACCATCGGGAGTATGGATTCCGGGCTCGCGCCAAAGGGGCGCGCCCCGGAATGACGCCGGTGGTGGTTGTCTAAAGCCAACAATCCGCTAAAACCCGCCGAAATTTCTGAACTCAAGGACCATTCGATGAACATTCTTCCCGGCAATATGCGTTTTGGTGCGGGCCAGCCAGTCAAGCGTCTGGAAGACCAGCGGCTGGTCACCGGGAAGGGACATTTCATCGATGACAAGCCGGAGGACGGCGCGCTCTGGCTGCACGTGCTGCGCTCGCCGCATGCCCACGCCAACATCAAGTCGATCGACGCCAAGGCGGCGTTGGCGATGCCGGGCGTCGAGGCGGTCTATACCGGCGCCGACCTCGTCAAGGACGATATCGGCACCTTGCCGACGCTCGCGATCTTCAAGCGGCCCGACGGCTCGCCGATGACGGTGCCGCCGCGGCGCCTGCTGGCGCATGAGGTCGTGCGCTATGCCGGCGAGGGGGTTGCGGCCGTGGTCGCGACCTCGCGCGTGCTGGCGCAGACCGCGGCCGAGGCGATCGAGGTCGATTACGAGGTGCTGCCCTCGGTGGTCGAGCCGGTCGAGGCGATCAAGCCGGGTGCGCCCGCGGTCTGGCCGGAGGCGCCCGACAACATCGTGGCCGCGATGAGCTATGGCGATGCGGCCAAGGTCGAAGCGGCCTTTGCCAGCGCCGCGCACAAAGTGTCGCTCGATCTGGTCAGCCAGCGCCTGGTGCCGTCGGCGATGGAGCCGCGCTCGACCATCGCCGAGATCGAAAAGAAGACCGGACGGCTCATCCTTCATGTGCAGTCGCAGACCCCGGGCTCGACCCGTGACCTGCTGGCGGAATCGATCCTGAAGCGGCCGAAGGAGAGCGTGCGGGTGCTGGTCGGCGACATCGGCGGCGGCTTCGGCCAGAAGACCAGCCTCTATCCGGAAGACGGCGTCGTCGCCTATGCCGCGACCAAGCTGAACAAGAAGATCCGCTGGCGCGGCGACCGCACCGACGAGTTCGTCGGCGGCACCCATGGCCGCGACCTCACCTCGACCGGCGAGTTCGCGCTCGACGCCAAAGGCCGCGTGCTGGCCTATCGCGTGCGCTCGATCGGCGGCACCGGCGCCTATTCGTCGGGCACCGCCAACATCATTCCGTTGGTGCTCGGCCCGTTCGTGCAGACCGGCGTCTATGACCTGCCGCTGGTGCATTTCGAGGTCAAGTCGGTGATGACCCACACCGCGCCGGTCGGCGCCTATCGCGGCGCCGGCAGGCCCGAGGCCGTGTTCATCGTCGAGCGGCTGTTCGATGCCGCCGCGCGCCAGATCGGCATGGACCCGCGCACCATCCGCAAGGTCAACTACATCAAGCCGGCGCAGCTGCCCTACACCAACGCGGTCGGGCAGGTGTATGACTCCGGCGCCTTTGCGCACATGCTGGAGCGCGCCTCCGATCTGGCCGACTGGAACGGCTTTGCCGCGCGCAAGAAGGCGGCGAAGAAGAAGGGCCTGCTCTACGGCCGCGGCCTGACCAGCTACATCGAATGGACCGGCGGCCGTGCCCATACCGAGAAGGTCTCGCTGCACGCCACCGCCGAGGGCCGTGTCATCTTGCATTCCGGCACCATGGCGATGGGGCAGGGCCTCGCCACCACCTACACCCAGATGGTCGCCGACTCGCTCGGCGTGCCGATGGACAAGATCGACGTCATCCAGGGCGACACGGATCTGGCCACCGGTTTCGGCAGCGTCGGCTCGCGCTCGCTGTTCGTCGGCGGCACCGCGGTTGCGGTCTCGACCAACGACATGATCAACAAGGCGCGCGACAAGGCTTCCAATTTGCTGGAAGCTTCCGTCGGCGACATCGAGTATCGCGACGGCTTCCTCACCGTGGTCGGCACCGACCGGCGCATCAGCCTGTTCGAGATCGCGGCCAAGGAGAACGGCGCCAAGCTGTCGGTGGACAGCGAGGGCGAGGTCGACGGGCCGAGCTGGCCGAACGGCACCCACATCTGCGAAGTCGAGATCGATCCCGAGACCGGCGTCACGCGGGTGGTGCGCTACACCACGGTCGACGATGTCGGCATCGCGGTCAACCCGATGCTGGTGACCGGCCAGATCCATGGCGGCGTCGCGCAGGGCATCGGCCAGGCGCTCTATGAGGGCGTCGCCTACAGCGAAGAGGGCCAGCTGCTCACCGCCAGCTACCAGGATTACTGCGTGCCGCGCGCGGACGACATTCCGCCGCTGTCGGTGACGCTCGACCCCTCCGCGCCGTGCAAGACCAACCCGCTGGGCTCGAAAGGCTGCGGCGAGTCCGGTGCGATCGGCGGGCCGCCCTGCATCACCAACGGCGTGATGGATGCGTTGAGCGAGGTCGGGATCAAGCAGCTCAACACGCCGCTGACGCCATCGAAGATCTGGCAGGCGATCAGGGACGCGAAGGCGGGGGCGGCGTAGGCCCGTCCTCTCTCCACCCGTCATTCCGGGGCTCGCGCAGCGCGAGCCCGGAATCCATCGGGCCTCATGACTTGCGGCTTGATGGATTCCGGGCTCATCGCTTCGCGATGCCCCGGAATGACGGGAAGAGGGGACCTACAACCCCAGCACCATCTTCGCGATGATGTCGCGCTGGATCTCCGACGAGCCGCCGAAGATCGTGTAGGCGCGGCTGTTGAGATATTCCGGCACCACCGGCAACAAATCCTCCGGGATGACAGGCTCATGGTTGAGCCGGTAGAGCGGCCGCGCCGGCTCGACGGCAAGGCCGTCCTGGCCGATCACGTCGACGCCGAGCCGCGTCACCGCCTGGCGGATCTCGCTGACGCGGAGCTTGATCAGCGACGACACCGCGCCGGGATTCTGCCCGGTCTGTAGCGCCGACAGCACGCGCAGCTCGGTCATCTCGAGCGCATCGATATCGACCTCGAGCTCCGACATCCGGATCGAGATGTCGGGGTCCTCGATGGCGCGGCCGGTGGCCTCGGAGCTGGCGAGATCGGAGATCGTCTTCAGCGCCTCGCGCAGCTTGGCGGACGCGATGCCGGAGCCGCGCTCGAATTCGAGCAGATACTTGCCGTAGGTCCAGCCCTTGCCTTCCTCGCCGACGCGGTTGGCCACGGGGACGCGAACGTCGTCGAAGAACACCTGGTTGACTTCGTGGTCGCCGCCGATGGTCAGGATCGGGCGGGTGGTGATGCCCGGCGTCTTCATGTCGATCAGGATGAAGCTGATGCCATCCTGCTGCCGCTCGCCCTCGTTGGTGCGCACCAGCGCGAACATGCGGTTGGCGTGATGCGCATGCGTGGTCCAGATCTTGGTGCCGTTGATGACATAGTCGTCGCCGTCGCGCACCGCGCGGGTCTTCAGCGAGGCGAGGTCGGAGCCGGATCCCGGCTCGGAATAGCCCTGGCACCAATAGTCCTCGCCGGAGAGAATCCGCGGCAGATAGAAATTCTTCTGCTCCGGAGAGCCGAAACCGATGATGACCGGGCCGACCATCTTGACGCCCATCACGTTGACATTGGGCACACCGGCGCGGGCGCATTCGGCCTCGAAGATCCAGCGCTGCGCCGGTGTCCAGTCCGGCCCGCCATGGTCCGCCGGCCAGCCCGGCGCGCCCCAGCCCTTCTTGTGCAGCGCGCGCTGCCAGGCCATGCCGATATCGGGGTCGGAGAACACAGATGGCGTCAGCGCGGTGGCGCGCTTCATTTCCGGCGTCAGGCTGCTGGCGATGTAGTCGCGCACTTCCTGTTCGAAGGCGCGCTCTTCGGCGCTGAAGGTGAGATCCATGATGCGCTCTCCGTTACGCGTCGGCGCGGCCGCTCAGGGCGGCATGGCGGCGATAATGATGGGCACTGCCGCCGAACAGCGTGTCGAAGGCGAGCAGCCGCTTGAAATAGGCGCCGATGTCGAGCTCCTCGGTGACGCCCATGGCGCCGTGCAGCTGCACCGCCTGCTCGGCGACGAAGCGCGCGCATTTGCCGATCTTCGCCTTGGCGCCGGACGCCGCACGGCCGCGCGCCACCGGCTCGGCATTGGCCATCAGCGCGGCGCGTAGCGCCATCGAGCGGGCTTCATCGACCTGCATCGCGACGTCGGCGAGGCGATGGCGGATCACCTGGTTGGCCGACAGCGGCCGGCCGAACTGCTTGCGGATTTTTGTGTATTCGAGCGTGGTGTCGAGCAGCGTCTGCATGATGCCGACCGCTTCCGCACCCAGCGCGGCCATCGCGCGGTCGACCACGGTTTCGATTGCCGGCAGCGCGTCCTGTCCGTCGCCAAGCCGGGCGTCGGCGGGCAACTGCACATCGCTGAGATCGAGATTGCAGCCGCGCCCGCCGCCGAGCCGCGCATAGTCGCGCACGGTGAGGCCGGGCGTTCCCGCCGGCATCAGGAACAGGGCAAGCTTGCCCGATGCGCCATTGGCGTTGTCGATGCGGGCGGAGACGATAATCTGGTTGGCTGCCGCGCCGTCGAGCACGGCGATCTTGCTGCCGTTCAGCCGCCAGCCGTCGGCGGTCTTGGCGGCGGTGGTGTCGACATGGGCGAGGTCGAAGCGCGCGGCGCGTTCCGAATGCGCGAAGGCGAGTGTGAGCGCGCCCTCGGCCACCTTGGGCAGGATTACCTGCTTCTGCGCCTCGGTGCCGCATTCGGCGACCAGGGCTGCGCCAATCACGACGGTGGAGAGGAATGGCTCGGACACCAGCCCGCGCCCGAACGCTTCCATCAACAGTCCGATCTCGATCGCGCCGCCGCCGAGCCCGCCATGGGCTTCGGCGATCGGCAGCGCCAGCCAGCCGAGCTCGGCGAACTGCTTCCAGATCGCAGGCGAATAGCCCAGCGGATCGTTCGCCGCTTGCTTGCGATGGTCGGGGTGAAAGGTCTCCGCCACGAAGCGGTCGGCACTTTCGCGCAGCAGGCGCTGCTCGTCGCTTAAGGTCAGGTCCATCTGGTCACTACACGTTGGCGGTTTTCTTGACGACGGAGGGATGCAGACCTGCGGGGTCCACCATCATTCCGAATTCCTGAAGATTGTGGGCGTGGCAGAGCTGATGCAGCGCAAAGGCCTGATCGATCGCGGCGGGCTGCCCCATGATGTCGATCGAGCGGTTCACAGCTTCCTTCGAGAGTTTCAGTGCAAAGGCCGGCTTGGCCGCGATCCGGCGCGCCAGTGCCAGCGTGAACGTCGAGAGATCGCCGCGCGGCACCACGTGATTGACCATGCCGAGGCGATGCGCCTCGTCGGCGCTCCAGACATCGGCGGTGAACAGCATCTCCTTGGCCTTGCGCGCGCCGAGTTCCCAGGGATGCACGAACCATTCGACGCCACAGACCCCCATCGTCACCACGGGGTCACAGAACTCGGCGTCATGGCTGGCGACGATCAGGTCGCAGGCCCAGGCCAGCATCAGCCCACCGGCGATGCACTTGCCGTGCACCTCCGCGATCGTCGGCTTGGCGAGATTGCGCCAGCGCCGCGTGATCTGCAGATAGATCTCCTGCTCGCGCGCGAAGCGGCCGTGGGCATTGGGCTCGGCGAAGCCACCCCAATTTCCGACTGGCGGGAAATCGACGCCGGCTTGGTTCTTGCCGGCGGGCCGCAGATCGTGGCCGGCCGAGAAATGCGGGCCGTTGCCGGCGAGGATGATGACCTTCACCGCATCGTCCTGCACCGCGCGGTCGAAGGCGGTGTTGAGGTCGTAGGTCATCTGCAGGTTCTGGGCGTTGCGCGCCTCAGGACGGTTCATCACGATCCGCGCGATCGCCGGATCGGGGCGCTCGACGACAATCGTCTCGAATTGTTCAGACACCAATGGATCCTCCCGGGATCGATTTTTTTGCCATGATGAACGGCGCGGGGAGGGATAGGCAAGGGCCATCATCCGTAAAACCAGCCGCGAATCCCGCCACGCGGGATTGTCGGGCGAAAATCTGTTACCGTGACGAGAGAATCCACCGGGAGGACCACCTACATGCGCAAGCTTTGGACCGTGCTGGCAGCGCTGGCGACATTGAGCCTGACCAACTGCGGCTACAACGCGATCCAGTCCAATGACGAGCAGGTCAAGTCGAGCTGGTCGGAGGTGGTGAACCAGTACCAGCGTCGTGCCGATCTGGTGCCGAACCTGGTCAACTCGGTGAAGGGCTTTGCGCAGCAGGAAAAGGACGTGTTGCTTGGTGTCACCAATGCGCGTGCCAAGGTCGGCAGCATCCAGGCCACGCCCGAGGTGCTGAACGATCCGGCCGCGTTCCAGAAGTTCACGCAGGCACAGGGCGAACTCACCAGCGCGCTGTCGCGGCTGCTGGTCGTCACCGAGAACTACCCGCAGCTGAAATCGGATGCGCTGTTCCGTGACCTGATGGCGCAACTCGAGGGCACCGAGAACCGCATCACAGTGGCGCGCAATCGCTACATCAAGGCGGTGCAGGACTACAATGTCGGCATCCGCACCTTCCCGAACAACCTGACCGCGATGGCGTTCGGTTACAAGGAGAAGCCGAACTTCACGGTCGACAATGAGAAGGAGATTTCGACCGCGCCGAAGGTCGATTTCAATCCGGCTCCGGCGCCCGCGCCGTCGAAGTAACGCCGGCTGGACACCCATCGCGATGACCGCCGCACGCGTCATCCTGCTCGCTTTCCTGCTGGGCTTCATCTGCCCGGCATGGGCCGAGGTCGCGGTGCCGCCGCTCACCGGGCGCGTCGTCGACCAGACCGGAACGCTGTCGGCAACCGACGTCGCCTCGCTGAATGACCGGCTGAAGGATCTGGAAGCGCGCAAGGGCAGCCAGATCGCGGTCCTGATCGTGCCGACCACGGGCGAGGAAACCATCGAGCAGTTCTCGATCCGCGTTGCCGAGGCCTGGAAGATCGGGCGCAAGAAGGTCGACGATGGCGCGCTGTTCGTCGTCGCCAAGAATGACCGGCATTTGCGCATCGAGGTCGGCTACGGGCTCGAGGGCGTGCTGAGCGATGTCGTTACCCACCGCATCATCGATGAGGACGTCACGCCGAAATTCAAGACCGGCGATTTCGCCGGTGGCATCTCGGCCGGCGTCGACCGGATGATCCGCCTGATTAATGGAGAGCAATTGCCGGCGCCGGAACCCGAGCATTGGCAGGGACCCAATCTGGTCGATCTCGCCAATCCGGTGACGATCTTCATCGTCATCATCGTGGCCAGCGTGCTGCGCGCGATGCTGGGGCGGTTGTTGGGTTCGGCCGCGACCGGCGGCATCGTCGGCGTGTTCGCCTGGATGGTGGCCGGTTCGCTCGCCACCGCCATCGTCGTCGGGCTGTTCGCCGCCGTCGCGGCGCTGATCTTCGGCGGTTTGAATTTCGGCGGTCCAACGGCCGGCTCGGGACCCTACCGGCGCGGTGGCGGTTACTCTGGGGGCTGGTCCGGCAGCGGCGGGGGCTGGAGCGGCGGCTCGAGTTCGGGTGGCGGCTTCAGCGGCGGAGGCGGCAGCTTCGGCGGCGGCGGCGCCTCGGGGAGCTGGTAGGCACATGGGCATCAAGCGTATCGGCAAGCATCTGCTGGAACATCGTTGGCGTGTGCGGCGCGAGTTTCCGCCGCGCGTGCTCGATGCCATCGAGCAGGCGATCAAGGCCGGCGAGGCGACCCATGCCGGCCAGATCCGCTTCGTCGTCGAGGGCGCGCTTGACGGTGTGCCGCTGTTCCGCGACCAGCCGGCGCGCGAACGCGCGATCGACGTGTTCTCGCATCTTCGGATCTGGGACACGCATCACAATAATGGCGTCCTGATCTATCTGCTGCTGGCCGATCGCGATGTCGAGATCGTCGCCGACCGCGGCATCGACGCGAAGGTCGGTCAAGCCAATTGGGAAGCAATCTGCCGCGTGATGGAAACGGATTTCCGCGCCGGCCGCTTCGAGCAGGGCGTGATCAACGGCATCGCAGCGGTGTCGCGGGAGCTCGCGAAATATTACCCGCACGCAGCCGGCGGCCCGAACGAACTGCCGGACAAGCCGGTGGTGATCTAGCCCGATACGTGCCTGGTTCGCGCTATGTCGCGCGCCGGTCGCCGGCCAATGGGAGCGACGACAGGTCGGGTCCGATGGTGGCTTTCGGCCGGTAGATCGAGAGCCCGGCGAGGCCCACCGCGGCGGCGAACAGGATGTAGTAAACCGGCGCGGCCTTGTCGCCGGTGGTCTGCACCAGCCAGGTGTTGATGAACGGCGCCAGACCGCCGAACAGCATGACCGCCAGATTGTACATCAGCGATGCGCCCGTCGAGCGCACGCCGACGGGGAATATCTCGGTCATGAAGGCCGGCATCGGGCCGGCCAGGAAGCCGAGCAGGATGGCCGTGATCTGCAACAGCCACAGCTTCGCGGTCGTCGGCTCCGCGGCGAGGCGTTGCAGCAGGATGTAGAACAGCACCGAGTAGAGGATCAGCGCCGGCACCAGCACGGCGCGGCGCCCGATCCGGTCGGAGAGCGTCCCCGCCACGACCGCGATCACGGCATTGGCGAGACTGACGCAAAGCAGTCCCAGCTGCGCGTTCAGGAGCGGCAGTTTCAGCTCGCTGACCGCATAGGCCGGCAGGAAGATCGCATTGACGTAGTTGATCGCGGTGCCGGCGGCGATCAGGCAGAAAGAGGCGATCAATTCACGCGGATGCTCCGTGAAGAGCTGGCCGAGGGTGGTCTGCCGCTTCGGTTGTGCGGTCGCGGCCCGTTCGGCCAGATAGGCCTGAAACTCCGGAGACTCGTCGCAGCGCTGGCGCAGATACCATCCGGTCGGCCCGATCAGGATGCCGAGGATGAACGGCACGCGCCATCCCCAGCTCGCGAATGCGTCCGCCGACAGGCCGAGGTTGAGCCCGATCGCCATCGCCGCGCCGAGGCCGAAGGCGAGCGACTGCGACACCATCTGGAACGAGCCGTAGAGCCCACGGTGGCCAGGCGGCGCGAACTCGATCAGCATCGCGCTGGCGCTGCCGAATTCTCCGCCGGCGGAAAAGCCCTGGATCAGGCGCGCCAGCAGCAGCAGCAATGGCGCCGCGATGCCGATCGCGCCGAAGGTCGGCAGGAAGCCGAGCATGCCGGTGCCAACAGCCATCAGCGTGATCATCACGATCAGCGCCTTCTTGCGCCCGTGCCTGTCGGAATAAAGCCCGAACACCAGCCCGCCCAGTGGCCGCGCCGCGAACGCGATGCCGAACGTGGCGAAAGTCAGCAGCAGCGACGAGTTCGGATTGTCGGCCGGGAAGAACAGCTTGCCGAGGATGCCGGCGAACAGCCCGAACACCGTGAAGTCAAACCACTCCAGCGCATTGCCGATCGTCGAGGAGATCACGACACGGCGGCGCATTTCCGCCAGAGCTTCAGCGTTCGCGGCGTCGGCTTGCATCACTCTGTCCTTCCCTGTCGGCGGCAATTGGTCGTTCCGCGGTTCGTCCTCCGCGGGGCCGGTCTCTGCGCTCGGATGCCTATGCCTTCACGGAGGGCCGCTCGCCGACGCGATTGAACCAGGCCACGATGTTGCCGTTCGACTTATCCAGCGGCTGGCCGACCTGGTTGCCGAAATCGATCCAGCAGTAGAGCAGCATGTCGGCCAGCGTGAAGCGTTCGCCGCAGATGTATTTGCGCCCGTCCGCCATCTGGTCATCGAGCCATTTGATGCGGTTGGCGGCGATCATCTTCAGTCCCGGCGAGGCTTCGGGCGCGACCGGAATGCGTTTCTCGAAGAACTTCAGCGCCTCGCCGAAGCGGTAGCCATTGGCGAGCGGCTCGGCGATGTTGAGGTCGACACGGCGGGTCCACATCCGGCATTCCGCGCGCTCCTCCGGCGTGCTGCCGATCATCGCGGGCGCGGGATGCTTCTCCTCGAGATATTCGCAGATCGCTGTGATCTCCGAGAGGTAGTTGCCGCAGTCCAGCTCGAGCGCGGGCATCTGGCCATGCGGATTGCGCTTCAGATGGGCATTCTCGCGGTTCTCGCCCTTGCGCAGATCGACGGTCTGTTTGGGGATCTCGATGCCCTTCTCGGCCATGAACATGCGCACGATGCGCGGGTTCGGTCCGATCGAGTCGTAGAGTTTCATGGTCCTCGCTCCCTGTCTTCTTGCTTTGTTGTTGCTCTGTTGAACAGGCCGCGAATGAATTTGTCAAATTCCGTGATGTGGCTGGCCGCACGCGATGGCGGGACCTGAATTGTTGCGCGATGTGACACGCGCAGACGGATATCAATCGTCGAGCTTGTTGAGGTCGCGCACCGACTGCATGATCGGCTCGAAATTCGAGCGCGCATCCAGCGCGTCGAACAGCTGAGCGGTGTCCTCGAGCAGCCCGTGCGAGCGTTGCAGCGCGATCCGCACGTCGTCCTGCGGCGTGTCGGACAGCCGGCCGTGACCCGACAGTAGGATCTTCGAATTGAGGCCCCTCAACCGTTCCAGCGACTGGATGTAGTCGGCGATCGAGCCGGAACCGAACACGCCGCCCATCACCCCGCCGGGCATCAGCGTATCGGCGGCGAACAACAGGCCCTTGTCCTGGTCGAACAGCGTGATGCAGGCCGATGTGTGGCCCGGCGTGTACATCACGTTGAGGCGGAAATTGCCGAGGTCGATCAAATTGCCTTCCTCGAGCCAGATGTCGATGTCGATCGGCACGTTCGGCTCGTTGAACATCTTGCGCAGCATCGAGAAGTCGTCGCGCAGCATGATCTTGTTGGCGGCGAGCCGGTGCGCGGCGATGTAGGCGCGGCCGTGGAAATGCCAGGCGGCGCCGATGTGATCGAGATGCTCGTGGCTCAGCACCACCATGTCGATCATCTCGGGTGTCACGCCGAGATGGTCGAGACAGGCGACCAGCGACGGGTAGTTGGTCGACAGCCCGACGTCGATCAGGATGGTTCGCTTGCTGCCGCGTACCAGATAGGCGTTCGCCGCGCGATTCTTGAACCGGATCTGGTAGACGTCGTCGGCGGCCTGGATCAGCGTCGCGACGTCGGTGTCGAACAGCGTCTTGAACGGGCTTGGCCTGCGCTCGCTCATGATGCGGCCGCCGCACGGTAGGTGACGGCGTTGGAGGCGCGCAGGCGTTTCGAGAGCGCGTCCATCACCATCAGCGCGAACGCCGGCTGCTGGCTGACCAGATAGACGAAACGGGCGTGGTTGATCCGCATCACCCGCGTGCCCGGCGCGGAGGCAATGGCGGTCGCCGAGCGCGCCGAACCGTCGATCACCGCCATCTCGCCGAAGAACTCGCCCTTGCCGAGGCTGACGATGATCGTCTTGTGCCCGCCATCGACCTTGGCGATGTCGACCTTGCCGTCGAGCACGACAAACAGCTCGCGGCCGGTCGAGCCTTCCTCAAAAATGACGTCATCGACATCAAATTCATTGATGCATTTCTCGATCGTCATGGCACTCCCCTGCCTTCTGGCTGGAAGATGGCGGTATGTTAATCGGGAAAGTGCCGCGCGCAAACGGAAGCGGTGCAGATTGCCGCAGGGCAACATCGCCCAAATCCGGCCCGGAAAACTCCCTAAAATTTAGGTAATGGCGGGCGAGGGTAACCATTTCGCAAGCAATAAAAGTTACCGAATTGTCAACCCAGTCTGGAGACTTTGAACGTGAGTGAGCAGCAGAGCGAGCCGGTGAGCGGTCAAACCGGTGCCGAAATGGCGGCGAAAAGCGAGCCCGTGATGGCCGCGGCCGGTGTCGAGGCTCCGCGGCTCGCGCCCGAGCAGGAAGAGACCTCGCCGAAGGCGGATGCGCCGAAGGTCGAGGCGCCAAGGGTCGAGGCGCCAAGGGTTGAGCCGTCCCGGCTTGATCCGATGATCGAGGCCAAGATCGACGCCAAGATCGAGCCGACCAACATGGAAGTGCCCAAGGTCGAGACCGGCAAGCGAGAAGAGCCGCGTTTCCCGGGCAAGCTGATGATCATGGCGCCCGGCGACCGTACCTGGGACCATGAAGCCACCGCGTCCAAGCCGGGTGCCGAGCAGGCCGCCAAGGCCGCTGGCAAGCCGGCCGGCAGCCGCCGCCTCGGGGCGATGGCCGCGGTGATCGCGCTGGCAACCGTGGCAGGGGCCATCGGTGGCGCGCTGGCGACCGCGGGCCTCGGCCATCTCGCCGCCCCGGCCGCTGCTGCCGCCAAGGACACCGCGGCCAAGGACGCCGCCGCGAAGGAAGCGGCCGATGTCTCGCTTGCCCGGATGGAATCCGAAATCGCCGCGCTGAAGGCCAGCGTCGAGCAGACCGCCAAGGCCGGCCAGGCCCAGTTCAGCAAGGCCAGCGACCGGATCGAGAAGGTCGAGAAGGCCCAGGCCGAGCCGATGGCTAAGCTCAACAAGCTCAGCGAGACCGTCGACAAGCTCCGTGCCCCGCCGCAGACGACCGTTGCTGCGGCGACGCCCGCCCGCGAGGTCACGGGCTCCGTCACCCCGGCGGCCGCGCCCGCCGCTCCCAGGCCCGAGGTCGGCCGCCTGCCGGTGGTGGACGGTTGGGCGCTGCGCGACGTCGGCAATGGCGGCGCGCTGATCGAGGGCCGCGGCGGCATCTACGAGGTTTATGCCGGCGATCCCGTCCCCGGCCTCGGCCGCGTCGACGCCATCCGCAAGCAGGATGGCCGCTGGGTGGTCGTTACCAGCAAGGGTCTGATCGTTTCGCGTTGATCGTCGAATCACGACAACGGCAAGGCGCTTCACCGCGATGTGAAGCGCCTTTTTTCTTGAATACGGTTTGCCGTGCGGTGTTAGTGGCAGCATGAGCCGCGCGCTGAAATGCCTGCTGTTGATGTCCGCTCTGTTCTGCGGCGCCGTGCCGGCGCGTGCCGCTGAGGATCGTGCACTCGAGCGCGGCGCTGCGGTGATCGATCCGGCAATCCTGCGCGAACTCGATCATGGCCGTTTCAGTCTCAGCCGGATGCTGGCGCCGAACCGTGCCGCAGACACGCCCCTGTCCAACCGTGAACTGTTCGGCTTGCCCGCGATGGTGCCGGTGCGCGAGGCGCTCGATCGCGAATTCGATCGCTATGTCACGAAGCACAAGGCCAGCCTGCCGAACGAGAGCATCGGCGTCGGCGATGGCTTCGCGTTCCAACTGTTCGACCGCGCGCTGTTCGAATCCCCGGATGTTCGCTTCGTGCTGGCGGGCATCGTCAACCGGATGGACCGTGCCTATGTCGCGCCGAACGGCTGCGGCGAGGTCCGCCTGATCTATCGCTTGACCCGCACCGATGTGCCGCTGATCGGCGAGAACGCGGTCTCGCAGCGGCTGCCAATGACGCTGAACCTGGTGCTGAAGGCGAAGGGCGACGGTAATGATGCGTCGCTCAGCTGCCGCGAGATCGCACGGCGCTGGCTTGCGACCGGCAGCGCTCCGCCTACGCTGGAGAAACTGTTCGGCAAGGATGGTCCGCTCGGTCTGATCGATGCGCGGAACGTCGCACGCATCGAGACCAATCTTCAGATCGCGCATGCGCCGAAATCCGCGCTGCGCGATTTCCGCACCGACTACCTGCTGAAGGTGTTCGACTATGACGGGACGGCGCGACGTTTTGCCGAAGCACCGCTGGAGAACCAGATCGATCGCGATCGGATTCTCACCGACGAAGGCTTGAAGCGCGACTTCAAGGCCTGGCTGCTCGATCCCAAACATTTTGCCGAACTCGATCGCGGCACCTTGCTGATCCCCGATCGCTTCCTCGCGAACTCGGCGGTGGCACCGACACCGACCGGCTTCGATGTCAGCGATCTCGCGCCCGAGTTCGGCCTGGTGCAGGGCGAGGGGACGGCAGGCAGTGCGGTGTTCTCGGACAGCGATGTCGTCGGCGCCTTGCAGAAGGCCGCGTCGGACGGAACGAAGCTTCAGAACATCCAGTCGCTGGCCGGTTTCGAGCGGCGCCTCAACGACGTCACCTGCGCCGGTTGCCACCAGACCCGCGGCATCGGCGGCTTCCATTTCCCCGGCGTTGACTGGATGGCGGCCAAGCCGTCGAATTCCACCGTGGTGCCGGCCTCGCCGCATTTCTTCGGCGACCAACCTCGCCGCCGCGATATCCTCACGAGCTTCCGCGACGGCAGGACGCCGGATTTTTCACGCGGCTTTTCCAACCGGCCGCAACTGCGCGGCGGCGCCGAGCTTGCCGGCACCGAATACAGCGACGGCTGGGGCGCGCATTGCTATCTGCCGGGCGCAAAGCCGGCCGAGAGCGACCGTAGCTTCCGGGCCTGGACCTGCGCCGAGGGGCTCGTGTGCCAAGTCGCGGGGAAAACCTGGCGCATGGGTATGTGCTTCGTGAAGGGGCGGTAATCTCCGCCGGAACCGAAGCGTCTCCGCGTCATTAATTGGTGCTACACTGCCGCTTGCCCAGCACCCGACAGCTCTTGACCGGAGACCGGCCCGATGAGTGCTCCCGAGGACAACAAGCAGCGCAACCGCGAGATCGCGGCCAACGAGGCCGAGCGTCAGGCGGTCAGCGCCGTCCGGGTCAGCAGCTGGGCGATCGGGCTCGCGGTCATCATCGGCATCATCGTGGTGGCCATCGTCTGGTCCTGGATAAAGAGATAGTCTCTCAAACGTAGTGCTTCAGGCGCGGGCCGGGCAGCAGCTCATAGGCTGGTTTCCAGCCCGGCAGGGAAGCGATGCGGCCGAGCCAGGCGCTGATATTGGGATGGCTGCTGGCAAAGTCGTAGCCGGTCTCGTTGCTCGGATAGTGCAGATAGGCCATCATCGAGAAATCCGACACGGTCGGTCGCGCCCCGATCATGAAGGCGTTGTTGCCGACGTGGCGGTCGAGGATGCCGAGGAAGTCGTCGAGCCGCGCCCGATAGTGCTTGAGAATCTTTGGATCGACCGACGGCGAGAAGGTCCGCATGAAGCGATAGGTCGCCATGTAGCCGGAGAGTTTCTGGTTGTCCCAGAACAGCCAGCGCAGCAGCTCGAACGTCTCCGCCGGCGTTTCGCCGCCGAACTTTCCGTATTGTTCGGCAAGCTGTAGCAGGATCGGCGCGGTCTGGGTGCGACGCTCGCCGTCGACTTCGAGCACCGGGATCTCGCCCATCTCGTTCACGGTGGCGCGCCACTCCGCGGTCCGCGTCACGCCGCCGCCGAAATCGGTCCACACCGGCTCGAAGGTCTCGCCGCACAGCGTGAGCATCAGCGCGAGCTTGTAGCTGTTGCCGGATTCGGGGAAGTAGTGCAGGCGATAGCGGGGCATCGTGAGGCCTCTTCGCGATGAATTCTTGCCTCTCCCCGCAACAGCGGGGCGAGGGAGAGGAGACAGCGTGAAGTCGAGCTACGCCACCGCGCCGGACGCGCGCAGCTTCTGGATCGTGGCCTCGTCGTAACCGGCCTGGCGCAGGATCTCGTCGGAATGCTCGCCGACTTCCGGCGGCTTGCGCGGCTGCACCTTCTTCGCGCCGTCGATGAAGATCGGGCTGTTGACGGTCAGCATGGTGTCGTTCTCGAAGCGCACCAGCACCTCGTTCTCGATCATCTGCTTGTCGTTCGGGATGTCGTCGAGGATGCCGACCACGCCGAACACCAGGCCGTTGCCGTCGAGGATCTTGCGCCATTCGGCGAGCTCCTTGCTGGCGAACACCTCGTCGAAGATCTTGATCAGCTCGACCGAACGCGCGTGGCGGTCGGCCTTGGTGGCGAAGCGGGCATCGGCGACCAGGTCCTCGCGGCCCATGCAGCGTGCCAGCGTCGGCCATTGCCGGTCTTCGTTGAGCAGCGACAGGATCAGCCAGCGGCCGTCCTTGCATTTGTAGTGGTTGGTGACGGCGTTCAGCGCCTCTTCGCGTGGCTTGCGCTTCTTGAACTTGGCGCCGACCAGCTTGGCCTGTGCCAGCACGCCGTTGGCCCAGATGCCGTTGGCCATCAGATTGGTCGAGACATGCGAGCCCTTGCCGGTCTTCTCGCGCTGGAACAGCGCGGTGACGATCGCGCCGTAGAAGGCCATCGCACAAGGATGGTCGCCCATGCCGGCGACCGAACGGGCCGGCGTGGTGTCCTCGTCGGCGCGCACCAGGTCCATCAGGCCGGAGCGGGCCCAATAGGCGTTGGAGTCGAAGCCGGGCTTGTTGGCCTCCTCGCCCTTTTCGCCATAGCCGGTGAAGGAGGCGTAGATCAGCCGGTCGTTGAGATGGCCGAGATGGTCATGGGTGATGCCGAGTTTTTCGCGCACCTGCGGCGGCATGTTGGTGATGAAGACGTCGGCCTCCGCGACCAGCTTGTAGAGCACCTCGCGCGCCTCTGGTTTGGTGAGGTCGAGCGCCAGGCTCTTCTTGTTGCGGGATTCCAGCATCCACGCGAAATTGTGCTCGCTGGCGGGATAGCCGGGCAGATTGGGCAGGTTCCGGTAGGGATCGCCGGCGCCGGGTGGCTCGATCTTGATGACGTCGGCGCCGAAGTCGGACAGCACGGTGGCGGCCGCGGGCGCCGCGATGAAGCTCGCGCAATCCAGGACCTTGAGCCCGTCAAAAATGCCTTTTTCCATCGTGCCGTCGCTCCCGTGGCGCTTGTTGGTGTTTTTCCGGTAGCTGGAATTATCGCGCGCGGATCATTCCGATCGGACCGCCATTTGACCCATCTCGGGGTGATGATGCAACGGCTTGTTGGGCGTCATTGCGAGGAGCGGAGCGACGAAGCAATCCACGTCTCCGCAAGCGGGGGTATGGATTGCTTCGCGGAGCCTGTCATCAGGCGCGCATTCGCGCGACCCGTTGGCTCGCAATGACGGAGCCGGCTACTCCACCCCCGCCATCAGCGCCGCATTGCCGCCGGCGGCGGCGGTGTTGATCGTGATCGTCTGTTCGGTGGCGAAGCGCGTCAGATAGTGCGGGCCGCCGGCCTTGGGGCCGGTGCCGGAAAGGCCGCTGCCGCCGAATGGCTGCACGCCGACGACCGCGCCGATCATGTTGCGGTTGACATAGATGTTGCCGACCTGAAGACGGTCGATGACCTGCTCGATGGTGTCGTCGATACGCGAATGGATGCCGAGCGTCAGTCCGAAGCCGGTGGCCTCGATTGCGGCCAGCACGTCGCCGAGCCGCTCGGCGCGATAGCGTACGACATGAAGGATCGGACCGAACACCTCTTCACGCAGCTCGCTCGCCGCCGACAGTTCGAAGATGTGCGGCGCGACGAAAGTGCCGGCCGGCGCCTCGCCGGCGAGATGCACCCGCGCTTGCTGCTTCATCCTCGCGATATGCGCGTCCAGCCGCTGCTTGGCCTCGGCATCGATCACGGGACCGATATGCGTCGACACATCGGCGGGATCGCCGATCTTCAGTTCGCGCGCGGCGCCGGCGATCATCTCGATCATGCGGTCGGCGACGTCGTCCTGCACGAACAGCAGCCGCAGCGCCGAGCAGCGCTGGCCGGCCGAGCGGAACGCCGAGGTCACGACGTCGTCGGCGACCTGCTCGGGCAGCGCGGTGGCGTCGACGATCATGGCGTTGATGCCGCCGGTCTCGGCGATCAACGGCACGATCGGGCCATCCTTGGCGGCCAGCGTCCGATTGATCGACCGCGCCACCTCCGTCGAGCCGGTGAAGACGACGCCGGCGATGGCCGGATGCTTGACCAGCGCGGCGCCGACCGCGCCGTCGCCCTGGACCAGATGCAGCGCCGTCTGGGGCACGCCGGCCTGATGCAGCAAGGCAACCGCCTCGGCCGCGATCCGCGGGGTCTGCTCGGCCGGCTTTGCAATCACCGCATTGCCGGCCATCAGCGCTGCCGTTACCTGACCGAGGAAGATCGCAAGCGGGAAATTCCACGGCGAGATCGCGACGAACGCGCCGCGGCCGTGCAGCTCCAGCACGTTGCTCTCGCCGGTCGGTCCGGGCATCGTCTCGCCCTTGCCGAACAGCTTTTGGCCGAGCGCCGCATAATAGCGGCAGAAGTCGATCGCCTCGCGCACCTCCGAGAGCGCGTCGTCGATCGTCTTGCCGCCTTCGCCTTGCAGCAAAGCGAGGAAGTGGGCACGGCGCTGTTCGAGCAGGTCTGCGGCCTTGTCCAGGATGGCCGCACGTTGTGCGGCCGGCGTGCTGTTCCAGGCCCTGAAGCCTTGTCGTGCAGCGGCGACGGCGGCGTCGGCCTGCTCGGTCGTCGACGTTGCGGCTGTGCCGGGGGCGGTCTTGCGCGCTGCCGCAATCGCCGATGTCAGCGCGCGGAGGCCCGCGCGTTCGCCGAGTTCGATGCCGTGCGAATTGGCGCGCTGCGGTCGATAGAGATCGACCGGCAGCGGAATTCCGGCGTGAGAGGCATTGCCGTCATGGCCGATGATCTCGGCCGGACGGCGCAACAGGTCGGTGATGGACACGCGGTTGTCGGCTGCCAGCGCCACGAACGACGAGTTGGCGCCGTTCTCGAGCAGGCGCCGCACCAGATAGGCGAGCAGGTCGCGGTGGCTGCCGACCGGCGCATAGGTGCGGTGGGCGATCTCAGGACGATCCTGGCCGAGCTGTGCGTAGAGCGCTTCGCCCATGCCATGCAGCCGCTGGAATTCGAAGCTCGTGGGATCGCCTGACAGTTCGAGAATGGTCGCGACCGTCAGCGCGTTGTGGGTGGCGAATTGCGGAAACAGCCGTGGCCGCAGCGCCAGCAGCTTGCGCGCGCAGGCGACGTAGTTCAGGTCGGTCATCGCCTTGCGGGTGAACACCGGATAGCCATCGAGCCCGCGTTCCTGCGCGCGCTTGATCTCGGTGTCCCAATAGGCGCCCTTCACGAGGCGCACCATCATCCTGCGGTCGAGCGCGCGTGTCAGTGCATCGACATAGTCGATCACCGCGGTGGCGCGCTTCTGGTAGGCCTGGATCGCAAGCCCGAAGCCGTTCCAGCCGGCCAGCGACGGATCGGCGAACGCAGCGGCGATGACGTCGAGCGAGAGCTCCAGCCGGTCCGCCTCCTCGGCGTCGACGGTGAAGTTGAGGTCATACGCCTTGGCGCGGCGCGCCAGATCGATCAGTTGCGGCACCAGCTCGTTCATCACCCGCGCGTGGCTGACCGCCTCGAAGCGCGGGTGCAGCGCGGAGAGCTTGACCGAGATGCCAGGCCGGTCGGGCAGGGGATGATTGCCGGCGGCCTTGCCGATCGCCTCGATCGCGCGGGCATAGGACTCGAAATAGCGGCTGGCGTCATCGGCGGTGCGCGCGCCCTCGCCGAGCATGTCGAACGAATAGCGCGAGCCGCGCGATGCGTGGGACTGCGCGCGCGCCAGCGCCGCCTCGATGGTCTCGCCGAGCACGAAATGACTGCCCATCAGCCGCATCGCCTGCCGCGTCGCCGCGCGCACCGCGGGGGCACCGAGCCGCTTGGTCAGCCGGCCGATCGTGCCCTGCGGTGTCTCGCCGGGCTGGATCACGCGCGCCGATACGCCGAGCGCCCAGGCCGAGGCGTTGACCAGGAACGCGCTGGATTTGGTCTCGTGGTTGACGAAGTCGCCCTGGCCGAGCTTGTCCTCGATGAATTGGTCGGCGGTGCGCGCGTCGGGCACCCGGAGCAGCGCCTCCGCCAGCACCATCAGCGCCAGGCCCTCCTTGGTCGACAGCGCGAACTCCCGCAGCATGTCCTCGACGCCGCCGAGCGGATCGTCATTGGCCCTGATCGCCTCGATCAGGCGGGTCGCGGTGCGGTCGACCCTGGCCTCCGCCTCCGCGCCCAGCCTGGCGTCGTGGCGCAGGCGGCCGGCGATCGTGGCGTCATCGGGTGCGTAGGGCGGGCTGAACGGGGGCGGGAGCGGGTCTGGCATGGCGGTTCCTTGGCCGGAGGTTGCAGGGAACTCCTACGCGCCCATGCACCGTAGTTCGATAGACAAAATAGCATATTTGCCTTAGTAAATCCGGCAAATTCATAGTATGGCCTTAGATATGACAGAGATAGATAAGACAGACCGCAAAATCCTCTCGATCCTGCAAGGGGATGGCCGGATTGCCAATGTGGAACTGGCGGAAAGGATCGGCCTGTCGCCGACTTCGGTGGGCGAGCGGCTGAAGCGGCTACAGCGCGACGGCTTCGTCGAGGGCTACGGCGCCCGGCTGAACCCGCACCGGCTCGGGCTCGGGCTCTTGGTCTTCGTTGAGGTGCTGCTCGACAAGACCACGCCCGACGTCTTCGAGAAGTTCGCGAAGGCGGTCCAGACCGCGCCGGAAGTGCTGGAGTGCCACATGGTGGCCGGCGGCTTCGACTATCTGGTCAAGGCGCGCGTCGCCAACATGACCGCCTATCGCCGGTTTCTCGGCGAAACCCTGTTGGCTCTGCCGGGCGTGCGCGAGACGCGAACCTACGCGGTGATGGAGGAAGTCAAGCGCGACGCGCCGCTGCCGGTCGGCTGACGTTCCCTCGAACTGATCCACAGCCATGCGCCTGATGTATTGGCATCGCGACGCACCCGCGATAATCCTGTCCACAACTTGGGGCAGTGGTCATGCAGGACGCCGATCAGCCGATACGAATGCGACGCGCCGGATTTGCCGGCGTGGTCACGGCGCTCATGTTGTCGCTGCCGGCTTCAACTCCGGCCGGCGCCGCTGAACTCAGCGCAGGCGTCATGCAGCTCTACACGTCGGTCTCGATCTATCCGCCGTCGGCGTCGACGATGACGGTCTGCTATGGCTTCGTCTGTCGGCGCCGCGAGATGCTGGATTTCAATGCCGCCGACAAGGCGGCGCTGACCAGGATCATGGCTGCGGGCCGCGCCAATGCCGCCGCCGAACGTGCGGCCACGCAGAAGGCCGTGATCTGGCTCGACCGCCGCATGGGGCCGATCCTCGGCACCGACAAGCGCGTGGCCAAGGCCGACTTCCGCGCCAATGACGACAAGCACAATTACGATTGCTGGGACACCACCCGTAACACCACCAGCCTGATGCTGGTGATGCAGGCGTGGAACCTGTTCAAGTTTCACACTGTCGGCGATCCGCACTACCGCGGTTTCTCGCTGGGGCAGACGCCGCACAACACCGCCGTGCTGGTCGAGCGCGCAACCAAGGTCGAATGGGCCGTCGATCTCTGGCCGCGCGGTTATCTGCAGCCGCCTGACGTCATGACCGTTGCCCAATGGGTGACGGAAGATTGAACGACCAGGGCGGCACCTGCCTGTAGCATGCCTCACGGACGGCGGGCACGGACATGCAGGAACAGCGGCAGTCGTTGCCAGCGGCGGCTGTTGTCCGACTCGATCGCGTGCTCGGGAACGGCAGGTTCACGCAGCGCCTCGACCAGCAAGCCCGCGTCCTGAAGCGCCGCGAAGTAGTCTTCCAGGGGGCGATGCCGGCTGTGAAACGTCATCGTCAGGCCGGCCCGCTCGACCGTATCCGAGAAGGTGAACGGGCGCAGGTAGTCACCCTTGATGACGAACGGCGCGTCGGCCACCGGGCGCTCGAACTGGCCGGCCGAGTTGATCGGATGGACGATCGCGAAACACAATCGTCCGCCGGGCATGAGCACGCGCGCGATCTCGGCGACGGCGTGCGGCATAGCATCGATGTCGTGAAGGGTCATGAAGGCGACCGCGAGATCGGCGCTCGCGTCTTGCAGCGGCAATGCGGCGGCATCGGCGATCCTCAGATCCATCGACGGGTCCGAGGCGCGGGCGGCCGCGACCATCGAGGGCGACGCATCGATGCCGACGATGCGATGCCCGAGCTCTTTCAGGTGCCGCGTCAATCGTCCTTCGCCGCAGCCGATGTCGATCGTCCGCAGGCCGGGCGGAGGCAGCAAGGCGAGGAACTGGTCGCGGTGAAATCGCCAGTAGCTGTCATGTCCGGGATGCCGCGCCCATGCGATCCATCGGCCGGACTCCGCTTCCCAATTGTCGGCAAGATTCATGCGGAACTCCCGTGTTCCTGGCGCGATTGCGATACCGCGATCCGGCAATTCGTTCGCGCTCTCGCGATACGGGATCGGTTCGGCACGAAGAGGGCGCCGCGGGATGTCGTGGAGCAAATGAAGATCATCGACGCGCGACCGGCGCTCGTCGGAAAAATCATCGTCGTGGCGCGGGCGCCGTGCCCGCCCCGCCGAACGTCACGTGATCTGCTGTGTGGATCGGCCCCCACTCCCGGATGGCGTCCGAGAGTGCGCCGCCGGATCTGGCGTTGTTACGCTAGACCTTGAGGTTCTCGGCCGACGTCTTGCCGCGATTTGCGATCTCTTCGTATTCAACCGATTGGCCTTCGTTCAGGGACTGTAGGCCAGCCTTCTGAACCGCTGAAATATGCACGAAAATGTCCTTGCCGCCTGTTGCGGGCTGGATAAATCCATAACCCTTGGTCGGGTTGAACCACTTCACTGTACCTTTGGGCATTCCAGTCGTCTCCGCGGAATCAATCGAAAACAGACCAGCCGGCCCCCGCACCAACCGACTTGTCCGTACCGCACAGGATAGCAGTTTGAAAAAAGCTGGGTAGATCAAACGACGGTGTGTTTTTGACCGGAAACAACCCGCTTTGCAGGGATTTGGTGCCGGATTGCCTGTTTCATGGTCAATTGATGCACTGCAAAACAGACTGGTTCCACTGAACCGAATGACTTCGTTGCCTTCGTCTCGCGCGCTGGCTTTTCCACCGGCGCGCGAGAATCGAGTAGCCCGCCTCAATAGGTCGCGCTGAGATAATCGACGATCTTGCCGATGTCGGCCTGGTCGATCGGTGCGCCGTAGACCTTGATCATCTTGGTCACTTCGGCCTGCCAGAAATCCTTCTTGAACTTCTCGCCCTGCGGCTGCGTCTTGATGTAGTCCGCCGAGTGGCAGCCAGTGCAGTTGCTCTGCACCACGTCGAGGTTGGGACCCGGCTTGAAGGCCGCAGTCTCCTCGGGGAGCGTGTAATTCACGGGCGCGGCCAATGCGGCGCCAACCGACAATGTGGCGACCGCGACGAGCGTGGCGAGCGGCTTGCTGATCATGATGCTGCTCCTCACGCCGCGGTGACGCGCACGGTTTCGACGACATTGCGCAGATAGCCGGCCGGATTCCACAATGGATCCATCGGCTGGGTGTCGCCGGCATTATTGGTGGCGCGCACTTTCAAATCCGAGGCGCCGGCCGGCAGCGCGACCTTCAGCTTCCATTCGCGGAACGCGTATTTGCCGAGATCCTTGCCGAGCTTGGCCGGCGTCCAGCTCTTGCCGCCGTCGATCGAGACCGCAACCTCCTTGATGCCCTTGCCGCCGTCGAAGGCGATGCCGCGCAGCATGGTGCGGCCGGCCTTCAGCTTGGCGCCGTCGGCAACGCTGGTGATGAACGAGCGCACCGTGAAGCGGTTGATCGGGATCGTCGCCTTCGGCGCGGTGCCGGGCTCGACCGCGTTGTTCGGCGTATCCGGAATCCGATAGGCGGACTTCATCCAGAAGCCGTCGAACACGCTGTCGATCACGGTGATCTCGTTGAGGTGCTTCACCCAGTAGGTGCCGTAATAGCCCGGCACCACGAGACGAAGCGGGAAGCCGTTGAGGAACGGCAGCTCCTCGCCGTTCATGCCCCAGGCCAGCATCACCTCGCCGTCGCGGGCGTGGTCGATGTCGAGCGCCTTGACGAAATCGGGTGTCGTCTCCATCACCGGGCCGTCCATGCCGTTGAAGGTGACCTGCCTGGCGCCAGCCTGCACGCCGGCCATGTCGAGCACGGTCTTCAGCGGCACGCCGTGCCAGCGTGCGCAACCCATCGCGCCATTGCCAAGCTGGCCGCCTGCGACGCGCGGATTGAAGAAGCCGCGGCTGTTGCCGGAGCACTGGTTGACGGCGACGAGCTCAGTTGCCTTTAGATTCCGGATGTCCTTCAGCGACAGTTTCAGCGGCTTGTCGACCTTGCCCTTGATCTCGAGCGTGAACTTGTCCGGGTCGAGGTCGTAGGGGACACCGGCAAGGTGATAGCGGACGAAGAAGGCGTTGTTCGGCGTCAGCGGGCCGTCGTTGAAGACCGCGAATGGCGTTTCGAGCTGCGGGGGCCGGCTGGTGAGCCCGATCATCGGGCGCTTCTGCGGATAGCGCACCAGCGGCCGTTCGCCATTGCCGAAGGGCAGCGTCACGGTGTCGAGGGCGAGTGAGCCCCTTGATCCCAGCCCCGTCACCAAAGCGGCCAACCCGGCGCGCTTCATCAAGTCTCGTCGATCGAGCATTCCGCTTCCTCCGAAGCTGTTCTGTCGTGAGCTGGTCATCACCAGGCTCAGATTGCCTTGCGCGCCTTCGCATCATGGACTGCGCGCGGCGACGAATGTCGCATCGGGGAACAGCAAGTCAATTGAGCTTTCGCAGCGGTCACCGGCATTGCATCGCAACAACGAGAAGCCCCGGTCGCGCGGACGACCGGGGCATTTCGATTCCAGGTCGAAGTGTCGATCAGTAGCAGACGTTCACGGTGCGATAGCGATAACCGTAGGGCGTCATCACCAGGCGGGTGACGTAGCAGCCGGAGTCGACGAAGCCGACGGCGATGCCTGGGCCGCCCCAGAAGTGATGATGCGGGTGCCAGAAGAACGGCTTGGCGGAAGCAGAGGTCGGCGCCAGCGCGGCGGCACCGACGATCGCAACAGTGGCGAAAGCGAGCGTGATCTTGCGAAGCATGGTCTTCTCCTCCAGATGCGCCTTGAACTCGGTCGCGGCGCGGTTGCGGTGTTGCCCATCGCCAGTCTGTCGCATCCGGCTTGGGACGCGTTCGAGCATCGCTGATGGGTGCACGCTCAGCTGTGCGGAAGATCACACTCGGGGAAAGGCAGAGGAGAGGTGGTCAGGCCGCGACCGCATGCTGGTCGTCGACCAACGTGGACAGGATGCGCGTCGCCTCGACGGTGCGCACGATCATCGGCTCGTTGCGGCCGCGGATCGCGACCTCCTGCACCGGCAGGGCATCGTCAGCGAGTCCCGCGGTGACGCGCACCTCGTCGGAGATGACGGCCTCGCAGGCCAGCGCCTTGGTCATGTCCTGCAGCCTTGCCGCGACGTTGACGGCATCGCCGAGCGCGGTGAACACCATATGGTCGCGATAACCGATATCGCCGACGATCACCTCGCCGCCATGGACGCCGATGCCGAAGCGGATCGGCTCGCGCAGGTCATGGCTGAGGAATTGGTTCAGCTCTTCGATATTGGCTGCGATCAGCGCCGCCGCGCGCAAGGCCTGGCGGCAGGCTTCGTGGCGGTCGGTGCTGAGCCCGAACAGCGCCAGCATGCCGTCGCCGATGAACTGGTTGGGCCGCCCGCCGGCCTCCAGCACCGCCTGCGACACCGCGCCGAGGAAGCGGTTGACGATGAACACGGTGTCGAACGGCAGCCGCTTCTCGGCAAGCTGCGTCGAGCCGCGCATGTCGACGAACATGCTGACGAGATAACGCTCCTGACCGACCCGCGTCGGATTGCCGGCATGTGCGTTGGCCGACATCGTGTGCGGCAGGAACAGCTGGAAGAAGGTCAGGTCGCCGGTCGGCCGTAGCTGGCAGGCGAGCCGGATCGACGGATCGTCATTGCCGACCCGGTGCAGCACGAACGCCTCGCGCGGCGAGGGCTCGGGGAGGGCGGCGTGATCGCCGATGATGCGGATGCGGCAGGTCGAGCAGCGCGCACGGCCGCCGCAGACGCTCGCATGCGGTACGTTGTAGCGCAGGCTCGCTTCCAGCACGCTCAATCCCTTCGGCACCCGCAATGTGCGGCCGTTGCCATAGGACAGCGCGATCATGCCGCCGCGGCGTTCGAGCAGGGCACGCGCGCCGCGCGCAAGCAGGACCAGGCCGAGCAGGCCGAGATAGCCGATCGTCAGGCCATTTGTGATGTTCTCGAGAGTGGTCGCCTGGGCCGCGGTGCCGAGCTTCTGCACCGACAGCTCCTCGCGCCGCCAGTCGGGGTCCTGATAATCCGCGATCGTGGCGCGGCCGGCCTGATAGATGCCGAGCATCGCCAGCGTCGGGATCAGCACGGCCGCGGCGAGCAGGAACGGCGCCGTGCGCTGGAACGATGGACGCATCCGCAGCCAGAAATACAGGCCGATGCAGCCATGCACCCAGGCGATCACCAGCACCGCCAGCATCTGCCACAGCCGGAGTGGAGAGGCGATGAAGAAGTTGTACAGCTCTTGCGGATAGAGCTTTTCGTGCCCGTACAGGGTCTGGCCGAGCCGGACGCCGACGACGTGCACGATGATCAGCATCGGGATGCTGAGGCCGAGCGCGAGTTGCAGCGGCTCGACCGCCTTCCAGTGGAATTCGCGGCGCTGAAACAGCGCCCAGATGCCAAGCGCGGTGTGCACCAGGCAGGCGGTGTAGAACACGATGGCGACCGGCAGGAATTGCCAGAACTCGGTGTGGTAGTGCACCCCGATCGCCAACGCCTCCGTCGAGATATTGCCGAGCGCGTGGTTGAGGAAATGGCTGATCAGGTAGGCGAACATGATCGCCCCCGTGACGAGGCGGACCTGCCGCAGGCCGACGCCGCGGGCCATGTCCTGCAGGTGCTCGCGCGAGGGGGAGGCCATGTGATTCATGATCGACAAGTCTAGTGTTTAATTCCCGCGCTGAACACCACCACGGGCCCGGTCTGGCGGTGGGTAGCCGGCGCCGCGGAACGTTGACACTCCGTTAAGAGTCGAACAAAAAGCCCGCGTGACGATAGCCCAAGCCGAACCCAAGCCCGGAGCCGGTAACATCAGCGTTAAGCCGGCCCGTTCGCGGGCGCCGGATTGGCGTGGCGTGATCGCCGTGATCGTTGCCATGACCGCGATGCGGCTGGTCTATGCCCATGCGCTCGATCTGCGCACCGACGAGGCTTACTACTGGACCTGGTCGAAGGAAAGCGTGCTGTCCTTCCTCGACCATCCGCCGATGGTCGCCTGGTTCATCCGCTGCGGCACCGCCGTTCTCGGCGACACCAATCTCGGCGTCCGCCTCGGTGGCATCGTGGCGATGCTGGCGACCCAGCTCCTGCTTGCCGACATTGTCCGCCGCATGACATCGAACAATGTCCGCGCGGTGATGCTCGCGCTGCTGCTGCCGGAGGCTGCGCTTTATTACGGGTTGTTAATGGCCAAGGTGGCGCCCGACACGGCGCTGATCCCGTTCTCGGTCGCCATGCTGTGGTCGCTGGTGCGGCTCGCGCAGAGCCATGACGGACGCTGGTGGCTGGCCGCAGGGTTGTTCGCGGGGCTTGCGCTGCTCTCGAAATTCACCGCGATCATGTTCGTGCCGGCGGTGCTCGCCTTCGCGCTGGTGCCGGATTGGCGCTGGCGCTGGCTGCGCAGCCCGTACCCGTACCTCGCCGCGCTGATCGCGATCGCCGTGTTCTCGCCGGTGCTGATCTGGAACGCGGAGCACGACTGGGCCTCGTTCCGCTTCCAGGCGGTGCGCGCCACCGTCGAGCGCGACCTGACGTTCCGTACGCTTGGCGAGTTCATCGGCATGCAGTTCGGCCTGGTCGGCTTTGTGCTGTTGCCCGTGACGCTGTTCGGCACCGCGCTGACGGCATGGCGCGGCTATCGCAAGCGCGAGCCGGTGGCGATCCTGCTGGCGACCGCGGTGCTGGTGCCGTTCTTCTACTTCCTCTGGAAGTCGCTGACCTTGCGGGTCGGTGACACCTGGCCGATGTTCCTGTGGCCGGCAGGCTTTGCGGCCGTCGCCATCAATGTCACGCGGATGCCGTTCGAGGGCTGGTCGGCCGGGCTCGTCAAATCGACGATCTATTGGGCCCGGACCGCGATCTCGACAGGCATCGCCTTCGTCGCCTGCGTGTTCCTCTATTACATGTTCGCGCCGTGGAATCTGATCGGCCGCACCGATCCGATCGGCACCGAAGCGGGCTACGATGTGGTGGCTGCGCATACCCTGGCGCAGGTTGAGGCCACCGGCGCGACCTGGGTCGCGACCACGGATTACCGAACCTATGCGATGCTGCGCTGGATGCTGCGCGGCCGGGTGCCTGTGATCGAGATCAACGAGCGCGGCCGCTTCCAGGGCTTCGCCGATCCCGGCATGGACAAGATCCGCGATCATGCCGGCATCTATGTCGGGCGCGAGCCCGAGAACAATCTGCCGCTGTGGAGCGAAACATCGGCGGTGCGCCAGCCGCTGGAGCGCGTGACACGGAGCTGGCGCGGCATGGTGATGGACACCTATGCGCTGGAGAAGATCTCGGGCTGGACGCCCGACCTGTCGCCGCGGCCGGATACGACGTTCTTCCGCTGGCGCGTGCTGGCGATGCTCTCGGATTCTTGCGAGATCACCTTCTCCCCTTGTGGGAGAAGGTGGCAGCCGAAGGCTGCCGGATGAGGGGTCTCTCTCCGCAGGCGCGGTGCGCGCGGATGGATACCCCTCACCCAAGCGAACCCGCGACGGCTGTCTGAGCTGCCCTCTCCCACAAGGGGAGAGGGCGCAACAACTGCCACTGTGCCGCAACTGGCACGATGCCGCCCTGAAGGAGCGGGTGGCTATTCCGCTTCGTCGCGCTTGCGGATCAAATCCTTCGCCAGATCGGTCAGCACCGGGCGGGGCAGGGCGTTGAAGGGAAGCGGGCGGGTGACGTCGATCGCGGCGAGGCCGAGGCGGGCGGTCAACAGGCCGTTGAGCATGCCTTCGCCGAGCCGCTGTGACAGTTTTGCCGCGATGCCGTGGCCGAGCATCTGCTGGATCAGACTATCGCTCGCGGCCATGCCGCCGGTGATGGCGAGATGCGCGATCACGTGGCGGAGCAGGCGGATCATGCCGAGCGCGCCTGGCCGGCCGCCATAGAGCCGCGCCAGCTGGCGGATCATCCGCAAGCTCGCCACGAACACGAACAGCACGTCGAACAGCGCGCGCGGGCTGACCGCGGTGACGACCGAGACGCGCTGCGCGGCCGAAGACACCAGGCGCCGCGCTTCCTCGTCGAGTGGCGTCATCAATTCGCGCTCGGCGAGCCGGATCATGTCGGCGCCATCAATGATATCATCGGTGTGGCTCTGCAACGCGCTGCGGGCCCGGGCGAGCTGCGGGGTCCGGTGCGCGAGCTTGAGCAGGTCGGCGACGACAGTGCGGCTTGCGGCGCGGTCGTCGCTGATCAGCACCTCGGCGGCGCGCAGATGCAGCTTCTCGATGGTCGCAAGCCGCGCCAGCCCGACCAGCTCGCGCATGGTGACGACCGCGAGCGCCACGACGGCGATGACGGCGAGCGCCAGCCCGAGGAAGCCGAGGCCTTCATTGCGCGCGAACAGATCCTCGACCAGGTTGAGGACGCCGAGCCCGCTGCCGAGCAGCACGAGGCCCCCGACAGCGCTCCAGAATAACGTGCCCCAGCGGAAGCCGCGGCGCTCGGGCAGCAGCGGCGTATCGACCGGCACCGGCAGTTGCGCGGGCTCCGCTTCAGGCACGATCTGGATCGTGCCGCGGTTGAGGCGACCGCTGTCGTCCGGGTCCATCACGACCACGCCGGGATCGTCGAGCTTGAACGTCGCCGGCCGCCGCGGGGGCGTCTTCTCGTTCATTGCAGTTTGTCTCCGATCAGGAACTGGAGGGCGCGGTCAAGGCGGATGTGAGGCAGCGCAGGCTCCGCATCGCCGCCTCGTTCCAGTTTCGGCGGGCGGAAGCGCAGGAAACGATAATCGGCGCTGTCTGCACCAGCACTGGACAGGCCGCGGAAGCCGCCGTTGAACAGCTCCTCGGGATTGTCCGGCAGGTCGCCGGGAAAGGTCGCGACTTCGGTCTCGCCATCCAGCGTCTCGCCATTGGCGACCTCGCCGGGTGCCGGCGTGCCGAGGATCGAGGGCAGGCGGTCGCGGCCGCGCGCGACCTGCGCCTCACTGGTGGCGCGCACCGCGGCGAGCGCCACCACGTCGATCTCGGCGCCGGCATATTCGGCGCGCTCGGCCGCCCTGGCCACGATCCGCCGCAGCACGGCTTCCAGCCGGTCGTGGCTCTGGTGATGCAGGTGGTCGGCCTTGGTCGCCGCGAACAGGATGCGGTCGATGCGCGGCCGGAACAGCGCGCTCAGGATCGTGCTGCGGCCGATCCGGAAGCAGTCGAGGATACCGGCGAGTGCCGCTTCGAGATCGTGCAATGCCTCGGGGCCGGCATTGAATGCAGCGAGCGCATCCGCCAGCACGATCTGGCGATCGAGCCGCGCGAAATGATCGCGGAAGAACGGCCGTACCACGACGTCCTTGTAGGCCTCATAGCGCCGCCGCATCATCGCCCACAGCGAGCCGTCGGGTGCGCTGCCGTCGATGGGCACGTCGAGCGGCGCGAAGGTCAGCGCCGGCGTGTCGGCGAGGTTGCCGGGCATCAGGAAGCGGCCGGGCGGCAACAGGCTCATCGCGAAGCGCTCGTCGCGACAGGCGCGCAGATAGTCGGTGAACAGCCGTGCCTCGGTGAGCGCGGCCTGTTCGTTTTCCCTGGCCTCCCCCTTCAGCGTCGCGAGATGCGCGTGCCAGGGCGCGGCGAGTTTTGCGCGCAGCGGTTCGCGCGACAGCGCGAGGCTTTCCGCCGACCATTGCTCGTAGCTCTTGTTCAGCAGCGGCAGGTCGAGCAGCCACTCGCCGGGGTAGTCGACGATGTCGAGGGTCAGCTTGCGGTCCGCGCCGTTTTGCCGCTGATATTCGATCACGAGCCGCAGCTCGGAGATGTCGGTGGTCGAGCTCGGCCAGCGCCGTTCCTCGACCAATGTCCGGACATGGTTCTCATAGGCGAAGCGCGGCACCGCGTCGTCGGGCTGCGGGGCGAGATAGGCCCGCGCGATCCGTCCCGAGGCATAGGCCTCGAATACCGGGAAGCGTCCGCCACGCGTCAGCCCGTGCACCAGTGCGGTGATGAACACGGTCTTGCCGGCGCGCGACAGGCCGGTGACGCCGAGCCGGACCGTCGGGTTGAACAAGCCCTCGCCATAGTCGAGCAGCGCCCGCGCCGAGAGACGCGCTTCCTCGACGATATCAGAGAGACTGGGGGGCATGGAGGGTGAACGGAGGACCCGGCAAGAGGAGCCAAAAAGGGGCAGGCGATTACCGCAAGGTGGCGATTATCGGGCCAAAATCAAGCTTCACATTTCCGGCGCCTTTGCGGGTGAGGGATTGAACGCGCCACCACGCCGGCGATACCCATAGTCAATCGGCCCACAGGAAAGCCTGCATGACGGTCTTCCGCCTGAAGCAACTTGCCTCGACCTCGATCCACGCGGCCGGCGCCGCGCTGTGGAACTACGACCGCGCCGAACTGATCGCCGACGGTGTCGTTCATGTTGTCGGTGTCTGTTTCGGACTGGTTGCCGCCACCGCGCTGATCGTATTGACCGCGGTCTATGCCGGTCCGTTCGACGTCGCCGTGGTGTCGGTCTATGTCGCGGGCCTGCTCGCGATGCTGACGCTGTCGGCGACCTATAATCTCTGGCCGGTGTCGCGCGCCAAATGGATCCTGCGGCGCTTCGATCACTCCGCGATCTACCTGTTGATCGCCGCGACCTACACGCCGTTCATCGTGGAACTGAAGGACAGCTATGTCGCGATCGCGCTGCTCGTTGGCGTGTGGTGCGTGGCGATCGTCGGGATCTGGCTGAAGCTGCGCTATCCGGGTCGTTTCGACCGGCTGTCGATCGGGTTGTATCTGGCGATGGGCTGGAGTGGCATCATGCTCTACGATGCCGTGGTCAAGGCATTGCCGGCGATGGCGCTCGGCTTCGTGCTGGCGGGCGGCATTCTCTACAGCTTCGGCGTGATCTTCCATTCCTGGCGCCGGCTACGCTTCCAGAACGCGATCTGGCATTGCTTCGTGCTGCTCGGAGCCGCCTGCCACTACACGGCCGTGTTCGACGTCGTGCTGGCGAGCTGAAGTTTCTCGCCATCAGCGGTAGATCGGCTATCATGTTCTCGATAGGCCCATTCAGCCCTCTCACCGTCACCCTGAGGAGCGCGTAGCGCGTCTCGAAGGGTCGACGGCCACCAGCCGGGCCGTGCATCCTTCGAGACGCGCTACGCGCTCCTCAGGATGACGGGAGGCGCCGGGGTTGGGTGGGTGAAGCGACAGTGTGAAGCAAAGATATCGGGAGGATGGCCATGCAGGTGGCGGGTAAGGTTGTGGTGGTCACCGGCGGTGGCAATGGCATCGGCAAGGCGCTGTGCGAGGCGTTCCATGCCGCCGGTGCCTCCAAGGTCGTGGTGGTCGACCTCGACCATGCGGCGGCCGAGAAGGTCGCGGCCACGGTCGGCGGCGCTGCCTTCAAATGCGATGTCGGGCAGGAGAAGAACATCCTGCATGTGATCGACGAGACCGAGCGCATGTTTGGCCCGATCGCGCTGTTCTGCTCCAATGCCGGCATCGGCGGCGGCTTCGATCCGCTGTCGCACAATGCCGGCGGCACCTCGGACGAGCCGTGGTCGCGCAGCTGGGCGATCCATGTGATGGCGCATGTCTATGCCGCGCGGCATCTGGTGCCGCGCATGAAGGCGCGCGGTGAGGGCTATTTCCTCAACACGATCTCGGCGGCGGGCCTGTTGTCGCAGGTCGGCAGCCCGGCCTATTCCACCACCAAGCACGCCGCGGTCGGCTTCGCCGAGAACCTCGCGATTTCGCATCGCGCCGACAACATCAAGGTCTCGATCCTCTGCCCGCAGGGCGTCGATACCAACATGCTGCGCTCGATCCCGAAGGGCCCGCAATCCGGCGACGGCGATCTGTCGGCCGAGCAGGTCGCCCAGGATGCGCTCAAGGGCATCGAGCAGGAGACCTTCCTGATCCTGCCGCACCCGCAGGTGCTCGGCTACATGCGCAAGAAGACCGAGAACTACGACCGCTGGATCGGCGGCATGGCCAAGATCCAGGCCAAGATGCGCGAGAGCTACGGGAAGTGATGGCCAGGGAATTCGCGTCGTTCGTGTGAGGTGAGCACCCTGGTCAGGCTCCCTCTCCCCTTGCGGGAGAGGGGTGGCCCCGGGCGAGATGATTGATTGAAGCGTCGCTATCGCAATCTCGGGCGCGCGCCGTGAGATTGAAACGAGAGGGCACCCGTGTGGTACCCCTCTCCCCAACCCTCCCCCGCAAGGGGGGGAGGGAGCCCATCCGCTGGTGGCCTCCTTACAGCCGCTATCTCGGCCTCACTCCTTGGCCAGTTGCGCGATCCTTTCGCGCAGATAGGCGTCCATCAGATCGGGCGCTGAGGCGCCGAACATTCGGATGCGGCCGGTGTGCAGCAACAGCAACAGGCCGGTGGCATGCGCGAAGCAGTCGACCATCACCGTGTTGGCCTTCTGCCTCGACGCGCCCAGCGTCTCGGCCGCCTCCGCGATCGGATGCAGCGCGGCCTCCAAGGCGGCGTTCAGCGCGTGGTCGCGGTCATGGCCGAGCCCGGCCGGCTTCATGCCGCCGCGTAACAGATAGAAGCCGAGATCGAGGTCGCGCGGGTTGTCGGCATAGTAGCGGAAGAAGCCCATCCCGGCGGCGTGCAGCCGCTGCTTGGCGCCGCGCGTCGTGGCGACCGCCGCGCTGACGGCTTCGCCAAGCGCGGCCAGCGACTGCCGCAGCACCTCGGCATAGATCGCCTCCTTGGAATCGAAATGGAAATACAGCGCCGCCGGGGTGTAGCCGGCCCGGGTGGCGATCGCCCGCAGGCTCGCGCCCTCAAGGCCTTCCTCGGCGAACACGCTGCGCGCTGCATCGAGGATCAGCTCCCGCTTGTGGCGGCTGACCGCCTCTCTCCTGCTCTCGCGCATCTGCATCCGGCGATTCCGTCCTTGACTCGATTCTAACGGTGTTCAATAATTTAACAACATTAGAATAAATGAGCAAGGGAGAAGCGCCATGCTGATGACGGCCGCGGACTACCGGGAATCCCTGCGCCGCTACAAGCCGCGGGTGTTCGTCAACGGCGAGGCGGTGGCGAGCGTCGCGGATGAGCCGTTGCTGGCGCCGGGCGTGGCGGGTGTCGGCGTCACCTATGATTTCGCGCATCGCGCCGAGCACGTGCCGATCTTGACGGCGCGGCAAACGACCTCGGGCAAGACCGTCAATCGCATGCTCCACATCAACGAGAGCTCGCAGGACCTGCTCTACAAGCTCGAGGCGGTGCGGCTGGTGTGCCGGACATCGGGCTGCGCACAGCGCTACCTCACCCATGATGCGCTGAACGGGCTCTACCAGGCGACCAGGCTCACCGACGATCGCCACGGCACCGACTACAGCCAGCGCTTCCTCAATTATCTGCACGAGGTGCAGGACCAGGACCTGACGCTCGGCGTCGCCATGACCGATGCCAAGGGCGATCGCTCCAAGCGTCCGGGCCTGCAAGCCAATCCGGACGTCTATGTCCACATCAAGGAGCGCCGCCCCGACGGCATCGTGATCCGCGGCACCAAGGCGATCGTCACCGGCGCGCCTTACATGCACGAATTCCTGGTCATGCCGTGCCGCACCCATGTGCCCGCCGACAAGGATTTCGCGGTGTGTTGCGCGGTGCCGATCGATGCGCCCGGCGTCACCATCGTCGCGCGCCCGGCCGGTCGTCCCGGCGATGCCTCGGCAAAGTTCTCGGCGAAGTACGGCCAGTCGGTCGGCGTCGTGATCTTCGACGACGTGTTCGTGCCGCATGAGCGCGTCTTCCTCGCCGGCGAGACCGAGGAGGGCGGCTTCCTCACCACCTCCTACGCCACCCATCACCGCCACTCCTGCATCGGCGCGCGCGCCGGCTTCGGCGACCTCCTGATCGGCGCCGGCGCGCTGATGATCGAGGCCAACGGGCTCGATGCCGAGAAGCACGCCCATATCCGCGAGGCGATGGTCGAGCTCATCACCATCACCGAAAGCTTCTATGCCTGCGGCGTGGCGTCCTCGGTCTATTGCACGAAAGATCCGGCTGGATCGGTGATGCCGGATGCCGTGTTCTCCAACATCGGCAAGCTGCTGCTGGCGACCAAGATCTACGACATGCATCGCGTCGCGCATTACGTCTCCGGCGGCTTGATCGTCGCGCTGCCGGGACCCGACGAGGATCATAATCCGGAAACCCGTGCCTCGCTCGCCGCCGTGATGGGCGGACGGCCCGACATTCCGGCCGAGCAGCGCGCCGAGGTGGCGCGGCTGATCGAGGATCTCACGGTGTCGCACGAAGCCGGCTGGTACTCGGTGATCTCGCTGCATGGTGGCGGCTCGCCGGAAGCGATGAAGCGCGAGATCTGGCGCAATTATCCCGTGATGGAGAAGGCCGAGCTGGTCGAGAATCTGCTCGGGCGCGGTTTGGTCGACGAGGGCCAGCGCGTGTCGAAGCAGCCCGGCCGCTGCTGTGCCACCGGCTGCGAAGTACCGGCGCCGTCAGCACAAGCGGTGGAGCAGGAGCGTGAAAATGCCCTCGTGAGGTGAGCACGCTGATCGGGCTCCCTCCCCCCTTGCGGGGGAGGGCTGGGGAGAGGGGTAAGCCCCGGGCGAGGTATTGACGTGAGTCTCGCTTTCGCAATCCCGATCGCGTTTCGTTGAGACTCGTAATCGAGAGAGCACGCCGTGTGGCCACCCCTCTCCCTAACCCTCCCCCGCAAGGGGGGAGGGAACCCAGCCGCCGGTGCCTTCCTTACGAGTGCGCAGGAACTGCGTTCTCGCCGCTCAGCTCTTCTGCGCGTAGAGCAGCGGCACCGCGGAATCGACCATCACCTCGATCAGGCTGGTGCCCTTCGCCGACAGGCCGCGCTGATAGGCGCTTGCGAGCTCGACTGATTTTGTCACCCGCATTGCGTCGCAGCCCATGCCTTCGGCGAGCTTGACGAAGTCGATGCCGGGCAAATCCAGCCCCGGCACGTTGCGCACCTGCATCACCTGGCTGAACGAGCGCATCGCGCCGTAGCCGGAATTGTTCAGCACCACGACCGTCAGCGGCAGCTTGCGCTGCGCTGCCGTCCATAGCGCCTGGATCGAATACATCGCCGAGCCGTCGCCGATCAGGCAGACCGTGCGGCCTTGGCTTCGGCCGAGCGCCATGCCGACCGCGGCCGGCAGGCTGTAGCCGAGGCCACCGCTCGCCATGGTGTAGAAACTGTCCTGGCCGCGCATCGGCATCGCCTTCTGCATCAGCGGGCGATGCGACGGCACTTCCTCGACCAGCGCGTCATGCGGACCCATCGCGGCCGACAGCGCGTGCAGGGCGTATTCGGCTGGAATCGGATCGCCGGCCGCGGGCGGCGGCGGCAGCACGCGGCCCGGCGATGCGGCACGCCTGGTCTCGGGCAGCAGCGCGAGCAGCGCCGACAGCGCCGGCTTCATGGTCGCAATGATGCTGTGGCCGGTCGGCGTCATCGCGGCGGCATCGGGATCGTCGGTGATCTGGAAGATCGTGGTCGGGCCGTCGAAGATCGCGGCGTGGCCCTCGACATGGAAGGTGAACACCGGCGCGCCGACCACGACGACGAGGTCGTGATCGCGCAGCGCATCGGAGAGCTGGCCCGGCGCGGCATGCAGGAAGCCGGCGAATTGCGGATGCCGCTCGGGGAACGAGCAGCGCGCCGAGAACGGGCTGGCCCAGACCGCGGCCTTGGTCTTCTCCGCGACCTTCACCATCAACTCGACCGCTTCGGCGCGGTCGACCGCGGGGCCGACGACGAGGGCGGGGCGACTGGCCTCGCCAAATGCGGCCACCAGCGCCTGCATTGCGGCCGGATCAGCGCCGACCTCGCGGCTGACCTGGCGCGCGTCGAGCGGCTGGGTCGCATGCGCCCAGTCGTCGATCGGCACCGAAACGAAGGTCGGCCCGCAGGGCGGCTGCATCGCGACATAATAGGCCCGCGCGATCGCGGCCGGCACGTCCTCGGCGCGCGCCGGCTCGACGGCGAATTTCACGTAAGGCCGAGGGAATTCCGAGGCGCGCTCGGCATAGAGGAAGGCTTGCAGCGGCATGATGGAGCGCGCCTGCTGGCCCGCGGTGATCACCAGCGGGGTCTGGTTGCGGTAGGCGTTGTAGATGTTGCCGAGCGCGTTGCCGACGCCGGCCGCCGAATGCAGATTGACGAAACCGGCGTTGCGGGTCGCCAGCGCATAGCCATCGGCCATGCCGACCACGGACGCCTCTTGCAGGCCGAGCACGTAATCGATGTCGTCGGGCCAGTCGCTCAGGAACGGCAGCTCGGTCGAGCCCGGATTGCCGAACACGCGTCTGATGCCCCACGCGCGCAGCAGGCCGAACGTGGCGTCCTTGACGGTGACGGTCTTGCCTTTGCTGGCGGCGGGTTTGCGCGTCGACATCGGGCGGCTCCCATTGCTGTGTTGTTATGTTCCGTCATTGCGCACGGCAAAGCGGAAAGGCAATCCACCTGTCGATGGATTGCCCGAGGAAGTCAAGCCGCCGTGGCCTGGTTGCCCAAGCAACGACTCGAATGATTACGCAGTCAAGTGGCCTTTTGCAGCGCGGCGGTCAGCTTGCCGGACAGGTCGATGCCCGTCCGGCGCAGGTCTGGTCCGCTGGTCAGGTCGCGTATTGGGCGATGCCGTTGCCGAACGACCAGTTCTCCTTGGCGACTTCGACCAGATTGATGAAGATGTCGTCCGGGCGCCCGTGCAGCTGGCTCTGGTAGTCGTCCACGATCCGCTTGTAGAACGCCTTCTTCATCTCGACCGTACGCCCCGCATTCATGGTGATCTGGATGAAGATGAGATCGTCGCTGTAGCTGTTGCCGAGATAATTGTCGGCATAGTTCAAGTCATCGCGGTCATGCTCGGTGATGACCTGAAACTTGTCGTTCTCCGGCACATTGATGATCTCACGCATCGCCTTGTAGACGATCTCGCCCAGGGTCTTGCGATATTCGGCGGTCTTGCCTCGCTTCAGGTCGATACGAACGAAAGGCATGGTGGCCTCCTGTGTTGCGCGAGTCCCGTGAGGCTCGCATGAACGGAATTCAGCGCCTCGCCTTGAAGGCCTCCCATCGCGCGTCGCGCTCCTTTTGATATTTCGGCGTTCGCGCGGCGGACATGTCGGCCCAATGCAACGGCTCGCTGCAGGACTGGCAGAGGGGACCGAGCCCGGCCGGTTGGCCGCAGGCGAGGTGCGTGTAGTTCATGGAAAGGCCGTCCCTGGGCGACTTGCACCAGGTTTCGCCCCAGGCGCGCAGCGCGAACATCACGGGGAAGAATGCCGTGCCTTTCTCGGTCAAATGGTATTCGTGGCGCAGCGGGCGCTCGCTGTAGGCACGCCGCGTCACCAGTCCGTCGGCCTCGAGCTTCTTCAACCGCGCCGCGATCATCTGCGGAGTTGCGCCCGTATAGGCCTGAATCTCCTCGAAGCGATGGTTGCGCGCGAACAGCTCGCGCAGCACCAGAACCGACCAGCGATCGCCTACCACGTTCTCGGCCCGCGCCACCGGACAGAGCGTCTGATCCTCAGCGCTGCCTTTTGGCTTTCTCATCACGTTTTCTTCATCTGGTATTGTAACTATGAATTTCATAGTAACGTAGGCTGTCATCACGGTGGGGGCAACGGGCATCTCGACCCGGCCCATCACATTTCGAGGAGCAAGCCAAAGGAGCAAGCCATGAGTACCGAAGGCAAGGGTCCGGAACCGGGTGTCGAGATGAAGCTCGAAGTCGTCGTGATTCCCGTTTCCGACGTCGATCGCGCCAAACGCTTCTACGAAAATCTGGGCTGGCGGCTGGACGCCGATTTCATCAGGGCCGACGGCTCGCGCGCCCTGCAATTGACGCCGCCGGGCTCGCCGACGTCAGTTCATCTCGACAAGGGCTCGGCGCTGCCGCGCTTCCTGATCGTGAACGACATCGAGGCGGCGCGCGCCGAGTTGATCGGGCATGGCGTCGAGGTGAGCGAGGTGTTTCATCGCGGTCCGCAAGGCCGTATCAAGGGAGCCGATCCGGAGCGCCCGAGCTATGGCTCGCTTGCCACGTTCAGCGATCCGGACGGCAACACCTGGCTGTTGCAGCAAGTGACGCAGCGCCTGCCCGGGCGCGTCGATGGCAGCAGCACGACGTTCACGTCAGCGACAGATCTCGCCGCCGCGCTACAGCGCGCCGCAACGGCCCATGGTGAGCATGAGAAGCGCACCGGCGGGCACGATGCGAACTGGCCCGACTGGTACGCCGACTACATCGTTCGCGAGCAGGCCGGCAAGCCGCTGCCGGAGTGATCAGTCAAACAGGAGCATCCGTCATGACCAAACTTGCCCTCATCGCCACCGTAGAGGTTGCCCCGGAGACACGGGATCGGGTGTTGTCGCTGCTCGCAGCGCACGGCGCCCGTTCGCTCAGGGACGAGCCGGGCACGCTGCGCTTCGAAATCCTGGTGCCGCGCGAGGACGCCGCGAAGCTGATGATCTACGAGGTCTACCAGGATGACGCCGCGTTCGAGGCGCATCGCAATGCGCGGTCGATCGCGCAGTTTCGCGAGGAGAGCGCAGCGTTCGGCATCAAGATCACCGCAACGCGGTGCACGCCCGCCGCGTAGGTGCGATGATCCCGCCGCCACGCTGCCGTCCCGTTGAGCCCGGCGTCGTGGTCAGACCATCTGGCGCAGCAGGCCGATCAGGCGGCCGCACTCTTCGTCGGTGCCGATCGTGATACGCAGGAAATCCTCGATCCGCGGCTTCTGGAAATGCCGGACCAGGACGCCACGCTCGCGCAACCGCGCTGCGAGATCGGCGCCGCGATGGCTGCGATGCCGGGCGAACACGAAATTCGCCTGCGATGGCAGCACCTCGAAGCCCAGCCCGGTGAGGCCACCGGTGAGCGTCTCGCGGCTCTGGATGATGCGCTGCCGCGTCTCCTGAAACCAGGCGTCGTCTTCGATGGCCGCGACTGCGCCGGCGATCGCGAAGCAATCCAGCGGATAGGAGTTGAAGCTGTCCTTGACCCGCTCCAGCGCCTCGATCAGCGGGCGCTGGCCGATCGCGAAGCCGACCCGCAAGCCCGCCAGCGCGCGCGACTTGGACAGGGTCTGAATGACCAACAGATTGTCGTGGCGCGCGACCAGGGGCACCGCGCTCTCGGCGCCGAAGTCGACATAGGCCTCATCGACCACCACCAGCCGGTCGGGATGTTCGGTGATCAGGGCCTCGATCGCCGCCCGCGGCAGCGCGATGCCGGTTGGCGCGTTCGGATTGCACAGCAGGACGGCGCTGCCGGGCCGCCGATAGTCGGCAAGGTCGATCCGCATCGCGCCGTCGAGCGGCACGACCTCGTGGCTGACGCCATAGAGTCGGCAATAGACCGGGTAGAAGCTGTAGGTGATGTCGGGGAACAGCAGCGGCGCATCGTGCCTGAGCAGCGCCTGGAAGGTGTGGGCCAGCACCTCGTCCGAGCCGTTGCCGACGAACACCTCGTTGGCGGCGACGTCGAAGCGGGCGGCGATCGTCTCGCGCAGGCTGGTCGCGGCGGGATCGGGATAGAGCCGCAGCCGCTCGGCGGCGGCCGCAATCGCGGTCAGCGCCCGTGGCGAGGGATCATACGGGTTCTCGTTGGTGTTGAGCTTGACGAGGCCGTCGATCTTCGGCTGTTCGCCGGGCACATAGGGCGACAGGGTATGGACGACCGAACTCCAGAAGCGACTCATGATCCCTGATCCATGGCTAGATCGCACCACAGTAGGAGGTGCGGCGCGGCAGTGAAAGCGGTTCTTCGCCGGTCGCGCGATCGATATATCGGCGGGCGCGGTGCAACTTCCGGGAACGCCTGACGTTGCTCCTCCAGGCCCATGCAACCGATGCCGGGCAATGAAAGGATGAACGAATGAAGAGACTGGCGCTGCTCGCGGTGTTTCTCGCCGCGCCTGCTTTGGCCACTCCCGCTCTGGCCGACGCGCCGGGTGCCAACTGGCTGACCAAGCAGCAGGTGATCGAGAAACTCCACGATATGGGCTACTCGGCGATCACCAACCTGGAGGCCGACGACGGCCATTGGGAAGGTGATGCAGTCAAGGGCGGCACGACCTACGAGTTGCATATCGATCCGCACACCGGGAAACTGACCAAGAACGAACCAAAGCACTGATTGATTGACCTTCGTCGGCAGCGGCGCGCCCTCGCGGGGGCTAGCGCCAGAGCCCGAGCGATGGCCATTTCGCAGCCGGGATGGCCTCGCCGATCTTGTACTGCAGGCTGGCGACATGCAGATGGTCGGGCGTTCCCTTGCAGGTGAACGCCAGCGCGAACCATTGTCCCTTGCTGCGGAAGGCCCCGCCCTTGACGGTGAGCGTGTTGCCTGAATGAGCGGGGCGGGACGTCACGTCGGATTTCGCCCGGTCGGCCGGCCTTCCGGTGTCGCGGCTGATGCTGGACATCGCGGCATAATCGCAGACCTGCTCGAGCCGCGTTTCCGGTTCGAGTTTCCGCAGGCTGTCGAGAAAGCGCTGGTCTTGCGCATGGGCAGGGACCGACAGCGTCAGCAGCGTGGCAAGCAGGAATGATCTCAACGGGCGCCTCATCGAAGGTGTGGAATCGACAGGTCCGCGATTTGCAGAAAACCGTGCCGCCATCAATCCACAAATCCGTGCTCGCCGCGGTCAGGTTCCACGACGAATGGCTGATGACGGGCGTCCGCTGCTACCAGCTCGCGGTGCCCTTCATGGTCGGCTGGCCCTCGGCATTGGCGGTCCACAGCTCCATGCCGCCGTCCTTGTCGTTGGCATTGATCGAGAACTCGCTGCCCTCGAACAGCGGCTGCACGCCGCGATAGGAAAGCTTCTTCGGCGGCTTGCCGCCGCGCAGCCTGGCGGCGAGCTCGACGATGAAGGAGGCTTGCAGCGGGCCGTGAAAGATCAGGCCCGGATAACCTTCGACCTTGGTGACATAGTCGCGGTCGTAATGGATGCGATGGCCGTTGAAGGTCAGCGCCGAGTAGCGGAACAAGAGCACCGGATCGGAGACATGGCTCTCGCGATGCTGTGCGGCCGGGGCAGGCGGCGGCGCCTTGGCGGGCGCTGCGGATGGCGTGCTCGTCATCTCGCGATAGACGATGTCCTGCCGCTCGCGGACAGCAAGCCCGCGCGAGGTCGTCACTTCGTGATTGACCGCGACGAAGCACAGCGTGCCGGTCGAGCCGGATTTCACGGTGACGTCCGCAATCTTGGACGTGCGCTTGGCCTCGTCGCCGATCCGCAAGTTATCGAAGAATTCGAGCTCGCCGCCGGCCCACATCCGGCGCGGCAGCGGCACCGGCGGCAGGAAGCCGCCGCGGGTCGGGTGACCGTCCGGGCCGAGCTGCGACATCGGAAACACCGGCTGCGCCAGGCACCAATGCGTGGTCCACGGCGCGGCATCGCCCGCCGTCGGCTCGCCGATCTCCTGGAACAGTGTCGCGCGCAGCCCCATCACGAGATATTTGGTGACGACGTCGGAGGCTTCCGTCGTCTTGCCGATCCACTGGCGGAGATGATCGAGGTCGAGCTTATCGGTCATGATTGTCTTGCCCGGGCAGGAGAGATTTCAGGAACGGTTGGTGCGCTCGCCGATCGCGGGCACCTTGCCGTAGTGCCTGTCCTCGCCGACCACGATCGCGGCCGGCGCCGGATAGCTGACCTTGCCGTTCGGCGTGTCGACCTCGATGCGGCGCAGATGCGGATGCTCCGCGAGGTCGTTCATGCTGTTGACCTCGGCGAAGGCGATGTCGGCTTCCGCAAGCTTCGACAGCAATTCTTCGCGCGTGAGCTTGCCGAAGCTGTCGCTGACGATCTGGTCCGTCAGCGTTCGATTCTGCACCCGCGCGACCATGTTGGCAAAGCGCGGGTCGTCGGGCAGCCCCGGTTGGCCCAGCACCTTGGCGCACAGCACCTTCCACTCGCGCTCGCTCTGGATCGAGATCAGGATCTCCTTGCCATCCTTCGAGCGGAACACGCCGTAGGGCGCGATCGAGGGATGGGCGAGGCCGATGCGTTTCGGCGACTTGCCGTCCTCGGCATTGAGCAGCGGCACGGTGAGCCAGTCGGCCATCACGTCGAACATCGAGATCCGGATGTCGGCGCCTTGGCCAGAGCGTCCGCGGCCGATCAAGGCTTCGAGGATCGCGGCGTGTGCGGTGGCGCCGGTTGCGACGTCGACGATCGACATGCCGACGCGCGAGGCGCCTTCCGGGCCACCGGTGATCGAGGCGAGACCGCTTTCGGCCTGGATCAAGAGGTCATAGGCCTTGCGGTCGGCATAGGGGCCGGTGTCGCCATAGCCTGATATCGTGCACATGATCAGCTTCGGATAATCCTTGCGCAGCCGCTCGCGCGAGAAGCCGAGCTTGTCCATCGAGCCCGGCTTCAGGTTCTGCAACAGCACGTCGGCGCTCGCGATCAGCCGCTCCAGTTCTGCGCGGCCTTCCTTGGTGGCGAGGTCGACCACCGCGGAATCCTTGCCGCGGTTGAGCCAGACGAAATAGCTGCTCTGGCCTTTCGCCGCGGCGTCGTAGCCGCGGGCGAAATCACCCTCCGGCCGCTCGATCTTGATGACATGGGCGCCGGCATCGGCCAGGCGTGACGAGCAGAATGGCGCGGCGACCGCCTGTTCGACGGCGATGACGGTCAATCCCTCAAGCGGCAGCATGATCAGACAACTCAGTAGGAGCGGGGCATGCCGAGCACGTGCTCGGCGACGAAGGACAGGATCAGATTGGTCGAGATCGGCGCCACCTGGTAGAGCCGGGTCTCGCGAAACTTGCGCTCGACGTCGTATTCCTCGGCGAAGCCGAAGCCGCCATGGGTCTGCACGCAGGCGTTGGCCGCCTCCCAGGAGGCATCGGCCGCCAGCATCTTGGCCATATTGGCCTCGGCGCCGCAATCGAGCCCGGCCTCGTATTTGCGGGTGGCTTCCTTGACCATCAATTCGGCCGCGCGCATCGAGGCGTAGGCTTTTGCAATCGGAAACTGAATACCCTGGTTCTGGCCGATCGGCCGGCCGAACACGCTGCGCTCCTTGGCATAGTTGGTCGCCTTGGCGATGAACCATTTGGCATCGCCGATACATTCGGCGGCGATCAGGATGCGCTCGGCATTCATGCCGGACAGGATGTAGCGAAAGCCCTTGCCTTCCTCGCCGATCAGATTCTCCGCCGGCACCTTCATGTCGGTGAAGAACACCTCGGTCGTGGCGTGGTTCATCATGGTGCGGATCGGCCGGATCTCCAGACCGTTGCCCTTCACCTCGCGCATGTCGACGATGAACACCGAGAGGCCGTCGGTGCGCTTCTTGGCTTCGTCCTTTGGCGTGGTGCGCGCCAGCAGCACCATCAGGTCGGAATATTCGGCGCGGCTGGTCCAGATCTTCTGGCCGTTGACGACGTAGTGATCACCCTCGCGGCGCGCGAAGGTCTTCAGCGAGGAGGTGTCGGTGCCGCTGGTCGGCTCGGTGACGCCGAACGCCTGCAACCGCAACTCGCCGGTCGCGACCTTCGGCAGATACTTCGCCTTCTGCGCGTCGTTGCCGTGCCGCAGTACGGTGCCCATCGTGTACATCTGGGCGTGGCAGCCGCCGCCATTGCAGCCGGCGCGCTGGATCTCTTCCAGGATCGCCGCCGCGGCGGACAGCTTCAGGCCGGCGCCGCCATATTCCTCGGGGATCAGCACCGAGAGATAACCCGCCTCGGTCAGCGCATCGACGAATTCCTTCGGATAGGCCATCTGGCGGTCGAGCTTGCGCCAGTATTCGCCGGGAAACTGCGCGCAGAGTTTTGCGACGGCGTCGCGGATGTCTGTGTGGTCGTCGACTTGAGCTTCGTGTGCGGTCATTGTTTCGTCTTGTTGCGTTCTGTCTTGCCGAGAGGTTGCGCCAAGGAGTTTTCGAGCGAACCGGAAACCGGTCCGTGTGAAGAAAACGCCCGCTGTTGTGGGGCCCCGGTAAACTCCCTATGCTGTTTTGTTATAGCGTATGAACCTGCCTTCCAGGATTGGCAAGTATGGATTTCCGCCAGCTTAGGACCTTTGCGTGCGTCGCGGAACTCGGGAGTCTGAGCAAGGCATCCGATACCTTGCGGGTCGCGCAGCCGGCGCTGAGCCGGCAGATCAAGCTCTTGGAGCACGAGCTGCGCACCGAATTGTTCACCCGCAACGGCCGCGGCATGGTGCTGACCGATGCCGGCCGTCTGCTGCTGGCGCGCACCAGCGGTATCGTGCGGCAGATCGACCAGATCCGCGACGACATCCAGTCCGCGGGCGGAGCGCCGTCCGGGCGGGTGGTGCTGGGCTTGATCCCGACGGTGAGCTGCGTGCTGTCGGCGCGGCTGGCGCGGCGCACGGTGGAGCGCTATCCCGGCATTTCGCTCTGCATCGTCGAAAGCTACAGCGGCCATCTGATCGAATGGCTGCATCGCGGCGGGATGGATCTTGCGGTGATCTACGGCCCTTCGGTCGATTTGCATCTGGCGGTGCAGAGCCTCGGCCGCGACAGCGTCGTCGCGGTCGGCCCGCGCGGCAGCGGGCTGAAGCAGAAGAAGCAGGTCGATATCGGCTGGCTGCTGCGCCAGCGTCTGGTGCTGCCCAGTCATTCGCACGGGCTCCGTGCGCTGATCGAGCATGCTGCGGCGAAGCGCAAGGTCAATATCGACGTCAAGCTCGAGGCGGATTCGTTCCGGGTGCTGACCAGCCTGGTCGAGGAGGGGCTCGGGTATACGCTGCTGCCGCCGTCCTCGGTCCGCAGCGAGATCGCGGAAGGCCGGCTCGAGACCGCGCCGATCGCGCGACCGGCGCCGCGGCGCGAGCTCGCGCTGGCGTCGCCGGTCGAGCATCCCGGCTCGAATGCGATCACGCTGATAGCAAGGCTGCTGCGCGACGAGGTCGCCGCGTGCCGCGCCGAAGGGCTCTGGGATATCCAGCTCGCCTGAGCGCGGCTTCGCATCAGCTCACCGCAAGGCCGAGCTGGCCGCGGAAGCGGTTCTTGAGATAGGTGCCATCGCGCGGCGGCAGCGCGCGCTCGACCTCGCCGGCCGCGATCCGGATTCGCGCCAGCCGCGGGCCGCTGAGGTCGCGCAAGCCCGCGCGAAAGCGCTCGATGCCGGCCATGTCGGCGATATCGGAGACACTGCGGATGCCGGCGCCATCAGCGATGACCTCGAGCTTCGCGCCCAGGCCGGAGTGGCTGGGCTGCATGCCGGTCTCGCCGAAATGGCCGTTGTCGAGCACCGCGATCGAGAGATTGCCGGGTTGCTTGGTCGCAATGGTCAGCAGGCTGCCGATTCCCATCAGCTGCTCGCCGTCACCGGTGACGACCAGCACCGGGCGCTTCGGCTGCGCCAGCGCGAGCCCGAGCCCGACCATCGCGGCGCCGCCCATCGCGCCCCAGAGATAGAAATTGCTCGCGTGGTCGCCGGCATCGAACACGTCGTAGGACGACGAGCCGAGCCCGGAGATCACCAGCAGATCGCCGCGATCGGCGAGCAGCGCCTTCACGGCGGCGCGGCGGTCGAGTGTGCCTGTTGCTGCCGACATCAGTGTGTCTCCCTGGTCCACTTCTTGCGGCCGATCATCCGCTGCGAGATCAAGACCGCGACCTGCTGGTCGCCGTCATAGGCGAGCGAGGCGGCGGCCGAGACCACCTCCTCGGCGTCGTCGGGATTGTCCAGCCGCAGTACTGACGTGCCCATGATCTCGAACGCCTGCGGCGTCGCGCGGCCCATCGGAATCTGCCAGGGGTTGAACTCGGCCCATTCGCCGCGCATCGTCACCAGGGTCAATAGCGGGAAGCGGCAGCTCGCCATCAGCGATAGCATGTTGACGCAATTGCCGACGCCGCTCGATTGCATCAACAGCACCGCACGGTCGCCGCCGAGCCAGGCGCCGGCGGACAGCGCCACGCCTTCTTCCTCGGTGGTCAGCACCGTGGTCTTGATGCCGGCATCCGTATGCGACAGTTTGATCAGCTTGGAATGTCCCGCGTCGGGAACATAGGACACCTGCGCCACGCCAAAGCTTTTCAGCGTGCGGTAGATCGCAACCGGCCAGTCGGCGCTGGTCGCGTTGTCCTGGTGAACGGCAATCTGGTCCATCGTGGCCTCGGTAAGGTACGCGCGCGTCGGCGCGTCGTCACCCGGGAGGCTTAGGGCAGGCGAGAGCTTTATTCTCTTCGCATCTGGCTCGCCCAGCTATGCCGGAATTTTATAGGGGGCGAAACGACCTTTCCGGCCGCACGGAGGAAGGCGTCAGTCCGTGCTCTTTCTCACCGTGAACACGTACATGTCCCAGAATGTCTCGGGATGTTCGATCTCGAAGCGGTGCCATTGGTCGAGGTTGGTCTCGTCGGCCGTGCCCGGAAACTGCTTGCGGAATTTTTCCAGCACCGCCGGATCGTCGAACGGCTCGAAGCCCTCGAAGGTCAGGCCGTGCGCGTTCAGGAAGGCTGCGATCTCGGGAATCGTAAGGCGGTGTTCCATGACGTTGAACAGCAGGTCGCGGCAGCCGCTGGCGCTGTAGAAATCCTTGGCGCCGATCAGCGGCTTCCATTGTTCAGCCTCGCGGAAGATCTCCTGGCGGCACCGCCTGATGTCGTCGGCGGTGGCGCGATAATTGCGCGCGGCGATACGGGAACGCGCTTCGACGATGACGCGGCGCGCCAGCTCGCTGTACAGGCCGATGCGCATGGTGCCGCCCGGGCGCAGCAGCGAGACCAGCACCTTCCATCCGGCGAGCGGCTCGGCAAGATGGTGCAGCACACCGACCGATTCGATGCTGTCGAAGCTGCGATCGATCGCGCCCAGCTCCAGGATATCCGCCTGTGCGTATTCGATATTGCGCAAGCCGAGCTCGCGGGTCTTGCGGCGCGCATAGGCGAGGCTGGTCATGCTGATGTCGACTGCGAGCAGGCGGGCGTTCGGATAGACCTGCGCGATCTGGATCGCGTGCGAGCCGGTGCCGCAGCCGGCGATCAGGATGTCGCGTTCGGCCTGCTGTTCCGCGGTCGCGACCGTCCGTCCCCGCGCCAGATCCGCCGCGAAAGCCGTCAGCGGGTTGACCGTCCAGCGCGGGTAGGGGTTTTCCTCGTACTGGCGCATCACCTCGACCGATGTGTCGTTCCTGATCGGGGTGAGCGCGGCAATGGCGCTGCGTTCTTCGAGTTCCTCGTGCGGCTCGCGAAGCTGCACCCGCAACAGCCCGGTGACGGCCGCGGGCCAATCACGGCGCAACAGCGCGTCCGCACCGGGAACGGCATGCAGCGGGACATAGGCTGCAACCACTGCCAGCGCGAGTGGCGCGACCGTGGCGCCTGACGCGAGGTTTTGCAGCAGGCGATCGCGCAATCCGTCCGCGAGCACGCTTTCCGCATCCGCCTGCGCATAGACATATTCGTTGATGAAGCATTGCCGGGCGAGCGCGCAGGCAAAGGCAACGACATCATCGTCGGCGTCGCTTTCATCCGGGTCTTGCTGGCTGGCAAGCCGCAGCAGTTCGGTCCGCGCGTATCCCAGCAGCACTTCGAGCTGCATGCTTGCCAGCGTCGTCGCTTCCATCGCCGCGCGCAGGAACAGGTCGCTCGCAAGCCGGGTGATGCCGTCGGTGCCGAACAATTCGGCGTTCGTGACCGGCAGCGGCCATCTGTTGGCAATCCGCCCGACATAACCGGTGACCGTGGGGCTTTGCAGGATGAAGGAGACTGCCTTGTCTTCCATGCCGAGCGCAAGCGCCCTGCCGAAATGCGCAACTGCCTTGGCGCGACTGCCCAGCGCCTGGTACGAATTGCCGGCGTTGTAATGGCAGGCGGCGTTCACCTCGTCGGCGGCAATTGCCTTCGTGAACAGCTTCGCGGCCGCCCGGTGTTCGCCGGCGGCCTGGGCCATCAGGCCGAGTAGATTCAGGCTCTGCACATGGTCGGGCTCGCGCGTGAGAATGTGCCGGCAAACCTCTTGCGCTTCGTTGAAGCGGCGCATCCCGTAGAGACTGCTTGCCTCGGTGGCGAGGCTGGCAATGCTCACGCTCGCGGAGCCGAAAGCACTCGCGTCCTTGCCGGACTCGTCACGTCGCTTGTTGGCCGCACGCCGCTCTTTTCGGTTCATGTCCCGTCAACTGGTCCAAACTGCAAAACGCCACCGAACGGCACACCGCGCGAGGCGGTGATCTGGGACGGCGCATCAACCAACCGTGGCCGGCAGACATAGGGCCGAACGCGCGCACAGCCAAGGATATTCTAGGGATATTCCGCCTGCCGCGGTCTTGGATATCTGCCAAATCGGCAATCGAGTCAAAGTGGTCCCCGGTAGGAACGATGCTGCACCGGACCGGTTGTCGGTTGTTGTCAACTGCTCGAAGTATTGCGGATGCCCGCTTCCCTTGGTCGATCGCTTGCCGTTTGCACCGTCCCGTTGCTGCTTCTGCTCGCGGGTTGCGGGGACAAGCTCGACTGCGATTCGATCGAAACGCGCAATGCCGTGCTGCGGACCGTCGCCGACGACCACCGCAATCCCCTGGTCAATTATGCCGCAAAGAATTCCACGGCACCGGCCAATGCGGACAACGCCAAGCCGCTCTATCTGCTCGGCGAAAGGATCGTGACGACGTCTGCGAGCGCCGACAAGCGAACGCTGCAATGCAGCGGCGCGATCTCGGTCACTGTCGGTGATGCGAAGGCCTCGAAGGAGATCGACTTCACGGTCCAGCAAGGGGCCGACGGCGCAATCTCCGTCTCGGTCGTCCCCTTCCAGTTTTGAAATCCCGCCTCAGCCCGGGATCCGCACCGGCAGGTTCTCGATGCCGCGGACGAAGCTGGAATAGACCCGCTTCGGCTCGCCGACCACCTCGATGCGGTCGAAGCGCTTCAGCATCTCCTGCCAGACGATCTTGAGCTGGAGCTCCGCGAGCCGCATGCCGACGCAGCGGTGGATGCCGAAGCCGAACGACAGATGGATGCGCGGCCGGGCGCGGTCGATGATGAACTCGTCGGGCCGATCGATCACCTCGTCGTCGCGGTTGCCGGAGACGTACCACATCACGACGCGGTCGCCCTTCCGGATGGTCTTGCCGCCGATCTCGGTATCCTGGAGCGCAGTACGCCGCATGTGGGCGAGCGGCGTCTGCCAGCGGATCACCTCCGGTACCATGGTGTCGATCAGGGCCGGGTTCGCTTTCAGCTTCTGGAACTGGTCGGGATGCTCGTGCAGCGCCAGCACCGAGCCGCTCATGGTGTTGCGCGTGGTGTCGTTGCCGCCAACGATGAGCAGGATGATGTTGCCCATCAGATTGTCCGGGTCCATGTGCCGCGTGGCGTCGCTATGCGCCATCATCGACAGCAGGTCGTTGCGAGGCGCCGAATTGACGCGCTCATTCCAGAGCTTCGAGAAATACGCGTAGCACTCGTCCATCTCCTGCCGGCGCTCCTCCGGCGAGTTGACGATGCCGCCCTTCGGCAGCGCGGTGGAGACGTCGGACCAGCGCGTCAGCTTGCGCCGTTCCTCCCAGGGGAAATCGAACAGCGTCGCCAGCATCTGGGTGGTCAGCTCGATCGAGACGCGCTCGACGAAATTGAAGGTCTCGTTGCGCGGCAGATTGTCGAGCACGCTGGCCGAACGCTGGCGGATCAGCTTGGCCAGCTCGTCGAGATGATCGGGCGTGAACATCGGCGACACGGTCTTGCGCTGATGGGCGTGCTTCGGCTGATCCATCGCGATGAAGCTCGGATAGTCATAGCCGGGCGGCACGTCGCGGATCGAGATGCCGCCGAGCGTGGAGTCCGAGGAGAAGATGCCGTGGCTGGTGTCGACATGCATGATGTCGTTGTACTTCACGACCGACCAATAGGGTTCGATCGGCGCATTGGTGCAGTAATGCACCGGCTCTTCCTTGCGCAGCCGCTCGAACCACGGCCACAGCGTGTCGTTCTGGAACAGCCGTGGTGCGCCGGGATGGAAATCCTTGAGCGGCGTCGCATAGGCTTCCTCGCGTGCCTGGCGTAGCAGCTCGGACCGGTCGGCACGAATGGCAGTCTGGACGTTCATGGCTCTTTGATCCCGGTTGACTGGCGAGGCGTCAGGCGGCGATGCGCACTGGCAGCGTCTCGTAGCCCTTGATGAAGCTGGAATACACCCGCTGCGGTTCCTCCACCACCTCGATCGTATCGAAGCGCTTGAGGATTTCCTCCCAGATGATCTTCAGTTGCAACTCGGCGAGCCGCAGTCCCACGCAGCGGTGGATGCCGAAGCCGAACGAGATGTGGGTACGTGGCCGGGCGCGTTCGATGTCGAACTCATAGGGCCGCTCGATCGCCTCTTCGTCGCGATTGCCCGAGACGTACCACATCACGACCTTGTCGCCCTTCTTGATTTGCCGTCCGCGGAATTCGTAGTCGGCGAGCGCGGTGCGCCGCATGTGGGCGAGCGGCGTCTGCCAGCGGATCACCTCGGGCACGAAACTGTCGATCAGCGCCGGGTTCTCGCGCAGCTTGCGGTACTGCTCCGGATGCTTGCTCAGCGCATAGATGCTGCCGGACAGCGTATTGCGCGTGGTGTCGTTGCCGCCGACGATCAACAGGATCAGGTTGCCGAGGAAATTCTTCGGGTCCATGTTCCGCGTGGCGTCGCTGTGCGCCATCATCGAGAGCAGGTCGCTCTTCGGCGGCTGGCCGGAGCGCTCCTTCCAGAGCCTCGCGAAATAGCTCGCGCATTCCATCAGCTCGGCCTGCCGCTCGTCCTCGGTGGCGACGAGGCCACCGACGCCGGGCAGGGTGGTCGCGACGTCGGACCAGCGCGTCAGCTTGCGGCGGTCTTCCCAGGGGAAGTCGAACAGCACCGCGAGCATCTGCGTGGTCAGCTCGATCGAGACCTTGTCGACCCAGTCGAACACCTCGCCGCGCGGCAGGTTGTCGAGGCATTCGGTCGAGCGCTTGCGGATGTTGATGGCAAGCTCGTCGAGATGCGTCGGCGTGAACATCGGCGCCACGGTCTTGCGCTGCGCCGAATGGCGTGGCTGATCCATCGCGATGAAGCTCTCGCGGCGCAGGTCCGTCGGCACGTCGCGGATGGTGATGCCGCCGAGCGAGGCGGCTGACGAGAACACCGAATGGTTGGTCTCGATGTCCATGATGTCGTTGTAGCGGGTGATCGACCAATACGGCCCGAACATCGAGTCCTTGCAATAGTGCACAGGATCCTCGCGGCGCAGCCGGTCGAAATACGGCCAGAACGTATCGGTCTTGAACAGTTCGGGATCGCCGGGATCGTAGTCCGGCAGCGCAATCGTGTTGGCGCGCTCGCGCGCGGCGTCCAGATTCGTGTCTTTGCCGAGATCGATGGTCCCGTGCATGGGCGGCTCCTCAACCGTTGCGCGGCCGGGGCATCGCCGGCGCGGCATGTTTTACCGAATTACATTCCCATTCCAGCGTTTGCGCAAGGCCCCTCGGCGTGCATTCGGCCGCATTGATATCAGGCCAAAGCGGCCGAATCCGGGCTTTTCGCGCCGAGCGGGGCAGGCGAGCTGACTGACCTGTTTGAAACGGTGTTTGATTTGGTCCGGCGGCGTGCCGATGGCGCGGTTATTGGCTGGCCGGTTTTTCGCAGGGGAAGGTATCCTGCATGCCCCACAGCAGCAGGGATGCGACCAGCATGTCACCCTTGGCGCCCCGCTTGTCGGCCGATTTGAGCATGATCTCTTCGGTCTGCTCAGTGGTCAGCGCGAGGTTGCCCGGCATGCAGAAGGACGGCTGACCGCCATGGTGTGTGAGCCACGCATTGTAGGCCATCATGCCGCCCCGCACGCCGTCCAGGTACATATGGTTAAAGATGCGAAAGTTCTCGTTCTGTGGATTGCGATAGGAATCCAGGCGCACGTCAGCGGCAGCAGCGGGAGCTACCGCAAGCGCCAGATAGCATGCCGGCACGATCCACTTGGTCATGATGGTGTTCCTCGCGCGGTCGGCGGGTGTCGGTTACGGTTCCATCGCTTCACCCGTGAGTATGTCACTCCCGCTTCGGGGTTCGAAGCCCAGGCAACGACCGCGCTGTTTCCGGCAATGCCGTTAAGGCACGGCCAACCGCACCCCGCCAAAAATCATCCCGCGATCTCGACCTTCTGCGAAACCTGGATCACACTCACTGCGACAAACCTGTGCTTTTTGTAGCGCAGAGATTGTCCCCGTCCTGGAGTTGATCCGTGAACGATATGAGCTGGACCCCGCTGGGGCCGCCGCAGCCACCACCGGTTCCGCCGCCGATGCCGGCGGCTTTTACAGGGAACCGGAAGGACTTCTTTCGCCTGGTCGCGCGCGGCGCCGGGCTCGAGCTCGTCACCGTCGGCTTCTACCGGTTCTGGCTCACCACCGACATCCGCCGTCACCTCTGGTCGAACACCCAGATCGACGGCGACGCCCCGGAATATACCGGCCGCGGCAAGGAGCTTTTGATCGGCTTCCTGGTCGCATTGGCGATCCTGGTGCCGATCTATCTCGGCTATTTCCTGATCGGCATCGAGGCCGAGCATCTCAAGGCGTTCGCCTCGCTGCCGCTGGTCGCTTTCTTCTATATGTTCGGCCAGTTCGCGATCTACCGCGCACGGCGCTACCGCCTGACACGCACGGTGTGGCGCGGCGTCCGCTTCTGGATGAGCGGCTCGGGCTGGATCTATGCCCTCAAGGCCTCGCTATGGGGCCTCCTGGTCGTGATCACGCTCGGCCTGGCGCTGCCGTGGCGTGAGGCGGCGCTCGAACGCTACAAGATGCGGCATTCCTATTACGGCGACCTGCAAGGCTCGTTCGAGGGCCGCGGCTGGGATTTCTTCAAGCAGGGCTGGTGGCTCTGGCTGCTGATGCCGTTCGCGCTGTCGTCCTATGTGTTCGCTCCGTTCGCCTATGCGGCGTTCAAGGCGATCGAGTGGCGCTGGTGGCTGTCCGGCATCCGCTTCGGCGAGGTGCGGCTGGAATCGACGCTCGGCCGCAGCGCGCTGATGGGCCTGTACTGGAAGGTGATCGGCTGGATCGTGCTGCTGTTCGCGGTGTTCGCGGCCTATCTCATGCTCTGCATCTTCCTGGTCGCCAGCATGGATGGCACCTCGATCGAGACCTTCTTCAAGACCGAGGCGTTCGCCAGGAGCATTCCGCTGATCGTCCTGCTCGGCATCGGCTATCTCGCCTATGCGCTGGCGATGAACGTGGTGATCCGGGTGTACCTGATGCGCGATCTCTGGGTCCGGGTGCTGTCCTCGACCATCGTGCACAACATCGAGGCGGCGGCCAACGTCACCGCGCGCGGCGATCTCGCCAATGCGCTCGGCGAAGGCTTCGCCGATGGCCTCGACGTCGGTGGGTTCTAGCAACATGGAATCCGAGTCGAGCCAGCGGAATTCCGCGGCGCCGCCGGCGCCCGGCGCGGTGTTCTTCGACGGCGCATCGAACCGGCGGCGCAACGTCGCGCTGACGCTGTCCGATGCGCTGGAGATCCGGGCGACGGTGAAGAGCTGGCGCGCTGGGCGTTTCACGATATCCGCCGTGCCGACAGTCCGTCCGGCCTGTTGCGGCTGAGCTGCCTGACCGCGCCGTCGCTGGCGCGGCTCGAAATCCGCGATGCGCAGCTGACCGCCGGGCTCGTGGCGCGCTGCGACGCGCTCGAGGATGGCTTGCCGAACCGCAAGAGCGTCGCCGCGATCGTCGGCTGGTCGCTGGCGGCGGCGGTGTCGATCGTGCTGGTGGTGCTGTTCGGTGTGCCGCTCGCCGCCGAGCGGTTGACGCCGCTGGTGCCGGACTCCTTCGAACGCCGCCTCGGCGACGTCGCGGAGGCGCAGGTCAAGGTGATATTCGACGGCAAGCCGTGCAGCAACGCCGATGGCCAGGCCGCATTCACAAAGCTGGTCGGCAAGTTGCGGGAGTCGGCCGGGCTCGACAATTCGGTGCAGTCGGGCGTGCTGGCGACGTCGGTTCCGAACGCCTTCGCTCTGCCCGGCGGCAAGGTCTATCTGTTCGACGGGCTGCTGGCGAAGGCCGACAACCCCGACGAGGTCGCCGGCGTCCTGGCCCATGAACTCGGCCATCTCCGCCACCGCGACAGCATGCGCGAACTGATCCACAATGGCGGCACCTCGTTCCTGATCGGGCTGTTGTTCGGCGATGTCACCGGCTCCGGTGCGCTGATCTTCGCCTCGCGCTCGCTGGTGACATCGTCCTATTCGCGCGACGCGGAAACCAATGCCGATACGTTCGCGATCGAGACCATGCACAAGCTCGGCCGTCCGGCGAAGCCGATGGGCGAATTGATGTTCCGCGTCACTGGCAAGGAAGGAAAGGGGCTGTCGCTCGTCTCCAGCCATCCGCTGACCGAGGATCGTCTCGAACGCATGGCGAAGGCCGACGCCGGCGCCGCGTTGAACGGCGCGCCGCTGCTGTCGCCGGCCGAATGGCAGGCGCTGAAGGACATCTGCGGATCGGGGAAGGTGTAAGCGGGGGATTTCAGGACTGGAGCAATCCCATGCCGCATGACGACAGATACTGGTTTCCCGCCAAGCGCTACGGCTGGGGCTGGGGACCGCCGAACGGCTGGCAGGGCTGGGCGGTTCTCGCGGGCTTTGTGGCCCTGATCGCAATCGGCGGTGCGATGAACCTGCCGCAATCTCCGGTGCGCTTCATCGCCTGTGTGGTCATGCTGAGCGTTTTGCTCATCGCCGTGTGCTGGTGGAAGGGCGAGCCGCCGCGCTGGCGATGGGGCGGCGACTAGAGCTCATTCCGTACTGGCTCCGGATTTTTGCACTGACGTGCTTTCTTCCGGCAAACCGGTGTTCCAACGCTCGGACTATTTGCCGTCGTGAATCTGGTGGTTCGTGTCACCGTTGATCATGACCAAGCCGTCGAAGCGAGAGAACATCGCGGATTTTTCCGGCGGTAGCTTGGCTTCGGCCGTTGCCAAATCGCTAGCAAGCCTCTCCGCATCGGCGAGAGGCACGCCAGCTTTCAACAATGCATCCCTCGACTTGATGCTGTCCCCGGCACAGAGGACGATTGCCCAGACCCCACGCTGGCTGCGCAACAATGCGCGGCCCCCCATCTCACCTTGAACCCAATCGGCAATCGCATGATTGCCGGACACCATGATCGGTTCCACCGAAAGCGGCTCATGTGGCTTGTCGAACATACTATGGAGAAGCTGACTGATGGATGCGTCGTCCGAGCCTGCCGGCGCGGCAAAGCAAACGCTCGAACCGATCGCGAGCGCAAATAGTGCAGCCAAAGTCGTTCTGAACATCTCCGTCCCCTCGGTTTGCCGTATCGCCTTCATGCCGGCGTGCGCGGCATGGCCGTTCGAATTGCTCGGTGTCAGCCGTCGCGATATCTCGAATAAACCTCGCGCCCGATCCTTTCGGCATCCTTGTTGAAGTCCACGAACATGTCGCGCGTCATCTTCGTGACGTCGGGCGGAGCCGTCTCGGGCGTTCCTGCATGATAAGGCGGCTCCGGTGCGTATTGGGCCATGAGCTGGACGCATTCTGCATATTGCCGGTCGCGCAACTGCCCGACGAGCGACAGGCCGAAATCGATCCCGGCCGTGACGCCGCCGGCGGTGATCCTGTTGCGGTCGCGGACGATCCGGGCTTCGCTCGCGGTTGCCCCGAAAAGCGGCAACAGTGGTACCGTCGCCCAATGCGAGGTTGCCCTGTAGCCGGTCAGAAGTCCCGCAGCGCCCAGAAGCAAGGACCCGGTGCAGACCGAGGTGACGAACCTGGCGCGGGACCCGCGATCCCTGAGAAATCGAAGCGTGCCGTCGTCTTGCATGGCCGCAAGCGTACCAGCCGCGCCGCCGGGCACGGAGATGATATCGAGGTCGCGCGGGCATTCGTCGAAGGTCGCGCTGGGCTGGAACTGCAGCCCGTTGTCGCTCTTCACGATGTCCCTGGTCTTTGCAACGATGTGGGTGGTCGCCCCGAAAAGGCTGGCCAGCATGGCCTGCGCGCCAACCATGTCGAGCGCGGTGAACTCCGGGTAGATCAGGAACGCAATCTGTTCCTTGCCCATCCAACCGGCCGGCATCTGCGAGGTGCCGTGGCCAGCCGCCGGCTCCTGCGCCACCTCAGCGGCGGAAGCAGCCCCGAGACTGGCCGCGGCGAGGCCCGCGGCGGCGGACACGAGGAGCAGCTCTCGTTTCGATATCATTTCGTTCACTCCGTTGACTGCGACGTGCGTGGTCCAGGCGCGCGCGACGATTGATCTCAGTATCGATAGGAGACCGTGGCATAGAGAGCCCGACCGTCGCCGGGCGCTACCTGGCCGCCGAGCCAGGCGTAAGGCACGAAGTATTTCTCTCCCGTCAGATTCTTGATGTTGAGGGACGCCCTGATGTGCTCATTCTCGTAGGCGACCTTGGCATCGACGGTGAAATATCCCGGCGTCTTGTACAGATTCAGGGTGTCGACATATTGCGAGGACGCAGCATAAACGCCCGCACCGACGCTCCAGCCCCTGAGCGCGGCCGTATCAAATGCGTAGTTCACCCAGACACGGCCGGAATCCTCCGGTACGCCGGCGGGATGGTTGCCTGCCGGAATGCCGCTGAAGGAATCCGAGAACACGACGTTCGTGTGGCCATAGCTCGCCAGAACCTTCCAGTTCTTGTCAGGCTGCCAGATCAGGTCGGCTTCGTAGCCTTTCGATTCCTGCGCTGATTCAGCGCCGATGCCGACGCCGATCTGAACCGGCACGTTCTGGCGTTGGATGTCGAAGACGGCGACCGTGCCGGTCAACTGGTTATTGATATTCAGCTTGAAGCCGCCTTCGAGCTGCTTTGACGTTTCGGGTTCGATGTTGGTATTCAACGCCTGCGTGAATGGCGTAGCCATCATGCCCTCGCTGTAGCTGCCGTAAACTGACAGGCCAGGAATGAGATCGAGGACAGCTCCGATCCGGGGCAGGGTTTTGGTCTTATTGCTGCCGAACGGAGTCGGCGAGTATACACCCGCACCGAACGGATAGTCTTCGTCATAGTCAATATTGATACTTGCGAGGCGCACGCCGGCCAGGATGTGAAGGCGGTCGAAGATCGTCGATTGCAGCTGCGTATATGCGCCCTTCGTGACGTAAACGCTGTTGAACTGGAAGAACGAAAAATACGTCGGCGACGCGGGGTCCGGATCCGCATACGGCGTCGGAAAGACAGGGCTATTCAGCAGGTCGACCGGCGCGACGCCCAGGTCTCCGTGCATGAAGCCGCTGTCCGTCACGCGGCTGTAGTCGGCGCCGGTGAGCCAGACGTTCTGCGTCGGTCCAAAGCGAAACTTGGCCTGCACATTGGGGTTGATCGTGAACTCCTCCTGTTTCTGCGCGAGGTCGATATTGGCGAGACTCCACGTGGTCGGCCCGACGTCGGGTGCGGCCGACAGGGTGGTTTGCGATTTCTGATCCTCGTTCGACTTCGACCAGCGCGTCTTGACATTGAACGACCAATACTGGTCGAACTGGCGATCGAAGGTGACTGTGACGCCTTGAACCTCCGTCACGCTCTTTGGGATGTTGGTCGGGCCAATGAACAGGTCGGGATTGAGGCGGAAATTCCCCGCGACCGTTCCGACCGCCGGCAAACCCTCGTAGCCCTGCTGTTCGAAACGCGAGATCCGTCCCTGGATGGTCAGCGTCGTGTCGCTCTTGTCGGTGAAGGTCAGCGTCGGGTTGAACGAATAGCGGTCCTGATGGACCACATCGACGAAGCTGTCGGACGCCGTGTACTCGCCGGTGACGCGGAACAGTACGGTCTTGTCGTCCGTGAGCGGCTGATTGACGTCGAAGTACGGTCGCAGGTAATTGTTGGTGCCGAACGTGAGGCCCGTTTCGATGCTTGCCTTGTCGGTCGGGAGCTTGGATATGACGTTGACTGCGCCGCTCGTGGGAGCGCCTGTTCCACCCCCGTAGAGGATCGCGTTCGGTCCCTTGAGGACCTCGATCCGCTCCACGTTCGCAAACGAGTCGCGATCGCCGGTATCGTAGTTGACCGGGAGACCATCGAGCCATTGCTGGGCGCCAAAGCCTCGAATGGTCAGCGGGTTCGCCAAGCCCGTCGTGCCGATGCCGAGGTAGTTGGGCCCCTGCGCGTTCGACGCGTTCTGGATGGCTTCGGTCACCGAGAGATTGTTCTGGTCGACCATCACGCTTCTGGGAATGACCTGGATCGATTGCGGGATCTGCTCGATCGGCGTCGCCGTCTTGGTCGACGAGAAGGCCGACAGCGCGCGATAGCCATCGACTGGGCCCGCCGTCGTCAGGGTGGCCCCGAGCGGGAGTTTGAGGTCCGGCAGATCAAGTGCAGGATTATAGGTTCCGAGGGCATTTGCAGCGTTCTTGACCGGCGGTGGAGGCTCGGCCGGTTTCGCGCCTGCGCGTTTGACGCGGCCGGCGTCAGACCTCTTGCTTTTGCGCGTTGCGGCGGGACGGGTTTGGTTCGGAGCCTGGACCGTCACGCTCGGCAATTGTGTGGATTGGGCATGAGCGAGATCGGGGACGGCAAGAAGCGCGACGACACTCGCGCCGCCCAAGGCACGAAAACGAAACATCTGAAACTCTCCAACTCGGGCACAATCGCCCGCCAATAGTCGACAACGTCATCGATCGCGGCCAAGCGACCGCATCGATGCAGCGATTTTGGAAAAGTCAGGAGTTGGAGGGGGGAGCACGGGCCTGAGCGTGCCTGCTGCCGGCGGAGTTCCGCAATTCCTGCGCAACGTTGTGCCAGACCACCGGAAGCGAAAACCGATAGGCTACGGCGATCGGGATATTGGGCGTGTCCAGAGCTGCGGCGGCATGAACCAGACAACAGAGCGTGCAGGCACCATCGTGGGTGTGACGGTTTTGGTCGGGCTGGTTGTCGGCCTCCGCACCGGCATTGTGGCAGATCGCAGCACCGCCGAAAGCGGCAAACGGATCAGACAGGCTGGACGCCATCGCCCAAGAAGCGCCGATTGGCGCGATGATCTGCATCATCAGCGCCATCAAGAAAACCGGGAGATGGATTTGCAGCCGTCGCCGCACTGGTACGCGCCCCGTTACGAAATCCAACCTAGTCGCGGGTTCACCGAGAGTCGACGCCAACTCGTCTCTTGGGACGGCGCGAAGCAAAGCCAGGAAAGATTGCTCGCCAATTGTATCCCAAATGTCACGTCAGTTGGCAGAAATCGTTCAGAGAACGCCTCCGTCAATTGATGGCAGCGGGTGGACGCAAGGACAGGCTTGTCGCCAACTGCCAGTGCAAGATGTGACGCGGCCCTGTGGAAGGATTATGCGCATACATGAAGCCAAAGCGCGAGGACCGCTCAACCTGATTTCCCTGCGGCTTCGCCGATCTCCTGCCGCTACTTCACCAGCCTGAACTTGCCGCCCTCGACCTTGATCAGAAACGCCGAGCGCTCGTCATAGCCGTTGTGGTCGGTCGGGCTCATGGTCGAGAGGCCGTTGTTCAGGTAGACGTCCTTGCCGCGCTCCAACTCGTCGCGCAGCGCGGCGCGGAATTCCGCGGTGCCGGGCTTGGCGGTCTTCAGCGCGTTCGCGGCCGCCCGCTTGAACAGCGTCACGGCATCCCACAGATGCGCGCCGAAGATGTTCGGCTTTTGCCCGTTGACCTTCTCGTAGGACGACACGAACTCGTCGCGCACTTGGCGGAACGGATCGTTGGCCGGCAGGTCGTCGGCGATGGTGAACGCCTCGCCGGTGAAGATCGCGCCCTCGACATTGGCGCCGCCGAGCTTGATGAACTCCTCCGAGGCAACGCCGTGGGTCTGGAAGATCTTGCCGGCATAGCCCCGGCTGCGCAGCGCCTCCTGCGGCAGCACCGCGGGCGTACCCGCGGAGGCGATGAACACCGCATCGGGGTTGGTCGCGATCACCTTCAGCGCCTGGCCGGTGGCGCTGGTGTCGGCGCGGGCATAGACCTCATGCGTCGTCACGGTGAGGCCGAGCCCGGGGGCGAGCCGCGACACCTCCTTGTAATAGCCTTCGCCATAGCCGTCCGACACGCCGATATAGCCGAGCGTCTTGATGCCGGACTTCGCGATGTATTTCAGGATCGCCGCCGCCATCAGGTCGTCATTGGGCACCACCTTGAAGGCCCAGCGGCGGCGGTCGTCCATCGGCTGCACGATCGCGGTCGCCGCCGCGAGCGAGATGATCGGGGTCTTGGATTCCACGGCGACGTCGAGCATCGGCATGGTCACCGGGGTCAGCGAGGAGCCGATCAGGATGTCGACGCCATCCTGGATGACGAGGCGGCGGGCATTCTGCGTGCCCTTGGTGGGATCTGACTCGTCGTCGAGCGCGATATAGGTGACTTTCTCGCCGGCGATCTCCTTCGGCAGCGCGGCGATGGTCCGCATCTGCGGCTGGCCCAGCGCCGAGCCCGGCCCGGATGCCGACACCACGACGCCGACCTTGATGTCGGCACGTGCCTGCGGCGCAACCAGGATTGCGCCCACGAGTACCCAGAGTCCGGCCATGGCCAGCTTCATTGCAAATCCTCCCCAGCAGGTTCTTTTATGTGCGGTCGATGATAGCCGACCGGCATCCGGTTTCGCATCATATTGATTCCGCGGGAGGCGTCTGTCCCCCTTGCGAGGGACACGGCGCGGATCGCGCAATCTGGACAGATTCCAGGATTGCGATCGTAATGCAGCCTTGCATCAAAGCTATTGCACCGGCCGGGCGATCGCAGCACGATCCAGCCGAACATCGTCCCAGCGTGTCGGCTCCACGGGCCGTTCGCAACCCGATCAGAAGAGCATCCGGCCCCATGACACTCCTGACCGCTCGCGCCGTGCTGACGGCATCATGCTCGCTCGTCCTCGCGGCGGCGCTGGCCACCGCATCAACCCGCGCCCAACAAAATCCGGCGCTGAACGACGGAACGCGCATCGGCCGCAGCGCGGTGCCGAAGGCGCCCGAGTTCCAGGAACTGTACGATTTCGATGCCGCGGCCAAGACGCTCGGCGATGCGACCTTTCCGTATGAGGTGCGGGTGCACCGCGCCCATGTCGTGATGCTCGCGGAAAAGGGCATCGTGACACGCTCCGACGCTGCCACCATCCTGCGCGGGCTGGATACCGTCGATGCCCGTGCGGCGGATGACGCCTCGCTGCGGACCTATCTCCCCTACGAAGCGGCGCTGATCAAGAGCATCGGGCCGGTGGCCGGCAGGATGCATACCGGCCGCAGCCGCAACGATCTCGCCAACACCGTCAACCGGATGTTCTATCGCGACCAGCTGAACCGCACCGTCGAGGCGCTGATCGCGCTGCGCTCGGCCGTGGTTGCCAAGGCGGCGGACAATCTCGACACGGTGATGGTGGTCTATACCCATCGCAAGGAGGCGCAGCCGATCACGCTCGGGCATTACCTGATGGCGATCTCGGAGAGCCTCGGCAAGAGCATCGATCGCTACGAGCAGCTCTATGCCCGCGTCAATCAGAGCCCGTTGGGCGCGGCCGCGTCGGCCGGAACCAGCTGGCCGCTCGATCGCGAGCGGACCGCCGCGTTGCTCGGCTTCGACGGGCTCGTCATCGACACCATCGAGGGCACCGCGGGATGGGACCATATCGCGGAGTTTGCTTCCGACAACGCGATCTATCTCAGCGGCCTCAGCCGGCTGGCGTCGGAGATCCAGCTCTGGAGCACGGATGAATATCGCTCCGCGGAGCTCGATCCTGCCTTTGCGGGAACCAGCAGCATCATGCCGCAGAAGAAGAACCCGGACTCGCTGGAGCGCACCCGCCAGATCGCCGCCAACTCCGTCGGTGCGGTGACCTCGGTCCTGACCTCGCTCAATGCCGCCGAATATCAGCACAGCGTGACGCGGGTGCCGCTGGAGCCGCGCTCGCTGGATGCGATGATCGCGGCCACCCATGCGATGACCGGGGTGGTGCGCACGTTGCAGCCCAACAAGGAGCAGATGCTGCGCTATGCCGCGCAGAACTTCTCGACCATGACCGACCTCGCCGATACGATCGTGCGCGAGAGCGGAATCGATTTTCGCGAAGCCCATGAAATCATCGCCCGTGTCGTCGAGGCCGCGATCAACGGTGGAAAGACTGCCGATCAGATCGACGTCGCGATGATCGAGACTGCCGCGCAGGCGCAGCTCGGCCGCACCATCCAGATTTCCGCCGCCGCCGTGCGCGATGCGCTCGACCCCGTGCGCAGCGTCAAGCTGCGCAACGGCATCGGCGGCCCGGCCGCGTCATCGGTTGCGGCGATGATCAAGGTGAGCCAGGCCGAGATATCAGACGAGCAGTCGCGGCTTGCCGCGCGTCGCCAGAAGATCGCGGCGGCGTCGGCCGCGCTGGCGCAGGCGGTGGCTGCCGCGGAGCACTGAGCGGGCGAACAGCGACCAATCGACGCAAGCCGGCGCGATTCCGGAAATGTCGTAAATGTTTTGCCGCGGCACCCGATAACGAAACGCCGCGATTGAATATGCGGCCCGGAAAGCCTCGCCTGAGATGAGGCTCGGCATACAGAGGATGCATTATGAAAAATATTAGGACCACCGCCGCGGTGGCCGCGATTGCTTGCCTGGCTGCACTGAGTGCTGTTCCCGCATCGGCCGCGGTGATCAGCAACCCGACGAACACCGACAGCTTCGTGTATCTCTCCGGCGCCGGCACCGGTGGCGGTCAGCAGACCCAGTTCGTCGGCGAGACGTTCACGGCTCCGATCAGCGGCGCGGTGACCAATTTTCAGTTCACGCTGAACAGCTCGGCGCTGCCTTCGCTGTATGGTGCGATCTATGCGTGGGACGGCTCGCAGCCGACCACGCTGCTTTGGCAAAGCCCGGTGGTCTCCGCCAGTGCCGGCCTGCTGGATTTCTCGCCGGTTGGCGCCAACGTCACGCAAGGCCAGACCTACGTGGCGTTCCTGAGCACTTACGGGATCGATCAGAACGGCCACTCCGATGCCGGCTCGGCGACCGTCGCAGATTGCCTGCCGTTTGCCGGCTGCAACTCGAACTCGATCCCCAATCTCGGCAATCTGGTGTTTGCCAACGTCCTGGCCGACGGGCCGGTCTGGCGCCAGGCCGTCAACAATTCCCGCGATGCCACCTTCTCTGTAACGATCACCAGCGCCGTCCCCGAGCCGACCACCTGGGCGATGCTGATCCTCGGTTTCGCGGGCGTCGGATTGATGGCGGTTCGGCGCCGCAGCGTGCCGCAGGCGGCCTGAACGGTTCACCCATGGGTGTTGGAAAGGCCGCCATGGAGGCGGCTTTTCCTGCTTCACGGTTGAATTGCCGCTGCCGCGCTGTATAACGGCGGCCGGGTGCTCGCTGCATTGGGTGGCGACAGGTCAAGCGATGGTCGGGCCGCCACGCAGGGAGCGTTGCGCCCTATGAACGATCATCTACCATCGGACCACATGCCGCGCGTGCAGCGGCTTGCTGAACAAGCCTTCCGTACCCTGCAGCGCTTCCTCCATGTCGAGGCCGTCAGCGGCGTCACGCTGCTTGTCGCCGCCGCCGGCGCGCTGATCCTGGCCAATTCTCCGCTCGCGCACGGCTATCACGACTTCTGGAACCTGCAGCTCTCCTTCGGAATCGGCGATTACGTCTTCTCGCGGTCGCTGCATTTTTGGGTCAACGACGCGTTGATGACGGCGTTCTTCCTCGTCGTCGGCATGGAGATCCGGCGCGAGATCCATGAGGGCGCGCTGAGCAGATTCGACCAGGCGATCCTGCCGCTGGTGGCGGCGAGTGGCGGCGTCATCGTGCCCGCGCTGATCTATCTGGCGCTCAACCGCGATCCCGCCGGTGCCCAGGGCTGGGCCGTGCCGACCGCGACCGACATCGCGTTCGCCGTCGGCGTGCTGGCGCTGCTCGGACGATCGATCCCGGTCAACGTGCGGGTGTTCCTGCTCGCGCTGGCGATCATCGACGACATCATCGCGGTGCTGATCATCGCCGTGTTCTACACCGCGAGCCTTCAGTTCAGTGGATTCGCGGTGGCGCTGCTCGGCATGCTGGCTGTGGTCGGATTTCAGCGGATCGGCATCGGCTCCGCACCGCTCTATTTGCTGCCCGGCTCGCTGGTCTGGGCCGGTTTCCTGATGGCCGGCGTCCATCCGACGCTCGCGGGTGTCGTGCTCGGCCTGATGACGCCGGCATCTCCGCTACCGATGCGGGAGCAGCCGCTGGAGATGGTGTCGCGCGTACTCAAGCAGTTGCGCGGCAGCGATGCGGTGGAGGCGGGGGATGCGCACCGGCTGGAGCAGCCGCTGCGTGATCTTCGTCTCGCTCATCGCGAGATATTGCCGCCGGTGTCGAGGGTGCAGATGGCGATGCATCCGTGGGTGGCCTATGGCGTGATGCCGATCTTCGCGCTGGCGAATGCCGGCGTCAGCCTCGCGGGCGCCGATCTCTCCGCCGCGGGCCGCTTCGTGATGCTGGGCACCGCGCTTGCCCTGATCGCCGGCAAGCCGCTCGGTATCGTCGGCGCGACCTGGGTCGCGGTCAAGCTTGGCTGGTGCCGCCTGGCACCCGGCGTTTCCTGGGGTGGCGTTTGTCTGGTCGGCCTGCTGGCCGGCATCGGCTTCACGATGTCGATCTTCATCGCCATGCTTGCCTTCACGGACGAGGCGGCGTTGACGGCCGCCAAACTCGGCGTGCTGATCGGCTCGCTCGGTGCCGCCACGCTCGGCATCGGCTGGGGCATCGTCTACGTTCGACGTCAGTGAATACGAGGGGCTGCAATCGATGTGGGGCGCTCCGCTCGTCGGAGGTAACCACGCCATGAGGCGATGACGTCGACGCCTACACGTTCTTCGCGACCTTGCGCGTCCGCGTCGGTCCGGCGCCGGTGATTGCCGGCTTGATGTTCCACACCGCGCGGATGCTTGCGAAGGCGTGCGCGATCACCGGCTCCTGGCGCCGGCTGGCGAGGCAGGCGAAACTGAGATCGCAGGTCAGCTTCACCTTGTCGGCGACGACGAACTGATGCGGGCGCGCCATCCGCGGCGCCAGCATGTTGTCGCGCGCGAGGCTGAGGCAGAGGCCGGACTCGACGAAGTCGATCATCGCCTCTTCCTGATCGGTGTAGCCGACGCGCTTCGGTGATGCGCCGAGCGGGCGGAAGATATCGTCGAGCAGCCGCCGATGGCCGGAATGCGCTGGCGTCGCAAGCCAGGGCAGCTCGGCGAGTTCGGCCCAGCCCTTGCCCATCACCCGGTCCCGCCAGCCGATCGGCGCGATGACGCGGTAGTCGTAGCTCAGCAACGGCGCCAGCTGGTAGCGGCCGTCGGCGATGGTGCGCTCGCCGAAGCTGTGACGGACGAGCTGGTCCGATGGCGTGGCGTCGACGTAGTAGCCGACGTCGAACTCGCCCCTGCCGATCTGCGCCAGCACGTCGTCGCTCACGCCGTGGCGCAGGAACACCTCGGTGCGTTGCGAGGACATCGCAAGGCTGCGCACGAACGGACCGAGCCGGGTGAATTCGGGATCGAGGATGGTGCCGACGCGCAACGTGCCGCGCTGCGCTTCGTTCAGCGAGTCCGCCGTCGCCTTGAAATCGGATGCCGCCGCCACCGCCCTGTGCGCCAGCGGCAGCAGCGCCGCGCCGGCCTCGGTCAGCGTGAATCCGGCAGGCGTGCGGTTGAACAGCTGCAGCCCGGTGCTCTCCTCGAGCGCTTTCAGTTGCAGGCTGACCGCAGGCTGGGTCAGTTTCAGCATCGATGCCGCGCGCGATACGGTGCCCTCACGGGCAACCGTGATGAAGCAACGCAAGGCCTGGGTACGCGGAAGCTCGATCATGTACCGTGCTTATAGCATACTTTTTCGCCATGCATCCGATCTGTGCCGGATATTGTTATATCATTATAATACAACTCATGCGAGAGTCAGGCCGGCCGCCACGCGATCATGCCTTCGGTCCGCGCGCGCACCTCGGGCGAGGCGAGGCAGGTCGCGACCGCTTCATAGCCGGGGGCGCCGGGTACGGGCGTCACGCTGATCGGCAGGCTGTGATTGGCCGGGCACAGGATGATCGCCTCGTCGTCGCCGACTGCGTCGAGATCCAGGATCGCACTGGAGCGGGTGAGAAAGAACAGCGGCCGCGCCCCTGGTCCGCGATGGCGCAGATGCGCGATCACGGCTTCCTGGCTGGCCGCATCGAGCCCGTGTTCGAGCATGTCGATCACCAGGATGGTGTCGTCGTCTGCCTCGAGTGGCGCGAGCAGCGCGGTCAATGCCGGCGAGTCCACGGCACCGACGGCCAGCAGCGCGGCACGGCTCGCCGCGACCCTCGCTTTGTGGAGTGGATCGGCATCGAGGCGGGCACGAACCGCCGCGCCGCCATCGGCCGTGCGGTCCAGTCCCACGAAGGCGGCATCGGGCAGTGTTTCGGCGAGACGCTGCGCGAGCCGCGTCTTGCCGCTGCCGAGCGGGCCGACAATGTGGTTGAGCAGTTTGACGTCGCGCAGTTCGAAGCGCTCGCCGCCCCACGGCCAGGGCAGATCGAACGCGACGGAAATGGTCGGCCGCGTCCTGACTGCGCCGATGATGTCGCGCGTCGCGGGCATCTTTCCGCCGTCGAGCTCGGTGCGCAGCCGCCGCACCCTGGCGATGCTGTCGCCGCATTGGCGGATCCGCGCCTCTAGCGCGGTCTCGTGCGCTGCCAGCACGCGGCCGAGGCTGGCGGCATCGCCGCCGAGGATCCGTGCGACTTCGCTGATGCCGAGGCCGAGCGCGCGCAATTCGACGATCTCGGCGCAGCGCGCCATTTCAGCTGGACCATAGGCGCGCCATCCCGCCGGCGACCGGTGAGGCACGATCAGGCCGCGCTCTTCGTACAGGCGCAGCGCTTTCGCCGAGATGCCGAGCTGCCGTGCAGCTTCGGACGGGCTGAGGAAACGGGCGGCAGCATTCATCGAATCACCTCGCGTCGTCTGACCGCACTTCCTATGGAGGCGGCCGCAGGGGCAAGGTCAAGCGGAGAGAGCGGTCGTGTCGCGTCTTTGGTGTCTTCGCAGAAATGTGGGATGGGTCGCCGATCACGGGTCTGGCTTCGCTCGATTCATCCTCCATCATTCTCGATTGTCGGAATTTGGCTTGAGGGCCAACCCGTGCGCGGGATACCGATGGTCATCGTTGCGCGAGGCTCGACCGACGAGTCTCTTCAACCATACCCGCCGCGGAGTATGGGTCCCTGCCTTTGCAGGGACGACGGCAGTGTGTGCCGCGAGAGCGTGCGCCAATCGCGCCGCCACTCATTCCAGATGGTTCACCTTCGCCACCCAGGCGCGGACCGTGGCGAGCACCTCGGGCAGCACGGCCTTGACCTCCTGCACGTTCATGCCTGGCTTGATGCGGGGGTCGTAGAGCAGATTGAGCAGATATTGGTCGTAGACGTCGAAAAAGCCCATCGAGACGCTGTCGTTGAACATGGTCCACGGCACGGTCGCGGTGTCGTTGATCGGGCCGAGTGATTGCAGCAGCTCTTCATAGGCGCAATCGAAGAAGACGAAATCGCTGTTGTCGACGGTGAGGATCACGTCGGAATGTTCGATCTCGTAATTGTCGTTCTTGCGGAACCCGGACAGGCATTGCGGGTCGAGCGAGGAGCGGATTTCCTTGGCGCGCTCCTGGCCGTAGAACGTCGCGATGGTGCGGTAGAGATCGTGGTCGCGCACCAGCTTGACCACGACATTGGCCGCATCCTTGTCCTCGGTCATCGCGATGTCGAGATGCTGCACCTTGGCGCGAATGTCGGCGACGACCTTCGCGAGCTGCGCCTTGCGGTCGGCGCGGCTGCCGTCGGCGAACACGCGCACCGGGCTGTCGTATTTGCGGATGCGGTCGACCCGTCCGGCGAGATGAAACTCGGCGCCGAACGCCGTCTTCAGAAAACCTTCGACGATCTCGGCGTCGGTGAAGGTCTTCTTCTCGTGGCGCTGGCGCGAGACGATGGCCGGAATCTCGGCGGCCGTCGCGGGCACGACGGCATCGGTGAGGCAAACGGCGAACGCCGCGGCGAGAACGGGCAGGATCGAAAATCGGTGCTGGGGCATTCCGACCACGCTGCCGCAAGGTGTGCGGCAGCGCAAGACAGGATCAGGCCGGGATCAGCGATCCTGCCGAATGGCAGCGTCCCGCTGCGATCAATTCTTCACCACCACCGTGGTGCCGACCGAGACCCGGTCATAGAGGTCCTTGACGTCGTCATTGGTCATGCGGAAACAGCCCGACGACACGGCTTGGCCGATCGTCTCGGGCTCGTTCGAGCCGTGGATCCGGTACAGCGTCGAGCCGAGATACATCGCGCGCGCGCCGAGCGGATTTTCGATGCCGCCGGCCATGTGGCGCGGCAGATCGGGGCGGCGGCGCAGCATCTGCGAGGGCGGCGTCCACGCCGGCCATTCCTTCTTCGCGGTGATGCGATGCGTTCCGCTCCAGCGGAAGCCGTCACGGCCGACGCCGATGCCGTAGCGCAGGGCCTGGCCGTTTGCCTGCACCAGATAGAGCCGGCGTTCGGCGGTGTTCACCACGATGGTGCCGGGGGCATAATCGGTCGGATAGTTGACGGTGGCGCGCGGGATCGGGCTCGCGCCATTGCCGAAGAAGCTCGGGGCTTCGGACTGATAGCCGCGCGAGTCGAAGAATTGAGCCTGGGCCTGGCCGGCACCTGCCAGGACCGTGAGCGCGGCAAACATCAGGGCAATCGGGCGCATGGTCATCGTCCTCGCGAACAATCGAATATGCGCTCAGAAAGGCCACAATTACCGGCGCTTCGCAAGCGACGAAGCCGTGACTTTGTGCACTTTCGAACAACACGGTTTAAAAAGGCAACAGATCGGGCGCGATACCTGCATTGTCCGGTCAAACCTTTGACGAAGCCGACGAAGAATGGTTGATCTGGAACGACCTCAAGAACATCTCGAAACGGGAGCGTGAGCATGAACGGTGCGGAAAGTCTGGTGCGGACATTGGTCGCAGGCGGCGTGGATGTCTGTTTTACCAACCCAGGCACCTCGGAGATGCATTTCGTCGCGGCGCTGGACAAGGTGCCGGGCATGCGCTGCGTGCTCGGCCTGTTCGAGGGCATCGTTACCGGCGCGGCCGACGGCTATTTCCGCATGAAGGGAACACCGGCCTCGACGCTGCTGCATCTCGGGCCCGGCCTCGCCAACGGCCTTGCCAATCTGCATAACGCCAAGAAGGCGAATTCCGGCATCGTCAACATCGTCGGCCAGCACGCCACCTACCACATCGAATACAACGCGCCGCTGACCTCGGATATCGAGGGCCTGGCGCGGCCGATGTCGTCCTGGGTGCGCACCTCGCCGGACGCCAAGTCGGTCGCGGCTGACGGCGCGGCTGCGATCGCTGCCGCCGCCGGCGCGCCGCCGCAGATCGCGACCTTGATCCTGCCCGCCGACACCGCCTGGAACCAGGCCGATGGCGTCGCCCAGGTGCCGGCCGGATCGCAGGGCGAAAGCTATTCGGCCGCGGCCGTCGAGAACACTGCCCGGCTGCTGCGCAGCGGTGAACCGACATTGCTGCTGATGACCGGCAGCGCGGTGACGGAGAAGGGACTGGCGTTGGCGGCGCAGATCGCCGGCAAGACCGGCTGCAAGGTGATGGGTCCGCTGGCGAGCCCGAGGATGGCGCGTGGCCGCGGCCGCTTCTCGATCGAGCGGGTGCCCTATGTGGTCGAGCAGGCGCTGGCCGCGCTGAAGGGCTTCCGGCACATCGTTCTGCTCGAAGCCAACGAGCCGGTCGCCTTCTTTGCCTATCCGAACAAGCCGAGCCTGCTCAAGCCGGAAGGGTGCGACGTTCATCGCATGACCGCGAGCGGGGAAAATTCGGTCGCGGCGCTGGAGGCGTTGGCCTCGGCGGTCGGCGCCAAGCCCGCCGATGCGAAGCCGCAGGTCGCGGTCGATCTCGTCAAGCCGACCGGCGCGTTGAATCATGCGTCGATCGCGCAGGCGATCGCGGCAGCGGTCCCTGACAACGCCATCCTGGTCGACGAGTCCATCACCACCGGGCGCGGCTTCTTTCCGCTGACGGCGGGAGCCGCTCCGCACGACTGGATCCAGAATCTCGGCGGCTCGATCGGCTACTCGACCCCGGTCGCAACCGGTGCGGCGGTGGCCTGTCCGGACCGCAAGGTGATCTGCATGGTCGGCGACGGCAGCGCGATGTACACCATCCAGTCGCTGTGGACGCAGGCCCGCGAGGGGCTCAACGTCGTGACCATCGTGTTCGCCAACCGCGTTTATCAGATCCTGCGCGGCGAGTTCGACGGCGTTGGCGCCGGCGAGCCGGGCAAGCGGGCGCAGGACATGCTGCGGATCGACAGTCCGACCCTTGATTTCGTCGCGCTCGCGAAGGGCATGGGTGTGCCGGGCAGGGCGGTGACGACGGCCGATGAGTTCAACAAGGCGTTGGCCGAAGCGATTGCGGAGCCGGGACCGCGGTTGATCGAAGTGCAGGTGTAGCAGCGCCGGTTCAACGGCCGCGGCGGCGGTCCAGTCCAGTCGGAGGCGTCAATGCAGACCGAGCTGAACAAGGTGATCGCCGCCGTAGAGGAATTCTATGCGCAGGAAACGCTCCTGCTGGAGCGCGATCTCGGCGAGCGCACGCTGACGCACCGGCTCGCGGTCTATGTCGAGCGGCAGTTCGCCGGCTGGCAGGTCGACTGCAACTACGATCGGCTCGGCGAGCGCACGCTGCGGCTGCCGCGCGGCTCGGGCAGCTCGACCGATGACCATCTCGGCAAGTCGATCTATCCCGATATCGTCGTGCATCAGCGCGACATCCCGAACAATCTGCTGGCGATCGAGCTGCGCAAGGACAGCAACCACCAGCCGCTCGAGCACGATCAGCGCAAGTTGCAGGCGCTGACCGATCCGAACGTCTGGTTCGCCTACGCGATCGGCGTGCTGGTGATCGTGGGGCGGAGCGGAGTGAGCGCTTCCGAGGTTTATGCCGGCGGCGCCATCGACAGCGCCGCATCGCGCTGGTTTGCGCAGCGGCTGCGAGAGAGCGGGCTGGCTGGCGAGCGCGACAACGGCGTTCAGCACGATGCCGATCGATGAATCTTTCTCCGCGCTGTGGTGATAGCCCGTTTGGATCATGCGCCATCTGCGAACTCGCGGCAGAACTGAGGCGCGGCAGGTGGAGCAATTTCTGAGGCTGGTGGTCTATTTCAGAACGATCCGATGGCGGTGCCGATTGCCGGTTTCGCAACTATTTCGCTCCCCCTCCGCACTCGAATTCACCGGCCTCGATGATCGGCGCAGCGGATTGCGACGGGACGGGGCGGGGACAGCATCCCACCGCAGACAGCAAAAAAGGCCGCCCGCGGGCGGCCTTTTCCGTGATCGCTTGCTGCGACTGTTTCTGTCTATTGCTTGGCCGCATCGTCCCCGGTCGTCGCGGCGCCGGATTTGGCGCTCGATTTCTTCGCGGACTTCTTGGCCTTCTTCTTCGGCGCCATCTTGGTCGCCTCGCCCTTGGTTGCCGTGTCGCCGCTCTGCGCTGCGGGGGCCGGGCTGCCGCCCGCCTTGTCCTGTGCGAGTGCTGCGGTTGATACGAAGGCGAGCGCGGTGGCGGCGAGGATCAGGGTTCGCATCGGATTGTTCTCCCAAGTTGGTTTCAAACGCCCCTCAACGGGACAGAATGTCGCAGGTTCCGCGGCAGGGATCAGCAGTCCGTGAATGGCTCGTGATCGGCGCCAGCGTCGAAGCGACGGAACCGGGAACCGGGAGCCGCGTTATGTCGCTGGGCAGGAGTTTCGAGGAGGCGCGGCATGCGCTGGCGATCAATGACGGAAACCACCGGCACGATACTCGACACGGCCCCCGACGACACCTTATACGCGGTAGGCTGGACCATCAGCGGCCTGGCGACATTGGCCACCATCGTCGCGGTCTGGATGTTCGGGATCTGAGGCGGGCCATCGGTGCAAGCAACCGGCTCGCCGTCGCAGGCGAGCGGGAACGGCCTAAGCCGCGCGCCTACTTGCGCAGGATCACCAGCGCTTCGCGGTAGAGCTGCGAGAAGCTGACCAGCAGCGCGCTCGACAGCAGGAACATCGCGATGCTGTCGTAATCGTCGGCTGTTGGCCAGGCGAATTCGAAATAAGGCGGCATGAACACCCACCAGACGATCGGCACCGTGATGATCGTCGCAAACGCGCCGGCCGGAGCGCCGCCCATCAGGCCGGCGATCAGAATCGCCGGCACGAAGCCCGCGAAATAGAACTGCATGCCGAAACTCGCGAACATCTCCTGCGTCGCGGTGGCCAGCACCACGGCAAGCAGGGCGACGACGAACGTCGACAACGACCAAGGCCGCAGCTTCAGAATGTAGTCATTGCTCTTGCGCATCGAGACGTCCCCGGCCTCCGCGAGTTCCGGGAAGGTAGCCGAGGAAGCCTGCAAACAAAACCCCGTAGGACTCCGTGGAGGAACCGGCTGGCCGGAACCTCGCTGTCATATTGCTGCGCTGCGGCAGAGCGGTACGCAGACGGCGTTGAGCTGGCTCTGGCGGCTATGGTCGGGTTGGCGGTCGGGAAGGGAAATGGTGGACGCACAAGGGATCGAACCTTGGACCTCTCCCGTGTGAAGGGAACGCTCTCCCGCTGAGCTATGCGTCCGGGACGTCTGACGTGCCAAAGGCCGCTGGTTGGCGGCCGGTCGATAGCGGCGCTTCGTCAGAGCGTGCGATTTACGAAGTGCCGGGTAGGGGTGTCAAGCCACGACCTTCAGGAATCAGGAATCGAACCCCTCGGAAGATCAAGCGCCCTGCTGACGGGCGCGGGAGGCATGCGATTGCAGCGCCCGGATGCGTTCGGCCAGCGTCCCGCCGGATTCCGGCATCCCGCTGCCCGGCGAGGCGGCGCCGTTTGCGGTGCTGCCCGCGGGCTTGGCGGCGGCCTTCGGTGGCACGGCCGGCTCGGCCGCCAGCATGGCCTCGATCGCCGAATTCGGGCCCTCGAGCTGGATCGCGAGCTTGGCCACCTCGGCGGCGATGTCATTGATGCGCTCGCGCAGCAGCGCGTTCTCCATGCGCTCGGTCGCCCAGGAGCTCTCGGCCTGCTGCTGGATCGCGTTGATGTCGCGTTGCAGCTTGCCGCGTTCGTCGCGGGCGACGTGCAGTTGCTCCTCGACGGCCGCCTTCTCCTGGCGCAGCTTCTCGAGCACGGACGATTTGCCGCCACCCGCCGCGGCGATCTCCTCGCGCAGCTCCTGCACCGTGCGCTCGGCGACGGCGTTGGCCTGCTTGAGCTCGCCGTTCTCGAACTCGCGCTCGGCCAGCAGCTTGCCCTGGGTCGCAAGCCGCGTCTCGAGGTCGGTGACGCGGTTGCCGAGCATCTCGGCTTCCTTGACCTGGGCGATTAGCTGGCGGTCGAGATCGGTGACGCGCTGGCTCAGATTCTCGACCCGGCCGCGCGCGTCGGTGAGATCGCGCGTCGCGGTTTCCGACTGGTTGCGCTCGTGGGTGAGGCGGGCTTCGGTCGCCGCGAACTCCTTGGCAGCGTCGCCGACCCGGGTCTTCAACTCCTCGACTTGGGTCCGCACCGCGACCAGTTCGATCTGGCGGCTGTCGGCGGTCATCGAGCGGTCGTTGAGTGCTGCGTTGATCTTGCCGAGCTCGCTCTGCTTGTCGGTCAGCGCCTGCTCGGCGTTGCGCAGCAGCTCGGTCTTGGCAGTGAACTCCTCCTCGGTGGCGTGAAGCTGCTCCTTCATCGCCTTCTCGCGTGCCTCCAGCGCGAAGATCGCGGCGTTCTTCTCGCCGAGCTCGATCTTCATGCGGTTGATCGCATCGGTCTTCTTGCCGAGCTCGGCGAGCTGGCTCGTGGTCTTGCTCTTGAGCTGGTCGACGCTCATTTCGAGCCGGCGGGCCGACATCGCGAACTCGGCGCGGAGCTGGTCCTTGTCGGCCTGGATCTCGGCCATCGACAACGGCGTGGCCGCTTCCATCCGCCGCGTGGTCAGCCGTACCGCGCGGTTGTGCACCAGCGGCAGGATCATCAGGCCGCACAGCATCGAGATCAGGAAACCGATCGCCGCGTACATGATCGGCTCGATCATGAAGGGTCACTCCAGGGAAGAAGGAATTTGTTAATCACAATGCCATGGCCGGCCGGCCGAAGGCCAGCCCGTTTGCCGCGTTAAGGTAAATCGCTGGCCGTGGCGGAGCGCGCTGCCACAGGCGATCAGGGCGATGGCCTAGAATGGGTTCCAGGTCGCGCGCGGGGTGAATTTGAGATAGCCGACGCTGGCGCCGAGCCGCAGGCCGATGCCGGAGCGAATCGGGACCAGCACGATGTTGTTGGCGGTGAGCGCCGTCATGCCGAAGCCGCCGACGATATAGGCCGAGCCGTCGATCCCGACGAAGCGCTGATAGATCGCCTGCGTCGAGGGCAGGTTGTAGACCAGCGTCATGGTCCGGGCGCCGTCGCCGCCCCAGTCGAAGCCGACCGAGGGTCCCTGCCAGTAGACCCGGAGGTCGCCGGCGTTCTTGGTGTAGAGCGTGCCTTCGCCATAGCGCAACCCGGCCACGAACGCGCCGGAGCCTTCCTCGCCGAGCACATAACCGTTGGGCAGACCCCATTGGCTGACCGCGCGCTCGATGACCGAGGCCAATCCCCGCGAGACGTTGCCGAAGAACTTGTGTCCGGCGCCGACCAGCTCTTCGGGCCCGTAAGTATACGGTGTCGGCTCACGCTGCGGCGGCGGATATTGCGGCGGAGGCTGCTGCGCGGACGCCCCTGCGCTCCAGCACATCAGCGCGGCAAACGCGACCGCGGCAAGGCGTGATGCGAAAGTCATAAAGAACCCCTGCTATCGAAATCCGGGCGCTGCCCCTTAACCTGATGCCAACAGGCACGGCCCTAGGTTGCGCCCAGTGTCCCCTCGACTCGGATGTTATCGGTATCAACTATGACGGCACAACGGCAGGAAAGATATGGATCGTGCCGTGGAATGGCGTTTTTCGGCCTGTTGGCGGGCATTTTGACGGCCGTTTGGCCCGCTTTGCCCGTTGCGGCCACCACGACCGAGCGCGTGGTGACGAACCGCTACTCCGGACTGGCGATCGAAGGATTCGATCCTGTCGCCTATTTCACCGACGCCGCTGCCACCCAGGGGCGGCCCGAATTCGAAGCCACCGGCAGCGGTGCTGTCTGGCGTTTCCGCAACGAGGGCAACCGTGCCTCGTTCGTGGCGCATCCCGAAATCTATGGTCCGCAGTTCGGTGGCTACGATCCGACCGATCTGGTACGGGGCGTGACCTGCGCGGGCAATCCGCGGTTCTGGGCCGTCGTCGGCAACAGGCTTTATCTGTTCAACCGGGAACACAGCCGCGACGCCTTCGCGGCTGATCCCGCGCGCTTCCTGAAGGAAGCCGCGGCGCGCTGGCCAGAGCTGGAAGAGAATCTCGCGCAGTGATCATCCTGCCGCGGCAGGATCGCCCCATGCGATGAACTCCGGCACCAGAAAATCCTCGCGGCCCAATCCGAAATGCAACGGGTGGCCGTTCGAATCGGTCACCTTGCCGCCGGCCGCGACCACGACCGCGTGGCCTGCCGCGACATCCCATTCGGACGTCGGCGAGAGCCGGGGATAGATATCGACCTCACCCTCGGCGACGCGGCCGAACTTGACGGCCGATCCCAGCACGGCTCGGACTGCGCCGCCCCGTTCGTCGATGAAGGATTCGGTTCGCGCATCGCCGTGCGAGCGGCTGACCGCAACGGTCCAGGACGCGCCGCGCGGCGGGCAGGGACGGGTCCGGATCGGCACCGCCTGCGAGACCGCGCCGTTGCGCAGGGTCAGCCGTTCCGCGCCCTTGCCGACGACGCCGCGCCAGATCAGCCCAAGCGCGGGCGCGCCGACGATGCCGAGCAGCGGCACGCCGTGCGTGACCAGCGCCACATTGACGGTGAATTCATCGCGGCCGGCGACGAACTCCTTGGTGCCGTCGAGCGGATCGATCAGGAAGAAGCTGTCCTTGTAGGGGGCGTCGCCAGATGGACGCGCTCCTCCGACAGCAGCGACACGTGCGGCGCAAGCCGCGTCAGGCCTTCGACGATGACGTGGTCGGCGGCGAGATCGGCTTCCGTGACCGGCGACCCGTCACCCTTGCCGGCAACCCGCATCGCGGAACGGTCGACCGCGAGAATCGCCTCGCCGGCCCGGATCACGAGCTCGGTCAGCGATTCGAGCAGCGTGGCGGCCTTGTCGCAGTCGACGGCGGCCGATTGTGCCTTATTCATGGGCGGGTCTCATGTCCTGTTCGTCTTCCCCTGAGATCATGATGCCAGTCCCGCCGCAAGCTGGCAGCATCCGTCTGCGCGGTGTATCAAGCCGACAGGCATGCGTGATTCGCACTCCTCGGTCGGCGTGCGGCTTTCCAGGAAACAATTGATGTCTACCACTTCGTCTCCCGGTCCCGCTCCCGACGCACTCGAACTCGCGGCGTTGTTGTGCTCGCGGGTCTGTCACGACCTCATCAGTCCGGTCGGCGCGATCGTCAATGGGCTTGAGGTCCTCGACGACAACCCCAAGCCCGAAGACCGCGAATTCGCGCTCGATCTGATCCGAAAGAGCGCGAAGACCGCGTCGGCACGGCTGCAGTTCTGCCGGCTGGCGTTCGGCGCGGCTGGTTCCTCCGGTGCGCAGATCGATCTCGGCGATGCCCAGAACATGGCGAAGGGGCATATCGAGGACGGCAAGGTGACGCTGACCTGGAATCTGCCGCGGCTGCTGCTGCCGAAGAACCGGGTCAAGCTGCTGCTCAACATGCTGGTGATCGCGCAGCAGACCATTCCGCGCGGCGGCACCCTCATCATCGATCCGGTCGGCGAGGGTGAGACCATGAGCTTCCGCATCACCGCGTCCGGTCTCAACGCGCGGGTGCCGCAGAACATCGTCGATCTGCTCAATGCGAGCTCGGCGAATACGGTCGATGCGCATGCGGTGCAGCCGCACTACACGCGCCTGCTGGCGGACGCTTGCGGACTGAAAGTGACGCTCACGCTCGACGGCGACAAGGTCCTGATCGCCGCGTCCTGACCGCGTCCGCGGCAACATTCTTAATCAAAGGTTACGGAAGGCCGCGCGCTTCAATCGTGCGGCCTTATCTCTTTGTTGATCCCGTTCTTTTCCATTTACTCAACCAAACTTAAACGCTTTGCGGAGAAGCTGACCGCAGTTCCGTCTGGCGCGTCGATGCCGCGCGCCGCGCGTTTTCGGCGTTTTTCGAAGGTTGGTTTTCATGGACGATCTGTTGCGCGAGTTCCTGACGGAGAGCAGCGAGAGCCTGGATACGGTCGACAACCAGCTGGTGCAGTTCGAGCAGGATCCGAACAACGCGAAGATCCTGGATAACATTTTCCGCCTTGTGCACACCATCAAGGGCACCTGCGGCTTCCTCGGGCTGCCGCGGCTCGAAGCGCTGGCGCATGCCGGCGAGACCTTGATGGGCAAGTTCCGCGACGGCATGCCGGTGAAGGCGGAAGCCGTGACGCTGATCCTGTCCTCGATCGACCGCATCAAGGAGATCCTGGCCGGGCTCGAGGCGACCGAAGCCGAGCCCGAGGGCAACGACCGCGACCTGATCGATCAGCTGGAAGCCATGGTCGAGCGCGGCATGGCGGCGATGGCCGCGGGCGAGACTGCCGTCGCTGAAGAATCCGTCCCCGTCGTCGAGGCGCCGCCGGTGCAGGCCGACATGACCGAAGGCACGCTGGTGGCGCAGACGCTGGAGCGTCCCTTACGTCCGGGCGAGGTCTCGCTCGACGAGCTCGAGCGCGCCTTCCGCGAGACCGCGATCGAAGTCGTGGCGCCGGCGCCCGCAGCGGTCGCGAAGCCGGCTGCTCCAGCCGTCGCCGAGGCCGCCGAGCCCGCCAAGAAGCCGGCCCGCAAGGCCGTCGCCGAGGACGTCCAGGAAGGCGACAAGATCGCCAACCAGTCGATCCGGGTCAATGTCGACACCCTCGAACATCTCATGACCATGGTCTCCGAGCTGGTCCTGACCCGCAACCAGTTGCTCGAGATATCAAGGCGCAACGAGGACACCGAGTTCAAGGTGCCGTTGCAGCGGCTCTCCAACGTCACCGCCGAGCTGCAGGAAGGCGTCATGAAGACGCGGATGCAGCCGATCGGCAATGCCTGGCAGAAGCTGCCGCGCATCGTCCGCGACCTCTCCGGCGAACTCGGCAAGCAGATCGAGCTGGAGATGCACGGCGCCGACACCGAGCTCGACCGCCAGGTGCTCGACCTGATCAAGGATCCGTTGACGCACATGGTGCGCAACTCCGCCGATCATGGCCTCGAGACCACCGCCGAGCGGGTCGCGGCCGGCAAGCCCGAGCAGGGCACCATCCGCCTGTCCGCCTATCACGAGGGCGGCCACATCATCATCTGCATCGCCGACAATGGCCGCGGGCTCAACACCGAGCGGATCAAGGCCAAGGCGCTCCAGAACGGTCTCGTCACCGAGGCTGAACTGGAGAAGATGACCGAGGCCCAGATCCACAAGTTCATCTTCGCGCCGGGCTTCTCGACCGCAGCGCAAGTGACCTCGGTGTCCGGCCGCGGCGTCGGCATGGACGTGGTGCGCACCAATATCGACCAGATCGGCGGCACCATCGACATCAAGAGCGTGGCCGGCGAGGGCGCCAGTGTCACCATCAAGATCCCGCTGACGCTCGCCATCGTCTCCGCACTGATCGTCGAAGCCGGCGGCGACCGCTTTGCGATTCCCCAATTGTCCGTGGTCGAGCTGGTGCGGGCCCGCGCCAACTCCGAGCACCGCATCGAGCGGATCAAGGACACCGCGGTCTTGAGGTTGCGCAACAAGCTGCTGCCGCTGATCCATCTCAAGAAGCTCCTGAAGATCGACGACGGCGCCACCTCAACCGACGCCGAGAACGGCTTCATCGTGGTGACGCAGGTCGGTAGCCAGACCTTCGGCATCGTGGTCGACGGCGTGTTCCACACCGAGGAGATCGTGGTCAAGCCGATGTCGACCAAGCTGCGGCACATCGACATGTTCTCCGGCAACACCATCTTGGGTGATGGCGCCGTGATCATGATCATCGACCCCAACGGCATTGCCAAGGCGCTCGGCGCCTCCGGCTCCTCGGCCCATGACATGGCCGACGACAATGCCTCGGCCCATGCCACGAGTGGCGAGCAGCTCACCTCGCTTTTGGTGTTCCGCGCCGGTTCCGCGCAGCCCAAGGCGGTGCCGCTCGGCCTCGTCACCCGGCTGGAGGAGATCGCAACCGACAAGATCGAGCTCAGTAACGGCCGCTACATGGTGCAGTACCGCGAGCAGCTGATGCCGCTGGTGCAGATGGCCGGGGTCGCGGTGCAGACCCAGGGCTCGCAGCCGATCCTGGTGTTCGCCGATGACGGCCGCTCGATGGGGCTCGTGGTCGACGAGATCATCGACATCGTCGAGGAGAAGCTCAACATCGAGGTCGCGGGCAGCCAGGACGGCATCCTGGGCTCGGCCGTGATCAAGGGCCAGGCCACTGAAGTGATCGACGTCGGCCACTTCCTGCCGATGGCGTTCGCCGACTGGTTCTCGCGCAAGGAGATGCGGCCGTCGGCCTCGGCGCAGTCGGTGCTGCTGGTCGACGACTCTGCGTTCTTCCGCAACATGCTGGCGCCGGTCTTGAAGGCCGCCGGCTACAAGGTCAGGACCGCCGGCGGTGCGCAGGAGGGGCTCGCCGCGCTGCGCGCGGGCAGCTTCGACGTCGTGCTGACCGACATCGAGATGCCCGAGATGAACGGCTTCGAGTTCGCCGAGAACATCCGGTCCGACCACAATTTGATCGGGCTGCCGATCATCGCGCTGTCGGCGATGGTGTCGCCGGCGGCGATCGAGCGCGGCCGGCAGGCCGGCTTCCACGACTATGTCGCCAAGTTCGATCGTCCCGGGCTGATCGCGGCGCTCAAGGAACAGACCGCCGAACTGCGGCGGGCGGCCTGAGCATGATCCGGAAAAGTGTGAAGCGGCTTTCCGATCAGATCATGCTCAAACAAAGGGCTCGAAGGAAACAGATGCGATGACCAAGACCGAGACGACCGAAGGCGCGATGGCCGAATACGTCACCGCCGTGATCGGCGGGCAGCTGTTCGGGCTGCCGATCTCGCGGGTGCAGGACGTGTTCATGCCGGAGCGGCTGACGCGGGTGCCGCTGGCGACCAGCGAGATCGCCGGCGTGCTCAACCTGCGCGGCCGCATCGTCACCGTGATCGACATGCGCGCCCGGCTCGGGCTGCCGAAGGCCGACGACGGCCAGCCGCCGATGGCGGTCGGCGTCGACCAGCGCGGCGAATCCTACGGCCTGTTGATCGACCAGATCGGCGAGGTGCTGCGGCTGCCCGACGACAGCCGCCAGGACAACCCGGTCAATCTCGATCCCCGCATGGCCAAGCTCGCCGGCGGCGTCCATCGCCTCGACGGACAGCTCATGGTCGTCCTCGATGTCGATCGCGTGCTCGAACTGGTGCCTGACGCCAAAGCCGCTTGAAACGGCGGCGTGAGACAAGCCGATAGAACTGAAGAACTGAAACATCCCACCGGGGATGAGGAAGTAGAGGTCGCAAATGAGAACGTGTCTTGTGGTCGATGACTCCAGCGTCATTCGCAAGGTCGCCCGCCGTATCCTTGAAGGGCTCGATTTCCAGATCGTCGAGGCCGAAGACGGCGCCAAGGCGCTCGAGGTCTGCAAGCGTGCGCTGCCGGACGCGGTGCTGCTCGACTGGAACATGCCCGTGATGGACGGTTACGAGTTTCTCGGCAATCTCCGTCGCATGCCCGGCGGCGATCAGCCCAAGGTCGTGTTCTGCACCACCGAGAATGACGTCGCGCATATCGCCCGCGCGCTGCATGCCGGTGCCAACGAGTACATCATGAAGCCGTTCGACCGTGACATCGTCACCGCGAAGTTCCAGGAAGTCGGCTTGCTCTAGGTCTGAGTTTGATCCGGCGGCGGAAGCCTTCGGCTCAACGGTTGTTGTGCGTCGTGTTGCGTCGCTGGTGAAGTCATGAGTGTTGCGTCGACAAGTGCTGCGGTCCCGACATCGACCCGTACCGACAAGGTGCGGGTGATGGTGGTCGACGATTCCGTCGTCATCCGCGGAATGATATCGCGCTGGATCGGCGCCGAGCCCGACATGGAGGTCGTGGCTTCGCTGCGCACCGGCCTCGACGCCGTCAACCAGCTCGAGCGCATCAATCCCGATGTCGCGGTGCTCGACATCGAGATGCCCGACCTCGACGGCATCTCGGCGTTGCCGCAGCTCTTGGCCAAGAAGCGCGACCTCGTCGTCATCATGGCGTCCACGCTGACCCGTCGCAACGCGGAGATCAGCCTGAAGGCGCTCTCGCTCGGCGCTGCCGACTACATTCCGAAGCCGGAGAGCACGCGCGAGGCGACCGCCGCGGAAACCTTCCGCCACGACCTGATCCAGAAGATCCGTCATCTCGGCGCCAAGGCGCGGCGCAGCACGGTGCACACCACGGTGAGCCCGCCGCTTGCGCCCGGACAGGACAAGCCGCGGGCTGTGGCTCCAGGCGTAGCGCCCGCCGCGCCGGCCCAGCCGGTGCGCCGCCCGTTCGGCCTCTTGCAGCCGAAAGTGTTGCTGATCGGCTCCTCGACCGGCGGCCCGCAGGCGCTGATGACGCTGGTCGGCGAGATCGGGCCGGTGATCGATCGCTACCCGGTGCTGATCACCCAGCACATGCCGCCGACCTTCACCACCATCCTGGCCGAGCACCTGGCGCGGGCGAGCAAGCGGCCGGCGCACGAGGCTGTTGACGGCGAGAGCATCAAGCCGGGCCAGATCTATCTGGCGCCCGGCGGCCGCCACATGCGCATCGCCCGCCACGGCATCGATGCCACGATCGCGCTCGACGACGGGCCGCCGGTCAATTTCTGCAAGCCCGCGGTGGATCCGATGTTCACCTCCGCGATCGACGTCTGGCAGGGCAGCATCCTGTCGGTGATCCTGACCGGCATGGGCTCCGACGGCATGCGCGGCGGCAAGGACATCGTCGCCGCTGGCGGCAGCGTGATCGCGCAGGACGAAGCCACTAGCGTGGTGTGGGGCATGCCCGGTGCCGCGGTCAACGCCGGAATCTGCGCTGCCGTGCTGCCGCTCAATCAGATCGCATCGAAGATCGTTCGCGTGTTTGCCGGAGACCGCTCGTGACGCCGCTGGACTACGAGTATCTGCGTAAGCTGCTGAAGGAACGCTCCGGCCTCGATCTGTCGGCCGACAAGCAGTATCTGGTCGAGAGCCGCCTGCTGCCGCTGGCGCGCAGGTCGAATCTCAATGGCATTCCCGAACTCGTGCAGCGGATGAAGGGCGGCGCCGAGCCGCTGACCTCGGAAGTGGTCGAAGCCATGACCACCAACGAGACCTTCTTCTTTCGCGACAAGATTCCGTTCGATCACCTGAAGGATGCGGTGCTGCCGGCGCTTGCGCAGGCGCGCGCGGCGCGCCGTGCCTTGCGGATCTGGTGCGCGGCGTCGTCGACCGGCCAGGAGCCGTATTCGATCGCGATGCTGCTGAAGGAAATGACCGCGCTGTTCTCGGGCTGGCGGATCGAGATCGTCGCCACCGATCTGTCGCAGGCGGTGCTGGAGAAGTCCAGGGCCGGCCTGTTCAGCCAGTTCGAGGTGCAGCGCGGCCTGCCGATCCATCTGCTGGTGAAGTATTTCGCGCAGAAGGGCGAGCTCTGGCAGCTCAATGCCGATATCCGCAGCATGGTGCAGCATCGCCAGCTCAACCTGCTGCAAGATCTTTCGCATCTCGGCACGTTCGACGTGATCTTCTGCCGCAACGTGCTGATCTATTTCGATCAGCAGACCAAGGCGGGCATTTTCGGCAAGGTGGCCAGGATGCTGGAGCCGGACGGCGTGCTGGCGCTCGGCGCGGCGGAATCCGTGGTCGGCATCACCAACCTGTTCAAGCCCTATCCCGACCGCCGCGGGCTCTATCAGCCGAATATCGCGCCGGTCGCCCGCGCCGGCGCCGCGCCGCACGTGCTGAAGGCGGTCGCGTCGGCTGCGCGGTGAGTTCAGCCCTCGCAAGCTCAAAGGCTAGCTGGGTTTCTCCCCGTCATCCTGAGGAGCGCGCTCTTGCGCGCGTCTCGAAGGGTCGACGGCCACCAGCCGGGCCGTGCATCCTTCGAGACGCGCTGCGCGCTCCTCAGGATGACGGTGAAAGAGCTGCGTTTGCTCCAACTGTTCTCAGCTAGAGAATCGCGTGCGGCAGGAAGCGCGAGGTGTTGCCGGTGATCGGGTTCTCGTCCTCGCGGATCGACAGTCCGCACGGCGTGTGGTCGACCAGCCAGCTGCCGAGCACCGGATACTGGCCGGAGAAATTCGGCAGCGGCGCCAGCGCCTGGCGGATGAAGCCTTCGGCGCCGTAGGGACCTTGCTCCGCAACCAGCGTGAGGCCGGCGCTGACCAGTTCGACATTGGCGCCCTCGCGCGAATAGATCGGCTTGCGCACAAAGGAGCTGCCGAGCTGGGCGGCCTGCGGGTCGTCCTCGAAATAGGCCGGCAGCAAATTGGGGTGGCGCGGAAACATCTCCCATAGCAGCGGCAGGATGCCCTTGTTGGAGAGGATCGCCTTCCACGGCGGCTCGATCCATCGCGTCGGCGCGGTCGCAAGATTCTTGCCGAACGCGTCGTGAAACATCCACTCCCACGGATAGAGCTTGAACGCGAGCGCGATCGGGCGTTCGTCGAGATCGACGAACTGGCCGTCGCTGCGCAGCCCGACCTGCTCGATGTCGAGTAGCGTGGTCTTCAGTCCGGCCTGCGCCGCGGTGTCCTCGAGATAGGCGAGCGTGCCCGCGTCCTCGGCATTTCCGGTCAAACCGGTAAGGTGCAGTGGGTGCGTTGCGCCGAGCTTCTTCCAGGTGTCGATCAACCGGTCGTGGATCGAGTTGAACTGGTCGGCGCGCTTCGGGATGATGTTGCGCGCGATCGCCTGCTCGAGCCAGGTCCATTGAAACACCGCCGCCTCGAAAATCGAGGTCGGGGTGTCGGCATTGTATTCGAGCAGCTTGGCCGGGCCGCTGCCGCTGTATTTGAGGTCGAGCCGGCCGTACAGGCTGGGGTCCTTGCGGCGCCAGCTTGTTGCGATCAGATCCCAATGATCCTGCGGAATCTTCAGCCGCCGCAACTGGCGTTCATCGCCGACGGCACGGCCGGCGAGCTCGAGACACATCGCCTCGATCTCGCCGGTCGGCGCCTCGATGTCGCGCTCGATTTCGTCGAGCGTGAAGGCGTAATAGGCGCGCTCGTCCCAGTAGCGTTCGCCGTCGATGGTGTGGAAGGTGAAGCCGGCATTCTCGGCAGTCGTCTGCCAATCGTCGCGTTCGGGACATGCGATACGTTGCATGAAGGGGTCCGTGATCTCTTGAACCGCGTCAGCCTGGTGTCAGCCGCCACCATGTCGGTGACCGCTATCGCCATCGTGGGCGAAGCTCCGCGGTGCACCACCGAAGCCGCCGGCAGGCGACAATTGCTCGGGCTTTTTCTTCCGTCCACGCCCTGCATGGTGGTGGCTGCGGGCATCGGCCGGAGGCAAGCCCATCGCTGCCGCGCCGATCGCGACACTTCCCATCAATTTCAGCCAGACGCGGCGCGAGCGTTTCATCGACGCAATTCCTGTCATCGGCGGAGCCGCCGCAAGTGTCCATCAGGCCCGATCATCGGGCAAGTGAAAGCGCGCGACGACACGTCAAAGTGTGCATCAGCCGCCGCCGAAGCCGAACGCATGCGCGAACGAGCCGAAGCCGCCGCGGCTCACCGACGAGCTCGACGACGAACCGGATGAGGATGACGAGCCGCTCGACGAGGAGCCGCTGCTATAGAAGCTGGTATGCGACGAGCCGCCGCCCGATCCGGACGACGAACCGCGCGGCGCGCAATCGGCGCCGGGTTGCGGCACGGCGCCGCCCGGCGTGGTCACGCCCGGCGGGGTCGGCTGCACAGGCTGACAGTTCTGTCGCGGCATCAGCGCATAGGCGCCGCCGCCGACCGCGAGCGTGCCCATCACCAGCAGCGCGACATGGCTCGAGCGCTTGGAAGGCGGATCCGGTGGCAGCGGCACCGCCGGCACCACCGGTCGCCGCTTGCCGAATTCCGGGTTGGGTTTGCGCGCCATGGTTCGGCTCAATGGCTCAGTAGATCATGCAGGCCGCGTTCAGCGCGCCGGCCGCCAGCGAGGACAGCCCGAGCCAGATCGCAGCGGCCATCTCGCCGGAGGCGATCCGCGCCGAGAGGTTCGGTACCGGGATCTTCACGATGTAATAGACGATGATCTGCACGATCAGCGCGATGATGCTCCAGATCAGGCAGTCCACCACATTGGCGGAATGGGCGATCGCGCTGACCACCGGCAGCACGAAGCCGAGCAGGCTGAGGCCGAGCGCGATCGCCGCCGCCGGATCATTGTCGCGGATCAGCTGGAATTCGTCATGCGGCGTGACGCGCGTGTAGACGAACAGGTAGGCGACCACGGCGATCAGCGCCGTACAGAAATAGACCAGGAAGGCCGGCAGGCCGGCGAGGGATTGCAGGATCATGTGATGCGCCCGAATTGCCCCAGATCGTCATCCTATAGCTGATTGGTCGCAGTTCGCGAAGCGCCGGTTCGATCCGGCGCGGACTTGTCGACATCGACATGGGGGCACGACCGCCGAAAAATTGCTGCGCGAGGATGTGAGCCGCTTCACAACGGGCATATCGATAGTCGTCTATACGGTATGCAACTAAAAGTACGTGTCGCGAATGGGTTCGGTGATCCCGATGACGACGAGTTTTGGCAATGACATCCTGCCGATGTTTCGACCGGGCGACATCGCCTGCATGACGCCGAAGGGCGTTCGGCTCGGCGACGCCAGTTGGGTCTGCGATCCGGCCGGCAATGACGACTTTCCCGATCATGCCAATGCGCGCCGCGTCTTCGCCGCGCTGTCATCCGGCTTCATGCCGCCTGGTCACCGATGGTCGCAGGACTCGCTCGATCTCTATGCGAGCTGGATGGGAGACGGATTCCAACCTTGAGCCAACTTGGAGAGCAAAGATGAGAAGGTCGATCGATACGCTGCTCGTCTGTGGTCTGTTCATCCTTCCCGCCCTTCCCGCCGTGGCGCAGTCGCCGCCAAATCCCGCGATGACCGCGCCGGATCAGGTGGCCTGGCAGCTCTTCATCCAGGCCAACACGCGTGCCGGCGGCAGCAATTCGACATTCGAGACCTGGGCGAGCGATACCGATCTGTTCCAGCCCAATCCGCAGTTTCCCGCCGCCGCGACACCGCCGGCGCTGCGTCCGGCGATCCTGCCGCAGGTGGCGCGCGAAGGCGTGCAGCAGAGCGGCGGCTTGCTGCCGGCGCTGCCGCCGGGGGTCGCGCAGGGGCAGATGGAGGAAACCCGTCACAACAAGCCGACGTTCGACTTCATCGTTCAGAACAACCTCTACAAGCTGTCGGGCGTGAAGGCCGCATTCGGCAAGACGCTGTCGTTCCCGGTCGATTCGGTCGAGGTGAAGGGCAACTGGGTGCCGGTCAGCGACATCCCGCAATTCACCAACAACAAGGTGACGGTGGCGCAGGCGCCGCAGCTCTATCACGTCAACAGCGCGGGCGGCGTGCAATACGCCCTGGTCTCGATGCATGTGATCAGCAAGCAGGTGCCGAACTGGACCTGGGCGACGTTCGAGCACCGCTTCAATCCGAGCCGCTGCGATATCATCGGTTGCCGCGATGGTTTCGGCGCGCAGACCGCGTTCGTGCCGTCCAACCGTACCGCCGGCCAGGGCTATCCGGATTGCGTGAAGACGCCGGCATTGGCGGCGATGCTGTCGAGCGCGGACATCGATCCGGTCTACAACAATTACTGCCTGAAGGGCTCCCAGGTCGATTTCACCGACAATGTCGGGCTCGATATCAGGGTCGGCAATTCCGTCACCGAGGACGGCTTCGTCGCGACGTCGTCCTGCATCACCTGCCACGGTCGCGCGGCCTTCAAGGCGGACGGCACGCCGTCGTCGCAGGCCGGATTCTTGTCGTTCGGCCCCAATGGCCCGGTCGCTCCGCTCGGACCGCTGCTGCCGGAATGGTACTGGAAGTTCTCGAGCCAGCCGCCGATCTTCGAAGGCAAGCCCGGTCTCACGCAGATCGCGACTGCGGCCGACTTCGTCTGGTCGATTCCGTTCTGCGCGTATGATGATACGCAAAATCCGGTGCAGCCGACACCATGCGGCGGCAAGTGAGACCGCGTTGATGGCGGGCACCTCCGAGCGCAGGGTTCCGCTTGCCGGCAGCAACCGCGCCGCGCCCGAAGGCGCGACGCTGGTCGGCGATGTCGATCCCGACGAGCGGATCACCGTCGTGGTCTATGTCAAGCGGCGCACCCCCGACGCGTTCGCGCCGGGTAGCGCCGGTGACCTGGCCCGGCTCGCCAAACCGGTCACCCGGCATGAGCTCGCGACGCAGCGCCATCGCAGCCATGCCAGCGCCGCCGCGCGGATCACACGACTGGCGGCGGAGCGGGGCTTCACCGTCGTCGCCACCGATCTCGTCGCACGCACGGTGGTGCTTGAAGGCACGGCGAGGCAGATGGCCGAGACCTTCGGCGCGACGCTTCGTACCTATCGTGATGGCGAGCACGTGTTTCGTGCGCGCGTCGGCGCCCTGACGGTGCCGGCCGAGATCGCGCCGTGGACCCGCGCCATTCTCGGCTTCGATCAGCGGCCGCTCCGCACCACGCGGCCGCTGCTGCGGGCCCGTGGCGGCCCGGATGCCGGCAGCGGGCTGTGGCCGACCGACATCGCGGCCCGCTACGGCATTCCGTTGGATCGCGACGTGTCGTCGATCAGCGTCGGCATCATAGCCCTCGGCGGCGGCTATCTCGAAAGCGATCTCGCCGCGGCGCTGGCCGGCATGAACCGGCAGCCGCCGGTCGTCGTCAATGTCCCGCCGACCGGCAATGACAACGGGCTCGGCACCAGCGATGTCGCCGATCAGGAGCTTGCGCTCGATCTCCAGGTGCTTGCCGGCCTGCTGCCGAACAGCAAGATCGTGGTTTACTTCGCCGAGAATTCCGCCGCCGGTCTGACCGAGGCGATCCATCAAGCGGTGTTCGATGAACAGCATGCGCCTCAGGTGATCTCGGTCAGCTGGGGCAGCGCCGAAAAATTCTGGACCGAGCCGGGGCGCGACGCGATGCAGGCGGTCCTCGCCGATGCCGCGCGGCTGCGCGTCAGCGTGCTGTTCGCCTCCGGCGACCAGCTCGCAACCAGCGGCCTGACCGACGGCAAGGTCCACGTCTGGTTTCCCGCCTCGAGCCCCTATGCGACGAGCTGCGGCGGCACGCAGCCAGGACCTGCCGCGGGCAATGGGTCGGCCGCGGCGGACGCGGTCTGGAACGCGGGCACGATCGGCACCGGCGGCGGCATCAGCGACGCGTTTCCCGTGCCCGACTATCAATCGCACCTGACACTGCCGAAATCGCAGAACGACGGCGCGATCCGGCGCGGCGTTCCTGATGTCGCCTGCGCGGCCGCGGCAAGCCCGGGCTATCGCATCATCGTCAACGGTCAACCGATGGCGATGAGCGGGACCAGCGCCGCGACACCGCTATGGGCCGCCCTCGTCGCCATGGCTGTCGCCGCGCGCGGCGAGCAGATCGGCTTTCTCAACGCGGCACTTTATTCCAACCCCGACGCTTTCCGTGCGGTCGAGCAGGGCAACAACCGCGTCGGCGGCAAGGGCTACGATGCCGGCCCTGGCTGGAGCGCCTGCACCGGGCTTGGCGTGCCGAAGGGCGCGGATCTCCTCGCCGCCCTGACCACGGTCCCGGTGGCGTGACATCGCAAACAAAAACCCCGCCATTTGCGGCGGGGTTGAGGAGGTTTGCTGTAGAAAGCGTCAGGCGGGAATGCGTTCGTCGGCCTCGTGCGGCTCGCGCAGCACATAGCCGCGGCCCCACACGGTCTCGATGAAATTGCGGCCCTCGGAGGCGTTGGCGAGCTTCTTGCGCAGCTTACAGATGAAGACGTCGATGATCTTCAGCTCCGGCTCGTCCATGCCGCCGTAGAGATGGTTGAGGAACATTTCCTTGGTGAGGGTGGTGCCCTTGCGGAGCGAGAGCAGCTCCAGCATCTGGTATTCCTTGCCGGTCAGGTGCACGCGCTGGCCACCGACCTCGACCGTCTTGGTGTCGAGATTGACCACGAGATCGCCGGTCTGGATGACCGACTGGGCGTGACCCTTGGAGCGGCGCACGATCGCATGGATGCGGGCGACCAGTTCGTCCTTGTGGAAGGGCTTGGTCATGTAATCGTCGGCGCCGACGCCGAGACCCTTGACCTTGTCCTCGATGCCGGCGAGGCCGGAGAGGATCAGAATGGGGGTTTTGATCTTCGACACCCGGAGCTGCTTGAGCACGTCGTAACCGGACATGTCGGGCAGGTTCAGGTCGAGAAGGATGATGTCGTAGTCGTAAAGTTTGCCGAGATCGACGCCCTCTTCGCCGAGGTCCGTCGTGTAGACGTTGAAACTCTCGGACTTGAGCATCAATTCGATCGACTGCGCGACGGCGCTGTCATCTTCAATCAGCAAAACGCGCATGCCAGTCCCCTATAGTCGCCGCTCCGGGCGTCAGGTCGGCCGCACTTGCGGCACTCACAAAACGCCTTTGACAACTGATTCGGATCCTGACGAGATATGGTTAACAAAAACTGATTCCTCTGCGCAAGCTCTAACCGTGCAATTTTTGTCGAATCGCCCTAAGATATTGCGTAGAAGAAGCTTTTCCTACCCGCTCTCGTTCAGATTCCACATTAAGAGCCGGGCCTAACCGACTCTCGCGACTCGCCCTTCTTCTGATGGGCAAGCGACCTCAGTCACCAAAGACAGTGACGCAATGATTAATGATGCGGGTAAACACGAAGTTAAGCGGCCGCCGCAAAATTGCGGAAACTTAAGGTTTTCGCAATGAAGGCGCTCGCGGAGCAGATAGGCGACATCGACGGAGTCAATATTTATGGCCGCGTCGTCGGCGTTCGCGGGCTCATGGTCGAGATCGCCGGACCCATCCACGCGATGTCGGTCGGCGCGCGCATCGTGATCGACGTCGGCGCCGGCCGCTTCATCCCGGCCGAAGTGATCGGCTTCTCCGGCGAGAACGCGGTGGTGATGCCGTTCGGCGGGCTCGATGGCGTCAGGCGGGGTTGCCGCGCCGTCATCGCCAATGCGGCGAGCCAGGTGCGGCCGTCGCCGGCCTGGCTCGGTCGCGTCGTCAACGCGATGGGCGAGCCGATCGACGGCAAGGGGCCGCTGGTGCAGGGCGCCTCGCCGATGCCCTACCGCAACTCGCCGCCGCCGGCGCATTCGCGCAAGCGGGTCGGTCCGCCGCTCGATCTCGGCGTGCGCGGCCTTAACACTTTCCTGACCTGCTGCCGCGGCCAGCGGCTCGGCATCTTCGCCGGCTCGGGCGTCGGCAAGTCGGTACTGCTGTCGATGCTGGCGCGCAACGTCGATGCGGCGATCTCGGTGATCGGCCTGATCGGCGAGCGCGGCCGCGAGGTGCAGGAGTTCCTCCAGGAGGATCTCGGCGAGGAGGGGCTGGCGCGCTCGGTCGTGGTGGTCGCGACATCGGACGAGCCGGCGCTGATGCGGCGCCAGGCGGCGTACCTCACGCTCGCCATCGCCGAGTATTTCCGCGACGAGGACCAGGACGTGCTGTGCCTGATGGATTCGGTGACGCGCTTTGCGATGGCGCAGCGCGAGATCGGGCTCTCGGCCGGCGAGCCGCCGACCGCGAAAGGCTACACGCCGACCGTGTTCACCGAATTGCCGAAACTGCTGGAGCGGGCAGGGCCGGGCACTGGCGACGGCACCATCACCGCGATCTTCACGGTGCTGGTCGATGGCGACGATCACAATGAGCCGATCGCGGACGCGGTGCGCGGCATCCTCGACGGTCATATTGTGATGCAGCGGGCGATCGCCGAGCGCGGCCGCTATCCCGCGGTCAACATCCTCAAATCGGTCTCGCGCACCATGCCGCGCGCCGCCGACCCCAACTTCCTGCCCTTCATCACCAAGGCGCGGCAGGTGATGGCGACCTATGCCGACATGGAGGAACTGATCCGGCTCGGTGCCTACCGGCCGGGTTCCAGTCCCGAGGTCGACGAGGCGATCCGGCTGCATGAGCCGCTGGAAAGCTTCCTGCGCCAGGCCAAGGACGAGGCGACCAGCCTGGACGACGGCTACCGGCAACTGGCTCAAATCCTGTCGGGTTTGGAAACGGAACGCTAACTTTGTCAGGCCATCATCCCCGGCACACCATAGCTATGCCGGCGGGGCCCAGGGGGGAGCCGGTTCTGTCCCGCGTTCAGAATGGGGACTTCTGGGGAGTATGAGTCGATGAAGTCACGTGAAACGCTGATCCGCCTGAAGAAATTTCAGGTCGATGAAAAGCGCCGCCGGGTTACCCAGATCGAAGGCATGATCGCCGACTTCCAGCGCATGTCGGTCGAGCTCGAGCGCGAGATCCAGACCGAGCAGGAGCGCGCCGGGATCAACGACCCCACGCATTTCGCCTATCCCACCTATGCCAAGGCAGCGATCCAGCGCCGCGAAAACCTGACCCGCTCGGCCGACGAACTGCGCGCCCAGCTCGATGACGCCAAGGCGCTGCTGTCGGAAGCCTTCGAGGAACTGAAGAAGGTCGAGCTGCTCGACGAGCGCGACCAGGCACGTGAGCGCGCCGAAGAGACCGCCCGCGAACAGGCGGACATGGATTCGATCGGCCTGATGCGCGCCCGCCTCGGCGTCATCGCCTGAGGCAGGCCTCTACCTTCGACCAGATGAGAGCCCGGGCCGTTCGCCCGGGCTTTTTGTTTGGCGCTGTCCACAAGCCAGGCCACTTGGCGGATCGTGGTGTCGCAAAATATGCTACCACCGGTTCAGGCGATGATCGGCGACACGGTGGCAATGAAGCGATGGGGGATACAGGCTTGGAGGGCGCAAGATGCTGACGCCGGCTGAGCTGGTCTGGCTGATCGCCGCCGTCGCGAAGGGGGATGAGGCCGCCTTCGAGCGGCTGTACGCCGCGACACGCTCGAAACTCTTTGGCGTCGTGCTCCGTATCTTGCGGCGACAGGACCTCGCCGAGGAGGTCATTCAGGAGGCTTACGTCAAGATCTGGAACAGCGCCGGGCAGTTCAACCCAGCCCTGTCTTCTCCGATCACGTGGATGACGTCGATCGCGCGCAACCGCGCCATCGACGTGGTGCGCAAGCGCGGCGAAACCTCGCTCGAAGAGGAGCCGGCGGCGATGGAAGTCGCCGCAGACTCGCCCGATCCGCTGGCGCGTCGGGAAATGACGGAAGAGTTGAAGCGGTTGCTGGAGTGCGTCGGTCGTCTGGAACCTGATCGTCAGAAGCTCGTGCTGCTCGCCTATTACAACGGCTGGAGCCGCGAGCAGCTTGCCGCAAAGTTCGAAACGCCGGTCAACACGGTGAAGACCTGGCTGCGTCGCAGCCTGATGGATATCCGGGAGTGTCTTGGACTCTGATTGATGGCCTATAGCGAAGACCATATCGCGCTCGCCGCGGAATATGCACTCGGTACACTCGATGCCGAGGAGCGTACGCAGGTCGAGACCATGATGGCGGTCGACACCGAGTTCGCCGCCCTCGTGCAGGCCTGGGAGTTCAGGCTCGGTCCGCTCAACCAGATGGTCGGCCTGGTCGAGCCTGGTCCGGCCGTCTGGGAGAACATCAAGGCCGCGATCGGTCACGGCGGCGTGGCGCAGGCGCCGCTCATGCTGCCCGAGGCGCCGCCGATCTCGCCGCCACCGCCGCCCGCGGAGGTGCCGGACGTCGCGCCTGCGGAGATCCGGCAGCCGGCCGTCGTCGACGACGGCAATGTGATCGCGCTTGCCGGTCGGGTGAAGCGCTGGCGCGGCATCGCCTCGGCCGCGACCGCGATCGCGGCTGCGCTGCTGGTCACGCTCGGCTTGCAGGTCTACCGGCCCGATGCCCTGCCGAACGCGATCCGGCCGAAGCCGCGGATCCAGACCGTCGAAGTGAAGACGCCGGCGCCGGCTTTCGTGCCGTCGGCGCAATATGTCGCGCTGTTGCAGGGCCAGAATGGCGGGCCGGCCTTCATCCTGACCATCGATGGCGCGACCAAGAACTTCACCGTCCGCAAGGTCGGCGCGGCGTCCGAGCCCGGCAAGAGCTTCGAGCTCTGGCTGATCTCCGACAAGCTGCCGCAACCGCGCTCGCTCGGCGTGATCGGCGCTGACGATTTCACCACGCGTCCGGTGCTCTCGGGCTACGACCCCGACGTGATCGATGGCGCGACCTACGCGGTGACGGTCGAGCAGGCCGGTGGCTCGCCGAGCGGGCAGCCGACTTCGGCGCCGATCTTCACTGGCAAGCTGATCGAGACCGTGCCGTCCGGTTCGGGCACGCCGCGCTGACTGCGGTCAGCGGCCGCGCTGAAGCCGTGCCTTGAGCGACGGAATCCAGTCGGCGGCCCGCAGCGCCGCCTTGACGCGAAACCGCGCCAGCCCGCCTTCGGCATGGAAGCGCTCCATATCAGCAAGCGACGTTCGAACGGCACCAAAGCCGTATTCGATCATCTCGCGCTCATAATGCGCCAGCGCGGGGATCAGCTCCTGCTCGCCGCGGACCCAGGCCGAAAGGGCCGTGCGGAGCACCGCCGCCCCGCGCAACGCGGTGTTGGCACCGGTTCCGCGAAACGGGGTCATATTGTGTAGAGCGTCGCCCAGCAACGTCACGTTGCGCGTAGCCCAGTGGTCGATCGGAACCGAAGTCTTCACCGCGAATGCCGAGATCGTGGATGGATCAGCCATTTCGACCAGGCGCCTGAGCGAGGGGTGCCAGATTTCCATCCGCGAGCGCACGACGTTCTTCAATCCATTGCCGTCGAGCTCGTTGAGGTCGACGGACGCGAACGCCCGACGCCGGGCGGAGAAGCCCCACATCACGAATGCCTGCCGTTCGATCGGGGAAACATCCGGGTCGGCCAGTAGATCGTCCTCGGCGTGGCGGTACTCGACGGCATTCGCGAACAGAAAGCCGCCACCCGGGCCGAGCACCGGTGTCGGTCCGCGCAGGATGGGGGCTGGAATTGCCGCCCGGTTGTCGTCGTCGAGCGCGAACTTGCCGTTGATGGCGAGGACGTCCGTTTCGACCCGGCGGGCCTGCGGCAGCAGCTCTCGGCGTACGCGGGAGGCCGCGCCGTCTGCGCCGACCACGACATCGCCCGCCGCGGTGCTGCCGTCCTCGAAATGCGCGATGACGGACCCGTCCGGGCCATCGGCGAAGCCGGAGAACGTCTTGCCGAAATGGGTGATGGCATCGAGACCGTCGAGCAGGATGCGACGAAGTGCGGTGCGCGTGATCGGGCGCTCCGCGTCGGGATCGCGGCGGTCGCTGTGCGGGAAGTCGATTGCCAGCAGACGGTGCAACCGATGATCGACGAACGTGATGCCCTGGCTCGGGTCGGCGGAGTTTGCAACCAGCCTGTCGAACAGCCTTGCCGGCAAGCAATCGCGAAGCGCGGCAGCGCCGGTCGCGCTGATGCTCAGCCGATAACCACCCTGGCGATCGGTCGGCGAATGGTCGCGCTCGAACACCTCGACGTCGACGCCGTCCGACTTCAAGCCGTGCGCCAGGCAGAGCCCGCCAGTTCCGGCCCCGACGATGATGACTCTTGGTGGACGCTTCACGGTCTTCTCCCGCGTCAGTGGGTGTATCGGCAAAGCCGGGCAATGCCCCACGATTGCCAAAGCAGCAGGCAAGCCATAATATCAGCTTCCTTATATATTATATCAGGGACCTGATATGTCAAGCCCGACCGGAATGCCGGCGCCGGTTTCCGCCGCGCTGGGATACACCATCAAGCTCGCGCAGCACGCGCTGAGATTGCGGGTCGATGACGCGATCCGACCGCTCGGCATCACCGCGCCGCAATTCGCAGTCCTCGTCGCCGTCGATCTGGACCCCGGCATTTCAAATGCGGCGCTGGCGCGCGCAGCCTTCGTGACCCCGCAATCGATGCAGGGCATCGTTGCTAATCTCGAGCGCGACGGCCTGCTTCGGCGCAGCGCCGATCCGTTGCACGGCCGGATCCTGCGCAGCGAACTGACCCGTTCGGGGCGCAGCGTGCTTGGAAGGGCGCATGCGGCCGTCGCCGCGATCGAGGAGCGGATGACCAATTCGTTGAAGAGCGCGGAGATCGAACAGCTCTCGATGCTGCTGCGGCGCTGCATCGATAATCTGCTTCAGCCGTGACCTGCCGGTCGATCCGAACAGGAAAACGCCGGTGGCGTGCGGGTGCTTTCGATGTCGTCCGCAGCGGTAGCTCCAAGCGGAGCCACCGATCCGGATCATTCAGGCTGCGCGCTGCGCATCCGTCGGCTTCAATCGCGGAACAGCTCGTGCATGGGCGTGATCGCCTCCGGGCCATATCCGACGGAGCCCACCGGTATCTTGCCGCCGATCGCCTCGATCACGCGCGCTGTCCAGATCGGACCGAAGCCGCCGCACAGCTCGAGCAATTGAACGCCCTCCGCGACCAGTTGCTCGGCGACCCCGACGCCTTGCGACGGCTCGCTGACGCCGATCGCGATCATCTCGAAACGATCGGATTTCATCACGCTACGGTGTCGGGTCGGGTCGAGCCCGCCGCCGGTCACGACGAAACCAAACTTTGTGAGTGCCACCAGAACGTCTCCCATGAGTCAGGGCTCCGCTGATCAGCCAGCGTGCCTCATCGACTTCCAGATGGCTGACCGGCTATAGTCCTGTCCAATGCGTATTTGGACCCAGTTGAGACCGGGAAGGACTGATGCTCGATCTTCAAAGGCTCAGATACTTCGTCGCCGTCGCGGAGCTGGAGAACGTCGGACGGGCGGCTAGATTGCTGCATCTGACGCAGTCGCCGCTCAGCCGGCAGATTCAATGCCTCGAAGCCGATCTTGGCATCATGCTGTTCCAGCGATCCAAGAAGCGGCTCAAGCTGACCGCTGCGGGACGTGATTTTCTCGTTGAAGCGAAGGCGCTGCTGTCGCATGGCGCAAGGGTGGAGGGCCGCGCGCGTGCGATCGCAACGGGATCGGCCGGCTCGCTGGTGATCGGCTATGTCGCCGGAGCGCTGCATGCCGGCGTCCTGGCGCGGTGGTTGAGGGCGCATGCTCAACGCGTGCCGGATGTCGAGATCGAGCTGAAGAACGTGCGGTCGCACGATCAGCACCGACAGCTTGTTGCCCGCGAGATCGATATCGGATTCGCACACGCCCGCCCGGGCCAGGACGAGCCGGTGCGATCGAAGCTGATCTACCAGGAAGCATTCAAGCTCGCCGTCCCCAGGGCAAGCAAATACGGTGCAGCGCCATCGGCGCGCGAACTGAGCAAGGCAAAATTCATCGCGTGGCCGGGATCGGGCGCCGCCGGAGGACGAAGCGAACTGGTCGAGGCATGCCGCGCTGCGGGCTTCGAGCCGGACATTCGCTATGAAGCCGCCGATCCCCTGGCCGTGCTGGAAATGGTCGGCGCCGGTCTTGGTCTGGCCGTCGTGCAAGCCAGTCTCGCGCGGATCAAGCCGCGAACCGTGTCATTCGCCGATCTGCCGCGCGGCTTCGACATGACGATGTCGATCCATCTGACATGCGCCGACGCATGCGCACCAGCGGCCGAGACATTCTTCGATCTCTCCGTCGCACCTGCTGGCTCGGCACCGTAGCGCGACCGAGATTGACCGGCCCGGACGCGCCTCAGCGCTCCGCACAAAAAGAAAACGCCCGTGGGGAGCGGGCGTTTTCGATAGTCAACTTGGGGGTAGTTGGGGGTCTTAAATATCCACGTAGCGACTTTGGGGGGCTGTAAAGAGCCACGTGAATTCCGTAAATTCTCCTGTTAGCAAACCTCTCTGCTAGCGAACTAGCGAGTTGCTCGAGCTCGTGATCGCAACCGGCTTGCCGGCCTTCACGATACGCGCCGTCTGGGTGTAACCCTCGTCCGACGAGTTGTGCGCCGTGATCCCGAAGCCAGCGACCAGAATACCGGCCACCAGAGCCACAACCACAATCTTCAGGTGCGTCGTCCGATCGGCGCTGTAGATCGAGTGGTTCATGGAAGTCTCCTGCCGCCTTCCTGCTCTGTAAATCTGTCGGTTCGGTCTGTCGTCCGGTTCAACGTCTCGTGCCTCGCTAACGTAGGATTTGCCGATTCCGTTCCATAGAGGGCATCACAAAGCCGTGATCAGACGTGATCGGCCGCGATCAAAAATCGTCCTGGGGTGACGAAAGTCATATTAATAACTTGTAATATCAGTATCTTGCTTCCCTGGTCGGCCACGGCGCCCGAGATCGGGCCGTTTCGGACAGTTCCACATAAATCAGTTGCCTGTGGCGAGAAAGCACAGGCCGAAATGCGAGTGATTTGCGGCGGCTAGAGCGGTTTCGAGCCGGGCGGAACGCCGGCTCACCCAGGGAAAACGTTGGCCCGACAGTAAGCGACTAGACGCTGCCGACCGTCTTCAACCGGGCGCGGGGATGGATTTCGGCCTGCGACAAGACGGTGGTCTGCGAGCGGAACCGTTCCACCAGGGAGCGAACGAACGGCCGGATCGCGGCCGACGTCACCAGCACCGGCGCTTCGCCTTCGCGCGCCGCCTGCTCGAAGGCGTTGCGCACGGCGGTCATGAACTCGGACAGTTTCGACGGCTGCATCGCCAGGCTGCGATCGTCGCCCTGGCCGACGATCGATTCCGCGAACGCCTGCTCCCACCGTGCCGACAGCGCGATCAGCGGCAGGTAGCCATTCGGCGAGGTGTTCTGCGCGCAGATCTGCCGCGCGAGGCGGGCGCGAACGTGCTCGACCATGGTGGCCGGATTGCGCGAGAACGCCAGCGCGTCGGCGATGCCCTCGAGGATGGTCGACAGATCGCGGATCGAGATGCGTTCGGCGAGCAGCAATTGCAGCACGCGCTGGATGCCCGACACCGTGACCTGGCTCGGCACGATGTCCTTGATCAATTCGCCCTGCTCCTTCGGCAGGTCCTTCAGGAGCTTCTGAACCTCGCCATAGGACAGCAGGTCCGACATGTTGGTCTTGAGCAGCTCGGTCAGGTGCGTCGACAGCACGGTGGCGGCGTCGACCACGGTGTAGCCCTTCAGCGCCGCCTCCTCCTTCAGGCCGGCATCGACCCAGGTCGCCGGCAGGCCGAAGGTCGGCTCGATGGTGTGGACGCCGGGCAGTTGCACCTGGTTGCCGGCGGGGTCCATGACCATGAACTGGCTCGGCCAGATCTTGCCGGTGCCGGCGTCGACTTCCTTGATCTTGATGACGTAGCTGTTGGCTTCGAGCTGGACGTTGTCGAGGATGCGCACCGCGGGCATCACAAAGCCCATCTCGATCGCCAGCGAGCGGCGCAGCGCCTTGATCTGCTCGGTCAGCCGGTCGGTGCCGTCGGGGCCGTTGACCAGCGGCAGCAGCGCGTAGCCGAGCTCGATCTTGAGGTCGTCGATCTTGAGCGCGGCGGCGATCGGCTCCTCGGCGGCCGCCGCTGCGGCTGCCGCTGCCGCGGCGGGGGCGGTGGCTGCGGCTGTTTCGGCCGCCTTCGCAGCCCGCTTCTGCTTGCGCGCGGTCCAGGCCAGCGCCGCGGCGCCGGAGCCGAGCGCCAGGAACGGCAGCGTCGGAATGCCCGGCAGCAGCGCCAGCACCAGCATCACGCCGGCCGACATGCCGAGGGCCTGCGGATAGCCGGAGAGCTGGCGCATCAGCGCCTTGTCGGCGGCGCCGGTGATGCCGGCCTTGGAGACGAGCAGACCGGCCGCGGTCGAGACGATCAGCGCGGGCACCTGGGTGACGAGGCCGTCGCCGACCGTCAGCACGGTGTAGGTGCGGGCGGCCTCGCTGAAGGAGAGGCCCTGCTGGGCGACGCCGATGATGATGCCGCCGACGACGTTGATGCCGACGATCAGGAGGCCGGCGATGGCGTCGCCGCGGACGAATTTCGAGGCACCGTCCATGGCGCCGAAGAAGCCGCTTTCATCCTCCAGCGCCTTGCGGCGCTCCTTGGCGGCCTTCTCGTCGATCAGGCCGGCGGACAGGTCGGCGTCGATCGCCATCTGCTTGCCGGGCATCGAGTCCAGTTGGAAGCGCGCCGCGACTTCGGCGATACGGCCCGAACCCTTGGTGATGACCACGAAGTTCACGATCACCAGGATCGCGAACACGATGATGCCGATCACGAAGTTGCCGCCCATCACGAAGTTGCCGAACGCCTCGATGACGTGGCCGGCGGCCGCCGTGCCCTCGTGGCCATGGCTCAGGATCAGCCGGGTCGAGGCCATGTTCAGCGACAGCCGCAGCATGGTCGAGATCAGCAGGATGGTCGGGAATGACGAGAATTCCAGCGGCGCCTGGATGAACAGCGAGGTCATCAGGATCAGGATCGAGACCGTGATCGAGACCGCCAGGAAGAGATCGAGCACGATCGCGGGCAGCGGCAGGATCAGCACCACCAGGATGGTGAGGACGCCGAGTGCCAGCGCGAGATCGCCGCGCTTCAAAACATCGGCAATCTCGCCGAGGCTCGGCAATCCGCTCTTGCCTGCCGTGCCCTGACCCGCCGTGACGTCGACCATGGTAGCCGCTCTCCCCCGCGACTGGCGGCTGCGGCCGCCAAGCGTCTGCGCGACGGCCGCAGGGCCGCCGTTCCGAAAGTGAGGCACCGCGCTGGCGTCCACGGGGATCTCCACCCGTCATACGCGTTCGACGACACTCGACTTCACTGGGCAATTCTTGCCGGGTGTATGGTTAGCAAAGGGTTAATAAGTGCTGGCTATGGCACTGCGCAGGTCGTCGCAGGCGCCGGGCAGGGGGACCTCGCCCGGCGACCGTCCCATGACGCCCGCGGATTGCTCAATGGGCGGAATGCATCCAGCTGCGCCACTGCGTCGGCTGGATGTCGAGCTGCCTGCTGCTGGCATGGTCGACCCAGTCGGCACCGTCCTTGTGGCATGGGAATGTCAGCGCATGGACCATGCCGTCGTAATCGAGGACACAGACCTCGAGCTCGCGGTCCGTCGGCGCTGACGCAACGGGTAGCCATTCGGTTGACGACGCATGCATGATGATCCTCCGACACTGTGCGCTTCGATGCTGACCTTGCTAGCGGCGCGCCGTCCCGGTGCGCCACCGGTGTGAGGCGGCTCGCATTGTATCAATCGTTCTCGTCAGCATGGATCACCGTTCGGCGACCGATATTCCCGCAATGGTCGGTCTGGCCACGACCGGCGCGGCATCCGATGCGGGTTGAACTTTCGCGGGCCGCCCTCCGACCAAGTTGCGAGCAACGCAATTCAGAGGCATCGATGTCGAAGCGGGCAGGTCGAGCGATGCTGATCGGATCTGCTGCGGTTGTTGCGTTGTGGTCGGCGCAGGTCCCGGCCGCGACGCTCCCCGACGACCGGAGCTGGCTGATCCGCATGATCGCCTGCAAGGCCAATGGCGCACTGATGGAGGTCTACCTCCCGCAATCCGTCGTGCTCGCCCCGCGCGGCGGCATGGCCGCCGGCCAAACCGTGGACGGCTACTACACGCTCGATCTCACCGAATTCAACAAGGGCAAGGGCCTCGAGCCGGTGCACGTGACGATGAGCGCGGACAAGAAGTTCGTGACGGTCGATCAATACACGCGCGGGCTGTCGCCGACGCGCATTCCCGTCGGTGGCGGTACGGTCGATTTCGATCACCGGTTCGGGCTCGACGCCAAATGCGGTCCGTTCCAGGCGCAGGATCCGAACTACCGCAATTGAAACGTCTCACGCGCCGGTGGGTTCACCGCGCCCCCTTGCTGCTGCATGCCTAATCTCTCGGCAATGTGGCTTGACCTTGAGCCGAATGCCGACGAAGTTCCGGCTGCCGTGGTCATTTCTTCTCAATTTTCCCCTGAAGCCGCAACGTTCATTCCCGACTCGCGCCGGGCGTGGCTGCGCCTCATCGTCGCCGTGGTGATCGGTTCGCTCGGCAGCGTCGGCATGTGGTCGGTGGTGGTGGCCTTGCCGGCGGTGCAAACCGACTTCGGCGCGAGCCGTGGAACGGCCTCGCTCGCCTTCACGCTGGTGATGCTCGGCTTCGGCATCGGCCAGGTCGTAACCGGCAAGATCAGCGACCGCTACGGCATCGTCGCTGCGATCGGAGCCGGGATCGGCATTCTTGGCCTCGGCTATATCGGCGCCGGTTATGCGCCGTCGATCTGGGCTTTCATTCTGCTGCATTTCGCCATCGGCCTGTCGTCGGCCGCGACCTTCGGTCCGCTGATGGCGGAGGCGTCGCACTGGTTCGAGCGCTACCGCGGGCTCGCGGTCGCGATCGCCGCCAGCGGCAATTATGTCGGCGGCACGGTGTGGCCGCCGCTGGTCAATTTCGGCATCCAGAGCGTCGGCTGGCGCACCACCCATATCGCGATCGGCATCTTCACCGCGGTCGCGATGGCGCTCGCGCTCGCCGTGCTGCGGATGCTGATGGGGGCTGCGACCCGGCGCAGCCATGTCAATGCGGCGCCGCCGCGGGTCGACCTCAGGCTGTCGACCAACGCGCTGACTGCGATCCTGTCGCTGGCGTCGATATCCTGCTGCGTGGCGATGTCGATGCCGCAGGTCCACATCGTCGCCTATTGCGGCGATCTCGGCTACGGCGTGGCGCGCGGCGCCGAGATGCTGTCGCTGATGCTGGGCTTCGGCATCATCAGCCGGATCGGCTCCGGCTTCCTCGCCGACCGGATCGGCGGCATCCGAACGCTGTTGATTGGCTCGGTGGCGCAGGGCTCGGCGCTGCTGTTCTACCTGTTCTTCGACAGCCTGACCTCGCTCTATGTCATCTCGGCGATGTTCGGCCTGTTCCAGGGCGGCATCGTGCCGAGCTATGCCATCATCGTGCGCGAGGCGATGCCGGCATCGGAAGCGGCGACGCGGATCGGCATCGTGATCTTCGCCTCGGTGTTCGGCATGTCGTTCGGCGGCTGGATCTCCGGCGTGATCTTCGACGCCACCGGCTCCTATGCCGCGGCCTTTGCCAACGGTCTGGCCTGGAACCTGCTCAATGTCAGCATCGTCCTGCTGCTCCTGATGCGGGCGCGGCAGCGGCTGGCCGTGGCCTGATCCGGAACGCACGCCACCCGCCGCAAAGCGACGAGACCATGATGCGCTTCCGTCGCAGCGCACCAAGAACTAAAGACCGGCCGAAATCCTGGCGATCGCCTTCTCCAGGCGATTCTTGATGGAGTCCATCTTGCCAGCGAGCTGCACCAGCTCGCGCAGATCGAGGTCGGCATAGACGAACTCGTTCAACTCCCGCCGCTGCGAGGACAGGTTCGCCATCTGCTTCTTGGCGTGATCGGTCAACGACAGGTTCACGACACGGGCATCTTCGGTCGAGCTCTTGCGGCGCAGCAAATTCTTCTTCTCGAGCAGTTTCGACTGGGTGACCACGAACGATTGATCGACGCGCAGCGCCCGCGAAACGGCGCCGACGGGCAGGCCGACATTGCGGTCCTCGGCATTCGCCAGCACGGTCATGATCATCCATTGCGGACCCGTGATTCCGATCATCTTGGCCCAGATGCTGCGCAACTCCTCCAGGCGGGTGCTGGTCGACACGATTTCCCAGGCCAGTCGTTCGGCTGCGTCCTGCAGTTTGTCGGTCGATCTGCGCTCGGTCATGGCGTCCCTTAACAAAAATTCATCTTCACAGATATCGAGCGATTTTTGAAGGCGGCCAGACAAAAATGTTCGTCGATGCGTTGCCTGAAGGACACATGGGTGCGCAAACATAGAATGACTAACTAATATAAGTTGAATATGTGACTGCCCAATAGCATTGTTCCGCCCCGTAGATGGGGGGCATCCACCATCTCACGCCTGCAGTGGCCGAGTTGACCACGAGCATCTTGAAAGCGGCTGCGCGGCAGCGGTTTTCGAGACGGGGAACGTTTGTCGCTTTGCCGTCGCGCAAGGCATCACTTGGAGGATAGCATGAATATCGTTAAGGGCCTTTTGTTGGGCTCGGTGGCAGCTCTCGTTGCGAGCAGTGGCGCTATGGCGGCCGACCTTCCGGTCAAGGCCAAGGCGGTCGAGTATGTGAAGGTCTGCTCGCTCTATGGTCCGGGGTTCTATTTCATTCCGGGCACCGACACGTGCATCAAGCTCGGCGGCTACTTGCGTGTCGACGTTCTCGCCAACACCAACTCGGATCATACCGGCAACTATGCCGGTCAGGCCGGCGCACAGAACCGCTTCACCAACGGCTACACCTGGCGTTCTCGTGAAGACCTCAACGTCGATACCCGCACCGCCACCGAATACGGCGTGGTGCGCACCTTCTTCGACGCGACCTTCAACTGGACCTCGGACAGCTATGGCGCCGGCGCCGCTGCCGGCTCGACCGTCTACTCGCCGATCGGAACCAATGCTGCGCCGAACAATGGCAGCTCGGGCGGTGTCGCCGCCGGTACGGTTGGCGTCTACTACGCCTTCATCCAGTTCGCCGGCTTCACCATCGGTAAGGCGGTCTCGCAGTTCTCGGCGCCGTGGGCCAACTATCCCGGCAACAACTTCGACGGTCTGGTCGGCGGCGGCGGCACCATCACCGGCGTCAACCAGTTCACCTACACCGCGCAGTTCGGCAACGGCGTGTCGCTGTCGCTGTCGGCTCAGGATCAGTCGGCCTATACCCAGGCCGGCGTGCAGAATCTCGGCGCGCTCGGGACCGGTGCGCTCGGCGTCTACGGCGCGAGCGATTATGCCGGCACCATTGCGCCTGACCTGATCGCGGCTCTCCGCGTCGACCAGGCCTGGGGCCTGTTCCAGGCGTCGTTCGCGGCGCACGACAATCATGCGGCCTACTACGGCGGCACTGAGTTGACCGGTCATCCGGACGACAAGTGGGGCTGGGCCGGTGCACTGGCTCTGTCGATCAAGAACATCCCGACCGGAGCCGGCGACACCATCAACGTCCAGGGCGTCTATACCAACGGCGCGACGCGCTACAACATCCAGGATCTTTCGGGAGCCGGCGCGTTCACCTACTTCGGCAACACCAGCGTTCCCGGCGCCTACCAGAGCATCGGCTTCGGCATCGCGCCGGACAGCGTGTTCGTCACCGGCGGTCAGCAGCAGCTGATCACGACCTACGGCCTGCGCGGTGCTTACATTCACAACTGGAACCCGTACTGGAACACCAGCATCTATGGTGCGTGGGCCCAGGTGAACTACAACGGCACTGCCAAGAGCTACATCTGCGGGCCGGGCGGAACCGGTGTGGGTGGATCGTTCGGCATCCTGCTCGGTGCCACCTCGAACCTGACGTCGTGCAACCCCGACTACAGCATTGCCCAGATCGGCACGCAGACCCAGTGGACGCCGGTGAAGAACCTGACGTTCTCGGCCGACTTCACCTACACCCATCTGGATCAGAACTACGCTGGTACGGTCACCTATCCTGGCAGCGCTTCGATCGGCAAGCCGGCTGCTGTGTACTCTCTCAGCAACCAGGACACCTACATGCTGCTGCTCCGCGCTCAGCGCAACTGGTAAGCGCTTGAGCTGATCACCAAGGGGCCCCGGCGGGTAACCATCGGGGCCCTGATCTTTGAGCAAGACGTTGTTATATGATTTACTAACATTATTGCATCATGTACAAACGCGTGTCGGTTGCTCTGCCGACCATGATGATGAGGAGATATTGGACGTCTTCATGAACTAACCTCCAAAGCCTCCGGCAATGCCCTGCCGGAGGCTTTTCATTTCAGCACCATCGGGCGTGCGTTTCAGCGGAGCACCGGCATCGCCGCGCAATGCTCCGGCGGGGCGCAAATCATCGTGAAGTCCGGGATCGAAATCCGGCTCGCATCGTGATGCGCGGCGCGAGCGGATGATCTGGACGAACGAAGTTGCGTCAGTTATGTGACTATATCATTTAATTGTGCCGCTCTCAGGAAGCGCCGCTCGGCATGACGAAGGCAACCGCAGAATCCGGCCGCAACCGCAGGCCTTCGTCGGCCCAGTCCCGGAGCGCGTCCGGCGCTCCGCCGCGAACCGGTCGTGTCGCGAAGGCGACCGAGTTGCAGTTGCAGCGGCTCACCGGCTGCCTGCACTCCCTGTCGTCGCGCCACCATCACCTGACGCAGGGCTATGCGGCGCATGCCGGCATCGCGGGCATTCAATACACGATCCTGACCACGATCCGCTATCTCGAGACCAAAGGCGACGTCTTCCCGGTGACCATCGCCGCTTATCTCCGCCTGACCAGCGCCGGCGTGACGAAGGCGATCCAGCACCTGAGCGAACTCGGGCTGGTCGAGAAGGCCGGGGATCTGGATGATCGTCGCCGCACCAAGCTGGCTGTCACGCAAGGCGGCTGCGCGCTGCTGGACTCGCTCGCGCCGATGCAGTCGAACGTCAACGATGTCTGGCTGGAGTGCATGAGCGACGAGGAATTCTCGATCTTTCTCGATCTCGTGGAGCGATTCGTCAGATCGAGTGATCGCGCGCTCGCGGTGCAGGGCTACCTCGGCAAGGATGGCAGCATCGTCGCTCTTTAGCTTGCTGATCGACTGGCGCAACGCCGGCGCGTTCAGGCGGCTTGTGGTGAAGTCACGCTCGAGTGATTGGCGGTGCGCCAGTACTCGCGAACCCGTGAGCGCACGTGGCGCGGCGGCCGGTTCGGCACGCTTCGCCACACGCAATGAGCCAGTCGAACACATTCGAGGCATTTACCGAGCATCTGCTCGGCAGACGATTGCTGCGGCAACATTCTGCCGCAGGCATAAGCGCAACGCATTCCTGCGCCGCCTTATCGACGATTGTCGCCGCCGAACGACTTCAATTAAATGAACGCCCATTGGAATAAGTTTGTGGGAGAGCCGGGTGATTGGCGTTTGCGATTTCGGCGCCAACGTCGCGTGGCGACAGACGCGGCGGCTCGTCGGCTCGGATTGGCGGACTCGTATCGATAATTCGTACCTGCCGCAGAGCCGGGTGCCAACGAGTTGACCACATATGCATGACAACCGTGAGGCGCGAGGCACCGCGTCAAGCAGCGTCGAGTTCGACGACAAGGGCTGGCCCGCGTGGCCGGAACGCGAGGATCTGTCGGCGGAGTTCATCAAGCTCCTGGCTGCTGCGCAGGAAGGTGGCTCGTCGGTCTCCGAATGTTGGTTGACGTTGAGCAAGATCGACCTCGCCTCGGAGAATTCGTGGTCGGGAGAGTGGATCAAGACCGCCGAACTGAACGAAGCGAGAGCCGAACATGCGTCGCTCGGCGGAAACATGATAACCGCCCGTCGCAACTGGCTTCGTGCGACGACGTACTTTCACGCCGCCGCCAGGCCACCCGGATACTCGAATGATCTGCTGAAGCGTGCCGTCGACGGCATGCGGCGATGCGCGGTCAACTTTCTGAAGAGCCGGGTTCCGGCCGGCCAGGTGCTCTCGATTCCGTGGACCGATGAATTGTCGCTCCAGGCCTATTATTTGCCGTCGGCGTTTCGCGATGACGGGCCCGTCATTGTCTGCATCGGCGAGCCGGGTTCCTACAAGGAAGAGTTGATCACCAAATACGCCAGCCATGCCAACGAGCGCGGATTCTCGCTGCTCGCCGTGGATCTGCTCGGGACTCAGACGGCCCTGCCTCCGCAATGGCTCGACGGCCACAAGTTCGAGGCCGCCATGAGCCGCGTGCTGGATTTCCTTTCGGAGAAGCCGGGGGTCGACGACACCCGGATCGCCATCGTGGCGGACGCGTGCAATTCGTCCCTGGTCGCCCGCGCGGCGGCCACCGACGCCAGGTTTGCCGCGGCCGTTTGCGACGCCGGGATCTGGGACTTGCACGAGAGAAGTTTCTTCCATCGGCAAGCGGGCGACGACACGCAAATCTGCTGGATCGACGAAGCCAACGCGATTTCACGCGGCATCGAATGTCCGGTGCTCGTCACGGCCGGCGAAGCCGGCTGGCTTCTGCCGGGTGCCTTGACGAAATTCGGCGACCAATTGAGCCACATTCATCGCGACGCCAGGCTGATCCTGTTCCGGCGTGCCGAAACCGGTGCCATGCAGGGACACATCGACAACCCCACATTGGCCAATGAGGTGATCTTCGATTGGCTCGAGGACAGGCTCCGGATAAGGAAGGGCCTGTCCTAGGGGATCACCGGCGGATCCGGAGGCCGCGATCACACCGACTGGCCGGCCTTGAGCAGCGCGCAGCCGGTGATCTTCAAACTGCCGTCGGCCTGCCGCTCCAGCGTGTAGAGCGCCTCCCACGCCTCGCCGTTGGCGTCGACGATGTGGACGCGTTGCGCGATCCGGCCGCCGTCGCTCTGCGCCGCGCCGAACTCGAAGCTGCGGTGGCGGTAGACCGGCGCGTATTTGCTCTGCACCATCGACATGAAGATGTCGGCCTGCGGAAAGATCTGCTGGATCGCGGGCGCGGCATAGGAATAGGCGCCCGCGGCGTCGTCCCGGCCGAACGCCTGCTCCTGGGCGCGGATCACGTCCTGCGCGGCGCCGACGTCGTCGGCCCGGGCGGGCGAGGTGAGGGCGAGCAGGATGGCGGCAATGAGGACGATCGCGCGCATGCGGGGCTCCGTGTCGGATACCTGTTGTTACGGATGACACCCCACGCCGGTTTCCGCCGCAAGCAACGAAGTTGCCGCTCAGCGCCGCATCCCGCGCAGGTTCTGCTTCGCCTCGGGATTGCCGAGCGCGGCAGCCTTCTCGAACCATTGCCGCGCAAGCCTGGCGCTGCGGGCAACGCCGTCGCCCTCGTTGTAGATCACGCCGAGGCCGTTCATGCTGGCGGCGTTGTTCAGCGCGGTGCCCAGCTCGAACAGGCGAAGGGCCTCGGCATAGTCGCGCCCGGTGCATTTGCCGCGCAGATAGAGCAGGCCGAGATTGTTCATGGCGTCGGGATCGCCGGCCGCCACCGCGCTTTCGTAGAGCCTGACCGCCTCGGCGCAGTTGCGGCCCACGCCACGTCCCATCTCGTAGAGCCAGCCGAGGTCGACCATCGCGATCGGCTCACCGGCATCGACCGACTTCCTGTACCACCGTGCGGCTTCGGCACTGTCGAGCGGCACGCCGTTGCCGCCCTCATACATGACGCCGATATTGTGGGCGGCGAGCGGATAGCTTGCCGCGGCCGCTTGGTCGAACAAGCGGCGTGCCTCGGCATAGTCCTTGCGCGCGCTGGCGACCCGGCCGGCCTCGAAGGCGAAGCGGCCGACGCCGGGATAGGCCTGCATCGCCGCGTTGTAGGCCGCGGTCGCCTCCGGAATCCTGATCTTGTCGATGTCGACGCCCGGCTCGCTCGCGGCATGGCCGAGGTCGTAGGGCATCGCGGCGAGACGATCGCAGTCGGTCACGAGATCGCGGCGCAGCGCCTCGTCCGACGGCCGCGATTGCGCGGCGGTCGCCTCCGAGGTCAGTGACGCCTTAACCGCTTGCGGCACCGGCTCGCCGGCAAAATAGAATTTGGTCGCGATCGGCGAGGAGGCGAGCCACGGCAGCTGCCGGCCGCGGGTCGCCTTCTCCACCGCAAGCCCGACCTCGTTGAAGGTCCTGAACAGGCCATAGCCCCGATGCCGGATGGTCTCGGCCAGCGCACGCGTGTACGGGCTGTGGCCATTGTCGCCGTCGAGCGCGACGCTGCGCGGCTGGGTCGCGAACGAGATCAGCGTGCCGGGCGGCGCCTGCATCTGCGCCAAGCCGCCGGTCCTGGAATGCACGCCGCGATCGCGAAACGGATTGTCGCGGCAGGCATCCAGCAGCACGAGGTTGATGCCGGCGCCGGACTTCTCCATCTGGTCGATCACGCCGGCCATCCCGATGCCCTGCATGAATACGTCACCCTCGTCGCCGGGATTGGCGTCGACCGGAACGAGGTAATTGAGGCCGTGGGTCTCGACGCCGTGGCCGGCGTAATAGAACAGCGCCACATCGGCGCCGTCGAGCTCGCGTCCGAACGCCTGCAATGCCGCCTCGAAGCCTGGCTTGGTCAGATCGACCTGCGCACCACCGCCGACCACCAGGAAACCGAGCGAGGCGAGCGTATCCGACATCAGCCTGGCGTCGCCGGCCGGGTTCGGCAGTTGCGGCGCGCTCCGGTAGGCGGAATTGCCGATCACCAGCGCGACGCGTTTCTCCGCCTGCGCCGAGGTGCCGATGCACAGCACGAATGCCGCGACGATCAGGCGCGACAGGATGCCGTTTCGGCCGGACATGGGGATGCGCTCCGCGGGGCGGGATGGCCTTGCTCGTGATTGGTCGGAATGGCCGGGGCGAAGGTTCGACCCAACGCTTCGCCCACGGTCCGGTCACCGGCGGCTGGTGGAGCGCCGGGCGTGCCGGCGCGGATTCCTGCCGCTCACGCCATGGCCATGAGAAGTGCCCCGGCCAGCATCAGAGTCCACGCGCAGGCCGGCCCGAACAGGATCCGGAGCAGGGCGCCGTCCGGCCGGTATCCGATGCCATGGACGAACGCAGCCGCGACGCCGAGCATCAGCACCGGCAGCGCGGTATGCAGTCGTGCCTCCGCCACGTGGCGGAGCAGGAACGGAAACAGCATCAGCGCGAGACTGACCGCCAGCGCGGCGGCGAAGGACGCCGCGCGGACGGCCGCCGCCACCGTGCCGTCACGGCGCATTGCGGTCGTTGGCGCTGTCCTGGGCATTGAGCTCGAACCACATGGCGTTGAGGATGGCGAAGGTCGCGGCGAAGCCGACGCCGAGGATCCATGAAAAGTACCACATTGCTGGTGATCTCCCTCAGTAGGAATGTCCGCCGCGTTCGATCATCGCGGCCGTGATCGGTCCGCGCAGCACGCGGTAGACCCAGGCGGTGTAGAGCAGGATGATCGGCAGGAAGACGGCGGTCGCGAACAGCATGATCTTCAGCGTCAGGTGGCTCGACGAGGAGTCCCAGACCGTGAGGCTGGCGTGCGGGTCGAGCGACGACGGCAGCATGAACGGAAACACGCTGAGCCCCGCGGTGGCGACGACGCCGGCAACACCGACGCTGCTGCACAGGAACGCCGCCATCGCGCGCCGTGCCGACACCAGCGCCGCGGCGAGCGCCAGCATCGCGATGGCGGCGATTGGCGCGGCCATGCTCCATGGATAGGCATGGTAATTGTCGAGCCAGGCGCCGGCGCGCCGCGTCACCTGCTTGGCGAGCGGGCTCGACGGTCCGTCATGCGCGAGCTGCGATGTGATGGTGTAGCCGTCGATGCCGAACGCGACCCAGGCGCCGGCGAGCACGAACAGCACGATCGCGACGGGCCCGGCCAGCCGCGCGGCCCGCGCCGCGCGATCGGCGACCGGTCCGCTCGCCTTCAGCGCCAGATAGCATGCCCCGTGCAGCGTCAGCATCGCGACGCTGACGAGGCCGCAGACCAGCGCGAACGGGTTGAGCAGGCCGAGCAGATTGCCCTCATAGATCATCCGCAGCGTATCGTCGAAGCGGAACGGGACGCCGACGATCACGTTGCCGAAGGCGACGCCGAAGATCAGCGCCGGGACCAGCCCGCTGACGAAGATCGCGACGTCCCATGCAGCCCGCCAGCGCGGGCGGTCCAGCTTGCTGCGGAACTTGAACGCGACCGGGCGCAGGATCAGCGCCGCCAGCACCAGGAACATCGCGAGATAGAAGCCGGAGAACGCCACCGCATAGAGCATCGGCCACGCCGCAAAGATCGCGCCGCCGCCCAGGATCAGCCAGACCTGATTGCCTTCCCATACCGGGCCAACGGTGTTGATCGCGATGCGGCGCTCGATGTCGGTGCGCGCCACGAATGGCAGCAGGATCGCTACGCCGAGATCGAAGCCGTCCATCACCGCGAAGCCGATCAGCAGGATCCCGAGCAGCGCCCACCAGATCAATCGCATCGTTTCGTAGTCGAACATGACAGTCTCCCTATTCGGCGGGGCTTGCGGCGAGCCGCAATGCGGACTGCTCCGACGGGGCACCCGAGGGAGGCCCGTCCTTCACGGTCTTCACCATCAGGTAGACGTCGACCACCGCGAGCGTCGAATAGAACACGACGAAGCCGATCAGCGTGGTCCACACATCGGCCGCGGAGATGCTCGAGACCGCGAGGAAGGTCGGCAATACGCCTTCGATCACCCAGGGCTGCCGCCCCACCTCGGCGACGATCCAGCCGAGCTCGGCCGCGACCCATGGCAGCGGCAGGCTGATCAGCGCCAGCCACAGGAAGCTGCGATAGCGCTCGAGCCGCCGCAGGCTCGCCAGCATGAAGGCGAGCGCGAACAGCGCAATGAAATAGAAGCCGAGTCCGACCATGATCCGGAAGCTCCAGAACAGCGGCGATACCGCCGGCACGGTGCTCCACGCCGTGGCGGCGATCTCGTCGGCCGTGGCATTGCCGATGTCGGGACGGATCCGCTTCAAGAGCAGCGCATAGCCGAGATCGGCGGCGGTCGCATCGAGCCGCGCCCGTTCGGCGTCCGATGGCTGCTTGCGCAGCTTCTCGAGCGCGTCATAGGCGATCAGGCCGGAGCGGATGCGCTGCTCGGCGTGGCCGACCAGCTCCTTGATGCCCGGCACGGTCTTGTCGATCGAGCGGGTCGCGATCAGACCGAGCATCCAGGGGATCTTGACCTCGTAATTGGTGCGCCGGTTGGCGAGGTCGGGCAGCCCGAACAGCGTGAACGAGGCGGGGGCCGGCTCGGTGTCCCACATCGCCTCGATCGCCGCGATCTTCATCTTCTGGTTCTCGCCGGCAGTGTAGCCGCTCTCGTCGCCGAGCACGACGACGGAGAGCGCGGCGGCGAGCCCGAAGCTCGCCGCGACCGTCATCGATCGCTTGGCGAGCTCGACATGGCGGCCGCGCAGCAGATAGAACGCGCTGATCGAGAGCACGAACATCGCTCCGGTGACGTAGCCGGCGCTGACGGTGTGGACGAATTTGGCCTGCGCGACCGGGTTGAACAGCACGGCCATGAAGTCGGAGACTTCCATCCGCATCGTGTCGGGATTGAACTTGGCGCCGACCGGATACTGCATCCAGCCATTGGCGATCAGGATCCACAGCGCCGACAGGTTGGAGCCGAGCGCGACCAGCCATGTCACCGTGAGATGCTGGATGCGGCCGAGCTTGTCCCAGCCGAAGAAGAACAGGCCGATGAAGGTCGCCTCGAGGAAGAACGCCATCAGGCCCTCGATCGCCAGCGGCGCGCCGAAGATGTCGCCGACATAGTGGCTGTAATAGGCCCAGTTCATGCCGAACTGGAATTCCATCGTGATGCCGGTGGCGACGCCCATCGCGAAGTTGATGCCGAACAGCACGCCCCAGAACTTGGTCATCTCCTTCCAGATCGTGCGTCCCGTCATCACATAGACGCTCTCCATCACGCCGAGCAGCACGGCGAGGCCCAGCGTCAGGGGCACGAACAGGAAGTGATAGAGCGCGGTCAACCCGAATTGCAGCCGCGATAGCGATACGACATCCATTGACGTCATCGGATGGATTCCCGGTTGTTGAGGGGTGGATGGTTCAGGATCTGGCGGTCGAGCGTGTCGGCATCGATGCGGGGGCGGCGGGCCGGTCCGAACACGAAGATCGCTGCGAGCACGACGATCACGATCTTGATCGCGACCACGGTCAGGACATTTCGCTTGAGATCGGAGGTGCTCATGGCACTCGGATCATACAGCAACTCAAGATTGCGTGCACTGATCCAGATCAAGACAGATTGTATCAATTGATCCGCCGGCTGGCGCGGCGCAGCGCCGCGGCGGTCGGGCATCCCGGGCCTCGCATATCCGATGTCACGAAGGGACGTTCGATGGTGACGGCCTGGCAGCCGTACTGCCGCGCAACATCGGCGATGACATCGGCCACCGCGTCGTCGATCTGCGATCCGGCAAGGTGGGCCACGATCAAATCGCTGATGCTGAGCCGCTTGCGGACGCGCAGGTCGCTGTCGATGCGATAGCTGAACAGCGCATGGATCACGCCGCGGCGATCGCGGATCGCGATCAGCCCGGTGCGGGGTGAACTGCTCCGGCCGTGCCGGCGTACGAATTGCAGCCACTGATCCGTGGTAATGCTGGCATCATGCATGAAGACCAGCGGATAGGCCGCGATGGCGTAATGCTGGTCGATCGGATGTGCCTGGAATTGCTCGTTCATCGTCCGAATTCCCCGATGAGCAGCGAAACTGTCGGGGAACGGCCGATGCGGCATTGATTTGCATCAATGCCGCGGACGGTTGATCCAGGTCAAATGACAGCCGATATAGTCGGGATCGAAACCATGCGGACCCCTGAGCGATGAGCATTGCCGGACCCCAGCACGAGACCTGTGCCGGCGCGACAGCGCGCGATTGCAAGCATGGCCGTGCCGCAAATGGCTGCGAGGACTGCAAGGTCAGGCTGTTCAGCGTCTGCGCGGCGCTGGAGGCGACCGAGCTCGACGAACTCGACCGCATCAGCCAGGCGAAGCTGGTCCCGGCCAGGACGACATTGTTCGAGCAGGGCTCGCTGGCGGGCAGTGTGTTCAACGTCACCGATGGCGTGGTGCGGCTCTACAAATCGTTGCCGGACGGCCGCCGGCAGATCGTCGGGTTTGCGCTGCCGGGCGATTTCCTCGGGCTCGCATTGCAGGACCGTTACGGCGTCACCGCCGAGGCGGTCACCGCGGTCTCGGTCTGTCGGTTCGCGCGGTCGGCGTTCCTCGGCTATATCGACGGCAAGCCGCATCTGTTGCGCCGCTTGCACGAATTCGCCGGGCATGAATTGAGCCTCGCGCAGGACCAGATGCTGCTGCTCGGCCGGCGCACCGCCGAGGAGAAGATTGCCGCGTTCCTGCTCAACATGCAGGCGCGTCATGCGCGCATCGGGGCGGTGTCGGTCACCGTGGCGCTGCCGATGAGCCGGCAGGACATCGCCGATTATCTCGGTCTCACCATCGAGACGGTGAGCCGCACGCTGACGCGGCTTGCGCGTGAGAAGGCGGTGTTGATCGTGCCGGACGGCGTCCGCCTGCTCGATCTGGAACGGCTCAAGCTCGCCGGCGCGGGCTGATCGTCACGATGTCGGTTTTGATCCAGCGCAAGGTGATGGGCGCGTCCGCGCGCTAGGCTTTCTCCGCAACATGCAGGAGAACACCGATGCCTCTCGACACCATCCTGGTCCTGATCGCCACCGTCGCGATGTTTGCCACCGTTGCCGCCGTGATCGCCTATGGCGATCGGCAGACCCGCGATCTCTGACGATGCTGCGGCCGCTGCCGGCAGCGGATTTCAAAATGTCGGCGGCGTGCAGGCCGAGATCACCTCGCACGGCTTGGCGCCGATGCAGCGGAAGCGGTGCGGGCGGCGGCTCTCGAAATAATAGGCATCGCCGGCATTGAGCACCCGCCGCTCGTCGTCGACCGTGACCTCGAGCCGGCCCGAGACCACGATGCCGCCTTCCTCGCCCTCATGCACCAGCGGCACCCGGCCGGTGTCGCTGCCGGGCTCGTAGCGCTCTTTCAGGATCTGCAACGCCCGGCCGAACAGATTGTCGCCGACCTGGAGGTAGGAGATCGGCTTCTTGCCGATCTCGGTCAGCTCGTCGGCGCGGTAGAACGCCCTGCGCGGCCGTTCCGGCTCGATCGCGAAGAATTCGGCGAGCCCCATCGGGATGCCGTCGAGGATGCGCTTCAGGGCGCCGACCGACGGGTTCATCTGGTTGGATTCGATCAGCGAAATCGTCGAATTGGTCACCCCGGAGCGCTTGGCGAGCTCGCGTTGCGACAGCTTGTGCCGCGCGCGGATGAATCGAAGCCGACCGCCAATGTCGACGCTCATGGCAAATCCCTGTTGCAGGTGTTGCGGATCGAACAAATCTTCGCAGACTGCCTCAACAAGATCAATGGCTTGCGCTGCGACAGAAAAGGACTTGTTGAGTGCCGGGAAGAGTGGTCCGACTAGGCAAACCCAGCCCATGGAGTGCACCGTGACCGTTCATCAGATTCCGAACACCATCAAGACCGATTCGTTCTGGATGCCGTTCACGGCCAACCGGCAGTTCAAGAAGGCGCCGCGGCTGTTCTCCTCCGCCAAGGGCATGTACTACACCTCGGTCGATGGCCGGCAGGTGATCGACGGCTCCGCCGGTCTGTGGTGCGTCAACGCCGGCCACAGCCGCCCGCAGATCGCCGCCGCCGTCGAGCGCCAGCTCTCCACGCTGGATTTTGCGCCCTCGTTCAACATGGGCCACCCGATGGCGTTCGACTTCGCCGAGCGTCTCGCCGAGATCGCCCCGAAGGGGCTGGATCGCATCTTCTTCACCAATTCGGGCTCTGAATCGGTCGACACCGCGCTGAAGATCGCGCTGGCCTATCACCGCGCCGCCGGCCAGCCGACCCGCACCCGTCTGATCGGCCGCGAGCGCGGCTATCACGGTGTCGGCTTCGGCGGCATGTCGGTCGGCGGCATGGTGGCCAACCGCCGCCAGTTCGCCAACCACCTGCCGAGCATCGACCATATCCGCCACACCCATGACATGGCGCGCAACGCCTTCGCCAAGGACCAGCCGGAGCATGGCGCCGAGCTCGCCGACGATGTCGAGCGGATGGTGGCGCTGCACGGCGCCGACACCATCGCGGCCGTGATCGTCGAGCCGGTACCGGGTTCGACCGCGGTGCTGCCGCCGCCGAAGGGCTATCTGCAACGGCTGCGCGAGCTCTGCACCAAGCACGGCATCCTGTTGATCTTCGACGAGGTCATCACCGGCTTCGGCCGCCTCGGCGCGCCATTCGCCGCCAACTTCTTCGGCGTCACGCCGGACATGATGACAACCGCCAAGGGCATCACCAACGGCACCGTGCCGTGCGGCGCGGTGTTCGCCAGCCGCCAGATCCATGATGGGCTGATGGTCGGTCCCGACAACGCGATGGAGCTGTTCCACGGCTACACCTATTCGGCGCATCCGGTGGCCTGCGCGGCGGGTCTTGCCACGCTCGACATCTACAAGGACGAAGGCCTGCTGACCCGTGGCGCCTCGCTCGCCGAGTACTGGCGCGATGGCCTGCATTCGCTGAAGGGCCTGCCGAACGTCGTCGACATCCGCAATGTCGGCCTGATGGGCGCGGTCGAGCTCTCGCCGCGCGACGGCGCCGTCGGCGCACGCGGCTACGACGTCATGGTCGACTGCTTCAATCGCGGCCTCTACTTCCGCATGAGCGGCGACTCGCTGGCGTTGTCGCCGCCCTTGATCGTCGAGAAGTCGCATATCGACGACATCGTCTCGATCCTCGGCGACGCCATCAAGCGCGTGGCCTGATAATTGCTAGCTATTTTCTAGCTAGCTCTACAAATTGCTGTCGCCGTTGCGAAGCAGAATGGTTTCGCAGCGGCGATTGCGTTTTCGTTGCAGGATGTGAGGAAAAGTGAAGGTCCTTGTTCTCGGCAGTGGCGTGATCGGCGTCACCTCGGCCTATTACCTCGCGCGTGCCGGCCATGAGGTGACGGTGATCGACCGGCAGCCGAAGCCCGCGCTGGAAACCTCCTTCGCCAATGCCGGCGAGGTGTCGCCGGGTTATTCGTCGCCCTGGGCCGGCCCGGGCGTGCCGGTGAAGGCGGTGAAGTGGCTGCTGATGAGACACGGCCCGCTGGTGATCCGACCGAAGCTCGATCCGGTGATGTGGCTGTGGCTGCTCAAGATGCTGCGCAACTGCACCACGGCGCGCTACGCCGTGAACAAGAGCCGGATGATCCCGATCGCGGAGTACAGCCGCGACTGCCTGCAAGCGCTGCGCGGCGAGATCGGCATCAAATACGACGAGCGCGCGCAGGGCACGTTGCAGCTGTTTCGCGAGCAGGCCCAACTCGATCACACCGGCGACGACATCGCCGTGCTCAAGCAATATGGCGTGCCGTTCGAGGTGCTCGACCGCGAGGGCTGCATCAAAGCCGAGCCGGCACTTGCCGGCGTCAAGCAGAAATTCGCCGGCGGGCTGCGTTTGCCGCATGACGAGACCGGCGACTGCCACATGTTCACGCAGGCTCTCGCGGTCGAAGCCGAAAAGCTGGGCGTGCGCTTCAACTTCGATACCGGCATCGACGGGCTGAACGCGGACGCGACCCGGATCACCGGCGTTGCGACCAGCGCCGGCGTGATGACCGCGGACGCCTATGTGCTGGCGCTCGGCAGCTATTCGCCGCATCTGGTGCGGCCGCTCGGCATCTCGTTGCCGGTCTATCCGGTCAAGGGCTATTCGATCACGGTGCCGATCAAGGACGCCAGCGGCGCGCCTGAATCGACCGTGATGGACGAGAGCTACAAGGTCGCGATCACCCGGCTCGGCGATCGCATCCGGGTCGGCGGCACCGCCGAGATTTCCGGCTACTCGACCAAGCTCTACGACGCGCGGCGCGCGACATTGGATCATTCGCTGACCGACCTGTTTCCGCGCGGCGGCGACCTGCCCAAGGCGACCTTCTGGTGCGGCCTGCGCCCGATGACGCCGGATGGCCCGCCGGTGATCGGCGCGACGCGCTATGCGAACCTGCACCTCAACACCGGCCACGGCACGCTGGGCTGGACCATGGCCTGCGGCTCGGGCCGGGTGCTGGCCGACATGCTGTCCGGCAAGACGCCGGAGATCGACACCAAGGAGCTGTCGATCAATCGCTACGATCATCGCTTTGGATAGCATGTCGCGTCGCGGGCCGGTCGCGTGAATAGCGCTATTCGGCTTCTTGCGGGGGTAGTAGACTCCCGCAACAGTCCTTTCAGGATAGCGAGCCCGACGTGCCGAGAGCGGCGCCATCAGATCAAGAGTCCGACGCCGAAGAAGCCAACGAGCTGCTCCATTTCATCGAGCAGAACGAGCTCGGCGAGGGCGACCGTCTGCCGCCGGAGCGCGAACTCGCCACCGAGCTCGGCATCAGCCGCCGCGCGTTGCGCAAGATCCTCACCCAGATGGAGCTCGAGGGGCAGCTCTGGCGCGGCCGCCGCAACGGCACGTTTCTCGGCCGCCGCACCGCCGGTCCCGTCAGCATCGAACGCCTGATCGCGCGCGGCAGTCCGGCCGCCGTGCTCGAGGCCCGCCTCGCCGTCGAACCCTCGATCGCCGCGATCGCTGCGGTCAACGCCAGCGAAGCCGATCTCGCCAACATCGAGACCTGCATGCGCCGCACCACCGAGGTGAAGGACGATGAGGCCTGGGTGCGCTGGGACGGCGCGTTCCACCTCGCGATCGCGGAGGCGACCCGCAATGACATCCTGGTCGGCCTGGTAACGGCGTTCAACGCCGCGCGATCGACCGGGGACTGGCAGGCCCTGCGGCTCGCCGCGATCACGCCCGAAAAGCGGCGCCGCTCGTTCGCCCATCACCGCGCGATCTGCGAGACGCTGCGGCGGCGCTCGGCCGACGACGCGGCTCGCGCGATGCGCGATCATCTGCTGACGACGCGACGGAACCTGTTCGAGTAACCGTCAGCCGATTGACTTGGCCCGTCGCCCGAGGTGATAGGCCGCGCGCCAGTAGTGGATGGCGGCCCACGCAGACATCAGCGACATGATCCCGAGCGACCAGCGCAGCGACTCGGCGCCGACGTACGGCACCAGGCGGTCGCTCAACAATCCGGTCAGGAAAGCGCCGCCGGCGATGCCGACGGCGTTGATGCAGAACATCGTCACCGCCGATGCGAAGCTGCGCGCATTCGGTTTTGCCAGCGACTGGATCGTCGCATAGGTCGGGCCGGGATAGAACAGCTGCAAGAAGGCCGAGACCGCGCCGAACGCCAGGAACAGGACATAGCTTGACGTCAGCAGCGAGATGATCTTGGCGATGGTCGAGATCAGGAACGCCGCCGCGAGCAGCCGGAAGCCATACCTGACGTCCTTGTTCGAGAGCCAGCCGGCGATCAATCCGCCTGCCAGCGTGCCGGCGATCGCAAGGATGCCGAGCAGCGTGCCGTAGGTCGCGCCGGTTGCCGCGGCCGACAGGTGGAAGGTGCGCATGATGTAGGCCGGCCCCCACGCGCTCACCGAACCGTTGGCGATGCCGAGGATCATGCCGCCGACGATGGTGTTGCGGATCGCCGGATCGCTCAGCAGCGCGACCAGGCTGCCTTCCGACATCTGCCGGCCCGAGGTGCTGAGATCGCGCGCCGGTTCGCGGACGGTGGTAGCGACGATGAAGGACAGCGCCAGGCCGACGCCGCCGACGATCATCAAGGTGGTGCGCCAGCCCAGCCGATCGGACAGCGCGCCGCCGACCGTCAATGCGATGAAGCTGCCGATCGCAATCCCGCAGGAGTAGATCGCGATCACCTTGGAGCGCTGGCCCGCCGGGAAATAGTCCGCGAACATCGAATGCGCGGCGGGCGTCAGCGCCGACTCGCCGAGCGCGACGCCGGTGCGGCTGAGCATGAATGCGAGGAACGAGTGGGTGGCGCCGCCGGCGGCCGTGAAGCCGCTCCAGATCGTCACCGCAACCGCGATGACGTATTTGCGCGCGATGCGGTCCGACAGTTTTGCGATCGGCATCGCGCCGGCGGCATACATCAGCGAGAAGGCAGGCCCCGCGATGATGCCGAGCTGGGTGTCGGTCAGCGCCAGGTCGCTCTTGATCGCCTGCACCAGGATGAAGGGGATTTTCGAATCCACGAAGGCGAGCGTGTAGCAGGCGGTGAGGATGAACACGACGTACCACGCGTACCAACCGGCATCGGCGGCCGTCTGCTCCGATTGAGGGGCTTCCTGCGCATCCGGTACGGCGATCGTCACGGCAATCTCCCCGTTCGGCGGCGCAGAGGCTGGATCGTCGGCGGCCGGTTGATGCTCATTGCAGGATCGCTGCGTGGACGAGCGTGCTCAGCGTATCCATGCGCTTGTTGTGCCATTCATTGTCCCTGCGGCAGTTGCTGAGGAAGGCGAACGACACGCCGCTGGTCGGATCGGCCCAGCAATAGGACGTGCCGACCCCGCTATGCCCGAAGGTTCTTGGATGCGCGATCGCGCCAAGTCCGCGCACCGTCAGCGAATGGCCGCGGCAGAACGGTCCGAGGCCGCGATGCATCGGATAGCCCATGTAATCGTCGACCATGTCGCCGGTGAAGTCGCGCGTCACGTAGTCGATCATGCGCGATGACACGATTCGCGTGCCCTGCCAGATGCCGCCCTGCGCCATCATCTGGTAGAAGACCGCCATCGCGCGCGCGGTCGCGTAGCCTCCGGCGCCGGGGATGCCTGCGCGCCTGAAGTGCGGCGTCGCTTCGATCGCGTCGGGTGGCCAGCGATCGTCCTGCTTCGGCGAATACATCAACGACCTGCGCCGGTCCTCACGCTCCGGCAGTCCGAGCACGATCTCGTCGGCGAGCCCGAGCGGCGCGATCACCCGCTTGCGGATCTCGTCGCGATAGTCGGCGCCGGTCAGCGCCTCGATGAGCACCGCGATGACCCAGTGCGCCGACATCCGATGATAGCTCAGCCGTGATCCGGGCGGCCAATCCAGCCTGAAATCGCAAACCGCCCGGCGCAGCAATTGGTGGTCGATGAAGCATGCCGCTGGCACCTCGGCGGCGGGAAAGCCGGCCTGATGGGTCAAGAGTTGCGCGACGGTGACGCCCTGCTTGCCGTGCGCGTCGAAGCCGGGCACATGCTCGGCGACGCGGTCGGTGAAGCGCAGCCGGCCGTCCTCGACCAGCGTCCAGACCGCGGCGGCGGTGATCACCTTGGTGTTGGAGAACAGCGGGAAGAGGGTGGTCTCGCCGACGGCAAGCGCGGGATCGAGCATGGCGTGGCCGAAGCAGCGATCAATCGCCAGCCGGCCGTGCCGCGCGACGGCGAGCTGCGCGCCGGGATGAAAACCCGCCGCGATGTGGCCGTCGATGATGCCGCAGGCCCGTTCGAGCTTGGCCGGGTCGAGGCCGAGCTCTTGCGGAGAGGCGACAGCAGTTTGCGACGTCGCTCCGACAGCCATCGGTCAGGCCGCTTGCGTGCCGGCCTGGCGACCGAACAGGTGGGCGAACGCGTCGGCGAGCGCGCGCGCCGGATCGTTCGGCAGGGTGGCAACGCGCCAGGCCACATATCCATCCGGTCGGACCAGGACGGCGCCACCGTCCTCAACCCCATAGACGTCCATCCAGTTGCCTTCGGTGTCGACGACATCTTCGCCGAGGATGTGCAGGTCGATACGCGGCAGGCCGCGCTGGCTGACCGCCGTCCGCCAGACCGCGCCATGCGCGGCGGCCAGCAGCACGAAGCCTCTGCCGAACAGATCGATTGTCGAGACCGGCTGACCCTTGCGCGTGAGCGGCACGTGCGGCGCGCGACAACCGGGATGCGCCGACGGCACGTAGTCCGTCACCGGGTCGCTGACGGCAGGCGGGTTCGAGCCGTCCGGGACCACGGCCGCGGACTTGTAGCAGGCGCCGAAGATCAGGCCGCGCTCGTTGAGGAATTCCTTGCGCGGAAGTTTTGCCTCGGCCTGACGCGCGGTGCGGTCGAAGCTCTGCATGTTGAGCAAAGTGGTCCGTACGACGTCGGAGGCGTGCGGCCGGCGTTCGGCGTCGTAGCTGTCGAGCAGCGCGGCATCGGCCTCGCCGTGCAACACGGCCGCCATCTTCCATGCCAGGTTCTGCGCATCCTGCACGCCGAGATTCATGCCGAACCCGCCGCTCGGCGTGGTTTCATGCGCGGAGTCGCCGACCAGGAAAACGTTGCCGTCGCTGAACCTGTCGGCGACCATGGCCGAGCAGTTCCAGAAGCTGACGCCGACGAGCTCGACCGGCAGCTCCGGTACGCCGACGGCCTGGCGCACCAGCGCGATGCATCGCTCGGGCGTAAGGTTCTCGCGGGTGAAGCCATAGACGCTGAGGCTGTGGATCAGGAATCCCCACCGGTCGGTGCCGTTCACGGTCAGGAACGTGGCGCGGAGGTCCGGCTGCTCGATCAGGTACAGCGCCGCCGGCCGGTCTTCGACCCACGGCCGCAGATTCGCGCGGATATGGAGATTGACGGAATCGTAGATGTCCCGCTCGCCGGTCCTGCCGATGCCAAGCGTGTCGCGCACGAAGCTGCGCGTACCGTCGGCGCCGATGACGTAAGGGGCGCGGAACGGAATCGTGTCGCGGTTCACGGCATCGGTCAGAGTGCCGCTCACCCCGCTCGCGTCCTGCCTGAGATCGCTGAGCTCGGTGTTGAACCTGATGCTGCCGGGCGCCAGCGCTTCGGCGTGACGCCGCAGGATGGGCTCGAGGATATCCTGCGAGCAGCCGCAATTGCCGGCCGGCGACATCGTCAGGCTCGCCGCCGAGCCGCGTCCGGGCGCGAGACGGTTGATCTCCTTCCCGGCCAGGCTTTCCGCCCACAGGATCATCTTGCCGTATCGCGCCGGCATCCCGGCCGCGCGGATGTCGTCCTCGATGCCCATCTGCCGGTACATCTCCATCGTGCGCGCGTTGATGCCGCGGGCCTTGGGCGCGATGGAGGTCGATGGATGGCGTTCGACCAGCACGGAGCGGACGCCATGCTGCGAGAGTGCGATGGCGGCCGTCAAACCGACAGGTCCGGCGCCGACGATCAGGACAGGCGTTTCCAACATGGCACTTCCTCTCGCGTCGCTGACTCCGCAGCGTTTCGACCGATGCAGGGCGGCAGCTTGTTTTGTCCGGTCGTAAGTCTTTGGCCCTCGCCATGTCAAGATCAATCGCGAATGGTACCGATGGTTTGATCTTGCTGGCGAGATATTCTGCGGATATTTGCGTGAATGCCAGCTCTTTGCTGGAACCAATATATTGATTGGTATCAAATGGAGCGAGCAAATCGATGTCGGAAAATTCTCGTGCGGCTTGGCCGAAAGAGCTTCAGGACGCCTATGAAGCGGGCAAATGGAACGGTGCGGTCGGCAGCCTTCTGGTGTCCGAGACCGCAAAGCTCAGGGTCTGGCATCTGCACATACCCGCCGGGACCTGGTTCGGCTTTCATCGTCATGTGCTGAGCCATTTCTGGACCGCGATGGCGGATGGACGTTCGCGCAACTGGTTCGAGGATGGCTCCTCAGCTGAGCGCGTGCTCTACAAAGGTTTCACCCAGCACCGCGAGCTGGCCGCGAACCAATATCTCGTGCACGCCGTCCACAATATCGGCGACACCGATCTCGCCTTCACGACGGTCGAATTTCTCGACGGACCCAACAAGCCGTTGCCGGTTCCCGATCATGTTCGCCTGAAACCGCCGGAATAACCGGAATAAGGCCGTCAGGCGACGAAAAGGCCCGGCGCGATGGCCGGGCCGGATCGCAAATATGATCTAGGCATTGGCAATGCGGCGATCTAGCCGAATGCCGGTCGGGCGGTCTGTACACTTTCGCACAACTCGCGGCTCTCTTGCCGGCGGCCACGGGCGCGGGGGCCCGTCGCGAACCTATGCCGCGCCTATGCGGTACATCGCGCGGCGCTCTCGAATTCATATCCCGTCCTGAAGATATTGCTCCCGAACGCTCCCGCATCGTGCAGGCCGGCCGACACATGGCCGGTTGCGCGCGTGGGCGAACGCGAACGGGTGACATGATGTCTTCAATTGAATTGGCTGCGGGCGACCGGATTATCGAGCCGATGATCGCGCTGGCCGGCTGCTCGACGCAGCAGCGCATCGTCGTGGCTGGCACGAGGAGCATCGAATTGATGCTCGAATTGCAGCGGCGCGGTTTCCTGCGAACGGCTGCTACCGCCAATTGCGGCCACCCGGCCGCGCAATATGACGCAGCGCTGGTCGATTGGCGGCGCCGCACGCTGCATGCGCTCGAACCGACGCTCGACTGGCTGACCGGTTTCCTCAGTGCCCGCGCGGTGCTGGTGGTGTGGCTCGACGCGCAGAAGCCCGCGGCCAGCCAGAGCCTGCGTACCGCGCTGGAGCAGCGCGGCTTCGTGGTCGAGCAGGGCATCGTGCATCAATGCGGATGCGCGCTGTCGGCGCGGCGGTCGCAGGCGCATCCGCTGCGGCTCGCGGCCTGACGCAGGGAAGGAGATGGCGATGTCCAAAGTGCGACGCGCGGTCATTCGCGAGTGGATGACGCTGCCGCCGGCAAGGCGGCAATCCGGCGCACAGGCATCAGCGTTCGCGACGGCCGCGCTGGAGCGGTACCACCTGCCGCGCCGCCGGCGGACGCCGCATGCGATCATCATGGCGTGGCTGGAGCCGCGCACGGGTCGTTCCTGAAGCGACCCGCCATCTAGCGCGACGGTTTTCGACTGGCCTTCCTCGCAGCCGTCGCCTCGCTCTCCGGCCGCACTCGCAAGCCATCGACGAACACATCCAGCAGCCGCAGCGCGGTGGCCTGCCAGCCTGCCTGGTCGTGCATGTAGCACATGCCGATCAGCGCCCGCAGCACGTCCTCGGCGCTGATGTCGTCGCGGATCGCGCCGGCCGCAACGGCGCGCGCAAGCAGCGTGCCGATCGACTTGGTCAGGCGATCGAACGAATAGGCCTGCAACTCGCTCGAGCCGGCCGCGACCAGCGCCAGTGCCGCCACCATGCCCTTCTTGGTCGCGACGAATTGCACATTGGCGCGCAGCCAGCGCCGCAACGCCTCGACCGGTTCGGGCGCGTTCTGGAGCTGCTCGGCGAGATCGCCGAGTTGCTCGACCTCGCGGCGATAGACCGCCTCATACAGCGCCTCGCGGGTCGGGAAGTGGCGATACAGCGTGCCGATGCCGACGCCGGCATGGCGCGCCACCGCCTCGAGGCTGGCCTCGCTGCCGCCGGCCGAGAACACGGCCTTGGCCGCTTCCAGCACGCGCTCGCGGTTGCGCACGGCATCGGCGCGCGGCTTGCGGACAGTTTCTGGTGATGACCCGGCCATTGCTTTTTCTTCTCACCCTCCCTTGTAAACGGAGGATGCCTCCGTATATGGCGACCAGCACCGGGCCTGACAAGGCGCGCCGACCCCCTGGATCGGCGGCCACAGGTGCGCGTTGCCTCGATTCAACCCGACCATACACGGATCGGAGCCTGCATGAATCTCCCACTCAGTCTCACCATCAACGGCGTTCGACGGGACATTGTCCTCGACGACCCCCGCGTCACCCTGCTCGACCTGTTGCGGGAGCGGCTCGACCTCACGGGAACCAAGAAGGGATGCGACCGCGGCCAGTGCGGCGCGTGCACCATCCTGGTCGACGGCCGCCGCATCAACTCCTGCCTCGCGCTCGCCGTCAGCCATGACGGCGCCGACATCGTCACCATCGAAGGCGTCGCGTGCGGCGGCGAGCTGCACCCGGTGCAGGCCGCCTTCATCGCCCATGACGGCTTCCAGTGCGGCTTCTGCACCCCGGGCCAGATCATGAGCGGCATCGGCCTGATTGGGGAAGGCCAGGGCGGCGACGATCCGGAGCGGGTGCGCGAATGCATGAGCGGCAATCTCTGCCGCTGCGGCGCCTATCAGGGCATCACCGAGGCCGTGCTCGAGGCCCAATCCAACATGACCGCCACCAAGCAGAGGCGCTCCGCATGATGAACTTCGATTATGTCAGGCCGGCCAATGTCGCGGACGCGATCGCGGCGGCCTCCGAGAAGGGCGCGAGCTATCTGGCGTCCGGCACCAACCTGCTCGATTTGATGAAAGGCGGCGTCAGCCGGCCGAGCCGTCTCGTCGACGTTACGCGGCTGCCCGGGCTCGATCGCATCGAGCATCTCTCCGACGGCGGCTTGCGGATCGGCGCGCTGGTGCGCAATGCCGATCTCGCGCATGACCCGGAGTTCGCGCGCAACTATCCCGCGATCGCCGAGGCGTTGCTGTCGGGCGCATCCGCGCAGCTCCGCAATGCTGCGACCGTCGGCGGCAATCTGATGCAGCGGACGCGCTGCGCCTATTTCTACGACGCCGGCAGCGCCTGCAACCGGCGCTGGCCGGGCGCCGGCTGCGACGCCGTGAAGGGCGAGAACCGCCTGCACGCGGTGCTCGGCTGGAGCGAGGGCTGCATCGCAACCCATCCGTCCGATTTCTGCGTGCCGCTGGTCGCGCTCGATGCCGTCGTCGAGATCGAGGGCAAGGCCGGCCGGCGCGAGCTGCCGCTCGGCGAACTGCATCGGCTGCCCGGCGAGACGCCGGAGCGCGAGACCGCGCTCGAGCGCGGCGATTTGATCGTCGCGCTGCGGTTGCCGGCCGAGGCGAAAGACTTCGCCGGCCATGCCCGTTACATCAAGGTCCGCGAGCGCACCTCCTATGCCTTCGCCGTGGTGTCGGCTGCCGCGGCGTTGCGGATCGAGGACGGCAGGATCCGCGACGCGCGGCTCGCGCTCGGCGGCGTCGCGGCCAAGCCGTGGCGGGCGCGCGAAGCCGAGCAACTGCTCGCCGGCGCCGCGCCCGATGCGGCGCGCTACCGCGAGGCGGCACGCGCCGCGCTCGCAGACGCAAAGCCGTCCGGCGACAACGCCTTCAAGATCGAGCTCGCACAACGCATCATCGTGCGCGCGCTCACCCTTGCCGCCCGGGGCACGCCGGATCGTATTGCCGCGCTGCCGGGCTCTCCCTTCTCCTCCGTTGCAGGAGCGTGACGCATGACGCTTGAGATCAGTCTGACCCGCGACCCCGCCCATATCCGTCATGGCTCGAACATCGGCCAGCCGCTGACCCGCACCGACGGCGTGCTCAAGGTCACCGGCAAGGCGCGCTATGCCGCCGACAATCATCCGCCCGGCATGCTCTACGCCGTGATCGCAAGCAGCTGCATCGCGCGTGGCCGCGTCACATCGCTCGACGTCGCCGCCGCGAAGCGCCATCCCGGCGTGATCGACGTGATGACGCCGGCGCATAAGCCGGAGCTTGCGGAAGACCCGGACGCCAAGGGCAATCCGTTCGCCTTCCGCATGGAGCTGTTGCAGAGCGACGAGGTGCGCTACGCCAACCAGGCGATCGCGGTGGTGATCGCCGAGACGCTGGAGGCCGCGACCGAAGGCGCCGCGCTGCTGTCGCCGCGCTACCAGGTCGAGATCGCGCGCGTCGGCCTCGATGCCGGCGAGGCCTATGCGCCGCCGGTGGTCGGCATCGGCAATCCGGCCGAGGTCCGCCATGGCGACATTGATGCCGGCATGGCTGCCGCTTCGAAGCTGACCGATGCGACCTACGAGACCCCGGCGCAGTATCACAACGCGATGGAGCCGCACGCGATCGTCGCGGTGTGGGACGGCGACCGCCTGTTCATCGACACGCCGAGCCAGGGCATGGGGTTCGCGCAGATGCGCGTTGCCGGGCTGTTCGGCATCTCGCCGGCCAACATCCACATCAACAGCCCGTTCCTCGGCGGTGGCTTCGGCTCCAAGGGGCTGATCTCCGGCCCGCAGGTGCTCGGCATCATGGCTGCGAAGCTGACCGGTCGTCCGGTCAAGCTGGTGCTGCGCCGTGGCCAGATGTATGGCCCGGTCGGCCATCGTCCGCCGACCCGGCAGCGCATCCGGATCGGCACCGACGATGCCGGGGCGCTGACCGCGATCAACCACGAGGCGCGCGTCACGACGTCGAGCTTCGACGATTTCTACGAGCCCGCGGCCGACGCCTCGCACACGCTCTATGCCAGCCCCGCGATCCGCACCGCACATGAAGCCGTGCGCGTCGACACCGGCACGCCGCTGTTCATGCGCGCACCGGGCGAGGCCACCGGATCGATCGTGCTGGAAAGCGCGATCGACGAGGCGGCGTTCGCCTGCGGCATCGATCCGCTGGAGTTCCGGCTGAAGAACTATGCCGAGGTCGAGCCGACCACCGGCAAGCCGTTCTCCTCGAAGGCGCTGCGCCAATGCTACGCCAGGGCGGCCGAGCGCTTCGGCTGGGCCGGGCGCCCGTTGCAGCCGAAGCAGATGCGCGACGAGAACGGTTTCCTGGTCGGCTGGGGCATCGGCACCGCGACGTTCCCGGCGATCATGTTCCAGGGCAATGCGCGCGCGGTGATCCGCGCCGATGGCAAGGGCGTGATGGAGACCGGCGCACACGACATGGGACAGGGCGCCTGGACCGCGCTTGCGCAGATCTCTGCCGACTCGCTCGGGCTCGATTTCGATCAGCTCACGTTCCGCTCCGGCAGCTCCGATCTGCCCGATGCCGGCATCGCCGGCGGGTCGGGGCACACCGCGACCGTCGGCGCCGCGATCCACAACGCGGGCGCTGCCGCGATCGCAAAACTCGCCGAGCTTGCCACCACGGATGAGCGCTCGCCGCTGTTCGGCGCCGGCAATGCCGGCGTGGTGGCGCGGGCCGGGCGGCTGCATCGCCGCGACGACGATGCGCGCAGCGAAAGCTATGCCGAGATCCTGGCGCGCGCCGGCGTCGCCGAGGTCGAGGGCAGAGGCACCGGTGCGGCCGACGCGGCGGCGCAATCGCAATATGCGATGCACGCGCATGGCGCGGTGTTCGCCGAGGTCAAGGTCGATCCGGAGCTCGGCCAGATCCGCGCCACGCGGATGGTCGGCGCGTTCGCCGCCGGCCGCATCATCAATCCGTTGATGGTGCAGAGCCAGCTCTATGGCGGCATGATCTGGGGCCTCTCCTTTGCGCTGCACGAGGAGGCGGTGATGGACAAGCGGTCGGGCCGCATCCTCAATGCGAACCTCGCCGAGTATCATGTGCCTGTTAATGCCGACGTGCCGCCGATGGAGGTCATCACGGTCGACGAGCACGATCCGCACGTCAATCCGCTCGGCATCAAGGGCGTCGGCGAGATCGGCATCACCGGCAGCGCCGGTGCGGTCGCCAACGCGGTCTTCCACGCTACCGGCATCCGCGTGCGGAATTTCCCGATCAAGATCGACGAGCTCGTGATGGGGCTCGCTCGCTGAATTGATCGAAGTCTGCTATCCGTGTCGGCCACTTCTTGCGCCGACACGGAGGAATTCTGTGAGCGATGTCCGGACCTCGACGCGCCGCCGTTCTGTTGCGGCCGTCGTATTACTGACCCTTTTGCTCAGCCTTGCCGCACCTTCATGTCGCGCCGAGCCACCGGCTGTGATCGCCGACAATTTTCCAGGTGCAGCCTTCGAGACCATCGCGCCGGAGGCCGCCGGCTGGTCGACGGAAAGGCTCGCCGAGGTGAAGTCGTGGTCTCAACACGTTGCCCCGACCGCCGCGGTGATGATCGTGCAGCATGGTCGCATCGTCGCGGAATGGGGCGATACCGCGGTGAAGTCCAACCTGCATTCGATCCGGAAGAGCCTGCTCAGTGCGCTGATCGGCATCGCGGTCGACGCGCATCAGATCGATCCCGCCGCCACCATCGGCAGCCTCGGCATCGAAGATAACGCACCGGGCCTGACCGATGTCGAAAAGACCGCGACCGTCGCCGATCTCCTGAAGGCGCGTTCCGGCATCTATCACGCCGCGCTTTACGAGACGCCGGGCATGGCGAAGCAGCGCCCGCTGCGCGGCAGCCACGCGCCGGGCACGTTTTGGTACTACAACAACTGGGACTTCAACGTGCTCGGGACGATCTATGAGCGCGCCACGTCGCAGTCGATCTTCGCCGCGATCGACGACAGGATCGCACGACCGATCGGCATGCAGGACTACCAGCCGGGCGATGGCGAGTATGTCAGGGGTGCGGCGTCCGACCATCCGGCCTATCCCATCCGCATGAGTGCGCGCGACCTGGCGCGCTTCGCGCTGCTCTATCTGCATGGCGGGCGCTGGAAGGACCGCCAGGTCGTGCCGGGCGCCTGGGTGCGCGAGAGCACCGAGGCCTATTCGCCGGCCTTTGCGACGCTCGGGCCGGGCCTCGGCTACGGCTATCTGTGGTGGATCGGCTTCCCGTCCGATATGGGAGCGCCGACGGTCAAGGTGCCGACGGGCACGTTCGAGGCGATCGGCGCCGAGGGCCAGTACGCCTTCGTGATCCCGGCCTATGATCTCGTCATCGTGCATCGGATCAACAGCGATGTCCCGCATAGGCCGGAGCCGAATTTCCGGCAGATGGGGCGGCTGCTCTGGCTGATCCTGTCCGCGGCAGGAGCGACCGATATCGGCCCGGATATCGCGCTCGCCCATGCCAGTGGAACGCGCCTCGATGGCGACGCGCTGAAAGCTGCGCTGTCCGGAAAGACGCTGGTGGCCGGCAGGCTGCTCGAGGGTGGTCCGTTCGCCTGGCAGGTGCGAGCCGACGGCGCGCTCGCAGTGTTGGCCGGACCGGAGCGCCGTCCGCGCTGGACCGGAATATGGCGCGTCGATGATCGTGGCCGCTTCTGCCGCAGCCTGGACGAGCCGGGCGATCAGCACGAGCTTTGCTTGAGGGCCGTCGCAGACGGGGCAAGGCTCGAACTGTTCGACAATGACGGGCTGATGCGGCTCGACACGACGGTGGAATAGCTGGCGCCACGAACTCGGACGCGTACTCATAACTCGTCGCGTCTGCTCTCGTTGCGAAAGCTGACGTTGAAGCCGAAATTCCGGCATGTCGGTTGCGGGCCAGTAGCCGACATCAACCTTCAGGTCAGTCGTGTTTGCTGGAGGAGTTAGCGTTACGGTGTTCCGGCTTGCATGCTCAGCTAGCCTAGGTCTTTGAGTGCGTATCGCAAAGTTTCGAGGCTCAAAATCACGCCGCGGGGGCCCGGAGTAATGATCCAGGCGTCTTCCATCCCCTCGGCCGCCATCCATTCGGCCTGCGCAAGCGCGTCTTGCGGTGTTGCGACCTGATAGACCTGCTCTCCAGATCTAACGATATATCCACTCTTGGGCATGAGACGAGTTCTATGTCCTGTGATAACAAGCCCACGTTGGCAGAGATTTAAGAACGCACCTCAACATTTGATCAAGTCCGCTCAGGGTCAAAGGCGAATGTCCAGCGCGTTCCGGCGGACATGTCAGCTAAGAGCGATTAACTCCGGCAAGAATGCGCGATGGTTACACAAACAGCGCGGTGATGAGCACCGTCAGCGCGAGTACGAAAATCGCCCAAACAACAAATCCAATCAAGAACTCGACGAACAGGTTCGACTGCAATCCAAAAAGCGACAGCGCTCGTTTTCCAGTGTACGCGACCAGCGCGTCCAGGACGGCTTCGATGGCAGCCCCGATTGCGCGAACGAAGAATTCGGCCATTGGTCCTCCGGTGCCCTATTATCGGAAGAGCGTTCCCTTCCAGTTTCTTAGTCACTTCAAATGGCGCAAGCTTGGAGACGTGCCAGGACCGCTTAGGGTCAAAAGCGGTCGGCCCGAACGGAACTTGGTCGTGTCCGCTCTCTCTCACTAGCTGACGCACTCACGTAAAGACTGAACTTCAGCAACGGGCCAGAAGCGGACATCCACGTCAGAAGTGACCGAGCGCAGCTGAAACATCACGGAAGATAGTCGCGCTGAATACAAGGATTTGGAAGCTCACGAGCAGAATGCAAAGCACTTGATAAAATGGAACGGACGGTTCGATCGGCTTTGCCCAACGCACCCATGCAAAGGTCTTTCTCGCCCTAGCCAGAGCTTCGTCAGAAGTCATACTCGTCGCCTGCCTGGCTCCCAACAATGGCATCAAGACAAGCCAACCTAGGAAAAGCGGGCAAACGAGGAGGTAAGATATGGCGTTCTCAGGCTCAAGCGGCTTACCGAACTTATCGAGCCCATGACGGATGATCTCAGAGGGAATTGGACACTTGAGGTAGACGTACAAGGTCACGCTTATGCCCACGAGGGCAATCAATGCATTGACGATCGCCGTGCGTTTCATGAGTTGCCGAAGGACACCGGCCAACTCGTCGGGGACCCGAGGACTAGCTTGCGCATTTTGAGACATTCAGGTCGCTGCCTTCGAGCTTCTGCCAACGAGGCTAGTTGAGGACAAGGCCGACCAAGACATGAAGAATATCGCTGATGGCGTGCATGCTAGGAACTCTACTACGACGAGTTTAGAGGTATCAATGTGCGAATGTCCGCAACGGGTCAGAAGCCGCAATTGGCGGGCAGGCCGGGCGACTTCGGCTGAATGCCCGGAAGCCGACGTTTATGAGTACATGGCCTAGCGCGCCTACCGCTTGTCGAGAATCCGCAGTTCAGCCGTGGCGGTGGCGACCGTCACGTTGTCAGCATCGATCAGGTCGGCCTCGACGATCATGTCGCGGTCGGTCTGCGCGACGACCTTCGCCCTGGCCGTGATCGGGCCGACGCGCGCGGGTTTGAGGAACCGGGTGGTGAGGGTCTTGGTCACCACGGTTTGGCTCTCGGGAAGCACCGCCAGCGCTCCGAGACCTGTGGCGGAATCCAGCATCGCGGCGAGGAAGCCGCCCTGGATCGTGCCATGCCGGTTGGTGAACACGGACTGCGCCGCGAAACGGATCGAGGCGATCTTGCCGTCGAAGCCGAGCCATTCGCGTCCAAGCAGCTGCGCGCCGGGCGGCACATCTGCACTTGTTTTGTTCAGGCTGGTCTCCGTCATTGCGCCGCTTTCGGAAACAAGGGTCGGAAGAACGACCGGTCGTAGCGGGTGAAGCAGCCCGTCTCCTTGGCGAAGGCGATCGCCTTCTGAACGTCCGGATCGGTGGCGGAATCCTTCCTATACTGCTCGTAGGCCGCGAGGCTGGGAAAGCTGAACATCGCCAGCGCGACGTCGCTCGCGCCTTCGGAGGGCAGGAAGTAACCGTGATGGACGCCGCCGAACCGCGGCAGCAGATCGAGCCACATGGCGGCGTAAGCTTCGAAATCGGCGAGCTTGCCCAGCCTGATCTCATAACGCAGGTAGCAAGTAATCATTCCGCGGTGCTCCAAGCCGTCGTTGACCGAGGCGTCCGACTATAGCTCGACGGTAGGTTCGCGCCACATCACAGTGTTCGCTCGGCCGTATTGCCGGTTGAACGCGCCAGGCAACTCGGATGTAGGATGGGTAGAGCGAAGCGAAACCCATCGATCTGTGCCCGCGGCGTCAATGATGGGTTTCGCTGCGCTCTACCCATCCTACGAGGCGGCGGTCTATTTGTTCCGATTTTCAGAATTTAACTTGACATCCAACCCAACTCAGATGTTCAATATGCCCGTCTCACCCGATCGAGGGGCGCTGCGCATCGTCAGGAGTGTTGCGGTGAGATGCGGTGGACGCCAAGCGCGCAACTGACGAGTGCGTGTGAGGCGGACGGTGAAGTCGTGTGGTCCTGACGCCCCAGTGGCAGGTGTCTCTCGAATTGCGCGGTGCGCGTTGCGGAGACGGTAACAAACACGCCAAGTCTCGCCGGGGAGAGCACGAAGTAAGCCGTAACTCATCGCGCAGGGAAAGCCGGGCTGTTTCCGGTTACACCTGTGGTCCTACCCCCGTGCTTTCTACCTTTTGCACGGGGCCCATGGGTGCGATCGGCACCCGGCTTTTACTGCGCCCTCTGTGAAGAGAGGGTGGAGTGAAAAAGCAAAGCTCGGACAGTTCATGTCGCGAGAATGCGGATGTTTGACTCAAAGGCCGCGCAACACCCTCAGTGTCGTCCCGGCGAAGGCCGGGAGGTGGATTCACACTCGAAGTGCAACACTTGAGCAGCAAAGACCTCTGTCGGGGTCTTGAAGTCAAGGCATTTGCGCGGGGTGTTGTTGTAGGCGGCGATGGACTTGCGAAGGCGGCGGGTCGGCAGCTTCTCAAGGTCGGTGTTGCGTGGGATGAAGCGGCGCATGCGGCCGATGGCGTTCTCGATGCCACCTTTCTGCCAGGGGGCGTGGGGATCGCAGAAGAACGTCTTGATCAAGAGGCTTTGCAAGGAAAGGTGAGCTGCGAACTCGGTGCCGTTGTCGAAGGTGACGGTCCGGCGGATCGGTTGTGGCAGGACCTCGAACAGGCGCACGAGATGGTGGGCGACGCCGGAGGCGAGCTTGCTTGCGAGGGGGACGCCGAGCAACAGGCGGGAGGTGCGCTCATGCACGGCCAAGATCTGCTGACCGTATTTGGAGAACATCATGAGGTCGGCCTCCCAATGGCCCGGGGTCTTGCGATCGGCGACCTCGATGGGACGCTGATCCAGCGAAACACGGCCTTCGATGAAGCTTGCGGGACTGCCGCCCCGCTTGCCGCGACGACCGCGCTTGCTCTTGCCGCGCGGCAAATAGCGTCGCCAGCTGAAGTCCGAGGTGCGGGTGAGCTGGGCATAGATGAAGCGGTAGATGCTCTCATAGGAGATCACCCTGCGGCCGTGCTCACGCGCCAGCCGGCCGGCGACCTGCTCGGGCGACCAGCCCCGACCAAGACGTTCCAACACCGCGCGGCGCAGGCCGGGCTCTCGTTCGAGGCGAGAGCCCGTCCAGCGCCGCGCTCGCATCTGTTGCTGGGCATAGCTGGGCTTGTAACCGACCTGAACGCCAGAATTGCGGTTCAGCTCCCGAGAGATCGTTGATGGCGGGCGATCCAAAGCTGCCGCGATTTGCCGGATCGAGCTACCACCGGCCGAAAGCCTGGCAATCTCGCATCGCTCCTCCAGGCAGAGCTGCTTGTAAGTCCGCCCCATGGCAACACCTCCAGATGGAAGTGTTGCACTTCGTTTGTGAACTCAGGGGACCCATAACCACAAATTCTGATCGATTGGCGATGTTGAACGACGAGTCCCGCTCACAACACAAGCTGCGGAGTATGGGTCCCGGCTTTCGCCGGGACGACGAATCACTTCAATAACATCCGCCGCGGCGCATGGGTCCTAGCTTTCGCCAGGACGACGCGCCGCGATTGCCTCACCCTTCGGCGATGGCATCGCTCCACGGATGAAACGGCTCGGTGGCGCCGCTGTTCGTCGTGCCGTCGCGCAGCACGATGCTGGGGCAGGCGAACTTCTTCGGTTGGGTCTGGATGCGGGCCTCCTCATAGTCGAAGCGGCCGCGCAGCGCGTCACGCACGGCTTGTGGCAGGCGGACATCGCCGATCACGATGGCGCCTTCGCTGGCGTCGATGCGCGGCTCGTGGATCGCGGTGTCGAGATCCATGCCGAAATCCATCACGAAGGAGACGAGCTGCGACACCGCCGGCAGGATGCGGCGTCCGCCGGATGCGCCGGCGGCAAGGCGGCGGCCATCGGCCGCTTCCGCCACCACGGGCGTGTAGTTGGTCAGGCAGCGCTTGCCGGGCGCGAGCGAGTTCGGATTGCCTTGCACCGGGTCGAACCACATGATGCCGTTGTTCATGGTCAGCCCGGTGTTCGGCGTTACGAATTTGGAGCCGAAGGTCGACAGCAGCGTCTGCGTCACCGCGGCCATGTTGCCGTCGCGATCGACTGCCGAGAAATGCGTGGTGCAGGATGGCGCGACCGCCTCGGCGCCGAGCGCGCGGCGGCCGTCGACGTCGCCCATGTCCTTCAGCCGCTCGCGATAGGCGGCTTGCAGCGCCTCGGCATAGGCCGCGTAGGCCGCCGCGTCCGGGCCGCCTTGTGCCGGTGCCAACGCCTTCTGCAACAGGCCGAGCGTACGCGCCATGGTGGGACCCGCGGTCAGCTCCGGCGTCGCATACACGGTGCCGCCGCGATAGGGAATCTTCAGCGGCTCGCGCAGGTGGGCGCGGAAGGCGGCGAGATCGCGCACCGACAGCGCGCCGTCGGCGGCCTGGATGTCGTCGGCGATGCTGCGCGCCAGATCGCCCTCGTAGAAATCGCGCGGACCCGCCGCGGCGAGTTGCGCCATCGTCGCCTTGAGCCGGTCCTGCGGCATGCGGACCGCCGCGCGGATGCTCCATTGCGCATTCGGCGGCAGGCCATCCAGCAGATAGGCCGCGGCGCTGGCCGGATAGCGCCGCAGATCGGCGGCGGAGCTGGCGATCATCTCGGTGGTCCACCAATCCACCAGCAGGCCTTCGCCGGCGAGCTTGACGCTCGGCGCCAGCAGATCCTTCCACGGCATCTTGGCGTGGCGGCGATGTGCTTCTTCCATGCCGGCGACGACGCCGGGCACGGCGATCGAGCCGGGGCCGTGCAGGTTGCGATCATCCTTGACCCGCGCCCAGGGGAACAGGTCGGAGGCCGCGCCGCCGGTCAGCGGATAATCCTCGATGCGCAGGCCGTTGGGCGCGCGCATGCCATAGTCGATCACCTCGACGCGGTTCTCCTTGGCGCGGTACAGCACCATCGCGCCGCCGCCGCCGGCGCCGCTCATCCACGGCTCCAGCACGCCAAGCGCGAAAGTGGTTGCAATCACGGCGTCAACGCAATCGCCGCCCGCCGCCAATACCTCCGCGCCGACTTCGGCCGCCCGGCGCGACTGCGCCGCGACGATGCCGCCCCTTGAACTGACGGCAGGCTTACGGATCACTTGCGAGTTGGAGAACTGATCGGACATGGCGTTGCTTTCGCTGTTCTTTGTTGCGGGCGGGTCACGTTGGCGTAGCATGTCAGGCATGGCACTGTCAGTGCAACAACAACCAGTTTCAGGGAGCGGAAAATGAGCAGCGTGAAGCGTGAACGGGACGGCAAGGTCGGCATCCTGACGCTGAATGATCCGGCCAGCCTGAACGCGATGACGCCGGAACTGCTCGGCGACCTGGCGCGCGCCGTTGGCGAGATGGGGCACGATCCCGGCATCCGCGCGCTGGTGCTGACCGGCGAGGGACGCGGCTTCTGCTCGGGGCAGAACCTCAAGGCGTTCAATTCGCTCGGCGACAACATCTACACCGGCGTGATGACCCATTATTGGCCGGCGATGCAGGCGCTGCGCGAGTGCCGCATGCCGGTCGTGGTCGCGGTCAATGGCGTCGCCGCGGGCGGCGGCTTCAGCCTTGCGATGTCCGGCGACATCATCCTGGCAGCGCGCTCGGCGAGCTTCATCCAGGTGTTCAGCCGGATCGGCCTGGTGCCCGATCTCGGCTCGACCTGGCTGTTGCCGCGCCTGGTCGGCCGCCAGCGTGCGCTCGACCTGATGCTGCTCAACGAGCCGCTGCCGGCCGAGCGGGCGAAGGAGTGGGGCCTGGTGCGCGAGGTCGTCGATGACGCAAAGCTGCTCGACGAGGCGAAGGCACTCGCCGGCCGCCTCGCCGACGGCCCGACCCGCGCGCTGGTCGCGACCCGGCAATTGCTCGAGGAGAGCGAGCACGCCAGCTACGCCGATCAGTTCCGCCGCGAGATCGAGTTGCAGCAGGTGATCCGCGAAAGCGCCGATGCGAAGGAAGGCCGTCAGGCCTTCGTCGAGAAGCGCAAGGCGCAGTTCACGGGGCGCTAGCCAAGCATGCTAGCCGATCGCAATCGCGATCTTGCCGAAATGCGCGCCGCTCGCCATGTGGGCGAACGCGTCCTTGACCTGGTCGAAGGCGAACACCTTGTCGATCACCGGCTTGACGCGGTGCATGCCGATGCCGTCGCACAGCGCCTGCAAATCCTCGATCGAGCCGACGGTGACGCCCTGCAGCCGCTGCTGCTGCATCACCATCAGCGGCAGCCTCGAATCGGACGAGGCCGGGCCGGCGAGCACCCCGATGAAGGCGATGGTGCCGCCGATCCTGGTGGCACGGATCGACTCGTTCAGCGTGCCGACGCCGCCGACCTCGACGACCAAATCGACGCCGTGCCCGGTCAGCTCGCGCGCCTTCTTGCCCCAGTCGGGCGTGGTCTTGTAGTTCAGCGTGACATCGGCGCCGAGTTCTTTCAGCCGTGCGATCTTGGCGTCGCTGGAGGAAGTCGCGATGACGCGGGCGCCGCACATCCTGGCGAATTGCAGCGCGAACAGCGAGACGCCGCCGGTGCCCTGGGTCAGCACCGTCTGTCCCGGCTTGATGTCGCCGAGCTTGACCACCGCGCTCCATGCCGTCAGGCCGGCGCAGGGCAGCGCGGCAGCTTCGATGTCGCTGAGATGGTCCGGCGTGCGCACCAGCGCGTGTGCCGGGAACACCCGGTACTCGGTCAGCACGCCGTCGACGCTGCCGCCGAGCGCCGCGCGCATCCGCGCCTCGCTCGGCTCGCCGCCGAGCCAGCTTTCGAAGAAGCTGCCGATCACGCGATCGCCGGGCGCGAAACCCTTGACCCCGGCGCCGACCGCCTCGACCACGCCTGCGCCGTCGGAGACCGGCACCAGCGGAAACTTCTGGCGCGAGCCGTAGCCGCCCTTGACTGTGAGCAGGTCGCGATAATTCAGCGTCGCCGCCTTCAGCCGTACCAGCACTTCGCCCGGTCCGGCCTGCGGAACCGGCTTGTCGACCAGCGCCAGCGCATCGACGCCGCCGGGGCCGTGCAACTCATAGCATTTCACGGGACGTCTCCTGCTCGATCGTCTTGTCATGCGCGGCGCAGTCGGCGCCGCGGTGCCTGCACCGAGCATATGCCAGGGCCGCGGCGCGTGGCCAGTGCGCGCAATGCGGCCGATGGGATGGCGCCCATGCCGGAACAGGCTGGCGCTGTCGAAGATGACCGCCAATCGATAGCTTTGACGACGTGACCGGGCGGAGGTGACCATGGCTGCCTTGCTTGAGACGATGCGCAATCCGATCGCTGCGTTCGGACTTGTCGCGGTCCGCGCGCTGCTGGCCGTCGCATTGATCTGTTGCGGCGGCGCGATGGCCGCGGCGGATGACAGCCTCTATCGCGCGCAGACCGTCGTCACCGGCCAGGGCGAGCCGAACCGGATCATCGGCTTCGGCGCGTGCCTCGAAGACGTCCTGATCAAAGTCTCCGGTCAACCGGCACTGGGAAGCGACCCCAGGCTTGTCGCATACAAATCCAAGGCCAAGGAGTTCGTCAGCAGCTTCGACTACCACGACCAATATGCCGGCAAGCCGCATCATGACGAGCAGGGCACCCGCGACCGGCCCTACGACCTCACGGTCGCCTTCGACGACAAAAAAGTCGACGGCATTCTCGCCAGGCTCGGTCTCAAGCCGTGGCGATCGCAGCGCCCGGTGCTCGGCGTCTTCGTCGAGATGCAGCACGGTCCGAAGGACATCATCGTCACGTCGGACGGGCCGCAGTCCGATTTGCAACGCGACGCGCTTGCCGCCGCGGCCACCAGGCGCGGCATGCGCTTCGTGCTGCCCGACGCGGCCGCGTTGACGGCCGCCAAAGTCAGCGCCGCGGAACTGATGAAAGTATCGCCCGCGAAGCTGGCCTCGATCCTGGCGCCACAGCGCGGCGAGGCGACGCTGGTCGGGCGGCTGGTCTGGGACGACAAGGATCTCGGCTGGGTCACGCAATGGCAGCTGGCCTGGCACGGCCGGGACTACAAATGGCGGCTTCGCGGCGTCACCTTCGATGAAGCGTTTCGCCGCGGCATCGGCGGCGCCGCGCAGGTGCTGTCGGGCAATAGCGATCCGGGGCGATCCAGATGAGCGGCAGTGGAACTAGCCGGCGTAGCCGAGGGTCTGCGACGGATATTCCCCGAACATCGCGCGATAGTATTGCGCGAAGCGCCCGAGTTCGATGAAGCCTTGCTCGATCGCGACCTTGGCGACGGTGGTCTGGTCCGGCGTACTTTCACGCAGAATCGAGCGGATCGTGCAGAGCCGCTTGTAGCGCAGGAATGTCACCGGGCCGAGGCCGAACACCTCGTGGAAGGCGCGGTGCAGGCTGCGTCGCGACAGCCGAAGCTCGCTGCAGATTTCCGAGACATGCACCGGGCGGCTGCCTGCGGCACGCAGGTAGTCCTCGACATGGCGCACCAGCTTCATCGCCGACGGCAGATAGCTCGTGCCGTCGGGCGGCAGCGCGGCGACGGCGGTCCCCCTCACGCAGTCGATGATCGCGCGCTTCCAGAATTCGGCTGACGTTTCCGACAGCGAGTCCGGGTAGCGGGCAAGATGCGAGATGATCTGCGGCAGCCTGTCTGCTCCGGCCATGCCGATGGTGGGATCGGCGCGAAAGTGGTTCTTCGCCTGCCAGGTCGCGGCATCGGCCAGCCGCGGTTCGCCGCCGAACATGCTGGGGAGATCCGCCATGTCGAAGCGAATGGCGGCATAGGATGACGCCCGGTGGAACACGCCGTCATGCTCGACCGATGGCGGGATCACCAGCACGTCCGCCGGCTGCATGTCGAACGCCCAATGGGTGACGCGGTCGGTGGCGTTGAGCAACATTCCGATGATCAGCTTGTCATCGGCCGAGGTCCGCTGGGTGCGGACCCCGACATTGAACGCGCCGATGCTGAGCGAAAAATCGCCGATCCCGACATGGGACAAGGTGCCGCGCAGCTTGCCGCGCTCAAGCTGCATGACCTCGACATGCGAGCCCTTGACGGCTTCGTGGAGTCCCTCGAAGCCATCGAGCTCGCCGGTGTTGACCGACAGGTGCCCGCCCATATCCACGCTCACAAGTGTAGCGCAGCTGATCGCCTGACACCAAGTGTTGCGAGATCGTGGTGTCGTCTGCAAGGGGGTGGATTTTCGCCTGTCTTTTCAAGAAGGCAGGCAAGCGTCGTCACCGGACCGGGGACGCGATTGGCACAAACTGCATATCACACGGATGCGACGCCGGATGACCCTTTCATCCCGGCGCCAGATGCAATGCCTTCAACCGCGCGGAACGCGGCCGCGCCGATGGTCAGGCCGCCATCAGTTGCTCGAGCGCAACCGCCTGTTCGCGATTCTGGAAGGCGATGGCGGTGTGGGTAAAGCCCGACGAGGCCTGGGTCTGCGCGATGTGGTTGAGGACTTCGTTGCCCTTGACCACGTGAAGGTCCATGCCGGGGCCGGCCGGGAAAATCCCGAGCACGACATCGTAGGCGTCGACGATGGCCTTCAGGGCGCCGCCCTTGTCTTCCGACGCGTCGATGAAGATACGAACATCCGCGGCGATACTACGAAGTTCGTCAAAGTCGATCACTGGAAGTCTCCCATACGCAAACGCAACCTACGCAATGATCCTAGCTACAACTTGCTTACTGAAACATAAATTACGCCCGGTTCCGTCATGCGCTCACCGCCACGTGATTCGTATTTCGATCGACGGGATCGGTGCTTCTGCGGACTAAGGCTTCGCAGCGCTGTTCGGCGCTCTGTGCTTCGTGATGCGTTTGACCGGCGCATGATCCGGCGTGGCGCCTGCGGATGGATCGCCCATGTGGGGAATGCGCTGCTCGATGTGATCGACCACACGGAAGAACGTGTCGAGCGTGCCGGCATCGAGGCCGGCGGTGAGGTTGCTGTGCCGGCGCAGGATCTCGTCCAGGCTGCGGTCGAGCAGCGCCACGCCCTGGGCCGTCAGCCGGATCTCGGTCCGGTTCCGGGCGCTGCCCCGGACCGGCGTCAGCTCGATCAGGCCCTTCTTCCTGAGCGACGTCGTCTCGCGGCTGACGACCGCCTTGTCGAGCTGCGCGTTGGTCCAGATGTCGTAGGCGCTGGCCGGCTCATGCTCCCTCAGGAACGACAGCACCCGCCATTCCGCGAGCGAGACGCCGTAGGCCTGCGGGAAGAACGCATTGGCATTCGCCCGCAGCTTCGCCACCAGGCTCGACAGCACGGTCGGCACGTAGCGCGCGAAATCGATCACCAGTTCCGAGCGCGTGTCCTCCTGCGAGGCGCGGCGCGGGTCAGTAGCTTTGGTCCGGCTTGTGACAGTGCGGCTTTTCATTCTTTCACGAGTTGGGAGCGGGCGATCAGCACCAGCGCCGCAGCGGCGACAAGGACCCCCGTCACCACGAGGAATCCGATGGTGAAGCTGCCCGAGGCGTCCTTGGCGCGTCCGATCACGACCGGGATGGTGGCGCCTCCGATGCTGCCGATCATGCCAACCAGGCCGATCGCGCCCGGCGCACTCTCCCGCGACATGTAGGATTGCGGAATGGTCCAGAACACGGCCTGCGTACCATAGACACCGACATTGGCAACCATGAATCCGATGATGATCCAGACCGGCGTCGCCGCGAAGGCGGCGATCGCGAAGCCGGCGGCTGCGATCAGGAAGGTCATGGCGGCATAGTAGAAGCGTTCGCCGACATGGTCGGAGTGCCGCGACAGCATGATCATGCCGATCAGGCCGGCGACCGGCGGAATCGCGGTCACGAAGCCGACCTGCGAATTCGGCAGGCCGAACGTCTTGATGATCTGCGGCAGCCAGGGGAACAGCGAGGCCAGGCCGCAGAACAGGCCGAAATTGCACAGGCCGAACAGCAGCACCATCGGCTTGGTGATGGTGCGCAGCACGCCCTCGGCATGCACCACGCCGGTTGCCTTGGCATCGCGCTCCAGCGCGCCGGTCAGCCAGTTGCGTTGCGCCGTCGACAGCCAGGTCGCCTGCTGCGGGCGGTCGGTCAGGTAGAAGATGCCGACGATCCCCAGGATGATCGGCGGCACGCCTTCGAGGATGAACAGCCATTTCCAGCCGGCGATGCCGAACGTGCCGTTGAGCTCGAGAATGGCGCCGGAGATCAGCGAGGCGAAGATGTAGGAGATCGGCACCGCATAGTTGAACATCGCATTGTAGCGGGCGCGGTAGCTGAACGGAAACCAGAGGCTGAGCAGCAGCATCACGCCGGGAAACAGGCCGGACTCGGCAAAACCCAGGAAGCCGCGGAACGCGTAGAGGCTCCACGGGCCCTGCGTGAAGGCCATCAGCACGGTGGCGATGCCCCACAGGATCGCGATCCGCGTCAGCGTGATGCGTGCGCCGTATTTGCTGAGGATCAGATTGCTCGGGATCTCGAAGATCGAATAGGTGAAGTACATGATCCCGACCGCGATGCCGAACATCTCGGCATTGAGCCCGAGCTCCTTGTTCATTTGCAGCGCGGCAAAGGAGATGTTTCCGCGGTCGAGGATGGCGAGAAAGTACATCGCCATCACGAACCACATCAGGCGCAGCGCGACCTTGCGGATCGTGGTGCGCTCGATCTCCGGATCGGCGGTCGTTATCGCCGCCTTGTCGATCGCGACTTCGGTCATTTCCGTTCCCCCCGTTTCTTGATTATTGATCGTCGCCCTACGCGGGCAGGCAGACCTCGAGCCGGTCGCCTGCGACGCGGATCGGATAGGTCTGGATGTCGATCTCGACCGGACTGGTCAGTGCCTCGCCGGTCCTTATGTCGAAGCGGCCCATATGCAGCGGGCATTCGATCTCGCAGCCGTCCAGGATGCCGTCCGACAACAGCGCCTCCGCGTGGGTGCAGATGTTGCTTGTCGCGTAATACTCCGTGCCGACGCGATAGAGCGCGATGTGGTGGCCGGCGATTTCGATGCCATGTGGCTCGCCTTCGGTCAGCGCGCCGACTGCGGCGGCTTCGTGCCAGGTTCCTTGATCCGTCATGGGCCTTCTCAGATGCTGTAGAAATCGAGCACGGTCGGGATGCGGTCATTGACCAGCGTGATGACCTTGCGCGTGATCGTCCAGGTTTCGCCGTCGCGTCTCAGCGTGTGCTCATAGCGGCCATGGCGCAGATGCTCCTTGGCCACGCGCGGGTCGTAGACATGGACCGAGAACACCGAGTGGCAGGTGATCTGCCCGGGACCGGTCGCGGACGCTTCCAGGTTCGAGATCTGGTGCACCGTGCGCGGCAGCGGCAGTGCGGTGATCGACTTGCGCGACTCGATGCGCGCGATCCGCTCCTCCAGCCCGCGTCGCGCATCGTGATAGAGCAACGAGACCTGCGTCCCGGGATCGTTGGTGGTGGTGTATTCGTCGAGCCATGCCGGCACCCAGAACACGGCATCTTCGCTGTACATCGCCACCCAATCGGCCCATTCGCCGGTGTCGAGCAGCCGGGCCTCGCGGAAGATGGTCGCGGCTGCGACCGCTTCGGCATCGGCTTGCCTGATTGTGTCACGTGCTATCACGCCGTCTCCCCTGCGGCGCGCTGCAGCAGCCTGCGCCATTCGCGATAGCCGGGATGGAAGTTCGTCTCGCCGCCAAAATTCGGAGCGCCGAACGACCATTCGGACGGGGTGACGCCGAGCTCGCGCGTATACGGGCTCTCGCCGTGGCCGACGTCAGCGACGCCGCGCAGATAGCCTTGCGTCGGCGCGGCGGTGGTGGCCTCATAGCCGGTCTGGCAGAATTCATACATCACGTTGTCGTCGGAGCTCGCGAGCCCCGAGGCGTTGAAGAAATCTTCGTAGTTGCGGATGCGCAGCGTGCGGGCCGCGGCGCTCTCGCCGACCGGTGCGAGGCAGTGCGACACCATCTCGGTCTTGTCGGGCGCCAGCGGCCGCCAGGTGCGAACCTGCGCCGACAGGATGTCGATGACTTGCAGGTTCGGAAAAATCGTGAGGTTGCGCTGACGCAGCATCCATTTGGCACGGGTGCTGCCGACCCGCTGCCGTACGGCGTCGAGACGCGCCGGATCCATGCCGAGCGGCCGGCCGTAGAGCTGCGTGCGCTTGATCGACCAGTTGACCGCGTGGCCATAGTCGAAACTGAAGCTGCCTTGCCCTTCCTGCTCGCCGTCCGGCTCCGCGGTGAATCCGGCGTCCGGACCGGCGGTGGCGTTGCGCTTCTTCAGGATGTCGACATAGGAGCTGTGGGTGGTCGCGAAATGATAATAGTCGAGGCCGTTCTCGAACTGCAGCTTCCAGTTTCCGTCGAACGTGTAGGTGCTGGCGCCGGGCACGAGCTCGACTTCGCCGCTGTCGCTCTGATCGACGATGAGGTCGAGGAAGGCGCGGGTGTCGCCGAGGAAGTCCTCCAGCGGCGGAACGTCGGCCGAGAGGCTCGCGAACAGGAAGCCGCGATAGCAGCCAAGCCGGGCGACCGGCAGAAGATCGTGATTCTGGTTCGAGAACGACGGCGGATACTGCCCGCCTGCCTGCTCCGTCACCGAGATGTTGCGCCCGCTCGAATCGTAGGCCCAGCCGTGATAGCGGCAGACGTGAAACTTCTGCCGTCCCTGCTTGAAGGGGCAGACGATGGTGCCGCGATGCCGGCAGGTGTTGAGGAATGCCCCGACCTTGCCCTCGGCGCTCCGCATCACCAGGATCGGGTGCCGGCCGATATGGGTGGTGACGAAGTCGTTGGGTTTGGCGATCTGGGACTCCAGGCCGATGAAGTTCCAGGTGGCCTCGAAGACATGGCGCAACTCGGCTTCGAATATCTCGGGATCGGTGAAGATCCGGCGATCGACCTCGAAGATGCGCTCGCTCGGGCGGTCGTCAATGAGCCGGGAAATCTCCCGCAGCCTTGCCGCGTGGTTCTGCGAAGCAGCGTCCATCATGTCCTCCCTTCGAGCAACCGTCGGCGACGCACAGCGCCGCCCGCGGTGCCATTGCGGGTTCACGGCTCGCGCCTTCCTCGGCGGGAGCAGCCGGCTTGATCGCCAATCTTGGAATGTCTCTATAGTTGTCATGACAACTATGGTCAAGACGGTCGCGGATCAGATGGCCGAGCCGGGACGCGCGGCGAGCGCTGTTCAGCTCTTGCGCGCCGGGACGGTCAGGATGATGCCGTCATCGATCAGTGAGCTGCAGATCGTCTTCAATGCGGCGATTGCTTCACGCGTTGCCCTGCTGACCGGCCGGCCGCGCGGCAGTGCGAGCACGCGTTCGGCGCGCATCCACGGCAACAGCGCCGCCGACAGCGCGCCGGCAGCCACTTCCTGGTGAATTCCCGAGAACGGCAGCAAGGCATAGCCGAGGCCCAGCGCCACCATGCGCTTCATCGGCGTGCTGTTGTCGACCCGTACCGCGGAGAGCGTCGTCGACGGGAACGGGTTGCGGCTGAGCGGGCCCACGGCGGACGGCAGGGCATCGAACTCCCTGCGGGTCAGCCTGCCGCGTTTCAGCAGCGGATCGCGCGGCGGCCCGATCAGGAACACCTGCTCGAACATCAACATCTCATAGTCGAGATGATCATTGGGAGGCGGCGTCGTCACGATCGCCAGATCGAGCTCGCCCCGTAACAGGCGTTCGGACGCGCTCTCGGTCAGGCCTTCGTTCAATTCCAGCCGCACGCGCGGAAACTGCTTCACGAATGTCTGGGCGAGCGGCGGGTAGAGGATGTCGCCGAGGCTCGGCGGCGCACCGATCCGCACCGTACCGCTCGGCTCGCGGTTCTCCGTGCGCACCTCGGCCTTGATGTCGTCGATCGTGCCGAGCAGCCAGCGTCCGCGCGCGAGGAGCACCTTGCCGGACTCCGTGACCGAGACGCCGCGCGCGCCGCGTTCGAGCAAGGCGCCGCCCAACTCGGCCTCCAGTTCCTTGACGTGACGGCTGAGCGCGGACTGCGCGACATTCAGTGTGCTGGCCGCGGCGGCAAAGCCGCCACGCTCGGCGACAGCGACGAAATAACGGATCTGCCGCAGGTCCATGACGGGCACCCCATCTCAGTTCGAGATAGATACCATATCAAACATATTCTTGTGAGATACCAAAAAGAGCGCAGTCTCTCCGCAACGATCAAACGGAGGGGAGACGAGGATGGGCATCGCGACCGAGGAGGCACGCCAGACATCCGTATTCATCGCCGGCGGCGGGCCGGTGGGCCTGGCGATGTCCTTGCTGCTCGACCGCTTCGGCATCGACTGCGTGGTGGTCGAGAAAAGCCCGACGACGACGGATCATCCGAAGTCGCGAGGCTGCTGGGTCCGCACCATGGAGATCTTCCGGCAGTGGGGCATCGAGCAGGCGATCCGCGAGCGCGGCTTGCAGGACAACTCCGACATGTTCGTGTTCCTCGACAGCATTGCGGGTCACGAATTCGGCCGCACCCGTCCCGAACCGAATGTCGGTCATACCCCGGCCTGGAAGAGCCTGGTCGCGCAGGACGCCGTCGAAGAGGAAATCCTGCGGGTGGTCGAGAAGTCCGAGCATGCCACGGTTCTGTTCAACACGTCCTGTGAATCGTTCGAGGAGACCAACAGCGGCGTCAGCATCACGACGCGTTGCGAAAAGACCGGCGAGGTCACGCATTGGACCGCGACTTATCTGATCGCCGCCGATGGCGCCGGCAGCCAGACGCGGCGAAATGCCGGGATCGACATGGTCGGACCGTCGACGCTGGCGGTGATGTCCAACGAATACTGGCGCGCCGATCTGTCGCGGCTGCCGATCGCGCGCGAGGCCGCCGGCTTCATCATCGTCCCGGACACGCCCGATCTGCCGCGCGCCGGCATCCTGAACACGAATGGCAGGGATCGCTGGCTGACCGTGACGCAGATCGGCCTGACCAAGGACGATCGCGAGCGGCCGTGGACCGATCAGGAGTTCATCGAGATCGCGCGCGGTCATGTCGGCATTCCCGATCTCGATGTCGCGCTTTTGAACCGTTCGATCTGGCGCGTCAGCATGCAGGTCGCCGAGACCTTTCGAAAGGGCCGGGTATTTCTCGTCGGCGACTGCGCGCATCGCTTTCCACCGACCGGCGGATTCGGCCTGAACTCCGGCGTTCAGGACGCGCATAATCTCGCCTGGAAGCTCGCCTTCGTGCTGAAGGGCATGGCGGATGAAAAGCTGCTCGACAGCTATTCCAGCGAACGCCGCCCGATCGCGCAGTCGAATGCCAATTTCAGCTACGGCAACCGGCTGCGCTTCGGGTTGACCGACGATGCCGTCCGCTCGCGCAATCCGGACCGGATCAAGTTCTGGATCAACGATATGGACAATCACCTGCACAGCATCGGTCAGAACCTCGGTCACAATTACGAGGAGGGCGCGGTGATCCCCGATGGCACCGTCGCGAAGGCGTTGAACTCCCGCTACTACACGCCGACCGATCGTCCCGGCGCGCGCTTCCCGCATATGTGGCTCGAGCCTTCGCGCAAGACGTCGACGCTCGACTGGTTCGACAAGGAGTTCACCGTCGTCACCGGGCCGCTCGGCGGCGAGTGGCTGGAGGCGGGAAGGCAGGTGTCGGAGAAGACCCGCTTGCCGCTGTCGCTGAAGCAGCTGCCGTCGGCCGACCCGGCGGATGGATTCCAGCTCGGCATGCGCGGCGCCGTGCTGGTGCGCCCCGATGGCCACGTGGCGTGGCGGATGCCGTGGCTGCCGTCGGATCCGGCCAAGGAACTGGCCGGCGCGCTCTCGACGCTGCTGCATTGACGGAGGCACCGATGCAATCGTTCGAATCCAACGGCATCGTCACGGCATATGAGAAGTCGGGACGAGGTGAACCGATCGTGCTGCTGCATGGCGGCGAGGCCGATCACTCGATGTTCGACGGCCTCGCCCGCGAGTTGGCGGCGCATTTCACCGTGATCGCCTATGACCAGCGCGATTCCGGCGGCACCAGGAATCCGCCGTCGTCCTATTCGCTGGCCGATCTGGCCGACGATGCCGCGGCCTTGATCCTGGGGCTTGGTTACGATCGCGTCCACGTCTTCGGCACTTCACTGGGCGGATTGATCGCGCAAGTGCTGGCGGCGCGGCACCCCGGCCGGATCGATCGCCTGGTCCTGAGCAGCACCTGGAAGGTCAACAAGAGCCCGCTTGACGTCAACGCGGACGTCTTCCGCACGCTGGCGTCGTACCGCGGCGACACCATCACCAACGCGCCGAAGATCGCCGAGTACTTCTTCCCACCGGATTACCTGCGTGCCCGGCCCGAACTAATCGAGATCTTCCGTGGCTCGACTCGTGACGATGGCCAGAAGGCGCGGCGTGGCGCCCTGCTGGCGCAGCCGGTCGTCGCCGACCTGGCAGGCTTCGATCGCCCGACGCTGCTGCTGGTCGGCGGCGACGACCGGCTGATCCCGAACGCAGAGACATTCGCGCTCGGCCGCGATCTTGCCCACGTCGAAACCAGGACGATCGCAAACGTGGGCCACGTCGCCTCGATCCAGGCGCCCGAACGGGTGGTGAAAGCGGTGACGGCATTCCTGAATTCAAAAAAGAAGGCGGCTTGATAACAACAGGGGGAGACCATGACTGAGCAGGCGAGCGCCGTGCCGTTCGACGAAGCGCCGGTGACGACGCGCTATTGGCTATCGATCATCATTTTCGCGATCACCGGCGTGGTCGATTTCTTCGATTTCTTTGTGGTCGGATTCCTGGTTTCGGTGCTGGCGCCGACATGGCACCTGACGTTCGGGCAAACCTCGATCATGCTGATGAGCGCCGGTATCGGCGCGATGCTGGGCGCGTTCGCGGCGGGAGTCCTCGCGGACCGTTTCGGGCGCAAGCCGCTGGCGATATCGGGCGTCATGCTCTGCGGCCTCACCTCGGGCGCCATCGCGTTCATTCCGGAAGACGGTTGGGTTGCGTTTGCGATCCTGCGCTTCTTCGTGGGCTTCGGTCTTGCCGCGGGCGCCGCGGCAGCGGTTCCCGCGATCGTCGAATTCGCTCCGACCCGTCATCGCACGCTGGTCACGAGCCTCGTGGTGGTGCCGGTCGCCTTCGGCGTGCTTGCGGCGTCGGTCACCGCAAGCTTCCTGCTGCCGCTGGTCGGCTGGCGCGGATTGGCGGCGGTCGGCTTCCTGCCTATCATCCTCGCAATTCTGACCATGATCATCATGCCGGAATCGCCGCGCTGGCTGATCAGCAAGGGCCGCGTGCGCGAGGCGCAGGCGAGCATCCGGAAACTCTATCAGGTCGGCGGCGGCGAGTTCGTGCTGCCGACGCTGCCGCCGGCCAACCCGGCGACATTCGCGGATCTCTTTGCCGAGCAGCGGCGCTTCTGGCTGACGGTTCTGGTCTGGTTCGGCGCCAGCACGGCGAACTACGGCGTCTTCCTGTGGGGACCGACGATCGTGGCGCTGCTGCTCGGCGTCGCGCCGCAGGAGGCGGCCAAGATGTTCATCTATGTCAGCCTCGCCGGCGTGCTCGGCCGGACCGGCTTTGCCTTTCTGGCGCATCGGATCGGCCGCAAGCCGTGCGGCCAGTTGATGGGCTATGGCACCGCGATCTCGCTGGCGCTCGCCGCGTACTTTCACAATGACTTTGCCGGTTCGGTGCCGCTTTTTCTGGTGTTCCTGATCATCGGCGCCGTGTTCTTCGACGGCGGGTTCTCCAACATCGGGCCCTATCCCGCGGAGATCTTTCCGGTCCAGCTTTCGGGACGCGCAGTCGGGCTTGCCCAGCTCTCGAACGGGGTCGGCAAGATCGTCGGCCCATTGTGCCTCGCGCTGATCGCGGGTGCGGACAATCTGGTGCATCCGAGCGCGACCGCCGCGGCGGTGATGCCGGCGTTCTGCTTTCTTGCCGGCGCGGGCCTGTTGATCGGGCTCGCCTTCACGTTCCTCGGCGTCGAGCCGCACGGACGACCGGTGGCTCTGTTTGGCGAGAACGCAGGCACCGCACCGAAGCCGCTGGCCGCAAAAACGGCAACTTGAAAGACGGAAGGTCAATCCATGGACAATGCGCACGACACGATCGCAGCCGCAGCGCCGTTCGATACCGCGAAGCTCGACCGGCTGATGGACGAGGCAGGACTCGACGTGCTGATCGCGACCTCGCGGCATAACGTACAATACCTGCTCGGCGGCTATCGCTTCTTTTTCTTCGATGTCATGGAGGCGATCGGCACGAGCCGCTATCTGCCGGTGTTCGTCTATCAGAAGGGACATCCGGAAAACGCGATCTACATCGGCAACCGCATGGAGAAGTTCGAGCACGATCTCGGACGGATGTGGACGCCGCTGGTCAGGACGGGCAGCTGGGGAACGATCGATGCGATGGACCTCGCGATCGATCATGTGCGGCAACTCGGGACTGCGGCAAAGCGCGTCGGTATCGAGGCGAGCTTCCTGCCGGCCGATGCCAGGGATCATCTGTGCGCCGGGCTCGACGGTGTCGAACTACGCGAAGCCCATTTCACCTTCGAGCGGCTTCGCGCAGTAAAATCTCCCGCCGAACTCGATCTCATCAGGGAAGCCTCTGAACGGGTGGTCGATGCGATGCTGGCGACGTTCAGGAGCTGTGTGCCAGGCATGACCAAGCACGATATTGTCGCTCGTCTGCGCCAAGAGGAACATGCGCGAGATCTGGTGTTCGAATACTGCCTGATTGCCGGCGGCAACAGCCATAACCGCGCGCCGTCAAACCAACGCCTTGCGGAGGGCGACGTGATCTCGATCGATTCCGGCGGAAACTACCGCGGCTATATCGGCGACCTCAGCCGCATGGGCGTGCTGGGTGAGCCCGACAGCGAGCTGCGCGAGTTGCTGCAGGAGGTCGAGGACATCCAGCAGGCGGCGCGGCGCGTGATCCGGCCGGGCGCGATGGGTGGTGACATCATCGCGGCGGGCGAGGCCGCCGTCGCAACTTCACCGCACCGCGCCGTGCTTGACTATACCGCGCACGGGATTGGCCTGGTCAGCCACGAAGCCCCGCGCCTGACCGCGACCGGCCCGGTGCCCTACGCGCCATATGACGCCGACCGGCCGCTCGAGCCGGGGATGGTGATTTCGATCGAGACCGCGCTGCTGCATCCGGCGCGTGGCTACATCAAGCTCGAGGACACGCTGATCGTCTCCGAAACGGGCTGGGAAGCGCCGGGCGACCATGGCCGGGATTGGAATTCATCGAAACTCGTGGCGTGAACCGGTCCACGCCGGGGCGGCATGGCGGATGGCCGCGGCGCTGGAGGCGCTCGATGCTCGATTTCGGAATATTCGAAACATACCCCTGATTTGCCCGACGTGTCAAGTTGCCCGTCGGCAGCCAGCTGCTTTGCATGGGGTTGTTTTCGATATTTTGGCAGCGCCTCCCGCGACGACCCGGATGACTTCATTTGCGCCCGGCCAGGCGATTGATCCGGTGGTCTTTGCTTCACTCGCGCCTCCGGTCATGCGATGCTTCGACCTGGATGCAGCGGCAGTTTCGTACCGTCTGCTCGCGAGGTCGGCGCCGACGATGGGCAGGTGCAACCGATAAGGATTGCCTCCCATCGACAGAAGCGACCCGATGACCGCAAGCGCACTCCGCGACTACGCCCAAAGCATCCTGACCGCCCGCGTCTACGACGTTGCGGTCGAGACGCCGCTCGATCCGATGCCGCGGCTGACGGAGCGCCTGTCACGGACGGTGTTGTTGAAGCGGGAGGATTTGCAGCCGATCTTCTCGTTCAAGATCCGCGGTGCCTACAACAAGATCGTCAGGCTGCCGGATGCGCAGCGAAGGCTGGGGGTGATCTGCGCATCGGCCGGCAATCATGCCCAGGGCGTGGCGCTGTCGGCGCGCAAGCTCGGTATTCCCGCAACGATCGTGATGCCGCGGACGACACCCGCGATCAAGGTTGAAGCCGTGCGGCGCTTGGGCGGCGATGTTGTCCTGCATGGCGACGCGTTCGACGACGCACAAGCCAAGGCCCGGGAGATCGAGGTCGCCCGCGGCCTGACCTTCGTGCATCCGTTCGACGATCCCGATGTGATCGCCGGCCAGGGCACCGTCGGGATGGAGATCCTGCGGCAGCATCCCGATCCGATCGAGGCGATCTTCGTGCCGATCGGCGGCGGCGGTCTGGCGGCAGGCGTGGCTGCGTTCGTGAAGTTCCTCAATCCCTCGATCAAGGTCGTCGGCGTCGAGCCGGCGGACGCCGCGTCGATGGCGGCGGCGCTCGCCAAGGGCGACCTCGTCGCGCTGGATCAGGTCGGATTGTTCGCCGACGGCGTCGCGGTGCGCAAGGTGGGTTCGGAGACGTTCCGGCTCTGCCGCGACATGCTCGACGAGGTGATCACGGTGGACACCGACGCCATGTGCGCGGCGATCAAGGACATCTTCGACGACATGCGATCGGTTGCCGAGCCGTCCGGAGCGTTGGCGCTTGCCGGGCTGAAGGCTTATGCCGAGCGCGGCGCGCTGAGCGAGGGCAGCCTGATCGCCGTCAACAGCGGGGCCAATCTGAATTTCGACCGGCTCCGCACCATCGCCGATCGCGCCGAGGTCGGCGAGCATCGCGAGGCGCTGCTGGCGGTGACCGTACCGGAGAAGCCTGGCAGCTATCGGCACTTCATCCGCATCCTCGGCTCGCGGGCCATCACTGAATTCAACTACCGCTTTGCCGAGACCACCGCGCCGGCGCAACTCTTCGTCGGCATCGCCTTGAGCCGCGGCGAGGCCGAGAAGCGGGAGGTGATGGAGTTGCTGCGTCGCGAAGGCTATCCGATCCTCGATCTCAGCGAGAACGAGATGGCCAAGGACCATGTGCGCTACATGGTGGGCGGCCGCGCGCCGCTGCTCAAGGACGAGGTGATCTATCGCTTCGAGTTTCCAGAGCGCCCGGGTGCGCTGCTGAAATTCCTCGAGAGTCTGGCGCCGGATTGGAACATCTCGCTGTTCCACTACCGAAACCACGGCGCCGACTACGGACGCATCCTGGCGGGGATCGAAGTCAAGCCGCAGGAGCGCGCCCGGTTCGTTCAGGCGCTGGATGCGCTCGGCTATCCCTACTGGAATGAGAGCGAAAACCCGGCCTATCGCCTGTTCCTCTCCGCCGAGGGGGGGTGATGCGCCGGCTGCGTTTCGAACGTCTGGTTGGCTTATCCAGCAGCGGCTCCGAAGAATGACGAGATTCCGGATCATGCCCTGGCCAGATGATAGACCGGCATCGCCTTGCTGACGCCCTTGAGCTCGGCCTCACTCCTTGTCACCGGGTATGGCGCGATGATCTCGGCCACTTCAGGTGCGCGGTGAACGTCCTCGGTGATGCAGATCTCGTCGCCATCGGCGAGGTTCTGCACCCGTGCGGCGATATTCACCGTCTGGCCGAAATAATCGAGCCGCTCGTTGAGCGTGACCGCGATCGAGGCGCCGCGATGCACGCCGATCTTGAGGATGAAATCACGCTGCGAACGGTCGCGATTGAGTTCATCGACCGCCTCGCGCATCTCCAACGCCGCCTGCACCGCGTCCGCCGCGGTCGAAAACGCCGCCATCACGGCGTCGCCAATCGTCTTGGTAACGGCGCCATTGTGCCGGACCGTGACGTCGAGGAGGTGCTGGAAGTGCCGCTGTACCTGGATGTAGGCGTTGAGGTCGCCGATCCGCTCATAGAGCGCGGTCGAGCCCTTGAGATCGGTGAACACCAGCGTCACGTCGAGAACCGCGATGCCTTCGGTCGCGCTGATCACCTCCGAGCGGAAGAAATCGCGGAAGGTTTGGGTCATCAGCAGCCGCTTGCCGGACAGATATGCCGGGAAACGAAGTTTTGGGCGCTCAGAGGCCTCCGCCGGAAGCTGCAGGATGCCGAACACCACCGGCAGCTTTCCGGCGTTGTGAACCTCGAACACCACCTTGCCCGGTGCGATGCTTGCGGCAGTGGCTGTGCAACTACCGTGGTCGAGCGTAACCGGCACGCCGGGAAGCGTTGTGCCTACTCCCTCCGTCACCGGAAAAAGGAACTGGGCGTCGCTGTCGAAATCCTGGCCGAACAGCGCGCCTTCGGTGGCGTCGACCTCGAGGCTTGCGGTCGAACCCGGTTCGATGCGGGTGAGCGCCCGCACCAGGCCTTTGGCGGTCTCGTTCCACGGCACCCCGTCCGGCATGAGGCCGCCCAACGTCAGCTTGTAGTGGAAAACGTAATCCCAGGCAGAAAGCGCCTCCGGCTTGTGGAAGCGGATGCCGCGCACCGCCGGCGAGACCGTGAACGTCACCGTGATGTAATCGTCAAGCGCAGCGTCGTAATCGCTTTGACAGAGATGGCAGTGGAAATGCGTGTGCAGCTTGCGCAGGCTCCGGAAGCTCTCGACGACGTCGGAGCACATCGGACACACCAGGAGCCAATCCATGTCGAATAGCCCGGCGACGCAGGCATGGAGGAAGAGATCGATCCCCTCTGCCTCCGCAATCGACTTCTCATTGGCGAACTGGATCGGATTGATGCGGTACAGCGCCTCGTCCGGGCCGGAGCGCAGCAGCGTCTCCAGCCGCGAGACGACGCGCGGGCTCCAGGACTTGGCTGCCTCGAGCGCGACCAGGCGCTCTTCGAGTTCTTTCTCGTCGATCATCGTGTGAGACTCGCCACATCCCGGCGTTCCGCCAGACCTGAATACACAATTCATGACGTCGGAGCGAGCCTGTCAGACTGGTATCCCAGCCGGGCGCGAGTCGCGGCTGGCATTCACCACGCGAAGGCCGGGATGACGAAATCCGGGACGCCGTTGGATCGGTCGCACAGACGCAGTAATTGGCACTTTGGCAAATGGCGATAATTCTCGCTTTGGACCTGAAGCGTCGATAGTCCCATCGGTCTTGCGCCGGCCACGTCATGATGCGGGCTGTCGCCCATCACGAGCCGCGCGCCGGGCCGCAATTCGGCGGTTGCGACGGCGTGGGCGAAGATCAGCAGATGCGGCTTGCCGATATACTCGACCGAGCCACCCAGATCCTCGTAGAGCCTCGCGATGGCTCCTGCTGCCGGCACGATCTCGCCATGGCGGATCGTCGCGATATCCGGGTTGATGCAGATCGCCGGCACGTGCGCTCTGGCGGGACTTGCCAGTGCATCTTGATAGGCCCGCAGCGAGACCCGCGGTACGTCGGATCCGGCAAACACCAGAAAGGCGGCGTCTTGCGGTTGGTCGACCAGTTCGAAGTCATCCGACGAAAAGGCATAGTGGTCGTCGGGATCGCCGATCACGCAAACGGCTGCGCCCGCTGCGAAGGGCGGCCCCAATACCCCGCTCTTGACGCATTGCAGGGCCACGTCGCCCGAGCTGACGATGCCGCTCAGGCAAGAGCCGGCAAAACCCAGCGCGTGGAGGTCGGCCCGGTTTGCTGCCGCGCATTTTCCGGAGTTCGTCAGGATGATGATCTTTCGGCCGCAGGCCGTGATCTTCGCCAATCCGTCGATCGTGCGCGGGTAGGCGGCGACGCCGTCGTGCAGCACGCCGTACTGCTCGATCAGGAAGAGGTCGAACTGATCTGCGATCTCGCGTAACCCGGCGATGCGTTTCATGACCGTGCTCCGACCGCGAGCGGTGCCGTGGCCGCAGCTTCTTCCGTCCGGATTCCGATCGGAGCCAAGCTGATCACATGGTGCCTCTCGGCGGCGCCGCTATGCCTGTAAATTTCCGACTGGTGGATCCTGCACGCCGTAACTGCCGAAGGCGGCGGCAGTCTCGCCGATCTGGGCTTCGTTCAACAGCACCGGCCCACCGATTGCCAGCGTCAGATAATATTGCCGGGCGATCGTCTCGAGCTCGACGGCGAGCCACATCGCCTTGTCGAGCGACGCACCCGTGGCGATCATTCCGTGATTGGCGAGCAGGCAGGCCGTGCGGCCTTCGAGCGCGGCGAGCGCATACTCGGACAGCTCCGCCGTGCCGAACCTCGCATAATCGGCGAGACGGACGTTCATGCCGCCGAACGCCGCCATCATGTAGTGGCACGCCGGAATCTCCTTGCGCGCGATCGCCAGCACGGTGGCGTAGGTCGAATGGGTGTGCACAATCCCGCCAACATCCGGCCGGGCCTTCATGATGTCGAGATGGAAGCGCCATTCGGTGGAGGGCTTGAGCGGCCCCTTCCACGATCCGTATTCGCCGTCGATCGGCATCGCGGCGATCATGTCGGGGGTAAGGGAATCGTATGGCGTCGCGGACGGCGAGATCAGCATGGTGTTGCCATGGCGTGCCGAAATGTTGCCGGACGTTCCCTGGTTCAGCCCGGTTGCATTCATCCAGCGGCACTTCGCGATGATCGCCTCGCGCAGCTGAAGTTCGGTGTCGGTCATGATCGGCTCCTGGAAGCGAGCGCAGGCGCGCTTAGTATTTCTGTCGGGTCGGCGTGATGCAGATCTCCTGCACCAGCGCGTTTTGCGGCAGGTTGTAGGCGTCGAGGATCAGCTTCGCGACGTGCTCCGCCCCGATGCCGCCGCCGATCGCTGCCTTGTTCGCCTTGTAGTTCGCGAGCGTGTCCGGATCCCTCACGCCGTCCAGCACCTCGGTCTCGATGATGCCGGGCGAAACGACGAGAACCCGGACGTCGTAGCCGGACAGATATTCACGGAGACTCTCGGAGACCCCGTGCACGAAGAATTTGGTACCGCAATAGACCGTGTGGTCGGGATAGACCTTTCGCCCCGCGATCGAGCTCATCATCACGAGCGTGCCGTGGCGGCGCGCCATCATGCCCGCCATCACGGCATGCACGCTGTTCATGACGCCGTTGACGTTGATCGCTATCATCTCATCCCAGTCGGCCGGATCCTGGTTGCCGATGTCCCCGAGCCTGGCAATGCCGGCATTGGCGAACATCATGTCGACCGGGCCGAACTCTGCCTCGGCGTCCCGCACGGCGGCGGTCAGCGCGGCGCGATCGCGCACATCGACCTTGCGGCAGATCGAACTGGGCAGGCGCATGGCATCCAGCCGTTCGATCCGGCGTGCCATCAGCAGGACGGGATGGCCGGCCTCAGAAAAGGCGCGGGCGGTGGCTTCTCCGATGCCGGAACTGGCACCGGTCACGGCGACGAGCGGCTTTGCAGTCATGTCACGGCCCTCCGATCAATTTTCGCCTTGCGCAAATGCCTCCAGCGTTCCGGCATCCGCGGCAATGTCGAGGAAGGAAAAGCGGTTACGCATCTCCCGACAATGCACGATGGCTTCGCGATAGAAGCCCAGCGGCACGCCGAGCTCGGTTGCCGTCGTGGGACCACCAGCGGCTGACAACAGCCGCTTCATTTCGTGAACCGGAATCGTGAAGGCGGAGAGCTCGCGCCGGAGCTCGGGCCATGCATCCTCCAGCTTGCGGTTGAACGCGATGGCTCCGTCCTGGTCGAACGCCTTCTGCTTCAACTCGGCCTCGCATTGCAGGGCAACTTCCGCGCCGAAACGACGCTTCATGTCGGCCAAATCGATGTGCGTCGCATGAACTGACAGCGGGCGATCTGCGGCGAGCATCTGCTGCTGCAGCCGCGCCATGCTCAATGCCGCGATGCCCACCTGCTGGCCGTGCAGGGAGCCGGGATGACGTGCACCCGCGAAGCAATCGATGTAGTGCGAGATCTGATGCTCGCCCATCGAGCCATGGTGCGAAACGCCGGTAAAGGAGATGCCGAGGCCGCACAGGGTCAGCACGCGATAGAGATATCCCATCGCCTCGATGTCACCCTTTGGCAGATTGCCGGCGCGCTTGTTGAGCTCGATCTCGTCGGCGGCCTGGATCGTGTAAGGCTCCTGGAAATAGGCGGTGCCCAGCAGCCGGTGCGACATCCACCAGTCGGTCTGCGCGACCGAACGGGCGAGGCAATCCGCGAAGCCGGAGGCGGCGAGGTAGGGCGGCGCGGCGGCGGACACCTTGAGGTCGACGAAGAAGCCCGCAGGCGTGTGCGAGGGCAGCGACACCTTCAAGCCACTGTCGAGCGTGAGCGATGCCGTCGACGAGGTGTAGCCGTTCATCGAGGCGGCGGTGGCGAACACGCAATAGCGCCGGTCGTCCAGGCCCGTCACGTATTTGCAGAGGTCGTTGACCGTGCCGGAGCCGACCGCAACGACCGCATCGAACGCGCGCAACTTTTCCGTCAGGCTACGGACCTCGGCCATGTCGGCGTGGGGATGATCGAGCACGACAGTCTCGACCGGACCGAGTTCGCGCAGCGCCTTGGCTACGCGCGCGCCCATTGCCTCATACGTCGCCTCGTCGGCGACCAAAGCAAGGCGATCGCCGAGTTTCAAGGCGGCGACCAGTTCGGCCTCGCGTCCCTCGAGGCTGTCTTCGATCGCGATGGAGTCGTAGGGCACCTTTACCGCTGCACCGGTGAGCGGATTGATCCAGCGGCCTGCCACCAGATCGTCGATCAGCGCGGTCCAGTTGTGCTGTGACATCGGCAAATTCCCGGGCAAGTCCTGCGCCGCAGCATTGCCGTCGCGGCCGATCGTGACATTTGACAAATCGTGATGGCAATTAATCGGGCTGATTGACAATTGTCAATACGATGTGCATTTTGTGAACGACGACGTTGATGCCGGATCGCTGATGACCAAGACGCTGCAACGCCAGGTGACGCCGCCGCGCATCAAGCGCAGGGCGTTGTCGATCCCCGCAGAGTTCGACAGCGATCCTGTCGTATGGGCGGCGTGGCTCTATTACGAAGAGGGCATGACGCAGGAAGAGGTCGCCGATCAACTCGGTGTCTCGCGCGCCTCGGTCGTGAACTTTCTGCAAGAAGCCCGCGACCGCAACATCGTCACGATCGCGGTGTCGTCACGGCATTTGCAGACCATCGGCCTCGCGCGCGAATTGGCCGACGCATATGGCCTCACCAGCTGTCTCGTCGTGCCCGATGACGGCGGCCGTTTGCCGGTGCATGAGCGGATCGGCATGGCCGGCGCGAAGCTTCTGATCGAGCGGCTGCAGCCCGACGATGTGCTCGGCGTATCGTGGGGGCGCACGGTGCAGGCGCTGTCGGCGTCGTTGCCCGAAATGAAGCTTCCGGGCGTGACCGTCGCCCAGATCACCGGTTGCTCGATCGGCACCACGGAATTCTCTCCGGAGCTGTGCACCTCCAATATCGCCAACCGGCTTGGCGCGCGCTGCGTCAACCTGCATGCCCCGGGCATCGTTTCCACCGCCCAGATCAAGCGCCTGTTCATGCAGGAGCCGGCGCTGGTCGAAACCTTCAAGATCATTCGGTCGAGCAACAAGGTGCTGTTCGGCGTCGGCAGCGTCGACGATGCCGGCACCGCGATGCGCAGCGGCTACATGTCGCCCGAGAACATCGCGCCGTATCTGGCGCGTGGCGCCGTCGGCGTGGTCAGTGGACGTTTCATCGGCAGGGAAGGCGAGCCGATCCTCGGCGCACTCGACAACCAGATGATCGGCCTGACGCTCGACGAGATCGCCAACGTGCCGGAGCGCATCTGCATTGCCGGCGGCAGCGACAAGGTCGATGCGGTCTACGCCGCGCTCAACAGCAACTACGCAACAATTCTGGTGACCGACGTGGCAACGGCGCGAGCGCTGGTGCCACGCGCGGCCCGGTCTCCCCGATCCGGAGTATCACGCCGGCCCTGAAACAAGACAGCGAACTGGGCCGAAAGAGCCCGGCGCCGAGAGAAAAGCGATGCGCGAGGAAACGTCAATGGTGTCGCACCATGCGCGGAGTCTGGCTGTCGACGTGCCGGTATCGGGCACGACGCGGCGCAGCGTCTGGCCACGGTTTCTGACCTCGGAACACCCGTTCCCGTGGCTGGCGCCGATCACCGCGCTGCTGCTGGCGTTCGGTGTCTATCCGCTGCTCTATGCGCTGTGGCTCTCGCTCTTCAAGCGCAACCCGGTCACCCGGATGAACGTGTTCAACCCGACCTGGAATTGGGGAAAGCTGTTCGCCGACGATCGGGTGTGGGGTGCGATCGGCCACACCTATATGTACACGATCATCGCGCTGCTGATCGAACTCTGCCTCGGCCTCGCCATCGCGCTGCTGCTCGACAGTGACCGGAAGGGTTACGGATTGCTCCGCGCGCTGATGACGCTGCCCCTGGTGGTGCCGCCCGCGGTCACCGGCATGATGTTCCTGTTGATGCTGGACGGCTCGTTCGGCGTGCTCAGCATGGGGCTGGTGTCGCTCGGGCTGTGGCCGCCGCAATATCCGATCCTCGCTTCCAGCCACTCGGCGCTGGCCGGCGTTCTGCTCGCCGACATCTGGCAGTGGACGCCGTTCATGGTGCTGATCATGCTCGCCGGGCTGCGCGCTCTGCCGAAGGAGCCGTTCGAGGCCGCCGCGATCGACGGAGCAACCCCAAGGCAGGCCTTCTTCCGCCTGACGCTGCCGATGCTGTCCAGGATCATCGCGCTCGCGGTCCTGATCCGCGGCGTCGACCTGTTCCGTATCTATGACTACGTCAAGGTGATGACCGATAGCGGACCAGGCACCGCCACGGAGACGCTGACCTCCTACGCCGGCACCATCTACTTCAAGAATGCCGACTTTCCCTACGCCTCGACGATCTCGCTGTTCACCCTGCTCCTGGTGATCGTCACCTCGACCATCTTCATCAAGCTGTTCAAGGTGCGGTTCTGATGCAGGAAACCTTCTGGCAGAAGCGATTGCGCGACGTGGCCGCTGTGCTCGTGGTCGGCATCTTCATGTTTCCGCTGTTCTGGTGGGCGCTGACCTCGTTCAAGCCGACGTCGGCGATCTTCGACAAGGACGAGATCGTCTGGTTCAACTTCAAGCCGACGCTGGTGAACTATGCCGTGACCATGCTCGGCAAGTCGCGCGCGGAGCTCGCGATCGAATCCGGCAACACGTTTGGCGTGGGTGGCGCAAGCTCCTATGACAGCCGCCAGACCATCATCGATTCGCTGCTGATCGCGGTCGGCGCGACCGCGTTGACCCTGCTGCTGGCGGTGCTGGCGGCCTATGCGCTGTCGCGGATGCGGTTCCGCTGGCGGCAGGCCTATCTGAACTGGATCCTGTCGCAGCGCTTCATGCCGCCGATCGCGATCATCGTGCCGGTCGTCTTCATGTTCCACTACATGTCGCTGCTCGACACCCGGCTCGGGTTGATCCTGGTCGACACGTTGATCAACCTGCCGATCGCCGTCCTGCTGATGAAATCGTTCTACGACGACGTCCCGGTCGACGTCGACGAAGCCGCCATGATCGACGGCGCCACGCGATTGCAGATCTTCTGGCGCGTCGTGCTGCCGATGGTGAAGGGCGGTGTCGCCGCCACCGCCGTGCTCTGCTTCATCTTCTCGTGGACCGAATTCCTGCTGTCGTTGTTCCTGACCAATTCGATCCGCACATTGCCGGTCAAGATCACGACCTTCGTCACCTCGACGGGCTCGGAATGGGGCTTCATCGCGGCGCTCGGCACCACCGCCGTGATCCCGAGCTTCATCTTCATCTTGCTCGTTCAGAAGCAGCTTGTCCGCGGCCTGACCCTCGGATCACTCAAGGAGTAGGCGCGCAGACCGAGACCAGAAAGTCAACAAACGTTGGGAGGAGGTATCAATGAGTTTCAAGAAATTCGACCAGCAGACATTCATCGTCGACAACGCGAACGCATATACCAACCGGCAGATCTCCAAGCGCGAATTCCTGCGCAGGATGGGATTGGCGGGCGTCGGCTTTTCAGCCTTCGGCCTCGGCATGCTCGGCAATCCGCGCGGCCTGCGCCGGGGCAGCGGTTTGATCGGCACCGAGGCCTATGCCGAAGGACTGCCGGACAACCAGGCCAAATGGCTGAAGGACGTCGGCAGCAAGTTCAAGGGCGCCAAGATCCGCTACTCGACCGAATCGACGCCGCCGTCGGTGGTGCTCAACCAGATCAAGAAGGAGTTCACCGATCCGACCGGCATCGAGGTCGAGGTCGAGATCGTGCCGCTCGAGCAGGTGCTCGCCAAGGCGACGCAGGACGTGCAGGGCCAGCTCGGCTCCTACGATCTCTATTATCTCGATCAATCCTGGATCTCGATGTTCCAGCCGGATTGCATCGATCCGGTCGCCTACTACAAGGACAAGCCCGAGCTTGCGATGCCCGATTTCGATTGGGACGATTTCTCCAAGCCGCTGGTCAAGAATGTCGCCCAGGTCGAGGGACAGTGGATGGGCATCCCCTTCGACATTCCGATCTTCACCCTGATGTACCGCAAGGACATCCTGGAGAAGCACAAGATCGCGGTGCCGACCACCTACGAAGACTTCCTGACGGCGGCGCGGCAGATCAGCGAGGCCGAGAAGGGCAACGGAATCTTCGGTACCGGCTTGCAGGCGAAGTCGGGCCACTATTCGCTGGAGTGCGACTGGAGCCAGGCGGTGTGGGGCCATGGCGGCTCGATCTTCAACAAGAACAAGAAATTCTCGGGCAATGACGAGCAGGGCGTTGCCGGATTGAAATGGTACCAGGAGCTCCTGAAGGTGTCGCCGCCGAACTCCACGGCATCGACCTGGGATGGCCAGTTCGAGATGATGCATTCCGGCCAGGTGGCGCTGGTGCAGAGCTGGGACGAATTCTTCCCGGGTCTCGATGCGGACGACTCCAAGGTCAAGGGTCTGTGGGAGCCGGCCAAGCCGCTGACCGCGAAGAAGCTGCGCGCGCCTGCCGATGCCGGCTTCAACGAGCAGCCGAATCTCGGCCATCAGGGCGGCTCGTGCATCTCGCTGTCGAAATACTCCAAGAACAAGGAAGCGGCGTGGATCTTCATGCAGTGGGGTTGCTGCAAGGAGATCATGACACGCTGCACGCTGCTTGGCGGCTTTGCGCCGATGCGGAACTCGTCGTTCGCCGATCCGCGCGTCAAGGCCAAGGCCAAGGTTGGCCCGGGCACGACGCGGCATCTCGAAACGGTGAAATGGGTGATCGACAACGCCATGGCCACCGAGCCGCACATGGCGCTGTGGGCCGGCCTGTCGACCAACGAGATTCCGACCGAGCTCGGCAAGCTGCTCACCGGCCAGGCCTATGGCGGCGATCCGCAGAAATGCATGGACGCCTTGGCGAAGGACATCGACGCCAAGGTAAAGGATGCCGGCCTGCTCTGAGGCCAGCGGTGCAAAAGTTCGCGAAGGCGGCGCAGGTCGCCTTCGCTTCTTTTGAAGCGAGATGGAATGACCCAGGATCTGGTGATCGGTATCGACAGCTCGACCTCCGCGACCAAGGCGATCGCCTGGGACCGGAGCGGCCGTGCCGTCGCGGAGGGGCGCAAGGGCATCGGCCTCGCCAACCCGCATCCGGGATATTTCGAGCAGAACCCGGATGACTGGTGGGATGCGGCGGTGGCCGCGCTGCGCAGCATCACCGATCAGGTCGATGCCAGACGGATCGCCGCCGTGGCGATCTCCAATCAGCGCGAGACCTTCAGCGCGTTCACCGAAGACGGGGCCGCGATCAGGCCCGGCATGACCTGGCTCGACGAGCGCGCGCGCGCCCAGGTCGTTCGGTTCGGACAATCCTTTGGGGCCGAGTGCGTTCATGCCATATCGGGCAAGCCGCTTGACGTTCTGCCGTGCCTCTATCGCATCATCTGGATGGCAGAGCACGAGCCCGAGATCTTTGCCCGCGCGGCGCGGTTCGCCGAAGTCCACGGCTATCTGACGCATTGCCTGACCGGCCAGTGGCGGACGTCGACGGCATCGGCCGATCCGACCGGCTTGCTCGACATGACGAGCGGTGCCTGGTCCGCAGCCATCCTCGATGCCGCGGGCATTGCGATCGAGAAATTGCCAGCGCTGGCCCGGCCCGGCGCCCGGATGGGAGAGGTCACGCACGCGGCGGCCGCTTTCACCGGCCTGTCGGCAGGCACAGCCGTCATCGCCGGGGGTGGTGACGGTCAGTGTGCCAGCACCGGCGCCGGCGTGACGTCTCCGGGAAGCGCCTACATCAATCTGGGTACCGCGGTGGTCTCAGGAAGCTACGGCCGCAACTACGCTTACGACCGCGCGTTTCGTACCGAGAAGGCGGTGTGCGACGATGGCTACATCTACGAGCAGTGCATCCGCACCGGAACGTTTCTGATCGACTGGATGGCGCGGGAGATGCTCGGTGCCGATCCGGCGGCGCAGCGAAACATTTTCAAGGCGCTGGAGGCTGAGGCGGCGGCGTGCCCGATCGGAGCCGGCGGCGTCGTGGTGCTGCCGTATTGGCTCGGTTGCATGACGCCCTATTGGGATCCCTATGCACGTGGCGTGATCGCCGGATTGTCGGGCTCGACCCGGCGCGGCGCGATCTATCGTGCCTTGCTGGAAGGGATCGCGCTCGAGGTCGCCGGCCAGATCGAAAGGATCGTGGCGGTGACCGGAGGCGAGATCAGCCAGCTCGCGGCTATCGGTGGCGGTTCGGACAGCGACCTCTGGCTACAGATCCTGGCCGATGCGTCGGGGCGTCCGGTGTGCCGTTCGCCGGCGCGGGAAGCGTCGTCGCTTGGCGCTGCGATCGCGGCCGCCAAGGGCGCGGGCTGGTACGGCACGATCGCCGAAGCCGCCGCAGCGATGACCAAACCGCCGGCAAGGATATTCCAGCCCGAACCGAGGAATGTTGCGCGTTATGCCGAGTTTCGCGCCATCCATGCCGACCTCTGGCCAAAACTCCTCGACTGGAACGCCCGTCTGGCGGCGTTTGCGGAAGACGTGCCGTCATGAAGCCGATTGCAAGTTTTCCTGACGAGGCCGCCCGCCGTGCCGTCTGCGTGCTGACCGACATCGACGATACGCTGACCACCGATGGTCAGCTTCCTGCGGCTTCCTATGCCGCGCTGGAGCGGTTGCGCGGTGCCGGCCTCGCGGTGGTCCCGGTGACCGGCCGGCCTGCGGGCTGGTGCGACATGATTGCGCGGTTCTGGCCGGTCGACGGCGTGATCGGCGAGAACGGCGCGTTCTATTTCCGGCACGATCCGGTGGCGCGCAAAATGGTTCGCAAGTTCATCGCGACCGAGGCGGAGCGCGCCGCCAATCGCCGCAGATTGCTGGCGCTCGGCGAGCGGATCCTGTCCGAGGTCCCGGGTGCGGCGATCTCCGCCGATCAGCTCTACCGCGAAGCCGATCTTGCGATCGACGTGTGCGAGGACGTGCCGCCGCTGCCGCGCGCCGCCGTCGACAAGATCGTCTATCTGTTCGAGAACGCCGGCGGCATCGCCAAGGTCTCCTCCATCCATGTCAACGGATGGTTCGGCCGCTATGACAAGCTGGCGATGACCCGGATATTTCTGCGCGAAAGGCTCGGCCTCGATCTCGACGAGGCGAGGGATCGTATCGTGTTCTGTGGCGACAGCCCGAACGATGCGCCGATGTTCGGCTTCTTTCCCTACGCCTGCGGCGTCGCGAATGTGCGGGATTTCGAGGGCGCGATGGCCGCGGCTCCAGCCTTCGTTGCCAGCAAGCGGGGTGCCGAAGGCTTCGTCGAGATTGCCGAGCGGATATTGTCGGCGAGGGCAGCCGCATAGCGGGAAGGTCAAGGCATGGCATCGGTCACAATCAGCAACGTGCGCAAGTCCTACGGCGGCTTCGAGGTTCTCCACGGCGTCGATCTCTCCATCGCCAATGGCGAGTTCGTCGTGCTGCTGGGTCCCTCGGGTTGCGGCAAGTCGACCTTGCTGCGGATGGTCGCCGGCCTCGAGGCGATCACCGCGGGCGAGATCAGCATCGGCAACGTCGTGGTCAACGATCTGCATCCGAAGGATCGCAACATCGCGATGGTGTTCCAGAACTACGCGCTCTACGCGCACCTGACCGTGTTCGACAACATGGCGTTCTCGATGCAGCTCAAGAAGCGCCCGAAGGAGGAGATCCGGCGCAAGGTGGAGTGGGCGGCGTCGATCCTCAACCTCACGCCCTATCTCGATCGCCAGCCGCGGCAGCTGTCGGGCGGCCAGCGCCAGCGCGTGGCGATGGGACGTGCGATCGTGCGCGATCCCTCCGTGTTCCTGTTCGACGAGCCCTTGTCCAACCTCGACGCCAAGCTGCGGGTGCAGATGCGCACCGAGATCAAGGAGCTGCATCACAAGCTTGCGACCACCACGATCTATGTCACGCACGACCAGATCGAGGCCATGACGATGGCCGATACGATCGTGGTGCTGCGCGATGGCATGATCGAGCAGATCGGCAAGCCGCTCGAGATCTACGATCGCCCGGCAAATCTGTTTGTCGCCGAGTTCATCGGATCGCCCGCGATGAACTTCCTGTCCGGCGAGGTCGCCGCGGAGGCGGGGCGGCAAGTCGTGCGTGCAAACGGCGTCACGCTCCCGCTGCCGCCCGGCGCGAACGTCGCCGCGGGGCAGGTCGTCAAGTACGGGATTCGGCCCGAGCATCTGCGGCCCGGCACCGGCAGCGAGGGCATCCCCGCCAAGGTTTCCGTGGTCGAGCCGACCGGTCCCGAGATTCACATTTATGCCGATCTCGGCGGGCAGGAGGTCTGCGCCATCACGCAGGATCGCCTTGAGCTGTCGCCGGACGACGTGATCAGGCTGGTGCCGGCGCTCGACAGGATCCGCCTCTTCGATCCCGCGACAGGCAAGGTCATCAATGGCTCCGACGAGTCCAAGCCACGGACCCTGATGCGAGCCTAGCTCGCCGGGTCGCCTCGCAGAAACGCGAAGAAGAAGATGGAGGAGACCATGGTGGATTACGTCATTGTGGGCGCCGGCTCTGCCGGATGCGTCCTGGCAAACCGCCTGTCGGAGGTTCCCGAGAATCAGGTCGTACTGCTCGAGGCAGGCGGCAAGGACAGCAATCCCTTCATCCACATGCCGGCGGGATACCTCGCGCTGATGAAATCCGGCAGCGTCGATTGGCACTACCACACCGATCCGCAGCCGCATCTCGACAATCGTGTGCTGTTCTGGCCGCGCGGCAAGGTGCTGGGCGGATCAAGCTCGATCAACGGCATGGTCTACATCCGCGGCCATGCCTCCGACTATGACATGTGGGCGCAGCTCGGCAATCGCGGCTGGTCCTATGCCGACTGCCTGCCGTATTTCATCCGCTCCGAAGGCCGCCAGTTGGGCGCCGACGATTATCATGGCGCCGACGGCCCGCTGCGCACCAGCCGGCTGCCGGAATTGACCCATCCCCTGACCAGGGCCTGGTTCGAGGCAGGCAAGCAGGCCGGCTATCGCGCGACCGATGATTTCAACGGCGCCGAGCAGGAAGGCTTCGGTCCGGTCGATTCGACGATCGCGGACAACAAGCGTGCCAGCGTTGCGCGCTGCTATCTGCATCCGGTGATGAACCGTCCTAACCTCAAGGTGATCACTAAGGCGCTGGCCTCGCGTATCCTGGTCGAGGGTGGACGCGCGGTCGGCGTCGAATACATCAAGGGCGGCCAGGTCCACACGCTGCGGGCCGAACGCGAGGTGATCCTGGCCGGCGGCGCGATCAACTCGCCGCAATTGTTGCAGCTGTCGGGCATCGGCGACGGCGATCAGCTGCATTCGCTCGGCATCAAGGTCGAGCACGAGCTCAAGGGCGTCGGGCAAAACTTGCAAGATCACCTCGCCTGCGGCGTGAAGCAGCGTTGCACCCAGCCGATCTCGTTCCTCAAGCATACCAAGCCGCTCGGCGCCACCGCGGCCTTTATCCAATATGTGCTGACCAGGACCGGTCCTGCGACATCGCACGGGCTGGAGGCAATGGCGTTCCTCAAATCGCAGACCGATCTGGTGGCGCCGGATCTGCAATTCTTCTTCGTGCTGCTGATCTATGGCGACCACGGCCGCAAGATCGTCAACGAGCACGGCTTCATGGCCTATTTCAACATCGCGCGGCCCGAGAGCCGCGGCTCGATCATGATCACCTCGGCCGATCCTCTCAAGCATCCCGCGATCCGCCCGAACTATCTTCAGGCGCCGGAGGACGTGCGCAACATGCGCGACGGCATCAGGGTCGGCCGCGAGATCATCGCGCAGAAGGCGTTCGATCCCTATCGCGGCGAGGAATACGCGCCGGGTTCGCGCGCAACGTCGGATGCCGCTATCGACAGCTACGTCCGGCAAAGCTGCGAAACCATCTATCATCCAGTCGGCACCTGCAAGATGGGCTCCGATCCGCTCGCCGTCGTCGACGACCAGCTTCGCGTGCACGGCCTCGAGGGCCTGCGGGTGATCGACGCCTCGATCATGCCGCGGCTGGTGTCGGGCAACACCAACGCGCCGACGGTGATGATCGCAGAGAAGGGCGCCGACTTCATCCTCGGCCGCCAGCCGCTCGCGGCGGCGGCGAGCGCCACCGGCGCCGGTCTGCGGCAGGCAAGCCTGTAGCCGCACTCAGCGGCTGGCGGTGAGTTGCTGGCGGTAGCGCTCGGCGTCCCAATTGAGGAGGGCGTTCTCGTTCTGCTCGGTCAGATAATGGATCGGTGCGTTCGGCGGCAGGCGGCAGGTCACCAGCGCGAGGCAGCTCAGCATCGCTTCGGCGCCGGCGCTGGCATCCTTGCGGATCACGCTGCCGATCCCGGGGATCAGGACAGCGACCGGCGGCGGCGCATCGGTCTTCTTCAAGTCCGCTGCGCGGAGACTGCCGCCGTGCCCGAGGGTCGGCATCGCCCGCCCCAGGAACACGACATGATCGGGATAGAGCGAGCCGCCGGTGGCGACCGCGAGATTGTGCCGATCGGTGGCGATGCCATGGCAGCGCGGGTCGGATGGCACCCGATAGTCGGTGCCGGCGCAGATGCTGCGCAGCGCGTCGCTGTCGGCTGCCAATGCCTCACGCGGCATCAGCGCGAGGCGCTGCTCGACGTCGGCCACCATGGCTTCCGCGGCCTCGCAGGTCGTGGCGCCGACGACGAGGCCGTGATTGCCGAGGATCAGGACATCGACGGGTTCGCGCGCGATCGCCGCGCTCACCGCCTGGGCCAGCGGCAATCCCGGATGACAATAATCGAGGTAGCGCCAGTTGAGGCCGGCGAGCCGGCGTGTGAGCTCGGCAGGCGCGTCGGTCCGCACCGCCCAGGCGATCGTGTTGACGGAGTGGACGTGCAGCACCACCGGGTGCGGCATCAAGGCATGCAGCGAGGTCTCGATCGAGGCACGCAATGTCGTCGTGGCGCCCGGGGCGAGCGGCACGCGTTCGTCGCCTTGCTCCAGCGCGGCGAGGGCAGCGGACAGCGCGACCGGGACGAAGATGTCCTTGTCGGTGGCATCGGACAGCCATGTGCCGGAGGCCTTCACCCACAGCGTATCGCGATCCTTTACCGATGAATTGCCGCCGGCGCCCTGCACCAGCAGCATGTTCCTGCCGACACGCGCCGACATCTCGCGGAGGTCATTGATCTGAGCGGGCTGTTGCATGGTGTGGATCTCACCAGATGAACTGCGTCATGGTCCAGTGCGGCGTGCGTGAATCATGGTCGGACAATCGTCCGGCATCGTCGCGGTGCACGCCGGCGCGCAGGAACAACGTCAGCATGCCGGCTGCGCGTCCGCCGGCGACGTCGTGGTCGAGGGAATCGCCGACCATCAGCACGCGCGCCGGCGTCGGATGGCCGAGCTGATCGAGTGCAGCGGCGAAGATCGGCGCGTGCGGTTTGCCGACAAAGCTGGCGCGGCCACCGAGGCTCCCATAGAAGCGCGCCAGCGCGCCGGGCGCGGGGATCAATCCATGCGCGCCGAACATGGTCAGATCGGGATTGGCGCACAGCATCGGCAGCCCGCGGGTGGCTGCACGGGCCAGGCACTCCCGCCACTGTTCGGGTTCGGCCGCGGCATCGTCGAGGCCCGCGAGCAGGATGAAGTCGGCGTTCTCGACGTCGTCCGCGACGGCAAGATCGAGCCCGTTGATGATGGTGCGGTCACCGCCGCGCGTGATCAGGAAGCAGGTGCGGCCCAACTCGTTGAATGGCGGGTGCGCGCGCGTCTTCAGTCCGATCCAGGTGGCTTCGCCCGACGTGAGGATGCCGTCGTAAGCGTCCGCTTGCAGGCCAAGGGCGGCGAGACGTTTCGCATTGCCATCCGCGCGCTTGCCGGAGTTCGACAGCACCATCACGCGCTTGCCGGCCTGGCGCAGCCGCACCACGCAGTCGAGTGCAGCCGGAAAGATCGCCTGTCCTTCGTGCAGCGTGCCCCATTGGTCGAGCAGCACATGATCGAACCGATCGATGATGCTGTGAAGGCCATCGATGTCGATCGGACCTTGCTTCATGCCGGACCGCCCCGCAGCGCCAGCAGTGCTGCGCCATAGCTCGCCTCGGTCTGTTCGGCGACCGTCACGGGTACGCCGAGCGCATGGTGCCTGATCTCGGTCCATGCCTCGTTCCTTGCGCCGCCGCCGATGCTGATGACGCGGCGCAGTGCCGGCGCGCCGAGGCGGCCTAGCTGCTGATAGGCCAGCGCCTCGACCGACGCGATGCCCTCCAGCAGCGCCTGAAAGAAGCGATGGTCCTCCGCCGGTCGCGGTGTAACCCGCGGCGGCATCGCCGGATCGGCGATCGGAAAGCGCTCGCCGGGCTTGGCCAACGGATAATAGTCGAGACCGGTCGGTGCCTCCGGTTGCAATCGCGGCGTCAGGCGCTCCATCTCGGCGGCGCTGAAATGGGCCAGCAGTGCGCCGCCGCCGGTGTTGGAGGCGCCGCCGGCAAGCCAGCGCTCGCCGAGCCGGTGCGAATAGACACCCTGGCTCGCGGCAAAGATCGGCTGTGTCGCCAGCAGCTTCACCACCAGCGTAGTGCCGAGCGAGGTGACGGCGTCACCCGGCGTGTCGGCGCGGGTGGCGATGAAGGCTGCGACGCCATCGGTGGTGCCGGCCGCGATCCGAGCCGACGGTGGCAGGCCGAGCGTGGCCGCAATTTTCGGATCGATCTCCGCAAACGTTGCTCCCGGCACCAGCACCTTCGGCAGCAGGTCGCGCGGCACCGCGAGGCGATCGAGCCAGGCTGGCCATGTGCGCGTCACCGGATCGTAGCCGAGCTTGAGCGTGTTGTTCTCGTCGCTGACGCCGTGTTGTCCGGCCAGCCGGCCGGCGATCCAGTCGGCCTGATGCACGGCAAAGCGTGCGCCGCGCGCGCTGTCTTCGTTCAACAGATGCAGCAGCTTGGCCAGCGCGCTGCTCGCGCCATGCGCGCCGCTCTCGGCAGGTGCTATGGCTGCGATGCGGGCAGCTTCCGCCGTGGCGCGCGCATCATTGTACATCAGCCCCGTCGTCAGCGGCCGGCCGTCTTCATCGATCAGCAGCAGCGTGCCCGAGGTTCCGTCGACGGATATGCGCTCGACGTCTGCGAGATCGATCTTGTGGCTGAGCTTGCCGATCGCGGCAATCGTCGCCTGCCACCACAGCTCCGGCTCCTGATCGATCGCGTTGCCGTCCTGTCGCGGCGGCGGCAGCGCAGTCGATTCCATGCCCTGGATATTTCCGCGCGCATCGATCGCACAGGCGCGCACGCCACCGGTGCCGACGTCAATTCCGAGGAACAAGCCTGTCATCAGACCTCACCACGATCGCTTCGTAACACGGCGCCGGCAGCTTCGTTCGCGAGCAACGTTGCACTGCAACACGTTTGGGGGATTGACGTCTCGATCTGCGTCTGCAATTTTTTGCAGCATCTGAAGAATTTTGCAAGCGGGCTTTTGCGGCGTGGTGACCTCCTCCGACAGGGTGCCGATGATTGACGGCGAAGCCTCGCTGGCGACCCGCGCGGCGTGGCTGTACTTCGCCGCCGGCCTGACCCAGTCCGAGGTCGCGGAGCGGCTCAACATCCAGAGCACCAAGGCGCACCGGCTGATCGCGCGCGCGAGCCGCGAAGGCATGATCCGCGTCTTCGTCGAGGGGCCGGTGGCCGAATGCGTGGCGCTGGAGAACGTGCTGGCCGAGCGCTTCGGCCTGGGCTTCTGCCGCGTCGCGCCCGATCTCGGCGAAGGCGACTGGCCGCTGAAGGCGCTCGCACTCGAAGGCGCGAGCTTCCTGCGGCAGATTCTCGAGCGCGGCGAGCACAAGATCATCGGCGTCGGTCACGGCCGCACGCTGGCGGCGGTGGTCGAGCAATTGCCGCAGACGCCGGCCCGCGACGTGCAATTCGTCTCGCTGCTCGGCGGCCTGACGCGCAAGTTCGCCGCCAACCCGTTCGACGTGATTCATCGGTTGGCGGAGCGGACGGGAGCCGAGGCCTATCTCTTACCGGTGCCGGTGTTCGCGAATTCGGTCGCCGACCGCGCGGTGCTGATGCAGCAATACGGCATTGCGGAGGTGTATGCGCTGGCGCGTGAGGCATCGCTGCTGTTCGTCGGCATCGGGCAGATCCACAGCGACGGATTCCTGGTCTCGAGCGGAATGATCAAGCCGGACGAGGTCGTGGAATTGAAGCGGGCGGGAGCGTGCGCCGACCTGCTCGGGCGCTTCTTCAGCGCCGACGGCCAGGTGCTCGACCTCGATCTCTCCGCGCGTGCTACCTCGATGGCGCCCGCAGACCTCAGGGCGCATCGCATCGTCGCGATCGGCGGTGGGCTCGCCAAGGTGGCCGCTTTGCGCGCGGTGCTGCGCAGTGGCCTGCTGCACGGCCTCATCATCGATGAAGTGACCGCGCAGGCACTCGTGACCGATAAGCCGGAGACAACATCCGGCAAGACCAAGACCAAAGGTCGTAAGGGAAAGTAAACGCGCACAATGGGAGGTTACAATGTTCGATCGAGAGAAGAACCTATTCGACTCCTACGCCGCCAAGCGCATCAGCCGGCGTGACCTGCTCGATGGCGCTGCCAGGCTCGGCATCGTCGGTGCTGCCGCCAATGCCGGTTTCGCATCGGCAGTGTCGCGGGCGATGGCGGCGGATTTCAACTGGAAGGCCTATAGCGGCAAGTCGGTCAAGCTGCTGCTGAACAAGCATCCCTATGTCGATGCGATGATCGGTGACCTGGAAGCGTTCAAGACGCTGACCGGGATGAACGTCACCTACGACATCTTTCCGGAGGACGTCTATTTCGACAAGGTGACGGCGGCGCTGTCGTCCAAGTCGGATCAGTACGATGCCTTCATGACCGGCGCCTACATGACCTGGACCTACGGTCCGGCCGGCTGGATCGAGGATCTCAACGCCTACATCAAGGACCCCGCCAGGACCAATCCGGCGTTTGCCTGGGACGATGTGCTGCCCGGCCTGCGCGCCTCGACGGCCTGGGACGGCGTCGCCGGCTCCGAGCTCGGTTCGGGCAAGGCCAAGCAGTGGTGCATTCCATGGGGCTATGAGCTCAACAACATCACCTACAACCGCAACATCTTTGACAAGGTCGGCGTCAAGCCACCGAAGAATCTCGACGAGATGCTCGAGGTCGCCGCGAAGATCACCAAGGACGCCGGTGGTCCCTACGGCATCGGCGTGCGCGGCTCGCGCTCGTGGGCGACCATCCATCCCGGATTCCTGTCGGCCTATTCGAATTTCGGCCAGAAGGACTTCGTGATGGAGGGCGGCAAGCTGAAGGCCGCTATGAACACCAAGGCATCGAAGGATTTCCACGAGAAGTGGGTCAAGATGATCCAGGGCTCGGGCCCGAAGAACTGGTCGACCTATACCTGGTATCAGGTCGGCACCGATCTCGGCGCCGGCGCCTCGGGGATGATCTTCGATGCCGACATCCTCGGTTATTTCATGAATGGCGGCGACAACAAAGAGAAGGGGCATCTCGGCTACGCGCCGTTCGCCGCCAACCCGGCGGCCAAGGCGCCGACGCCGAATGTCTGGATCTGGTCGCTCGCGCTGTCGAGCTTCTCCAAGCAGAAGGATGCGGCGTGGCTGTTCATGCAGTGGGCGGCTTCGACCGAGCACGGCCTGTTCGGCGCCCGCAAGATGGACTTCGTCAACCCGGTGCGCGCTTCGGTGTGGAAGGACAGTGAGTTCCGCGATCGTATCGCCAAATCATATCCGGGCTATCTCGAGCAGCATGACGTCTCCTCGCCCGGCGCCAAGATCTACTTCACGGCGCAGCCGCTGTTTTTCGACCTGACCACCGAATGGGCGGCCTCGCTGCAAAAGATGGTGGCCAAGGAAGTCAGCGTCGACGAAGGCCTCGACAAGCTCGCCGAGAGCATCAACCGCCAGCTCAAGCAGGCGGGCCTCGGGTGAACACCTTGCGTGGTGCCCTGATTCCTCCGCACCACGACAACCCGCCGGTTCGGATCGTACTCCGATCCGAACCGGCGATGTTGCAGCGAACAAGTGAGCTCCCGTTGTCATGAGCATGGCCCAGCTTTCCGAGACCAACACGGTCCCACGCCGCAACCCCCGGCCGCGCGGGCGCCTTCTGCCATATCTGCTGAGCCTGCCGGCACTGCTGGTCTGCATCGCGATCCTGGTGCCGTTCGTGACGGCGGCGGTCTACTCGTTGCAGCGCTACCGGCTGAATCTGCCCTATCTGCGCGGCTTCATCTGGGCCGACAATTACATCGACTTCCTCACCGATCCGGCGTTCTGGAACACGCTGAAGATATCGCTGATCTATACGGCCGTGACCGTGGTGGTGGAGCTGCTGCTTGGCCTCGGCATCGCCCTGCTGTTGCGGCGTCCGACCCGCTTCCACAATGCGGTGTCGATCATGCTGTTGCTGCCGCTGATGACGGCGCCGGCGATCGCGGCGCTGATGTGGAAGCTGATGACCAATCCGAGCTTCGGCATCCTGTCCTATCTGGTCAGCCTGTTCGGCATCCACGATTTCAAATGGGCGTCCGATCCGTCGACCGCGCTGTTTACGGTGGTGTTGGTCGATGTCTGGGTCTACACGCCCTTCATCATGATCCTGCTGCTGGCCGGCTTGCGCTCGCTGCCACGGCAGCCGTTCGAAGCCGCCGCGCTCGATGGCGTGCCGGCGAGCTTCGTGTTCTTCCGCATCACGCTGCCGATGCTGGCGCCCTATATCATCACCGCGTCGCTGTTCCGCCTGCTCGACTCGATCCAGCAGTTCGACATCATCTACGCGATGACGCAGGGCGGGCCCGGCGACCGCTTGATGGTGTTCCAGGTCCAGGCCTATCTCGAATTCTTCCAGTACACCAATGTCGGACGTTCGGCGGCGCTGCTGATGATCCTGTGGCTGATCACCAACATCCTGTCCAACATCTTCATCAAGAACTGGCTGCGGCTGCGGGCGCGCGCCCATAGTCACGCGTGAGCGGCGGGAGGCGACGATGGATCATTCCAGTCTTGCGGGTCGCATCTTCCGGGGTGTCGCGCTGGCGCTCGTGCTGGTGTTCTTCATGTTTCCGATCGTCTGGATCTTCCTGATGTCCTTCCAGACCAACGAGCAGATCCTGCGGATTCCACCGCGCATCCTGTTCGAGCCGACGCTGACCAATTACCAGGCCTTGATCTCGGGACAGTTGCGCACCACGGCCGGCAATCTCGAAATCTCCTTCATGCGCAATTTGATGAACAGCTTCGTGCTGTCGAGCGCGGCGGTGATCCTTGCGCTGCTGCTCGGCGTGCCGGCGGCCTATGCGTTCGCGCGCTTCAAGTTCAGGCTCGGCGAATCCATCGCCTTCACGCTGCTGTCGTTCCGCTTCGCGCCGCCGCTGCTGGTGCTGCTGCCGCTGTCGCTCTACTATCAGCAGCTCGGCCTCAGCGACACCTATTTCGGCATCGTCTGGGTCTATCAACTGATCGCGCTGCCCTTGATCCTGTGGATCGTGCGTGGCTATTTCGAGGATATCAGCCCGGACATCGAGCACGCCTACCGCCTGGCCGGGCATTCCTGGCGCGAGACCTTTGCCCGCATCGCGGTGCCGCTGGCCGGTCCCGGCATCGCGGCCGCCGGGCTGTTGTCGTTCATCTTCTGCTGGAACAATTTTGTCTTCGCGCTGATCCTGGCCTCTGCCGACAAGCAGCCGGTGACGGTCGGTGCGCTGGCCTTCGTCACGGCCTCGGGAATCCAGTACGGGCAGATCGCGGCGGCGATCGTGCTGTCGGTGACGCCGACCTTGCTGCTCGCGCTCTACGCCCAGCGCTATCTGGTCGAAGGGCTGTCGCTCGGCGCGGTGAAGGGCTGAACCATGGCGCGTCTCGACATCAACGCTCTCGGCAAGTCGTTCGGCCCGATCCGCTGCGCCGACGGGCTGTCGTTCACGGTTGAACCCGGCGAGATCGTCGCGGTGTTCGGTCCCTCGGGCAGCGGTAAGACCATGTTGCTGCGGATGGTCGCCGGCATGTACGAGCCCGACGAGGGCGACATTCTGGTCGGCGGTCGCTCGATCGTCGGCGCCCCGCCGGAGCGGCGCGGGGTCGGCATGGCGTTCCAGAACTTCGCGCTGTTCCCGCACATGACCGCACGCGACAACATCGCGAGCGGCGTGCGCGCGGGAGCCGGTGGCGGCGACGTCGCGTCGCGGGTCGCCTCAGTCAGCAAACTCCTGAAGATCGAGCATGTCCTCGGCCACATGCCGCGCGAATTGTCGAACGGGCAGAAGCAACGCACCGCATTGGCGCGCGCGCTGATCGGCAATCCCGACGTGCTGCTGCTCGATGACCCGCTTCGCAACGTCGATGCCAAGCTGCGCTACGAGATGCGGCTGGAATTGCCGAGCCTGCTGCGCAGAAGCTCGGCCGCGGTGCTCTATGTCACGCAGGATTATCGCGAGGCGATGGCGATCGCGGACCGGATCGCGGTCCTGGTCGGCGGCCGGCTGGTGCAACTGGCGCGACCTGAAGAGGTCTATGCGAAGCCGGCGTCCGTGGCCGTCGCGCGGCTGTTCGGCGATCCCAGCATCAACCTTGCCGAGGTCGCGCTTCAGGCCGGGCAGGGCGGCCTGAGTGCCGAGGTTGCGGGGACGCGGGTGCGGCTGGACTCGATCGATCCGTCGACCCCACACGGTCCGTACTGGCTCGGGGTTCGTCCCGGCGACCTCGTGATCGGCCGCAATGCCGGAGATGACGCCATTCCCGCCCGCGTCGTCGCCATCACGCCGATGCATGAGCGCGCCGTGCTGTTGCTGCGGTTCGCCGATGGTTCGGAATGGCTCGCGGCACTGCCGCCGGATGCGCCGGTGGCGAGCGCGGATGACGACGTGTTCGTTCGGTTCGCGCCGCAGGGCGCACTGCTGTTCGATCGCGCAACCGGGCTCCGTGTCGGTCAGCCGGACCGGCGGCAGGCGGCATGAGGCAGGCGAGGTGACCATGGGCATGCTCGAAATCCGCAATGTCGACAAGGTCTATCGCAGCCGCGGCAAGCCGCCGGTTCATGCCGTGCGCGCGCTGGATATGGCGGTCGGACGAGGTGAGATCGTTGCACTGCTGGGATCGTCAGGGTGCGGCAAGACCTCGACCTTGCGCATGGTCGCGGGTTTTGAAAGCGTCAGCTCGGGTCAGATCGCATTGGGCGCGCGGCGGATCGATGAGCTGCCGCCGGCGCGGCGCAAGGTGGCGATGGCGTTCGAAGGCTATTCGCTCTATCCGCCGCTCACGGTGCGCGAGAACATCGCCTTCGCGCTGAAGGCGCAGCAGCTGTCGCATGGCGAGGTCAATCGCCGTGTCGACGAGATCGCGCGGCTCGTGGAGATTGAGGATACGCTCGACAAATATCCGCGCTCGATCTCGGGCGGCCAGCAGCAACGGGTGTCGCTGGCGCGGGCGCTGGTGCGCGACGCCGATCTCTATCTGCTCGATGAGCCGATGGGACAGCTCGAGCCGCAGCTCCGCGCCGTGCTGCGCGGGCGGATCAAGGGCCTGCTGGCCGAGCGCGGCATGACGGCGATCTTCGTCACCCATGACCAGACCGAGGCAAGCGCGCTGGCCGACCGGATCGCGGTGATGGAAGACGGTGTGCTGCAACAGTTCGCGAGCGAGAAGGAGCTGAAGAACCGACCGGCCAACCTGTTCGTGGCGAGCTTCATCGGCGAGCCGCCGATGAACCTGCTGGAGACCGATGTTGCGGCCGCGGACGGCGATTTCCGCCTGTCCGCGGGGCCTGACATCGCGTTCCATGTTCCGAGTGGCACGCTCGGTCCGGCCGCACAGCGAGCGCTGGCGCAGAGCAAGCGCGTTCGTGTCGGGATCCGACCGCAGAAGGTCACGGTCGGGAGCGGCGACGTGCAGGTGCGGGTGATGTCCAATCAATGGCTCGGCGACCAGGCGCATGTCGCGGGCGAATGCGCCGGCAATCAGCTGATCGCGGTGACGTCGAGCCGGGTCGCCGCGCGGCCGGGTGACGTCATCCCATTCTCGCTGGACTCACGGCATCTTCATATCTTCGGTGCCGACGGGGTCTGCATTCGCCATGCGGAGGCGGGCTGACATGTCGATGCCGCAGAGCCGCGATGTGATCATCGGCATCGACGCCGGAACGTCACTGATCAAGACGGTGGCGTTCACGCGCGATGGCCGCCAGCTCGCCGACTTCTCGCTGCCCAACAGCTACAGCACCGCGCCCGGCGGCCGGGTCGAGCAGGATATGGCGCGCACCTGGACCGACACCGTGGCCGCGGTGCGTGGTCTTGTGGCCGCGGTGCCGGACGTTGGATCGCGGGTGGCGGCCGTGGCCGTCACGGGGCAGGGCGACGGCACCTGGCTGATCGACGATGATGGCCATCCGGTTGCGCCGGCCCTGCTCTGGCTCGACTCGCGGGCCGGCGACCTGGTCGAGAGCATCCGTGGCAGCGATCGGAATGCCGCGCTCTATCAGCGCACCGGCTCGGGGCTGAGCGCCTGCCAGCAGGGCCCGCAGCTCGCCTGGATGCAAACCCACGCGCCAGAGGCCCTGGCACGCGCACGGACTGCATTCCACTGCAAGGACTGGCTGTATTTCCTGCTCACCGGCCAGCGTGCCACCGATCCGTCGGAAGCGAGCTTCACCTGCGGGAATTTCCGCAGGCGCAGCTTTGATGCGGAGACCGCGAAGCTGATCGGCATTTCCGACTGCATGCCGCTGTTTCCCGATGTGGTCGACGGCGCGGTGACGACGCATCCGTTGAGCGCGGCCGCGGCGCTGGAGACCGGGCTGCCCGAGGGAATTCCGGTGTCGCTCGGCTATGTCGACGTGATCTGCAACGCGCTCGGTGCGGGACTTTACGATCCGGCGCCCGACGTCGGCTGCACCATCATCGGCTCCACCGGCATGCATATGCGGCTGGCGCCAAGCGCGGATGCGGTGGTGCTCAATCCCGAGGCGACCGGCTACACCATGCCGTTCCCAGTACCCGGCCACTTTGCGCAGATGCAGTCGAACATGGCGGCAACGCTCAATATCGACTGGTTGATCGATCTGGCGCGAGACCTGCTGGCGGTCGAAGGCGTGACGCGATCGCGGGCCGATCTGATCCGCGGGCTCGACGCGCGCGTGCTCGCGGCGCGGCCGGGCGATTTGCTGTTCCATCCCTTCATCTCCGATGCCGGAGAGCGCGGTCCCTTCGTGTCGCACGAAGCCAGTGCGCAATTCCTGGGGCTGCGCACGCGCCATGGCTATTGGGATCTGATGCGGGCGGTGATGGAAGGGCTCGCCTTTGCCGCACGCGATTGCTACGCCGCGATGGGCTCGCTGCCGCGTGACCTCCGGATCACCGGTGGTGCGTCGCGAAGCCGGGCGCTCGGCGCCATCCTCGGCGCCGCACTCGAATGCAATGTGCGGGTTTGCAGCCGGAGTGAAGCCGGGGCGGCGGGCGCTGCGATGATCGCCGCGGTGGCGACCGGGATCTATCCCGACATGACGGCCTGCGCGGAGGATTGGGTGAGGCCGTGCCTGAACGCGCCGCAGGCGCACGATCCGGAGCTCGCCACGCGCTATTCGCGCCTGTTCCCGGCCTATCTCAATGCCCGCCTCGCGGCGCGGCCGGTCTGGAAGCAACTCGCAGCGTTACGTGCAGGAGGTGGCCATGTCTGATGCCATCAGGTCTGATGCCATCGCGTCTGACACCATTGCCATCATCGGCGATCGTTTCATGCTGCCGTCGGTGTTTGCCGAGCGGATCGTGGCGGCGTGCGGCAAGGATGTCGATATTCGTATGCTCGAGCAGCCGTGGCCGGACCAGCCGATGGAGCACGGCTACGCCGGCTCCAAGCTCGACGGGTTGAAGGAGTTCATGGGCGATCCGGATCAGATCGCCGGCTTCATCGGCGACGCGCCGATGCTGGTGACGCATCTGGCGCCGATCTCGCGGTCGATGCTGGAACGGCTGCCGAACCTCAAATTCATCGCGGTGTCGCGCGGCGGTCCGGTCAATATCGACATGCAGGCCGCGCGCGACCACAAGGTGCTGGTCGTCAACACACCGGGCCGCAACGCCAGCGCGGTGGCCGAATTCACCATCGGCGCCATTCTTGCCGAGACGCGGCTGATCCGCAGCGGCCATGAATCGCTGCGCGCCGGCGAATGGCGCGGCGATCTCTACCGCGCCGATCGCACTGGGCGCGAGCTCGGCGAGATGACGGTCGGGATCGTCGGCTATGGCGCGATCGGCAGCCGCGTGGTGAAGCTGCTCAAGGCGTTCGGCTGCAAGATCCTGGTGGCCGATCCCTATGTCCAGATCAGCGCCCAGGACCGCAATGACGGCGTCGAGCATGTCGGCCTCGCCGATCTGCTCGCGCGCGCCGACGTAATCAGCCTGCACGCCAGGGTCACCGCCGAGACCACCCGGTTCATCGATCGTGCGGCGCTGGCGCGGATGAAGCCGGATGCCTTCTTCATCAACACCGCACGCGGCCCGCTGGTCGACTATGACGCGCTCACCGAGGCCTTGTCGGCGGGACGGCTCGGTGGCGCGACGCTCGACACTTTCGCGGTCGAGCCGGTGCCGCCCGACTGGCCGCTGCTGCAACTGCCCAATGTCACGCTGACGCCGCATATCGCCGGCGCCTCCGTGCGTACCGTGACCTTCGCCGCCGACCAGGCGGCTGAGGAGGTTCGCCGCTTCCTGGCCGGCGAGCCGCCGCTCAATCCCTGCTGAAGACGAAAGGTGCCTTGATATGACCCGTGAGGAACGACAATTGCGCGAGGCGATCATCGCCAAGTGCCGCTGGATGAACGCGTCGGGTCTCAACCAGGGAACGTCGGGCAACATCTCCGCGCGCTACAAGGACAGGATGCTGATCACGCCGTCGGCCACGCCCTACGATGCGATGAAGCCGGACATGATCGCCTCGATGCCGCTGGAGGGCGAGTATGGCTCATGGGATGGGCCGTTGCAGCCATCGACCGAATGGCGCTTCCATCTCGACATCATGCGCGCCCGGCCCGATGTCGGCGGCATCGTGCACACCCATTCGACCTACGCCACCGTGCTGGCGATCGCGCGCAAGCCGATTCCCGCCTGCCATTACATGATGGCCGCGTTCGGCGGCCACGACATCCGTTGCGCGGGCTATGCGCGCTACGGCACCGCTGAATTGTCGGAGCATGCGCTGGCCGCGCTCGAAGGCCGCAACGGCTGCCTGCTGGCCAATCACGGCATGATCGCCGTCGGCGCCAATCTCGACAAGGCGATGTGGCTTGCGGTCGAGCTCGAAACCATCGCGCGTCAGTACTATCTCTCGCTCGCACTCGAGACCCCGCACATTCTGAGCGAGGAGCAGATCGCCGAGACCGCGCGGGGCTTCTCCAGCTACGGCTTGCAGGCGCCGAAGCCCAAGGCGGCAAAGGCCGCGAAGAAGGCCGCGAAGAGCCGGTCGACACGAAAGGCCGCGGCACACAGGCGGGTCGAGAAGAAGCGCAGCAGGACGCGATGATTGCGGCTGCACCGGGCGCCGACCACGGGCTCGTCGACATCGCCATCATCGGCGGCGGCATCAACGGTGCCGGGATTGCGCGCGATGCGGCCGGTCGCGGTCTCAACGTGCTGCTGTGTGAGAAGGGCGACTTCGCCGAGGGCACCTCGTCGCGTTCCGGCAAGCTCGTGCACGGCGGATTGCGCTATCTCGAATACTACGAGTTTCGCTTGGTCCGGGAGGCGTTGATCGAGCGCGAGGTGCTGCTGGCATCTGCGCCGCATATCATCTGGCCGATGCGCTTCGTGCTGCCGCATTCGCCCGAGCAGCGGCCGGCCTGGCTGATCCGGAGCGGGCTGTTTCTCTATGACCATCTCGGCGGCCGCAAGCAGTTGCCGGCGAGCCGCGGGCTCGATCTGTCACGCGCGCCCGAAGGCAAGCCGCTCCGCGAGGAATATCGCCGCGGCTTCGAGTATTCGGATTGCTGGGTCGACGATGCTCGGCTCGTGATCCTCAACCTGATCGATGCCGCCCGCAGCGGCGCCGTCATCCTGCCGCGGACCAGCGCGGTGAGCGCGAGGCGGGAGCAGGGCGCCTGGCGTCTGGAGATGCAAGGCGTGGGCGGTCCGCAGGTGGTGCGCGCGCGTGCGCTGGTCAATGCGGCCGGCCCCTGGGTGAGTGATGTCGTGCAGGGCGTCGTGGGATTGAACTCGTCGCACAATGTGCGGCTGGTCAAGGGCAGCCACATCGTGGTGCCGAAATTCTGGAGCGGGCCGCAGGCCTATCTGCTCCAGAACGAGGATCGCCGCGTGATCTTCGTCAATCCCTATGAGGACAGTCTGGCGTTGATCGGCACCACCGACATTCCCTATGACGGCCGGGCGGAGGACGTCGTGATCGATGCCGACGAGACCGCCTATCTGCTCGGCATCCTGCGGCGCTACTTTCGCGCGTCTCCGGGGCAGCACGACATCGTGCATGCCTTTTCCGGTGTGCGGCCGCTCTACGACGACAATTCGGACAATCCATCGGCGGTCACGCGCGACTATGTATTCGAGGTCCACGGCACGCCGGAGGAGCCGCCGCTGCTTACGATCTACGGCGGCAAGATCACGACCTACCGCCGGCTCGCCGAGCACGCGCTTGGTCGCTTGGCGCCCTGGTTTCACAAGATGTCGCCAGCCTGGACGGCGGGGAAGCCCTTGCCCGGCGGTGACATCGGCGGCACGTTCGAGGGCTTCGCGACAGAGCTCGCGCGAGCCTATCCCGATCTGCCCGGCACGCTGACGCATCATTATGCGCGGCTCTACGGCACCCGCGCGCGCGACCTGCTTGGATCGGCCCGTAGCGTCATCGACCTTGGCCGTCACTTCGGCGGAGATTTCTATGAATGCGAGGCGGACTTTCTCCGGGCAACGGAGTGGGCGGAGGAGCCCGCGGATTTTCTCGAGCGGCGCACCAAGCACGGCTTGCATTTGACGCGCGCGCAACGTGACGCCTTCGAAGCCCATCTGTGAGCAGGAGCCAACCGGATGGCATGCCGTTAGGTGGCAAGCGCGAGCGGCAATCCTCTCATCCGCTTACCGAGTGAAGCTGACCATCCAGTTCGTTGAGCGATCGTCGCACGGTCTCGACCAGGTCCAAGGCCACCGGCGAGGGGCTCCGCTGCGCTGGAAAAACCGCCGCGAACTGGAAGTCGATCCGCGGCAGGAAGCGACGCACCACGACGCCGCGGGTCGCGAACTCCTGTGCGGTGAAAGGATCGCAGAGCGCGACCCCGAGCCCGGACGACACCATGCCGCACATGATCTCCGACAACGCGGTCTCGACCCGCAACACGCGGTGGACGTCGTCGCGTTGGAAGATCTGGTCGATCAGATGCCGGCTGGCCGATCCGGCCGAGAGTGAGATGAACGTCTCTCCCTCGAAGTCGCGCGACTGCAAAACCTCCTTCGCCGCCAGGTGATGACCGGTCGGGAGAACCGCGACGCGTGGCAAGGCTGGCAGGCGCATGCTTGGCAAGGCGGAATGGGCGATCGGAAGCTCGGCGAAGCCGATGTCGCACTGGTTGTTCAACACCCAATCGATGACGATCGGCGAGATCACGCCGAAGAAGGCAAGGTTGAGGTTGGGGCGTTGCTTCAGGAAATGTCCTGCGAGCCGCGGCAGATAACCATTCGAGATCGCGGGCAATGCGGCAATCCGCAGCGTGCCGATGCGACGGCCGCGGATCTCCTCGGCTGCCGCGGTGATGCGTTCGAGGCCGACGAATGAACGTTCGACCTCGGTATAGAGCGCAATGGCTGCGGCGGTCGGCACCAGCCCGGTGCCGCGCCGCTCGAACAATTCCATCTTCAACAGCGCCTGGAAGTCGCGCAGCAGCCGGCTCACCGCGGGCTGCGTCACCGCCATCAGCTTCGCCGCTTCAGTGACGCCACCGGTCAGCATCGTCGCCCTGAAGGCTTCCACCTGTCGCGGGTTGATCCGCGGCATGTCGTATCCTTTTCATAACATTTAGGCATACAGAGGTTGCCATTATTCATTGGACGATGGAAGCGTTGGTTGCGATCTTTTTCATCAGCGCTGGAGACAGCCCGTTTTTTCGGCAGATTGGAGGGGTTCAAAGCCCTTCTTGCTAATAGCGACACCCGCTGAACAGGGGCCGGAGCCCTGATCGAGCGGAATTGGCGCCGATCGAATGCGGATGGCTCCCGCCGGCACGTCACCCCATCCCGGTATTGGAGATCGGTCCCATGAAGAATTTCAGCCTCCTGACTGCGGTCGGCATCGCGGCACTGGCCGCGATCCCGTCGCTCGCCATGGCCCAGCAGAAAACGCTCTACGTGGCCGGCTATGGCGGCTCGTTCGAGAAGACCATCCGCGAACAGGTGATCCCGGGCTTTGAGAAGGAGAACGGCGTCAAGGTCGAATACGTCGCCGGCAACTCGACCGATACGTTGGCAAAGCTCCAGGCGCAGAAGGGTAATCAGCAGATCGACGTGATCATCGTCGACGACGGCCCGATGTATCAGGCGATCCAGCTCGGCTTCTGCGGCAAGCTCGACGGACTTCCGGCCGATATCTACGACACCGCCCGCTTCAAGGATGATCGCGCCGTGGCGATCGGCATCGTTGCGACCGGCCTGATGTACAACACCAAGGCATTTGCGGAGAAGGGCTGGGCGCCGCCGACCTCCTGGAACGACCTGAAGGATCCGAAATACCAGAAGCAGCTCGTCATCCCGCCGATCAACAACACCTACGGCCTGGAGGCGTTGCTGATGCTCGCGAAGATGAACGGCGGCAGCGAAGCCAATGTCGATGCCGGCTTCAAGATCTTCAAGAACGACATCAATCCGAACGTGCTCGCCTACGAGCCGTCGCCGGGCAAGATGACCGAGCTGTTCCAGTCCGGCCAGGCCGTCATCGCCGTATGGGGCTCCGGACGCGTGCAGAGCTTTGCCAATACCGGCTTCCCCGTCGACTTCGTCTATCCGAAGGAAGGCGCGGCGACGCTATTGACCACCGCCTGTCCGATCGCCAAGCCCAACGCCTCGCCGCTTGCCTCGAGCTTCGTCAAGGGGCTGCTAGATCCGAAGATCCAGCTCGTGATGCTGAAGGACTATGGTTACGGACCGGTGCTGAAATCGCTCGTGATAGCGCCGGAACTCGGCAAGATGGCTCCGCTCGGCGAGCGTGCGGCGAAGCTTTACAATCCGGACTGGACGGTAATCAACGACAAGCGCGAGGAGTGGACCAAGCGCTGGAATCGCGAGGTCGAGCGTTGATCTGATCGCCGCACCGGAGTCAGTCCATGGCCTATCTCGAGCTCGATCGTGTCGCCAAGCAGTTCGGCGCGCAGACTGTCGTCGACGACTTCAGTCTCGCAGTCGGCAAGGGGGAGTTCATCTCCTTCCTCGGCCCCTCCGGCTGCGGCAAGACCACGACGCTACAGATGATCGCAGGCTTCCTCGACCCGACGCGCGGCGCGATCCGCCTCGAGGGCAACGACCTGACCGCCGTGCATCCGGCCAGGCGCGGGCTCGGCATCGTGTTCCAGAGCTATGCGCTGTTTCCGCACATGACCGCGGCGGAGAATGTCGGCTTCGGTCTGGAGATGCGGAATGTGGCGCGAGCGGAGCGCGCCGAACGGGTCCGTGCGGCGCTCGCGATGGTCGGCCTCGCGGGTTACGAGGAACGCCATCCGCGCCGCATGTCCGGCGGCCAGCAGCAGCGTGTGGCGCTGGCGCGTGCGCTGGTGATCCGGCCGAGCGTGCTGCTGCTCGACGAGCCGCTGTCGAACCTCGACGCCAAGCTGCGCGAGGAGATGCAGATCGAGCTGCGCCAGATCCAGCGCACGCTCGGCACCACGACGATCCTGGTCACCCATGACCAGAACGAGGCGATGTCGCTGTCCGACCGTATCGTGGTGATGAGCCAGGGCCGCATCGAACAGATCGGCACGCCGCAGCAGACCTATGAGCGGCCAGCCTCGGCGTTCGTTTCGCAATTCCTCGGCAAGACCAACGACTTTGCCGCGACGATCGACCGCACCAGCACGCCCGCGCGATTGCTCGCGGGGTCGTGGAGCGCGCCGGCGCCTGCCGGGCTCAGCGGTCCCGTGACGATCAGCGTTCGTCCCGAACGGATCGGCTTCGGCGATACCGGCCTCTGTGCAAAAATCGTCACGCGCATCTTCCAGGGCAATCACTGGCTGTTCCAGTGCGAGAGCGAATGCGGCCCGGCGATCGTGATCCGCCAGAACGACGGCCAGACCCAACCGGCCGAGGGCGACGCGGTCCGCCTCGCCTGGCGTCCGGAGGACATGAGTGCGCGCGCCGGAGCTGCCGCATGAGGACGGCAACGGAGCAACCCAGCATCCGCGCACCCTGGGCGCTGACGGCGCCGGCCCTGATGCTGTTCGTCGGCGTGCTGCTGATTCCGCTGGCGATGACCGTGCTGCTGTCGTTCCACGATTGGGGCCAATACAAGGGCATCGAGCCAGTCTTCATCGTGAAGAACTGGCACGAGATCGTGAGCGATCCGTATTACGCCGAGATGTTCTGGCGCACCTTTCGCATCGCGATCCTGACCACCGTGCTCACGGCCGTGCTCGGTGCGCCCGAGGCCTACATCCTCAATCGTATGAGCGGGCGCTGGAAGAGCTTCTTTCTGCTCGTCATTCTCGGCCCGCTGTTGATCTCGGTGGTGGCGCGCACGCTCGGCTGGGCGCTGCTGTTCGGCGGCAATAACGGGGTGGTCAACAAGCTATTGATGTCGCTCGGACTGATCGGCACGCCAATTCCCTTCATGTTCACCGAAACCGGCATGGTCGTCGCGCTCGCGCACGTGATGATGCCGTTCATGGTGCTCTCGGTGTGGGCCGCCTTGCAGCGGCTCGATCCGCAGATCGAGAACGCCGCGATGTCGCTCGGTGCCGGCTCCCTGACCATCGTTCGCCGCATCATCATGCCGCAGATCATGCCCGGCGTGCTGTCGGGCGCCATCATCGTGTTCTCGCTTTCGGCAAGCGCCTTCGCGACGCCGGCGATCATCGGTGGACGCCGGCTCAAGGTCGCGGCGACGCTCGCCTATGACGAGTTTCTGAACACGCTGAACTGGCCGCTGGGAGCTGCCGTCGCCACGCTGCTGCTGGTCGCGCTGGTGCTGATCGTCGTCGGCAGCAACGCGCTGATCGAGCGGCGCTATGCGGAGGTGTTCCGATGAGACAGAACGGCCCGCTGGCGCTGATCTTCCACACCATCTTCGTGATCGTGATGGTGGCGCCGATCCTCGTCGTCTGTCTCGTCGCCTTCACGCCGGAGGGCTTCCTGTCGCTGCCGACGGGCGGCTTCTCGCTGCGCTGGTTCCGAGCCATCGCGAATTATCCGGAATTCATCCACGCCTTCTGGGTCAGCCTCGGCCTCGGCGCACTGTCGTCGTTCGTGGCGCTGTTGTTCGCGGTGCCGGCGGCACTCGCGATCGCGCGCTATCGTTTCCGCGGCCGCGATGCGCTCGCCGCGCTGTTCCTGTCGCCGCTGATGATCCCGCATGTCGTGCTCGGCATCGCCTTCCTTCGTTTCTTCACCTCGGTCGGAATGGGCGGCAGCTTTGCGGCGCTGATCATCGCACATGTCGTCATCGTGTTTCCGTTCGCGCTACGGCTGACGCTGGCGGCCGCCACCGGCATGGACCTCTCGGTCGAAATGGCGGCGGTCTCGCTCGGCGCCGGCGGGTGGACGCTGTTCCGCCGCGTTACGCTGCCGCTGATCCTGCCTGGCGTGATCAGCGGCTGGGCGCTCGCTTTCATCCAGTCCTTTGACGACCTGACCATGACCGTCTTTCTTGCCGCGCCGGGCACCGAAACGCTGCCGGTGCGCATGTTCCTCTACATCCAGGACAACATCGATCCGCTGGTGACATCGGTGTCGGCCTGCGTGATCGCAATCACCATGACCGCCCTCATTCTGCTCGACCGCTTCTACGGGCTCGACCGCGTGCTCGCCGGCAAGAGCGACACGGGACGATAGGAGAACTCATGTCCGGAGATTATGACGTCGCCGTCGTCGGCGGCGGACTGCTCGGCTCCGCCATCGCCTGGGGACTGGGCCGGCTCGGCAAGTCGGTCGCGGTGCTCGACGAGGGCGATATCGCCAAACGCGCCTCGCGCGCCAACTTCGCGCTGGTCTGGGTGCAGAGCAAGGGGTTGGGCATGCCAGCCTATACGGTCTGGACGGTTCGCGCGTCCGAGGCGTGGGGCAGGCTCGCCGCGGAGCTCAAGCAGCAGACCGGGCTCGACGTTTGCTTGCAGCAGAACGGCGGCTTTCACCTGACGCTCGGCGAGGACGAGTTCGGGCAGCGCGCCGATCTCGTCAAGCGGATGCACAACCAGATCGGCGCTGCCGACTACGGGATGCAGATGCTGCCGGCGTCCGAGGTCAAGAAGGCGCTGCCGCTGATCGGGCCGGACGTCTCGGGCGGCAGCTATTGTCCACACGACGGCCATGTCAATTCGCTGCGCACGTTCCGCGCGTTCCACGCCGGCTTCAAGGCCTTCGACGTCGATTATTTTCCAGAGCGACCGGTCTCGGCGATCTCCAAGCGTGGCGGTGAATTCCAGCTGACGACGCCGCAAGGCGAGCTGCGTGCCGCCAAGGTCGTGCTTGCCGCTGGCAACGCCAACCAGGCGCTTGCGCCGATGGTCGGTCTCCACGCGCCGATGGGCCCGACCCGCGGTCAGATCGTGGTGACCGAGCGCACCATGCCGTTCCTGCCGCACCCGCTGACCACGATCCGCCAGACCGACGAGGGCACCGTGATGATCGGGGACAGCAGGGAGGAGGAGCTCGACGATCGCACGCTCAAGCATTCGGTCAGCGCGGTGATGGCCGATCGGGCGCAGCGCATGTTCCCGCATCTGGCGCGGCTCAACGTGGTCAGGAGCTGGGCCGGGATCCGCGTCATGCCGCAGGACGGGTTTCCGATCTACGACCAGTCGGAGAGCCATCCCGGCGCCTTCGTGGCCTGCTGCCATTCCGGCGTCACGCTGGCTTCCAATCACGCCTTCGACGTGGCGCGCATGGTCGCCCAGGGCGCGCTGGAGCCCGAACTGGTCGGCGCCTTCTCGGCCGGCCGCTTCGGCGGCAACGGCGCGGCCAACCGCAGCGGCTATTAGAGATATCGAGAAAGAGCATTCCATGTTCAAACGTTCCGACCAGGACAAGCGACCGTTGGTGCAGATTTTCGTCGACGGCGTGGCCGTCGCGGCACGCCAGGGCGACACCGTCTCCGCGGCACTGCTGGCCTCCGGACGCGATGTGCGCCGCTCGACCGCGGTCAACGGCACGCCGCGTCTGCCCTACTGCATGATGGGGGTGTGCTTCGATTGCCTCGTCACCATCGATGGCGTCGGTAACCGCCAGGGCTGCCTCGTGCCGGTTGCCGCGGACATGCAGATCGAAATTCAGAAGGGCAAGCGGGAGATCGGAAAATGACCACGGGCCCCAAGCGCGAAACCTACGACGTTGTGGTGATCGGAGCCGGTCCCGCCGGGCTCGCCGCGGCTGCGACGTCGGCCGGAGCCGGCCTGTCGACGCTGCTGCTCGACGAGAACATCGGCCCAGGCGGCCAAGTGTATCGCGCCATCGCCTCGACGCCTGTGACGGAGCGCGGTCAGCTCGGCGCCGACTACTGGGCGGGCGCCGATCTCGTGCAGGCACTGCGCGCGAGCAACGCCGAGGTCATTCAGCGCGCGACGGTCTGGAGCCTCGATCGCAACCTCGACATCGGTATCTCGGTCGGCGGCGCCTCGGCCTTCGTCAAGGCGTCGCGCGTGATCCTCGCGACCGGTGCGCTGGAACGGCCGTTTCCAGTTCCCGGCTGGACGCTGCCCGGTGTGATGACCGCCGGCGCCGCGCAGACCATGCTGAAATCGTCGGCGTTGGTGCCGGACGGCCCCACTGTGATCGCGGGGCAGGGTCCGCTGCTGTGGCTGCTCGCGGCGCAGATCCTGCGCCTCGGCGGGCGTCTCGACTGCATTCTCGACACCACCGCGCGCGGAAATTATCTCGCCGCGATCCCGCACGCCTTCGCCTTTCTGACCTCGCCCTATTTCGCCAAGGGTCTCGTGATGATGCGCGAGGTGCGGGCGAAGGTTCGGGTGGTGTCCGGCGTCACCGAACTCGCCGCGGCTGGCGATGGCCGGCTCGCGAGCGTGAGCTATGTCGCGGGTGGCAAGCGCGGGTCGATTGCCGCGGATCTGCTGCTCCTACACCAGGGTGTCGTGCCGAACGTCAATCTCGCGATGGCGGCTGGCGCCGAGCATCGCTGGGACGAGCTGCAATTGTGCTGGGCGCCGGTGCTCGATGCCAATGGCGCGTCGTCGGTCCCCGGCATCGCGATCGCCGGCGATGGTGCCGGCATCGGCGGTGCGGGAGCGGCCGAGGTTCGCGGCCGGATTGTGGCGCGCGCTGCCGTGGAGTCGTTGGCGCCGGCGGCCGCCGCCGGATTGCCGCCGATGGCGGCGTTGCGCGCCGATCTCGCCAAGGCCGAGCGCGGCCGGGCCTTCCTCGACACGCTGTTTCGCCCAGCGCCGCAGTTCCGGATTCCGTCGGGCGATACCATCGTCTGCCGCTGCGAGGAGGTGACCGCGAAGGACATCCTCGACGCGGTCGCGATCGGCGCAACTGGTCCCAATCAGCTCAAGGCTTATCGCCGCACCGGCATGGGACCGTGCCAGGGCCGGCTCTGCGGCCTCACCGTCACCGAGTTGATGGCGCAGGCGCGCGACAAGAGTCCGCAAGAGATCGGCTATTACCGGCTGCGCGCGCCGGTCAAGCCGATCACGCTCGCCGAGCTCGCCTCCGTCGCCAAGACGGACACCGACGTCAAGGCGGTGGTGCGCGGATGACCACAGGCGTGGATGCGATCGTCGTCGGCGGCGGCATCCACGGATGCTCGACCGCGCTGCATCTATGTCTCGCCGGCATGAAGCCGGTGCTGATCGAGAAGGACTATGCAGGGCGGCATGCCTCGGGCGTCAACGCCGGTGGTGTGCGTCAGCTCGCGCGGCACATTCCCGAGATTCCGCTTTCGATCCGCTCGATGGGAATCTGGGAGAGGATCACCGAGCTTGTCGATGACGATTGCAGTTTCGAGAGCCACGGCCAGGTCCTCGTCGCGGAGAACGAGGACGAGCTCGCGACCTGCCGCGCGCGCGTTGCGGAGCTGAATGCGCTCGGCTTCACCCATGAGGAACTGATCGGCGCGGCCGAGCTGCGGCGGCTGGTGCCGGCGGTCGCCGACAGCTGTCCCGGCGGCGTGGTCTCGCGCCGCGACGGCGCCGCCAACCCGGCGCAGACGACGACGGCATTCCGTCGCAAGGCCGAGCGGCTCGGCGCCATCGTACGCGAAGGCGTGGCCGCCACCAACATCCGGCAGAGCGACGGCCTCTGGCACGTCGATGCCGGCGCCGACAGCTATGCCGCTCCCGTGCTGGTCAATGCGGCCGGCGCCTGGGCGGGGCGGATCGCCGCTGATCTTGGCGAGCCGGTGCCGGTCGAGACCGTCGCGCCGATGCTGATGATCACCTCGCGTGTGCCGCATTTCATCGATCCCGTCGTGATCCTGCGCGGCCGTAAGTTGTCTTTCAAACAGTTTTCAAACGGCACCGTGTTGATCGGCGGTGGGCATCTGGCGACACCCGACCAGGATCGCAACGAGACGATGCTGGACTGGAAGGGCCTCGCGATCAGCGCGCGCACGGTGTTCGAGCTGTTTCCGGTGATGCGCGATGCGTCGATCGTGCGGGCCTGGGCCGGCATCGAGGCGAAGATGAAGGACGACCTCCCGGTGTTCGGGCCGAGCGCCCGTCACAAGGGGCTCTATCACCAGTTCGGCTTTTCGCTGCACGGCTTCCAGCTCGGCCCCGGCGCCGGCGCCGTGATGGCGGAGCTGATCACGAACGGCGGCACCCAGACCCGGATCGGCGATCTCGGTATCGACCGCTTCCATCCTGCAACGCTCTAACGAGAGGACATCATGAGCATCACCCGCAGCATCCGTACACCCATCATGCATCGTGCCGTCGAAGCGAACGGCTTCGTCTTTCTGGGAGGGACCATCGCCGACGACACCAGCGTCTCGATGGGCGAGCAGACCCGCAACATCCTCGGCAAGATCGCAGGCTACCTGAAGGAGGCCGGCACCGACACGACGCGCGTCGTCAGCGCCTCGATCTTCGTCACTGACCTGGCCAAGAAGAAGGAGATGGATCAGGCCTGGACCGAATTCTTTGGCGATAACCTGCCGGCACGCGCCACCGTCGGCGTAGCCGATCTCGGCGGCGGGGCGTTGATCGAGGTGGTCGTGACCGCGCTGAAAAGCTGAGGCATCTGACCAGGGCATCCAAAGGGTAGCAAACGGCGCCCGGCCGCCGTTCTGTCTCGGGCGACACGCGGCTGCGTGTTGGGCCGGGAGGCGGGGGGCGGCATTGCCGAAACCCCACGCACCCTGTAAACGGAGCCGGCACCGTTGCCGGCCGCCCCCCGCGGCCCGCGAGGCGGCGGGGCCTGTAGCTCAATGGTTAGAGCCGGCCGCTCATAACGGTCTGGTTGCAGGTTCGAGTCCTGCCGGGCCCACCAGCGCATCAATGGATTGCTTCAATCCACCGAGACGCCGGCAAACTCGACGACTTTGCGCCATTTCTCGGTCTCGTCGGCCACCAGTTTGCCGAATTCGGCCGGGGTCATCGGCTTCGGGATGCCACCCACCTCGGCGAGGCGCGCCACCAGCTTGGGGTCCTTCAGGGCCTCGCCGACCGCCTTGTTGAGGATGTCGACGATTTCCGGCGGCGTGCCTTTCGGCGCGGAGATGCCGTAGAAGCCGACCGACTCGAAGCCCGGCACGGTCTCGGCGATCGCCGGCACGTCGGGCACGCCTGGCCAGCGCTTTGGCGAGGTCACGCCGAGCGCGCGGACGCTGCCGCCGCGCGACTGCTCCAGCGCCGACGGCAGATTGTCGAAGATCAGCTGCACCTTGTTGGAGATGATGTCCGGGAAGGCGATCGCCGATCCCCGATACGGCACGTGCTGCATGTCGCATTTGGTCATCGCCTTGAACAACTCGGCCGACATGTGCACCGAGGTGCCGTTGCCGGACGAGGCATAGGCGATCTTGCCCGGATTGGCCTTGCAGTAGTCGATGAACTCCTGAACCGTCTTTACCGGCATCGCGTTCGAGACCACCAGCATGTTGGTGAGCTGCATGATGCTGGCGACCGGGGTGGTGTCGCGCAGGAAGTCGTAGGGCAGCTTCTTGTAGAGCGAGGTCGAGATTGCGTTGTTGGGCGCGACGAACAGCAGCGTGTAACCATCCGCCGGCGAGTTGATCGCGGCGGCGGCCGCGATGTTGCCGCCGGAACCGGCGCGGTTCTCGACCACGAATTGCTGGCCGAGGTGATCCGACAGCCACTGGCTCATGATGCGGGCGACGATGTCGACCGGGCCGCCGGCGGCAAACCCGATCAGCCAGCGCACCGGACGGTTGGGATAGTCGGCTGCGGATGAGGGGCTGAACGAAGCAAGACAGCAGGCCAAACCAAGCAACGCGGCACGTGCGAACCGGATCATCATGTCTCCCGTCATTTTCTTGTGACCGTTGCCGTCATGGTTTCACAAAACGCCGCCTTTGCCTACGACATCGCCCGTGCGACGATAGTCGGGCTCATGTGCAATGCTCGAGGCTCGTGATGAAGTTCGCTGTTATGATCTGCGCCGGCGTGCTGCTGCTGGCGGGCGGCGCGGCGGCGCAAGAGGGGGGCAAGACCATTTCCAAAACCACGATCAGTTTCGCCACGGCGACGCCGGGCGGCGGCTTTCCGCTCTATGGCAACGCCCTCGCCGAGGTGATCAACGCGGCCGACCCGACGCTGTCGATTGAGCCGCGCAACACCAAGGGCTCCAACGAGAACATTCCGCTGCTCGAGGTCGATAGCGTCGACATCGCGACCGTTGCCGGCGAGCCGGCCTATGAAGCCTTCATGGGCATCGGCCGGCCGAAGGCGACGAAACTCAGGATCCTCACCGCGATGTATTCGGCACCCGGCATGTTCGTGGTGCGCGCCGACAGCCCGTACCGGACGATCCAGGATCTGGTCGGGAAACCGGTCGCGTTCGGCGCCAAGGGGTCCGGCATCCCGATCCTGTCGCGCTACATTCTCGACGGCATCGGGTTGAAGCAGGACGAGGATTTCAAATCGATCTATCTCGACCGCGCCGGCGATGGCCCTGCGATGCTGGAAGATGGCCGCGTCGCCGCGCTGTGGGGCGCCGGGATTGGCTGGCCGAGCTTCACCAAGCTGGCCGAGAGCCCGACCGGCGCGCGGTTCATCGCGCCGACCGCGGACGAGATCGCGCGCGTCCGCGCCAAGCACAGCTTCCTCAAGCCGCTGACGATCCCCGCCGGCAGCTACCCGAAGCAGAGTGAGGCGATCGCTTCGATCGGCTCCTGGAGCTACATCCTGGTGCGCGAGAGCCTTCCCGACGACGTTGCCTATCGGCTGGCGAAGACGCTGCACGGCGTCGAGGCTGATTTCTGCAAGAAGCTCGCCCAGGCTTGCGAGACCACGGCGGCGAACACCATCGCCGCCGCGCCCGATCTCAATTTGATCCACCCCGGCGTGCTGAGATATTTCCGCGAGATCGGGGTGACGCGCTAGCGCGGCGAAGAGTGAGTGGCGAATAGTCGCATCTATTCGCTGCTCCCTATTCGCCATTCGCTGATCTTATTTCTTCACCATCGGGCAGGCCGGGTCTGGCGGGCCGAACGCATCCTCGCCCGAGATCTTCGCCAGGATCTTGTAGTAGTCCCACGGATATTTCGACTCGGCGGGCGTTTTGACCTGCACCAGCCAGAGGTCGTGCACCATCAGATTGTCCTCGCGCAGTTTGCCGTTGCGGGCGAAGAAATCCTCCACCGGCTTCTCGCGCATCTTGGCCGCGACCTTGAGCGGATCGTCGGTGCCGGTCTCCTTGATCGCGTTGAGATAGGCGGTCACCGAGGAGTAGACGCCGGCCTGCCACATCGTCGGCATCCGGTTCATCTTGGCGAAATAGCGCTTCGACCATTCCCGGGTCTTGTCGTCCATGTCCCAGTAGAACGAGGTGGTCAGTAGCAGGCCCTGCGCGGCCGACAGCCCGATCGAATGGACGTCGGTGATCAGCGCCAGCAGCGCGGCCATCTGCTGGCCGCCGGCGAAGACACCGAACTCCGCGGCGGTCTTGATCTCGTTGGTGTTGTTCGGCGGGCCGCCGGCAATGCCGATGATCTTGGCCTTCGAGGCCTGCGCCTGCAAGATGAAGGACGACAGATCGGGCGTCGCAAATGGCGGCCGCACCGCGCCGAGCACCTTGCCGCCGTTCTTGGTCACGACGGCGGAGGCATCCTTCTCCAGCGAGTGGCCGAACGCATAGTCGTCGGTGATGAAGAACCAGCTGTCGCCGCCGCGCTTCACGACCTCCTGCGCGGTGCCGACCGCGAGCGCGCGGGTGTCGAACACCCACTGCATCGCATAGGGCGAGCAGAACTTGCCGTGGAAGTCGGTCGCGCCGGTCGAGTGCGTGATGAACAGCTTCTTCTTCTCGTTGGCGATGTTCTGCACCGCGAGACCGACCGCCGACACCGGCACGTCGACGATGAGGTCGACCTGATCGACGTCATACCAGCGCCGCGCGATGGTCGCGCCGATGTCCGGCTTGAGCTGGTGATCGCCGACGATCACCGTAACAGGCTTGCCGAGCACCTTGCCGCCGAAATCGTCGACCGCCATCTGGGCTGCGGTCACCGAGCCCTGTCCGGTCGGGGTCGAGGCCGGTCCGTTCATGTCGGTCAGCACGCCGATCTTGACGATGTCGTCGGATACCTGCGCCGATGCGGTCGAGGAGGCCAGCAGCGCGGCTGCGAGCGTCCCGAACATGGCTAGTCTGGTGGCGATCATTCTGTCTCCCTCCTGAACTGGCGCATTGGCCATTATGGTTGTGCCGGGCTTCTGCAACCCGGTCATATTGGTTTCTTTTGCAACTAATTTGGGGTCCGCGTCAACGCGCCATCGGTCTAATGACGGGGATCTGGACCGGCCCAAGCCGGTTTCTTTCGCCACCGATTCAGTCCATAGCGGGCCATGGTCACCGCCCAGCGCCTCCCGGCTTCGCTTACCCCGCTCGATGCGGCGCTGGCGGCCGTGCTGCGCGACGTCGCACCGGTCGCGCCGATCGAGTTGCCGCTCGCGGACACATTGCACTGCGTCGCAGCCGAGATGACGGCAGCGCGCGCCTATCCGCCGCACGAAATCGCGGTCAACGACGGTTGGGCGATGCGCGCCAATGATCTGGTCGGTGCGTCCTCCTATGCGCCGTTGGCGCTGACCGAGCTCCCGGCCTGGGTCGCTGCCGGCGCGGCGATGCCCGATGACACCGATTGCGTGGTCGATGCCGATGCGGTCGACAACTCCGGTCCATTGCCGCAGGTGCTCGCCGAAGCCATCCCGGGGCAGGGCGTCCGGCGGGCCGGCAGCGACATCGCCGCGGGGCGTACGGTGACGCCGGCAGGCGAACCGCTGCTGCCGCGCGGTCTATTGCTCGCGCGGGCGGCCGGACTTGAGCTGCTGCGTGTAAGACGCCCGCGTCTGCGCATCGTCAATATCGGCAATGGTGAGCTGACCGCGCAACTGATCGCCGATACCGCGCGACTTGCAGGCGCTGAGTTCGTCTGCACGACGGCGACGCCGGATGTGGTAGCGATCGCCAGCGCGCTCGATCCGGAAGGCTGCGATCTCATCGTCACGATCGGGGGCACCGGCGTTGGTCACACGGATGCGGCGGTCAATGCGCTGGCGAAGCGTGGCACGCTGATCGCGCATGGCATCGCACTGCAACCCGGGCGCACCGCTGCGGTCGGGCGGGTCGTTCCGATCCCTGTGGTTGCCTTGCCCGGCGCGCCGGATCAGGCCTTCGCGGCCTGGTGGGCGATTGCGCTTCCGGTGCTCGATCGCCTCTCGGGCCGGCGCCCGCGCAAATCGCTGACGCTGCCGCTGCAACGCAAGGTCGCTTCGGGCGTCGGTGTCGCGGAGGTCGTGCTGCTAACGCGCCGGCAAGGCCACTGGAATGTGCTGGCGATCGGCGACCTGTCGCTCGATGCCATCGCGCGTGCCGAAGCCCTGCTGATCGTGCCTGGCGCAGCGGAGGGTTTTGCTGCGGGCACGACCGTCGATGCCTATATGTTGCGGGAGTGAGTTCCCGGGATGACCAGAACTTTCACGCCGAACCCCAAGCCGTCCATCGAGCAGGACCAGTTCCTGACCATCCTGTCGCGCGAGGAGGCGCTCGCGCGCTTCGAGGCGGCGCTGTTTCCGCGCCCATTGCCGTCCGAGACACGACAGCTCGCCGACGCGCTCGGCCGCCCGCTGGCGCAGGACGTGGTGGCGCCGATCGACGTGCCGCCGTTCGATCGCTCAAATGTCGACGGTTTTGCCGTGCGCTCGGCCGATCTTGCGCGCGCCAGCGAGGGGGCGCCGGTGCAACTGGTACTCACCGACGAAACCATTTCCTGCGGCATCGCGCCGACCCGCCCGGTGCTCCCGGGCACCGCGACCGCGATTGCAACCGGCGGCCCGGTGCCGCGCGGCGCCGACGCCATCGTGATGGTCGAGCACACCCAACCCGTCGGCCAGACCGGCGGCAACGGCGCCATCGAGGTCCGCCGCGCGGCGTCGCCCGGGCAGTTCGTGTCGTATGCCGGCTCCGACATCGCGCGCGGCGAGGCACTGCTGCGCACGGGAACGATCATCGGCTCGCGCGAGATCGGCATGCTCGCGGCCTGCGGCATCGCCGGCGTTCAGGTGACGCGCCGTCCGCGCGTCGCGATCCTGTCGACCGGCGACGAACTGGTGCAGCCAGGCGAGGCGCTGCGGCCGGCCGCGATCTACGACACCAATGGCGCGATCGTCACGGCAGCGATCGCCGAGAACGGCGGCGATGCGTCGTTCCTCGGTGCGATCGCCGACAATGAGGCGATGCTGGACGCCGCGATGCGCAAGGCGCTGGCGGACAGCGACATGCTGGTGCTGTCGGGCGGCACCTCCAAGGGCGCCGGCGACGTCTCGCACCGGATCATTGGCCGGCTCGGCAAGCCCGGGATCATCGCACATGGCGTGGCGCTGAAGCCGGGCAAGCCGCTGTGCCTTGCGGTCTGCGACGGCAAGCCGGTGGTCATCCTGCCGGGGTTTCCGACCTCGGCGATGTTCACCTTCCACGACATGATCGTGCCGGTGCTGCGGCGGATGGCCGGCCTGCCGCCGCGTTCCGATGCCAAGGTGACGGCGAAGGTGCCGGTGCGCATCGCCTCCGAGCTCGGGCGTACCGAGTTCGTGATGGTGTCGCTGGTCGAAGGCGCCGACGGCCTGATCGCCTATCCCGGCGGCAAGGGCTCGGGCGCGATCACGTCGTTTGCGCAGGCGGACGGCTTCCTGAAGATCGAGGCACTTGCCGACCAGCTGCCGGCCGGCAGCGAGGCCGAGGTGACGCTGTTCACGCCGCATGTGCGGGTGCCCGATCTCGTCATCGTCGGCAGCCATTGCACCGGGCTCGATCTCGTCACCGCGCCGCTGGCGCATGCCGGGCTCGTGGTGCGTTCGATCGCGGTCGGCAGTCTCGGCGGGCTCGCGGCCGCCAGGCGCGGCGAATGCGATCTCGCTCCGATCCATCTGTTCGACGACAAGACCGAGACCTACAACACGCCGTATCTGGCCGACGGCCTCGAGCTGGTGCCGGGCTGGCGGCGCATGCAGGGCATCGTGTTCCGCAAGGACGATGCACGCTTTGCCGGTCTGAGCGCGGAGCAGGCGGTGCATGCCGCGCTCGCCGATCCCGCCTGCATCATGGTCAACCGCAACCAGGGCGCCGGCACCCGCATCCTGATCGACCGCCTGCTGGCGGGCAGCCGGCCCGACGGCTACTGGAACCAACCGCGCTCGCATAATGCGGTCGCCGCCGCGGTGGCTCAGCATCGCGCCGACTGGGGCATGACCATCGCGCCGGTCGCCCACGCGTCCGGGCTCGGTTTCATCCCGCTCGCCGAGGAGCATTATGATTTCGCGGTGGTGACGGCGCGCAGGCGGCGGCCCGCGGTGCAGGCCTTTCTCGATGCGCTGGCGTCGGAGGAGGCGCGCGCGGCGTTGGTGAGGGCGGGATTCAGGCCGGCGTAGCGGGTGAGCCGTGCCAGATCCACCGAAGGCCAGGACCCATAACCACCGCATTCGGTCATGAACGGGATTCGCGGCCCCAGCCTCGTGCAACAGCGGAGATTTGCGGTAATGGGTCCCGGCCTTCGCCGGGACGACGGCGAGTGTGTGGCGCGATCTGTGGATCATGCGTCCGCATCCTCGCGACATCATCTGTCCGAGCTTTGCTCGTTCGTTTCGCCCTCTTCACAGAGGGCGCAGGGAAATTAGCCGTGGGATCGGTAGAGCGCAGCGAAACCCATCATCTCGCCACGCGGACCAATTGATGAGTTTCGCTGCGCTCTACCCATCCTACGATTCCCGCGGACGATCGATCCGCCGCAGGCCGCCCGATCACTCGCGCAGCTTGCGGTCCAGGAAGTCGACATAGGAATTGTCCGGCGCGAGCTTGAGGGCCAGGCGAACCGCTGCATCGGCGGCCGATCTGTCGCCCTCGGCCGTGGCCTGGTGCTCGTCCAGGATCGCATTGGCGACCGTGCGCGCGGTGTCGAGACGGGCCTCGTCGACCGACTTGTCGGCGAGGTAGTTTTCGACCGGCTCGCGGAGGCGCTTCAATTCGTCGACGCTGATCGAGCTCAGCGGATACCAGTTGTAATATTCGAGGCGTGGCCGGTCATCCGTCAGGGTCGGCACGTCTCCGACAAAGGCCGCGAGCTTCGCATCGGCGGCGATGAAGGTGGCCAGGAAATCCTCCGGCGAGCGCAGCCCGTTTGCCGTCAGGTCTTCGGCCACCGCCGGCTGCGACATCCGCGTGGCGAGCGTGCGCGGATCGATTGTCAAGGGTTCGTCGGAGGCGATCGCGACGCCTTCCATTCTGGACGGCAGCCACAGCGAGACATGCTTGAACTGGCCCATCATGGCCTTGAGGATCATCTTCGGAAGAATGCCGCGGTTGAAATCGAGCGGCACCCATTGTGCGAGCACGCCGCCAGGACGCATCCTCTGCTTGGCCAGTGCGTAGAATTCCTCGGTGTAGAGGTTGATGACGCCGGCATCATGCGGCGGCGGCGGCTCGAGCGTGATGACGTCGAATGTCTCGTTGGTCCCGAGCAGGAAGTGGCGCCCGTCCGCCACGATCTGGTGGACTTTGGGATTCTGATAGAACTGCTTGTTGATCGGCACGAAATGCGGCGCGAACTCGAACACCGTCGGGGACAGATCGACCGCGTCGATCGATTGCAGTTCCTGATGGGTGCTGACCGCACCCACCGTGGTTCCGGTTCCGATGCAAATCACGACAGAGGTTTCAACAGCGCCCGGGTGCAGCAGAATGGGATAGTGCCCCATCGCGGCCATGTAGCGTCGGCCCTCGGGGCGGTTGTTGGCATAGCTTTTCGAGTTCACCACCAATTGCTGATAGGTCCCCGCCGCCCCGTCCTGATACTCGACCACAGCAAATGTCGCCTGCCGGGTTTCCCGCAATTCAAGCACATTGGCGCCTTCGATCGCGGTCAGGACCCGCTCCAGGTAATGCGGGGTGAACAGCAGCAGCGATACGGCGATGACGCCTGCGGCGACCGTCCCTTGTCGCCACAGGCTCCTCTCTCGGAGAAGACCCGGTTGCGATACGGCGGTCGCGACAAAGAGCAGGACGTTCAGGGCAATCAGGACCGTGAGCGCCCACTGGCTGCCCAGATAGGGGATCAGCAGGAATCCCGCCGCCAGCGAGCCCAGCACGCCACCGATCGTGTTCAAGGCGTAGAGCGAGCCGATCCTGCGGCCGAGCGCGCTCATCTGCATCACGGTCAGTTCGCTGGCCAGCGGAAAACTGATGCCGATCAGCGTGGTCGGCAGCAACAGCGCAATGGCACAGATCAGGAAGAATGAAACGTCGCCGCCGAGCAGTTCCTGCGCCGGGACCGGAAGCAGGCTTGAGACGATCGGATGCAGCACCACGCCCACGGTGCGCGCCTTGCCGAGGATTCCGACGGTCAGCGTGGCGGCAACCGCGATCAGCAATTGCGTGACGGCGAAGTAGCGCAGCAATTGATCCTTGCGGGGCGCGAGCAGCCTGGCGCAGATCAGGGCGCCGATCACCAGCCCCAGTAGGTAGACCCCGAGCATGCCGGAGAACGCGTAGACGCTCGAGGTGCTGACATTGGTCAGGAAGCGGAACCAGACCACCTCATAGGCGATCGACACGAAGCCGGAGCACGCGAAGACCCAGATCAGGATGGTCGTGCTGCCCTGCTGCGATCCTGGTGCTTGCGCCGGCATATTCGTGGTGGCCGGAGAGGGCGGCAGGCGACTCGTGCCGCGCGCAACGAGCAGCGCCGCGAGGCCGACGCAGACATACAGCGCCGCCGCAATCAGGCTCGATCCCGTGATCCCGACGAGACCCATCAGGACGAAGCCGACGGTCAAGGTGCCAATGGCCGCACCCAGGGTGTTGAAGCCGTAGAGCAGGCCGATGCGGTTGGCGAGGTCGGTTTGCGCGCGGGTCAGGTATCGCACCAGGAAGGGCAGGGTTGCGCCCATCAACATCGTCGGCAGCGACAGGATCGCGAGCGACAGCGCGACCATGAGGGGCAGGCGGAGCGGAGACTCCAGATCCAGCATGGGCGCCAGCCAGCCCACCCATGTCGGCCAATGCGACAGGAACGCGGTCACCGCCAGGGACACCAGCGCGAGCGCGAGTTCGAGAAATCCGTAGACCTTCAGGGGGCGGTCGACGGTGTCGGCGACCCGGCCGCCGACGGCGCTGCCGAGCGAAAGGCCGAAGAAGAAGCTCGCCACCGTGACGCTGACGGAGACGGTCGCGCTTCCCAGCACGAATTGCAACTGCTTGAACCAGAGCACCTGAAGGATCAGCGATGCCGCGCCCGACGCCAGGAAGATTCCGGTGACCAGAACCCGGTTCTTCAGACTGATCGCGTCTCGAACATCATCATGATTGGGCACTGGACGGGTCTCCCGTTGAACGGGAGAACAGGTAAGGCAGATGCTGTTAAGATTGCCTTATGAGACGGCGATACGGACCGCCGATTAACCATTCATTTCATGGGGATATCCGGAATTTCAACGAATGCTTCGGCCCCATCCTCGAACCGGCATTCGTGTTTTGGCTGCGCGCTTTCGAAGCCACCGGCGATGTCGCCTCGCAAAAACTCCTGGCAGCTGCGGACATGGCGCTTCAGAAGTTTCCGAAGGCAGTCCCAAGGCAGATCAGCCGGACGATATCGGAGGCTGGCATGACTTGGCATCAAGGCTGATATAAGCAGCATTGAACGCTGGACGCCTTCGGAGACGCGGATGAAAGTGATTGGCCTCGCGGGTTGGAGCGGTGCCGGGAAGACCACCCTGCTGTCGCGGGTGATCCCCTATCTGCGCGGCCGCGGCTTGCGCATCTCCGTGATCAAGCACGCTCACCACGAATTCGATGTCGATGTGCCCGGCAAGGATTCCTGGGTGCACCGGCAGTCCGGCGCGACCGAGGTGCTGGTGTCCTCGACGCGGCGCTGGGCTCTGATGCACGAGCTGCGCGGCGCCGATGAACCGCGGCTGCCGGAACTGCTCGCCAAGATGGCGAGCGTCGACCTGGTGGTGGTCGAAGGTTTCAAGCGCGAGCCGCTCAACAAGATCGAGGTGCATCGCGCCGCCAATGGCAAGCCGCTGCTGTTTCCCGATGACCCATGCATTGTCGGAATTGCCAGCGACGTTGCCGTCGAAACCAGGCTGCCGATTGCGCATCTCGACGACATCGCGGCCGTTGCCGAATTGATGCTGCGTTCCGCGATCGGTGTCGATGATGTGCGCGCCTCGGCTGCGGCCGAAAGCTGAACGGGATGGGCCGGCTGGCGTTGACGATGCACGACGGCTTCGCCATGGTCGTACCATGACAACGACGAAACTCGATCTCACAGGCCTGAAATGCCCGTTGCCTGCGCTGAAGACGCGCAAGGCCTTGAAGACCGTGATCGCCGGAGACCTGCTCGAAGTGCATTGCACCGATCCGCTTTCGGTGATCGATATCCCGGCGCTCATTCAGGAGACCGGCGACAAGGTCGAGATCACCGAGCGAAGCGATGTTCGCATCGTTTTCCTGATCGAGAAGGCGAATGGAACGATAGACAATTCAAATGCTGCATCGCCGCGTACACGCTAGTTGCAGCTGAATTTCTACCTTTTGCCTATCGACACCCGTTCCCGCTTCTGCGCGAATTGATAAGCTCCGCCGGGTTGTGGAGATGAACCTTTGCCCGGATGTGGGCACATGGGCGGACGATGGCCGGCATGTGTCCAGATCAGGGGCTGCGAGGTCGGGCATATCCGGTCGTATCGGGGGTTGGCATTTCTGAACATGCGCGTGGTTGGTCCCGGCGCATCGAGGGAATGTGCGGAGCGGCCGGCAGCCGTTGACCGCAAGGGCTGAGACGGGATCGAAGACGCAGACGCGCCTCACGCAATGGCGGCTGCAGGGGAGGTATCAATGACCACAGTGAGCAGCGCCGGACGTGTATCCGCGGCAGGCGCAGGTTTCCTCGACAAGGAACAGACGATCGCGACCGCCGGCTTCAACCGCTGGCTGGTGCCGCCGGCTGCGCTCTGCATCCACCTCTGCATCGGCATGTCCTACGGGCTGAGCGTGTTCTGGCTACCGCTGTCGCGCGCGATCGGCATCGATAAGCCGGCCGCCTGCCAGAATCCTTCGGTGCTTGGCGACCTCTTTACCACGACCTGCGACTGGCAGGTCACCAACCTGCTGATGATCTTCACCATCGGCATCGTCGTGCTCGGTCTTTCCGCCGCGATGTTCGGCGGCTGGCTGGAGCGCGCCGGTCCGCGCAAGGCGGGCTTCGTCGCGGCGCTGTGCTGGTCCGGTGGCTTTGCGATCTCCGCGCTCGGCGTCTACATCCATCAGCTCTGGATCCTGTGGATCGGCCTCGGCCTGATCGGCGGCGTCGGCCTCGGGCTCGGCTACATCTCGCCGGTGTCGACGCTTGTGAAGTGGTTTCCCGACCGGCGCGGCATGGCGACCGGCATGGCCATCATGGGCTTCGGCGGTGGCGCGATGATCGGCTCGCCGCTGGCAAACCTGCTCATCAACTATTTCAAGACGCCGACCTCGGTCGGCGTCTGGCAGACCTTCCTCGCCATGGCGGCAATCTACTTCGTCTTCATGATGATCGGCGCATTCGGCTATCGCGTGCCGCCGGCCGGCTGGCGCCCCGAGGGTTGGACACCGCCCGCCACCACCAACCGCATGATCAGCTCGGCCAATGTGCATCTCGACAATGCACACAAGACGCCGCAGTTCTGGTTGATCTGGATGGTGCTCTGCATGAACGTGTCGGCCGGCATCGGCGTGCTGGCGATGGCCTCTCCGATGCTTCAGGAGATCTTCGGCGGCGCGCTGATCGGCAAGGCCGGCGTCGGCTTCGCGGCACTGGATGCCGGGCAGAAGGTGGCGATCGCGACGATCGCTGCCGGCTTCGTCGGCCTGTTGTCGCTGTTCAACATCGGCGGCCGCTTCTTCTGGGCGTCGCTGTCGGACAAGATCGGCCGCAAGAACACCTACTACACGTTCTTCATCCTCGGCATCGTGCTCTACGCGCTGGCGCCGAGCTTCGCCCATATGGGCTCGCGCACGCTGTTCGTCGGCGCCTTCTGCATCATCCTGACGATGTATGGCGGCGGCTTCGCGACCATCCCGGCCTATCTCGCCGATATCTTCGGCACGCAGTTCGTCGGCGCGATCCACGGCCGCCTGTTGACGGCGTGGTCAACGGCCGGCGTCGTCGGTCCGCTGCTGGTCGGCTATATCAGGGACGCCCAGCTTCAGGCCGGGATCGAGCGTGCGCTGGTCTACGACCGCACCATGTATATCCTGGCTGGCCTTTTGATCATCGGCTTGATCTGCAATCTCAGAATCCGGCCGGTGGATTCGAAGTGGCACATGAGTGAGGCCGAGGTCGCCAGGTTGCAGGCCGAAACGGCGAGCGCGGCAGCGTCCGGGCCAAGCGGATCGTTCGGGATCGGCAAGGGCGGCCTCGACACCAAGGCGCTGTTGTTCTGGGCCTTCGTCGCGGTCCCGCTGGCGTGGGGCGTTTACAAGACGCTGGAAAGCGCGGTCAAGATTTTCTGACTGGAAGCCGGATGCGCGGGACGTTTGCGTCCCGCGCTCCGCCATGTTGAATTCAATCGATAGTCATTGAACCGATAGTCAAGGGAATTTCCGTCATGCTTCGTCCGGCAATCTGTCTTGCTGCCGCATTGCTCCTCGCTGGCTCACTGCAAGCCGCCTCGGCCCAGGGCACCGCTCCATCCGAAGCCAAGCCGTCGCGCATGAAGCTCACCATGCAGAAGCTGAAGGACATGAAGGCGAAGTGGGTCGCCAACAAGCCCAAGCTGAAGGCCTGCCGCGCCGAGGTGAAGTCGAAGGGCCTGACCGGCGACGACCGCTGGTTTTACATCGAAGATTGCATGGAGAAGAGCTGAAGCCCGCTCGGCCGTGTAGAGCGAAGCGAAACCCATCATTCGCGACATGTGGCACAGGCGATGGGTTTCGCTTAGCTCTACCCGTCCTGCGAATCTAATCCAGGGGGCGTGGCAGAGATTGCTGCACGCCCCCTGCTGTTGATAAAGCAGTCACTCCGCCGCCGCCGGAGTCGCCTTGGCGGGCTCCAGCGCGGCGGCGATCGCGTCGTCGACGCGCTCGAGCCAGATGAACTCCAGCTTGGCGCGCGCGCCGGCGGGGATGTCGTCGTAATCGCGCTTGTTGCGGGCCGGCAGCATCACGCGGGTCAGGCCCGCGGCCGCGGCGGCGACCACTTTCTCCTTGATGCCGCCGACCGGCAGCACGAGGCCGCGCAGCGAGATCTCGCCGGTCATCGCGGTGTCGCTGCGCACGGTGCGATCGGTCAAAAGCGAGGTGAGGGCGGTGAACATCGCGACACCCGCGCTCGGGCCGTCCTTCGGCGTGGCGCCGGCGGGAACGTGGATGTGGATGTCGTTCTTCTCGAACATGCCGGGGTCGATGCCGAGCTGGGAGGCCCGGCTCTTCACCAGGGTCATCGCGGCCTGCACGCTCTCGCGCATCACGTCGCCGAGCTGTCCGGTGATCATCAGCGCGCCGCGGCCCGGCGTGCGCGAGGCCTCGATGAACAGGATGTCGCCGCCGACCGGGGTCCATGCGAGCCCGGTGGCGACGCCGGGGACGCTGGTGCGCATCGCGATCTCGTTCTCGAAGCGCGGCTGGCCGAGCAGCGAGATGATATCCTTCGGCGCGATCGTGACGTGACTCGTGCTGCCTTCGGCGATCTGCACCGCGACGTTGCGCAGCACCTTGCCGATCTCGCGCTCCAGATTGCGGACGCCGGCCTCGCGGGTGTAACTCTTGATGATCAGCCGCAGCGCGTCCGGATCGAGTTCGACCTGTTCGGCCTTCAGGCCGTTGGCCTCGAGCTGGCGGCGCACCAGATAGCGCTTGGCGATCTCGAGCTTCTCGTCCTCGGTGTAACCGGCGAGGCTGATCAGTTCCATGCGGTCGAGCAGCGGCCCGGGGACGCCGTCGAGCATATTGGCGGTGGCGATGAACACGACGCGCGACAGGTCGAACGGCACGCCGAGGTAATTGTCGCGGAAGGTGCCGTTCTGCTCGGGGTCGAGCACCTCGAGCATCGCGGCCGACGGGTCGCCCTGGACGCCGCGGCCCATCTTGTCGATCTCGTCCAGCATCATCACGCAATTGCGTGCGCCGGCCTTCTTGATCGCCTGGATGATGTTGCCGGGCAGCGCGCCGATATAGGTGCGGCGGTGGCCGCGAATCTCGGCCTCGTCATGCACGCCACCGAGCGAGACACGAACGAACGGCCGCGACATCGCGCGCGCGATCGACTGGCCGAGCGAGGTCTTGCCGACGCCGGGCGGCCCGAGGAAGCACAGGATCGGCGCCTTGCCGCCCGGCGCGAGCTTGCGCACCGCGAGGTACTCGATGATGCGGCTCTTGATCTTTTCGAGGCCGTAGTGGTCCTGGTCGAGGATCTTGCGGGCTTCCGCGATGTCGATCGGCTTCTCCTCGGGCAGGCTCCACGGCAGGTCGATCAGCCAGTCGAGATAGCTGCGCACCATGCCGGATTCGGCGGCGGCCTCCGGCATCCGCTCGTAGCGGCGTAATTCCTTCTGCGCCTGGCTCTCGGCCTCCGGCGGCATCTTGGCCTCGACGATCGCCTTGGTCAGCTCGGCAACTTCCGCCGCCTTGCCGTCGCCTTCGCCCAGCTGGCGCTGGATGGTCGCCATCTGCTCGCGCAGGATCGCCTCGCGCTGCCGTTCGTCGAACGCGGCCTTGGTCTTCTGGCCGATCTCCTGGCTCAGGCGGAGCACCTCGATGCGCTCGGCGAGATGCCGCGAGACCTTCTCCATGCGCGGCACGAGATCGATGGTCTCGAGGATGTCCTGCTTCTCAGGCGACTTGATGTCCATGTAGGAGGTCGCAAGGTCGGCGAGGGTGGCCGGCGAGGTCGTGCCCTGCAACGCGGCGATCAATTCGGGCGGCGTCTGCGGCAGCAATTGCGCGGCCTCCAGCGCCTGGCGCTGCAGATTGAGGAAGCGGGCCTCGATCTCGGGCGAGGTGGTGGTCGGCTCCGGGATCTGCAGCACGCGCGCGGCGAGGAACGGGGTGCCGGGCAGATAGTCGAGCACGCGCATGCGCTGCACGCCCTGACAGACCAGATGATGGGTGTCGTCGGCGCCGGTGATGTAGCGCACGATGTTGGCGACGGTGCCGACGCGGTAGAGCCCGTCCGGGCCGGGATCGTCGGCCTCGGGGTCGCGCTGCAACAGGATGCCGATCTGGCGCTGCTCGCGGACCGCCTGCTGCGCCGCCGCAATGGATTTGGCGCGGTTGATCGAGATCGGGATGATGACGTCGGGAAACAGCACCGTCGAGCGCACCGCGATGATGATCAGTGCGTCGCTCGGGATCGGCGCCGATGCCGTGGTCGAGCTGGAAATGTCCGAAGCAGCCATGTCGAAATCCCTCAGCTCGATTTTCCGAGCCGCAGGCCGACGCAGCCATGCGCGGCAAAGCGGCTGATGGTGTAGCGGCCGGTCGGCAGCGCGATGCGGCGCTCGAACCGGCCCTGCGGCAGTTCGAGACGCAGGATGCGGGCGTCGCGCAGTTCAGCGGGCAGGATGCGGCGGCCGGAGATCACCAGCGTGCCGCCGTCGAGCGCGGCCTCGACCTCGTCGGGATCGACCCCCGGCAGCGCGACCAGGATCAGGATCTCCTCGTCGGTCTCGATCACGTCCATCGGCGGTTCCCAGCTCGGCTCGCTGCTGCCTGCCCGCGGGTGCAAATTGAGGAAGCTCTGGTGCAATCGTTCGGCCCGGGCGAGCGCCTCGATCGCGTCTGTCAGCATCCAGTTGATCTGATCCTTTGGCCGCATCGGCACTCTCCACGTCGCACTGGGAGGCAACGTTACCGGTCTTGCCCGCGACCGTAAACCGGCACCAGGGAAGGGGTGCTCAAAGGTAAAATCGGCCGAATTGTCCCGATTTGCGGCATTGCGGCGGCGCGCTGGCCGCTTATGGCGCGCCTATGTCATGACGCGGCGGGTCCTCTCGAATTCCTACGCCGTCCTCAGCATCTTCCAGCTTGACGCGGCGCGTTCGCGCGCCGCCAACAGGAAGGTGGGACATGACCCTGCTTCATTTGCACGATGTCCGGCCCCATGGCCCGGCCGGTGCCATGCAGACCGCGCTGCGCCGGACGGTCCGGCGGATCGGCCTCGCGTTCAAGACGATCCACCGCGCGATCGCGGCGGCTAAAATCCACCGGCTGCGCAACGAGCTGCTGCTGCATCGCGGCCACGAGCACTGGGCGCAGACCAATCTCCATGTCGGCATGCTGGGCGGCGATGCCGAGAAATATCCGCGGGCACCGGCCGTGCTCGGCGAGAAGTGGGATTATTGAGATGCGCGCGACTTCGTCGATCAGGGCCCTGCTGCGCGGCGCCGCAGAGCGGATGTTCAAATTCCTCGCCTGGATCGGCGAGGAGCCGATCAGCGCCTATCGGCCCGAGGCGCATTACATGCGCGGCCCGGGGCCGGCGTGGCGCGCCAAGCATTTGCCGGGTCAGGTGACCTCGCTGCGCCGCGTCAGGTGATCGAGCAGGTTCATCGCCAGCGGCAACACCACGGTCGAGGCTCACCGGCGATTTCATGCAGCGCCGCGAAATGGCGCAGCGATGTTGGCTCGCGCCATTGTGCATTGCGATGGCTTACGCCGCGTCGGCCTGTCTCACTGTGCCGCTGCAAGATATTCGTCGGCAAGTGCGGCCATCGCCTGTGCCACTTCGGCCTTCGCCGCCGTCCCCAATTGCACGATCGGCAGCCGCGTCGCCGGTTGCATGAAGCCCAACAGCGCCAGCGCGAACTTCAGCGCGGCCGGATGCTCGCGTTCCAGCAGGGTCGCCAGCGGCACCAGCCGCTGATGCAACTCGCGCGCCTGGTACAGCCGGCCCGCGCGGAAGTGCCGGTGCACGGCGACATACAGGTCGGGCGCGACGTTCGTCACCGCGGAGACGCAGCCATCGCCGCCGGCCGCAAGCCAGGCGAGCGATGAATTGTCGTCACCGGTCAGCATTCGGAACGTCGCGGGCAGGCGTGCGCGCAGCCGCGCCAGCCGGGCGACGTCGGCACCGCTGTCGCGCAATCCCGCGAACCGTGGCGAGGTCGCGAGTTCGAGCAGCGTCTCGTCGGCGAGTCCCTTGACAGTCCGCGACGGGACGTCGTGCAGGATCACCGGCAGCGTGGTGGCGGCGGCCACGGCGCGGAAATGCGCCGCCATGCCCTGCGGCATCGGCTTGTTGTAATAGGGCACGACCGACATGATGGCATCTGCGCCCGCCGCCTCGGCGGCCCGCGTGAACGTGACGGCACGATCCGTCGCGTTCGATCCGGCGCCGGCGATGATGCGGACCCGCCTGCGCGCGACGCGGGCTGCGATGGCAACCAACTGCGCGCGCTCGGCGGGCTCCAGCGTCGAGCTTTCGCCCGCGGTCTCGCCAACCACCAGCGCGGTGGCGCCGGCTGCGATCTGGCGCTCGCACAGCCGGCCGAACGCATCGACGTCGATTTCGTCATGGTGGTTGAAGGGGGTCGGAAGATCGGGGATGAAGCCCGACAGCCATTCGGTCGAATCGGCCGGCGCTGCCCATCTCGATGCTGTCTGCGCGATCATGGGGCGGCTCACGCCACGCGGCTCGCGGGAATATCAGCGGTCTGGCTGCGCATATCGAGCTCGATCTCGCGCGACAGTTCGACGATCATTTCGGGGTGCTGGCCGTTCTCGAACAGCGCGTATTTGACAGCCTGGGCGCGGTTGACGAACAAGCCGCCATAGAGGCCGTTCTGTTGCTGGGCGACCCACTGGCCGCGGTGGTTGCGGCCGATGAAGACGATGGTGGACGCAGCGCTGCACGAGGGAGGTTCGACGAGTTTCACGTTAGTCAGTCCTTCTTCCTTTTCTGACGCGTTTCCTTCGGGCGAACCGGTATGCATCCCGGATCAAGTGCGGGGCAGGCTTCGCTCGAAAACGCTACAGTCTCATTCACGCGTTCAATGTCTGTCGTGGCGGATATGAAATCGAGCGCGAAGGACGAGCGACTTCATAGGAGCGGCATAGGATTTGAGTGATGATTCAGAGGTATTGGGCGATGCCGGCGCCGAGTGCGCATAGCGCGACATAGGCGGTCATCTCGTCCCAGTGATTGAGGTTCGCCGCCAACGGCATCTCCCGCTTGACGAGCCCGGTGAGCGCGCAGATCAGCGCCGACATCCACAGCAGCGTGACGAGGCCCTTGCCGAATCCCGCGCCGGCGAACACGGCAAACCCGATCATGATGGCGAGCCGAAAGCCGAACCGGACCATGACCTGGACCGACTGCAGCTCTCGCGGCAGTTGTTTGGTGTTCACGATCGCGCCGCCATCAACCGAAATTGTCGACGAGCACCGGCTCGTAGGACGAGCTCACGCCGCGACGCACGGTGGGCACGCTGCCACGGCTGCCGGGCGCGGAGATTCGCTGCGCCTCGACGAAGCCCGCGAGGATCGCGAGCGCGAGATCGGCATGGCGGGTCTCGATCGACTGGTCGAGCCAGTCCGGCAGCTCGCGTTGGCGCGACAAGGCGCAATGCCATTCGCCCTCGTCATAGACCAGCCGGCGAATCTGCCACTGCGGCAGCTCGAGGTCGAGCAGCGCGATCGCGGCGTCGGTCCAGGCGCCGGACTGGATCAGGCGCTCGACGCGCGCGCTCTTGCCAGCCTGACCGACCGACGGGAAGCGTCGGCAGGCCTGGCTGACGATGTCGGCCATGAACTCGGCGGTGACGGCGTAAGCGTCGCGCAGCCGCTCGCCGAGGTCAGTGGTGGTGTTTTGCGATAGCACGGACATAGCGTCATCTCGTCCCAGGTGCGGCCTCGGAAAGTTTGGCCCAAGGCATTGGCCGCAGGCCCAAAATGGTCCCGGTGCCCGTTGGAAAACGAGATGAAGGAGGGGGCGGAGATATAGGGATTCCATAAAGACGGACCCCCCTGTCGTCCCGGCCTTCGCCGGGACGACGGCTGAGAACGTCGGCTGCCCCCGCGGCCTTTATAGCATTCCTATAACGTCCTTATTCGCCACCTCTCGAAAACCTATGCTCCGGATGGCACTTCACGACGATCCGGCGCGGAGCGCTTATACGGCCGCCACGCGCCCTTGGACGCATAGGAGTCTCTCATGATGGATATTCTCATGGCGGCGCTCGCGATCGGCTTCTTCGCGGCCGGCATCGGCTACGCCTACGCCTGCGAACGGCTGTAACGGAGGCGGCGATGATCTTCGATTACTCGCTTGCCGGCCTCGTCTCGCTCGGCCTGTTGTTCTACCTCACCTACGCATTGCTGCGGCCCGAGCGCTTCTAGGCGGCCGCGATGCTTGCGCTTTGCACGATTCTGTTGGCCGACGCGGTGCTGACCGGGCTGTTGCTCGGCATGTTCGCGTGGCTGCTGCGGCTCGCACCCGTTCGAAAGGTTTGACGCAATGACCGTCATCGGCTGGATTCAAATTATTCTGTTCTGCGCTGTTGTAACCGCGCTGGTCAAGCCGCTCGGCTGGTACATGACCCGCGTGTTCAACGGCGAGCGCACCTTCCTCTCACCCGTGCTGCGCCCGGTCGAGCGCGGCATCTACTGGGTCGGCGGCGTCGACGAGCGGCGCGAGCAGCACTGGCTGACCTATACGGTCGCCATGCTGCTGTTCCATGTCGGCGGCTTCGCCATCATCTACGGGCTGATGCGGTTGCAGGCATTTCTGCCGTTCAATCCGGCCGGACAGTCCGCGGTTGCCGAGGACCTTTCCTTCAACACCGCGATCTCCTTCATCACCAACACCAACTGGCAGAACTACGGCGGCGAGAGCACGCTGTCCTATCTGGTCCAGATGCTGGGGCTGACGCACCAGAACTTCCTGTCGGCGGCCACCGGCATCGCGCTCGCGATGGCGCTGATCCGCGGCTTCTCGCGTTCGACGATGCGCACGGTCGGCAATTTCTGGGTCGACGTGACGCGCTGCACGCTCTATGTGCTGCTGCCGATCTGCATCGTCTATGCGCTGTTCCTGGTCTGGCAGGGCATGCCGCAGACGCTCGGTGCCTATGTCGACGCAACGACGCTCGAGGGCGGCAAGCAGACCATCGCGCTCGGCCCGGTGGCTTCGCAGGTCGCGATCAAGATGCTCGGCACCAATGGCGGCGGCTTCTTCAACGCCAACGCTGCGCATCCGTTCGAGAATCCGACCGCGCTGTCGAACCTGGTGCAGATGATCTCGATTTTCGCGCTCGGTGCCGCGATGACCAACGTGTTCGGCCGCATGGTCGGCAATCAGCGCCAGGGCTGGGCGATCTTCGCCGTGATGGGCCTGCTGTTCGTCGCCGGCGTCACCGTGACCTACTGGGCGGAAGCCAACGGCACCTCGATCCTGCATGCCGTCGATCTGACCGGCGGCAACATGGAGGGCAAGGAGGTCCGCTTCGGCATCGTCGCGTCCTCGCTGTTCGCGGTCGTCACCACCGCCGCCTCCTGCGGCGCGGTCAACGCCATGCATGACAGCTTCACCGCGCTTGGCGGCATGATCCCGCTGATCAACATGCAACTCGGCGAAGTCATCATCGGCGGCGTCGGCGCGGGCCTCTACGGCATGCTGCTGTTCGTCGTGTTGGCGATCTTCGTCGCCGGCCTGATGGTTGGCCGCACGCCGGAATATGTCGGCAAGAAGATCGAGGCACGCGAGGTCAAGATGGCGATGCTCGCGATCCTGGTGCTGCCGCTGATGTATCTCGGCTGGACTGCGGTCGGCGTGGTGCTGCCCTCGGCCGTGGCCTCGATGGCCAATGCCGGCCCGCACGGTTTCACCGAGGTGCTCTATGCCTATACCTCGGGAACCGGCAACAATGGCTCGGCGTTCGCGGGCCTCACCGGCAACACCCTGTTCTACAATCTGACGCTCGCGATGGCGATGTTCGTCGGCCGCTTCTTCATGATCGTGCCGGCGATGGCGATCGCAGGCTCGCTGGTCGAGAAGAAGTCGATCCCGGCCTCGGCGGGCACCTTCCCGACCACCGGCGGGCTGTTCGTCGGCCTCGTCATCGGCGTGATCCTGATCATCGGCGGCCTCACCTTCTTCCCGGCGCTGGCGCTCGGGCCGATCGTCGAGCACCTCGCCATGAACGCCAACACCCTGTTCTGATCGAATTGTCCGGAGTGACATCCATGGAAACCATGAAACTGCAGAAGCAGGTGACGGCGTCGACCATGCTCGACCCGAAGATCCTGGTGCCGGCGATCCGCTCGGCCTTCGTCAAGCTCGATCCCCGGCTGATGATGAAGAACCCGGTGATGTTCGTGGTCGAGGTCGTGGCCGCGCTGACCACCGTGATCTTCGTGCGCGACCTCGTCACCGGCAACGCCAATCTCGGCTTCACCTTCCAGATCATCCTGTGGCTCTGGTTCACGGTGCTGTTCGCCAACTTCGCCGAAGCCGTTGCCGAAGGCCGCGGCAAGGCGCAGGCGGAATCACTGAAGAAGACCCGCACCGAGAGCCAGGCCAAGCTCCTGACCGGCACCGACCGGACCTATCGCATGGTGCCTGGCACCTCGCTGAAGGTCGGCGACATCGTGCTGGTCGAGGCCGGCGACAACATCCCGTCCGACGGCGAGGTGATCGAAGGCGTCGCCTCGGTCAACGAAGCCGCCATCACCGGCGAGTCTGCACCCGTGATCCGGGAATCCGGCGGCGATCGTTCGGCGGTCACCGGCGGCACCCAGGTGCTGTCGGACTGGATCCGCGTTCGCATCACCGCAGCCCAGGGCTCGACTTTCATCGATCGCATGATCAAGCTCGTCGAAGGTGCCGAGCGGCAGAAGACGCCGAACGAGATCGCGCTCAACATCCTGCTGGCCGGCCTCACCATCATCTTCGTGTTCGCCACCGTGACGATCCCGAGCTATGCGGCCTATGCCGGCGGCTCGATCTCGGTCGTGGTGCTGGTGGCGCTGTTCGTGACGCTGATCCCGACCACGATCGGCGCGCTGCTGTCGGCGATCGGCATCGCCGGCATGGACCGCCTGGTGCGCTTCAACGTGCTGGCGATGTCCGGCCGCGCGGTGGAAGCCGCCGGCGACGTCGATACGCTGCTGCTCGACAAGACCGGCACCATCACCCTCGGCAACCGCCAGGCGACTGCGTTCCGGCCGATCCGCGGCGTTACGGAGCAGGACCTCGCCGATGCGGCGCAGCTTGCCTCGCTGGCCGACGAAACCCCGGAGGGTCGCTCGATCGTGGTGCTGGCCAAGGAGAAGTACGGCATCCGCGGCCGCGACATGAATGAGCTGGCCGCGACCTTCGTGCCGTTCACCGCGCAGACCCGGATGAGCGGCATCGATGCCGGCGCGTCGTCGGTCCGCAAGGGCGCGGTGGACGCCATCCTCGCCTATGTCGACGGCGGCGAGCCCCGCACCGTCGCCTCGGGCAACACCATCCGTTCGGTGGCGGCAACGATGAGCGCGGAAGCCCGCGAGATCCAGGCGATCGCCGACGAGATCGCCAAGGCCGGCGGCACGCCGCTGGCCGTCGCCAAGGACGGCAAGCTGCTCGGCGTCGTGCACCTCAAGGATATCGTCAAGGGCGGCATCCGCGAGCGCTTTGCCGAGCTGCGCCGCATGGGTATCCGCACCGTGATGATCACCGGCGACAACCCGATGACCGCGGCCGCGATCGCGGCCGAGGCCGGCGTCGACGATTTCCTCGCGCAAGCCACCCCGAGGACAAGCTCAAGCTGATCCGCGATGAGCAGGCCAAGGGCAAGCTGGTCGCGATGTGCGGCGACGGCACCAACGACGCGCCGGCACTGGCGCAGGCCGACGTCGGTGTCGCGATGAACACCGGTACCCAGGCCGCCCGCGAAGCCGGCAACATGGTCGACCTCGACTCCAACCCGACCAAGCTGATCGAGGTGGTCGAGATCGGCAAGCAGCTGCTGATGACCCGCGGCGCGCTGACCACGTTCTCGATCGCCAACGACGTCGCCAAGTACTTTGCGATCATCCCGGCGATGTTCTTGGCGTTCTATCCGCAGCTCCAGGTGCTGAACGTGATGCACCTGGCAAGTCCGCAGAGCGCGATCCTGTCGGCGATCATCTTCAACGCGCTGATCATCATCGCGCTGATCCCGCTGGCGCTGAAAGGCGTCAAGTATCGCGCGGTCGGCGCCGGCGCGCTGCTCAGCCGCAACCTGATGATCTACGGCTTAGGGGGCATCATCATCCCGTTCATCGGCATCAAGGCGATCGACCTCATCGTCGCCGCTCTGGGCCTGGCTTAACCACAGCAGTCATTGCGAGCGCAGCGAAGCAATCCATCTGTACGCGAACAAAGTGTGGATTGCTTCGTCGCTTCGCTCCTCGCAATGACGGCGCAAAATTCGGAGACCTATCATGCTGAGAGAAATCCGCCCCGCCATCCTGGTGCTGGTCCTGCTGACCGCGATCACGGGCCTTGCCTATCCGCTCGCGATGACGGCGATCGCCGGCGTCATCTTCCCGAAGCAGGCGCAAGGCAGCCTGATCGAGAAGGACGGCAAGGTGATCGGATCCGCCCTGATCGGGCAGGAGTTCAAGGAGGACAAATACTTCCATGGCCGGCCGTCGGCCACCGTCGCGCCCGATCCGAACGACTCCTCCAAGACCGTGCCGGCGCCCTACAACGCTGCCAATTCCGGCGGCTCCAACCTCGGCCCGACCAGCAAGGCGCTGAGCGACCGGGTCAAGGAGGACGTCGAGAAGCTGAAGGCGGAGAACCCGTCGGCCTCCGTGCCGGTCGATCTCGTCACGACCTCGGCCAGCGGGCTCGATCCGGACATCTCGCCGGATGCCGCGCAGTTCCAGGTACCGCGGGTGGCCAAGGCGCGCAGCATGTCGGAGGACGCGGTGCGCGAGCTGGTGACGCAGAACACCCAGGGCCGCTTTGCCGGCGTGATCGGCGAGCCCCGCGTTAACGTTCTTGCGCTCAACCTGGCGCTCGACGCGGCGAAGGCGAAATAGGGGAGTAGGCCCGCTCACGCAGGATGACTATATTGCGGTATGGCCAATCAGCGCGACCCTGAAAAACGACCCTCGCCGGATGCGCTGCTCGAGGCAGCGCGTCGCGAGACCGATCGATCGGGGCGGCTGAAGATCTTCATCGGCGCCGCGCCCGGCGTCGGCAAGACCTACGAGATGCTTTCGAGCGCCCACGCCCGCCTCAAGGCGGGCGTCGACGTCGTGGTCGGGGTGGTGGAAACCCACGGACGGGCGGAGACCGAGGCACTGCTCAGGGGGCTCGAAGTGGTGCCGCGCAAGCGGCTGGCCTATCGCGACCAGACGCTGGAGGAGATGGACCTCGACGCGGTAATCGCGCGGCGGCCGCAGCTCGCGCTGGTCGACGAGCTCGCCCACACCAATGCGCCGGGCAGCCGGCATCCGAAGCGCTATCTCGACGTCGAGGAATTGCTGTCGCACGGCATCGACGTCTACACCGCGATCAACATCCAGCACATCGAGAGCCTCAACGACGTCGTCGCGCAGATCACCCATGTGCGGGTGCGCGAGACCGTGCCGGACTCGGTGGTCGATCGTGCCGACGCCATCGAGCTGATCGACCTCACGCCCGACGACCTGATCCAGCGGCTGAAGGAGGGCAAGGTCTATGTGCCCAAGCAGGCCGAGCGCGCGCTGGAGCATTATTTCTCGCCCGGTAACCTGACCGCGCTGCGCGAGTTGGCGCTGCGCCGCACCGCCGAACGGGTCGACGAGCAGCTGCTCACCCACATGCAGGCCAATGCGATCCAGGGCCCCTGGGCCGCTGGTGAACGCATCCTGGTCTGTCTCAGCGAGGACCCGCGCGCCGCCGGCCTGGTGCGTTACACCAAGCGGTTGGCCGACCGGCTGCATGCGCAATGGACCGCGGTCAGCATCGAGACCCGGCGCAGCCTGCAACTGAGCGACGAGCAGCGCGACCGGCTGGCCGACACCATGCGGCTCGCGGAGTCGCTCGGCGGCGAGGCGCTGACGCTGCCCGGGGTCGGCCGCCGCATCGCCGACGACGTCATCAGCTTCGCCCAGGCCAACAACGTCACCCAGATCATCATCGGCAAGTCGACGCGCTCGCGCTGGTTCGAGCTGACACACGGCTCAGTGGTGCACGACCTGGTGCGCCGGGCCGGCAATATCAGCGTCAACGTGATCGCCGGCGACGAGCTGCCGGTCGGCAAGGCGGCGGTGCAGACCGCGCAGCGGCAGGAGCCGTTCAAGCCGCAGCCCTATCTGATGGCGCTGCTGCTGACGGCATTGGGGCTCGGCGCGGCCAAGCTGATCCAGCCGTTCTTCGGCATCGAGAACGTCGATCTCGTCTTCATCACCGTCGTGGTCGGCGCCGCGGCGCGCTACGGTCTGTGGCCGTCGCTGCTGGCGAGCGTCGCGGCCTCGCTGTGCTACAATTTCTTCTTCCTGCCGCCGGTCTACACCTTCACCATCACCGACCCGACCAATGTCGCGGCGTTCTTCTTTTTCATGCTGATCGCGCTGATCGTCTCCAATGTCGCGGCGCGGGTGCGCACCCAGGCCGACACCGCGATCGGCCGGGTCCGCACCACCGAATCACTCTACGCTTTCAGCCGCAAGCTCGCCGGCACCGCGACGCTCGACGACGTGCTGTGGGCGACCGCCTATCAGATCGCGCTGATGCTCAAGGTGCGCGTGGTGCTGCTGCTGCCGGAGGGCGGCATGCTGACGGTCAAGAGCGGCTATCCGCCCGAAGACCAGCTCGACCAGGCCGATCTCGCTGCCGCCAACTGGGCCTGGGGCAACGACCGCCCGGCCGGCCGCGGCTCGGACACGCTACCGGGCGGCAAGCGCCTGTTTCTGCCGATGCGCACCGGTCGTGGCCCGATCGGGGTGATCGGCATCGACGACGACCGAACCGGACCGCTGTTGACGCCGGACCAGCGCCGGCTGCTCGATGCGCTGGTCGACCAGGGCGCACTCGCGATCGAGCGCGTGCTGCTGGTTGAGGACATGGACCGGGTCAAGCGCACGGTCGAATCCGACCGGTTGCGCGGCGCGCTCCTGACCTCGATCTCGCACGACCTCAAGACGCCGCTGGCCTCGGTGCTCGGCTCGGCGTCGGCGCTGCGCGATCTCGAAGCCAATCTGAGCGCCGCCCAGAAGCATGATCTGCTCGCCACCGTGATCGACGAGTCGGAGCGGCTCAATCGTTTCATCGCCAACCTGCTCGACATGACCAAGCTGGAATCCGGCGCCATCGTGCCCAACACCGCGCGGCACGATGTTGGCGAAATCGTCGGCAGCGCGCTGCGGCGTGCCGCCAAGATCCTGGTGCATCACCGGGTGTCGCTGGAGCTCGCGGCCGACCTGCCGATGCTGGAGCTCGACGCGGTGCTGTTCGAGCAAGTGCTGTTCAACCTGCTCGACAACGCCGCCAAATACGCCCCCTCCGACACCACGATCTCGATTCGTGGCAGCCGCGACCGCGGCGCGGTGGCGTTGCAGATCCTGGACGAGGGCAACGGCATTCCGGCCGCCGAGTTGGAAAGCGTGTTCGACAAGTTCTATCGCGCCGAGAAGGGCGACCATGTCCGCCCCGGCACCGGCCTTGGGCTGGCGATCTCGCGCGGCTTCGTCGAGGCGATGCGCGGCACGATCGCGGCGGCCAACCGCTCCGACCGCAGCGGCGCCGTCATCACCATCCGCCTGCCGATCCCGGCCGACACCAACGCGCTGGACACTGCTGCATGAACGCGACGCCCATCAAGGTCCTGGTCATCGACGACGAGCCGCCGATTCGCAAGCTGCTGCGGATGGGGCTGAGCACGCAGGGCTATGACATCCTCGAGGCCTCCAACGGCAAGATGGCATTGGAGATGCTGGCCGAAGGACCGGCGCTGATCATCCTCGATCTCGGCCTGCCCGACATCCAGGGCCATGATCTCCTGCGCATGATCCGCGGACGCAATGAGAGCGTGCCGATCGTGGTGCTGTCGAGCCGCGGCGACGAGGCCGGCAAGGTGCAGGCGCTCGATCTCGGCGCCGACGACTACCTGACCAAGCCGTTCGGCATGGACGAATTGCTGGCGCGGCTCCGCGCGGCGCTCCGTCATCAGTTGCAGGTGCAGGGCGAACGGCCGGTGTTCCGCTCCGGCGATCTCTCGGTCGACCTGGTGCGCCGGATCGTCAAGGTTGGCGAGAAAGAGATCAAGCTGTCGCCGAAGGAGTATGACCTGCTGCGCGTGCTGGTGCAGCACGCCGGCAAGGTGCTGACCCATCGTTTCCTCTTGAAGGAATTGTGGGACGAGTTGACTGACGCGCAATATCTGCGGGTCTATGTCCGGCAGCTCCGCCAGAAGATCGAGGCCGACCCTGAGCGTCCGCAATTCGTGCTGACCGAGACCGGTATCGGCTATCGGCTGCGCGCGGCCGACTGAGCTGTCATGCCCCGCGAAGGCGGGGCATCCAGTACGCCGAGGCTTCTCCGCTTGATCAGCACTGCCTCGGAATGCTGGGTCGCCCGGCCAAGCCGTGCGACGACACAGGCCGGAACTTTCGCTGCCATCGCGGCTTGGTCTGCCTTACCGGGAGACACGTCATGGCAAGGAAATACTCGCGGAGGGCATCTGAGGATGTCGAGCGCGTGATGAAGAAGCGCAAAGCCGGGACGCTGCGTAGCGGCGGCTCCAAGAAGAAGGTGACGAGCCGCAAGCAGGCGATCGCGATCGGACTGTCGGAGGCGCGCGCCAAGGGCCGTAAGGTGCCGAAGAAGGCGAAGACAACGAAGAAACGGAAGACCGCCAAGAAGCGAAAGGCTGCGAAGCGGTAGGGTGCCGAGCCGTTTGTCATTGCGAGACGCGTAGCGACGAATCAATCCATCCTTCAGCATGGGCGGAAAGATGGATTGCTTCGTTTCGCTCGCAATGACGCGGTGAAGGCCTACCCCGCCGTTTGCCGACGCGTAGTCGACCGGTGCGCCTTCTTCGCCGCGCGGCGGTGCGATGTCGGGCGTCGCGCGGTCGAGCCCGAGCGCCTTGCGCCGCTTTTGCCGCTCTTCAGGCTCTGCTTCAACGCGTCCATCAGGCTCACCACATTGCTCGGCTTCTCCTCGCGCTCGGCGGCCTTGATCGGCTTGCCGGCGGCCTTGCGGCGGACCAGGGCTTTCAGCGCGGTCTCGTACTCGTCCTTGAACTTTGACGGGTCGAAATGCGCGGCCTTGCTGTCGAGGATGTGGCCGGCGAGCTCGATCATGTCCTTGGTCACCTTCGGGCTCTTGATGTCGTCGAAATAATCGTCAGCGTCGCGTACCTCATAGGGGTAGCGCAAGGTGGTGCCGAGCATGCCCTTGTCGAGTGGCTCGATCGCGATCACATGCTCGCGGTTGGTCAGCACGATCCGGGCCAGCGCGACCCGGTCCTGGTCCTTCATGGCGTCGCGGATCACTGCGAACGCGTCGATGCCGGCCTTGCCGTCGGGCCTGATGTAATAGGGGTGGTCGAGATAGCGCTTGTCGATCTCGCTTTCGGGCACGAAAGCATCGATATCGATGGTGTGGTTGCTCTCGATCTGGACCGCCTCGAGCTCGTCCTTTTCGATCTCGACATATTTGCCCTTGCTCACCTCGTAGCCGCGACCCTTCTGGTCGCCCTCGACGACGTCGCCGGTCTCGGCATCGACCATCTGCTGCTTCAGGCGGTTGCCGGTCTCCCGGTTGATCATGTGGAAGCGGGTCTTCTCGACCGTGGTCGAGGCCGGGTAGAGCGCCACCGGGCATGACACCAGCGAGAGCTTGAGCGTGCCTTTCCAGTAGGCGCGGGGAGCGGCCATGATCGTCTCCAAACAGCTTGAGTTTGGAACTTGAACGGATACCGTAGGTTTTGGTTCCTGATGGCCGCGCCGGGGCGGCGGCCGCCGTTTGCGTCGAGGCCTGGATGTGTCGCTGAGAAATCACGTGTCGCTGAGAAACCTCACCACCTATCGCAAGAAGCGCGACTTCGAGAAGACCAGTGAGCCGTCGGGCGACGTCAAGGTCGCACCGAGCAAGCAGCGCCGCTTCGTGATCCAGAAGCATGACGCGACGCGGCTGCACTATGATTTCAGGCTGGAGTTCGATGGCGTCTTCAAATCCTGGGCGGTGACGCGCGGGCCATCGCTCGATCCGCATGACAAGCGGCTCGCGGTCGAGGTCGAGGATCATCCGCTCGACTATGGCGATTTCGAAGGTACGATCCCGGAAGACCAGTATGGCGGCGGCACCGTGCAGCTGTGGGATCGCGGCACCTGGGACTCTGACGATCCCGAGCGCGGCTTCAAGAAGGGCGACCTGAAGTTCACCCTGCATGGCGAGAAGCTGCACGGCAGCTGGGTGCTGGTGCGAATGAAGAGCGACCGCTTCGGCGGCAAGCGCACCAATTGGCTATTGATCAAGCACCGGGATGAATATGCCGTCGATGGCGATGGCGAAGCGGTTCTCGGAGAGGATCGCTCGGTTGCGTCGGGCCGTTCGATGGCGCAGATCGCAGCCGGCAAGGGCCGGGCGCCGAAGCCGTTCATGCTGGCGAAGGGCAACGGCAAGGCCACAGCGGATGCGGTCTGGCAGTCCAATCACGGCATGGCCGCGGACGCCCGCGCGAAGACCAAGGCGCCGGCGCCAAAGGCAAAGCTGAAGGCGCAGTTGAAGGAGCGGCCGAGGGCGAAACCGAAGCAGGTGGCGGAGATGCCCGATTTCGTCTCGCCGCAGCTCTGCGCCGCGGTCGAGTCTCCGCCGAATGGCGCCGGCTGGGGCCACGAGATCAAGTTCGACGGCTATCGCGTGCAGCTTCGCGTGGAGGATGGCGAGGCTGACGTGAAGACCCGCAAGGGACTCGATTGGTCGGACAAGTTCGCCGCGATCGTGGAGGAGGCCTGCAAGCTGCCGGATGCCTTAATCGACGGCGAGATCGTCGCGCTCGACGAGAACGGAACGCCGCATTTTTCAACGTTGCAGGCCGCGCTCTCCGACGGCAAGACCGAGCAACTGATCTTCTACGCGTTCGACCTGCTGTTTGCAGGCACCGAGGATATCCGCCCGCTGCCGCTCGCCGAGCGCAAGGCGCAGTTGCAAGCGTTGCTCGCGGCGCGCAAGGGCAAGAACCCCTTGATCCGCTATGTCGAGCATTTCGAGGAGAGCGGCGATGCCGTGCTGGAGTCCGCGCGCAAGCTCGGGTTGGAAGGCATCGTCTCCAAGCGGCTCGACGGGGCCTATCGCTCCGGCCGTTCCGACGACTGGACCAAGGCCAAAATCCGCGCCGGCCACGAGGTGGTGCTCGGCGGCTGGAAGACCACCAACGGCAAATTCCGCTCGCTGATGGCCGGCGTCTATCGCGGCGATCATCTGGCCTTTGTCGGCATCGTCGGCACCGGCTTTGGCCAGGATACCGTCCGCCGCATCATGCCGGCGCTGAAGGAAGCTGCCTCCGACACGAGCCCGTTCGGCGGCAAGGATGCGCCGAAAAAGACTCGCGACGTGCACTGGCTGAAGCCCGAGCTCGTCGCCGAGATCGAGTTCGCGGGCTGGACCGACGCCGGCAATATCCGCCAGGCCGCCTTCAAGGGGCTGCGGCAGGACAAGCCGGCGCATGAGGTCGAGGCCGAGCGACCGGTCGTAACCAGAGTGGTGAAGCCGATGGCGAAAGGCAAGGCGTCGAGCGAGGTGATGGGCGTCGCCATCTCGCATCCCGACAAGGCGTTGTGGCCCGATGCCGGCGACGGCGAGCCGGTGACCAAGCTCGACCTCGCCAGCTATTTCGAGGCGGTCGGCGAATGGATGATCGGCTATCTCAAGGGGCGGCCGTGCTCGATCGTGCGCGCGCCCGACGGCATCAAGGGCGAGACGTTCTTCCAGCGTCACGCGATGGCCGGCACGTCGAAGCTGCTGAAGCTTGCCAAGGTCTCGGGCGACCGCAAACCGTATTTGCAGATCGACCAGATCGAGGGGCTGGCCGCGGTCGCGCAGCTCGGCGGCCTCGAGCTGCATCCCTGGAATTGCGCGCCCGACGCCTATGATACGCCGGGCCGGCTGGTGTTCGATCTCGATCCGGCGCCCGACGTGGCGTTCTCCGACGTCGTCGACGCTGCCAAGGAGATGCGCCAGCGGCTGACCGCGGTCGGCCTCGAAAGCTTCTGCAAGACCACCGGTGGCAAGGGCCTTCATGTCGTCGCGCCGTTGCAGTCGGGGGCCAGGGACAAGGTGACCTGGAAGGAGGCCAAGGCCTTCGCGCAGGGCATCTGCCAATGGATGGCGCAGGATGACCCGGAGCGCTATCTGATCAACATGTCCAAAGCCAAGCGCACCGGAAAGATCTTCCTCGATTATCTGCGCAACGACCGGCTCGCGACGGCGGTCGCGGTGGTCTCGCCGCGGGCGCGGCCGGGCGCGACGGTGTCGATGCCGCTGACCTGGACACAGGTGCGTGGCGATCTCGATCCGGCAAAGTACACGGTGAGGTCGGTGCCGGCGCTGCTTGCGAAGACCAAGGCCTGGGACGGCTATGACGATGCGGCGTCATCGATCAAGGCGGCGATCAAGAAGCTTGCTGCGCAGTGAGCGCGTTCTCCTCGTGATACCCCGTATCCAGTACGCCGTAGCCTGTCGATTCAATCGTTGACGCCTCTGGAATATTGAATCACCCGCTTTCGCGAAAGCGGGTGATGACAGGTGTTGATGCGGATACGACGCGACACGCGTCCATGCGCTAGATGCGTCCGAGCAGCAGCAGGATCAGCAGGATCACGATCACCAGGCCGAGACCGCCGCCGCCATAATAGCCGGTGCCGTAGAACGGTCCGCCGCCAATGCCGCTGAAGCCGCCAAGCAGCGCGATGACCAGAATAATAAGGATGATCGTTCCAAGTGACATTTCAAGCTCTCCTCAGCCCCGCGGGCCTGTTCGTCTCTGCCCTACGCGCGAGGAAAACAAACCGGTTTGGCGAAAGTTCCAATTCTCGCGCAGCGATAAATACCGCCCATCTTCCATTTTTATGGGAACGTATTTACATGGTGACGATCACATGAGGAGTGCACCGCGATGTCGGCGCCGCTGATCGTTTCGATCCCCCACAGTCTTGGCCGCGACGAGGCGATGCGCCGCCTGAAGACAGGCCTTTCGCGCGCAGCCGTGAATGTGCCGGTGCTGAGCGTCGACGAGGAAAGCTGGGACGGCAATCGCATGAGCTTCCGGGTCCGCGCGCTGGGGCAGGTCGCGTCCGGACATCTCGACGTCGAGGATACCCTGGTCCGCCTCGAGGTGACGCTGCCGTGGCTGCTCCAGCGTTTCGCCGAGGCCGCTCAGGTGGCCATTCAGAAACGCGGCCAGTTGCTGCTCGGCAAGAGCTGACGCGCGCCGCTAGCCGTGTTCGCGCACACGCTTTGGGTCTTGCTTGGCTCCAGTTGCGGCTTTTGCCTTCACAACGGCGACGGGCAGATTGGCGAACAGCGTTGAGAGCTGGGCCCTGGTCTCGCCATCGGGGAGCGAATACCCGGCCAGATCGATCTCGCCTTCATAAGCCTCTGGTCGCGGCCAGTGACGGCCGCCCTGTGTGAACGGAGCGAAGGATTTCGCCACCGCGACGATCACGGCTTCGCGGCCGTGACGCCTTGCGAACGCGACGACGTGATTGCGATGCGGGCCGCTGACCGCGAGTGGCTCGTAGTCGCCGCTGGTGAACACGCCCGCCATCTCGTTGCGCAGCCGCAGCAGATGTCGCGTCCAGGCAAACTTCAGGCGGCCATCGCGCCAGCTCTCGGCCAGCGCCTTCCAATCCGGCGCCTCCAGCGCCGCAAGCATGGCTTCGCGCCCGGCAAAGTCGACCGGCCGGCGGTTGTCGGGGTCGACCAGCGAAAGATCCCAGCTTTCGGTGCCCTGGTAGAAATCCGGCACGCCCGGCATGGTCGCCTTCAGCGTGATCTGGCTGAGCGAGTTCAGCGCCCCGATCAGCGCGGTGCGCTGCGCCAGCGTATCGAGCGCGCCGAGGAATTCGGGCGAGGCGCTGCGATCGAGGATCCGCGCGATGAAGGCCTTCACGCCGGCCTCATAGGGCTCATGCGGATTGAGCCAGCTGGTCTCCTGCTTGCCCTCGCGCGCCGCCTTTAGCGCATAGGCCTGGATGCGCGGGAGGAGCGAGGCGTCATCCGGATCCCAGGCGCCGAGCAGGGCCTGATACAGCATGTACTCGAACGTCGCCGACGGCGCGCGCATCTCGCCGTCGAGCACCAGATGCGGCGCGTTCAACACCTTCCAGCGCGCCACCGCGCTGGTCCATTCGCCGGGAATCTCTGCGAGCGCCATGATGCGGGCGCGGGCATCCTCGCCGCGCTTGGTGTCGTGGGTCGCGGTCGACGTCATGCCGTGCGGCCATTCGCGGGCGCGGGTCGCCATCATGGCGTGGAACGTTTCGGGCGCAATCGCGCTGGCGGCGGGATCGCCGCCGACCTCGTTGAGCGCCAGCAGGCGATGGTAGCGATAGAAGGTGGTGTCCTCCAGCGACTTGGCCATCATCGGCCCGGTGAACTGCTGCACCTTCAGCGCGAAGCGGCGGACCCGCGGCGCGCTGTGCGGCGGCCGGCCGGGCTTCAACAAATCCATGGTCAAGGCATCGCGCAGGAAGTCGAAGATGCCTTCGTCGGCGGCGAACCAGTCGGCGCGGGCGCGCTCGATGGTGTCGCTGATCAGCGCGCGGTCATGCGCGGTCGGGCCCGAGCCGGTGAGATAGGTGCGATAGACCGGGAAGTGCAGCACATAGAGCTCGAGTGCCTGCCGCAGGCTGTCACCGGAGAAATCGCGGGTCGAATAATGTCCGCTGGCGATGCGCGCGACGAGCCGCGCCAGCACGGTGAATTCGCTGGTCAGCAGCGTCTCCAGCACGCGGCGCTTGGCATCGCGCAGCACCGGCGTCAGGTTCGGCGACTGGTTGCTGATCTGGCGCCAGATCTCATTGAGCGGATCGAGACCATTGCCGTCGACCAGCACCTGGCTGATCGTATTCATCCATTCATAGCCGGTGGTGCCGTGGACGCCGGCAAACCTGGTCAGCTTCTCGTCCTCGCCGAGGATCTTCTCGATCACCATGTAGAACGGCCTGGCCTTGCCGCCTTGCGCCGAGCGGATCAGGCGACGCAGCCGCTGGAAGTACTGCGCGGGGTCGCGCAGGCCGTCGATATGGTCGAGCCGCAGGCCTTGCAGCCGATCCTCTGCGATCAGTCGCTTCACCAGGCTATGGCTCGCCTCGAAAGTGGCGGCGTCCTCGACCCGGAGGCCAGCCAGCGTGTTGACGTCGAAGAAGCGGCGATAGTTGATGTCGCTGGAGGCGAGCCGCCAGTGGCCGAGCTTGTAGTGCTGGCGTTCCAGCAGATGATGCAGCGCCAGCGTCTGGGTGGAGCGGTCCTCGCCGGCGTGATAGGCGTCGAGCCCGCGCGCAATGATGTCGGCGCTATCATCGATCGCCTTGATCGCCGCCTTCAGTGTCGGCGCCTCCTTGCGGTTCGGATGGCGCAGGCCGCGGTAGCGCGCCGCCAGTTCGAGCAGCGCGCGGCCGGCCGGGCTGTTTTCGGCACCGGCCTCGCGGACGATGCTGCGCAGCACCTCGCCATAGCGTTCAGGTGCGATCGGCAGGCGGTGCTCGAAATACCAGGCGGAGAAACTGCCTTCGCTCTCGTCGTAGCGCAGCTCGATCTCGCCGCGCTCCAGCGCCTGGCCATAGGACGAGCCGAGGATCGGCAGCAGCACGCCGCCGCGCGCGCGGTAGGGCAATTGGTCCCAGTCGATGTCGAAGGAGACCGCGTGCGGCGACACCGGCCCCCATTCGAGGACATCGAGCCACCACGGATTGTCGGCAAAGTGCACGCCGACATGGTTCGGCACGAAATCCAGGATCAGCCCGAGGTCGTTGCGCTTCAACGCGTCGCTGAACCGTGCGAAGCCGGCTTCGCCGCCGAGTTCCGGATTGAACTTGGTGTGATCGACGACGTCATAGCCATGGGTCGAGCCCTTGCGCGCCTTCATGAACGGCGAGGCATAGACATGGCTGATGCCGAGCGCCTTTAGGTACGGCGCCACGCTCGCGGCGGCATCGAAGTCGAAATCGGCGGTGAGTTGCAGACGGTAAGTCGCGATCGGGATCGCCGGAGGCATGGTGCTATCCGATGTGCCAGCGCACCGCCCAGCCAGGGAGGTCGCTCGACAACGCGCCGCCCCAGATCGCGGTTCCCTTCGGCTCGGGAACGTGGCCGATGGCCTGATCCGATAGGTTGACCGTTAGCCATAGCGTGCTGCGGTCTCCCATCTGCCAATGCGCGGTCAGCAGATTGGCCGTCACATGGGCCTCGCCGAAACGCACCTTGGCCAATCGCGGCAGGATCTCGCGGTGGCGCACCGCGAGCAGTTCGCGCACCAGCGCAACCCGGTCGCGGCCGGGAGTGCGCTCAAGCGCCGTCCAATCGAGCACCGCCGATTGCATGGTCTTCTCGGCGAGCGGGTCCGGAACATCGTCGCCATACTTGGCATAAGCCCAGGCGAATTCCTTGCGCCGCCCGGCGCGCACCGCGTTGGCGAGATCGCCGGTGAAATCGCAGAAGAACGGGAACGGCGTCGTCGCGCCCCATTCCTCGCCCATGAACAGCATCGGCGTGGTCGGCGCGAGCAGTGTCACCGCCAGCGCCGCCTCGATCGCTTGCGGCTTCGCGATGCTGTCGAGACGCTCGCCGAGCGGACGGTTGCCGATCTGGTCGTGGTTCTGCAGGAAATTGATGAAGCAGGTCGGCGACAGCATGCCGCTCGGCTCGCCGCGGGCCTTGCCGCCCCAGAAGCCCGAGACCTCGCCCTGATAGATGTAGCCGGAGGACAGTGCTCGAACCAGGTCCTGCTTCGGCGACTGCTGATAGTCGGCGTAATAGCCCTGGGCCTCGCCGGTCAGGATCACGTGCCAGGCGTGGTGGTAGTCGTCATTCCACTGGCCGCGGAACTTGCCACGCGGCGGATCCTCCGCGTCATCCAGCAGGCTCGCGATGTTGTCGCCGTTTTCGAGCACGAGGTTGATCTGCCGACCGGTCTCGGCTGCGAGATGGCCGGCCGCCTTGCTGAAATCGTGCAGCACGGAGACCTCGCCGGCTTCGACGATGGTGTTGACCGCGTCGAACCGCAGCCCGTCGAAGCGATAGTCGCGCAGCCAGCTCACGACACTCTCGATCGCGAAGGCGCGGACCTCGGGCACGCGATAGTCGATCGCGCTGCCCCATGGCGTGTGTGCATCGCTGAAGAAATTCGGCGCGTAGCGGCCGAGGTAATTCCCCTCGGGTCCGAAATGGTTATAGACCACGTCGAGCATCACCATCAGCCCGCGCAGATGCGCCTCGTCGATCAAGGTCTTCAGATCTTCGGGGCGGCCATAGGCGCTGTCGGGCGCGTACCACAGCACGCCGTCATAGCCCCAGTTACGCTTGCCGGCGAAATCCGCCAGCGGCATCAGTTCGAGCGCGGTGATGCCGATCGCCACCAGATGATCGAGCTTGTCGATCATGGCGCGATGGGTGCCCTCTCGCGTGAAGGTGCCGACATGGGCTTCGAGAATCACGGCTTCGTGCCAGGGTCGTCCGCGCCACTCGGTCGCGCGCCATTTGAAAGCGGTGTGGTCGATCACCTCGCTCGCCCCGAACACATCGTCCGGCTGGAATGCGGAGGCGGGATCTGGCACGTCGACCTCGTCGTCGATGCGGAATTTGTAGCGGGTACCGGCGCGCGCGCCCGCGATCTCGGCAACGTACCAGCCGGCGACGTCGCGCGTCAGGGCGTGCGGCTTGTCGAGCAGCAGGTCGACGCGCTTGGCTGCCGGCGCCCATAGCCGGAAGCGCGCGCCATCGGGCGTCAGCTCGGGTCCGAAATGCTGGGCGCTCATGCGGAGCCTGCGAAGGCCAGCACCGAGCGCGGCGGTGCCGTCATGTCTGCGCCGGATGCGAACTGCTCGGCGGTCTGCTCCGCCTGGGTCGTGTTCAAGACCTGCTGCCAGCTGCTGTACTCCGCCATTCTCGGCATCCTGAACACGATCTCCTGCGGTGCGGCGTTCAGCACGATAAAGATCGGCGCCTGGCCTTGTTCCATCGGCCCCAGCACATAGGCCAGGAACCGGCTTTCCGGGAATTTCCAGTCGGATTCCTTCATCTCCTCCGCTGCCGGCGTTAGCCACAGCACGCCATAGCTGCCGTCGGCGCGGCGGCCGTCGAGCCAGCTCTGGCAGCGGATCTGGCCGAAGCGCTGGCGCAGCGCGGTGAGATGGCCGATGAAATCGATATCGTCGTCGTCCGTGCCGAGGTTCTCCCAGCCCACCCAGCCGGTCTCATTGTCCTGGCAATAGGCGTTGTTGTTGCCGCCTTGGGTGTTGGCGACCTCATCGCCGGCGAGGATCAGCGGCGTGCCCTGCGCCAGCAACAGGCAGGCCAGCGCATTCTTCCGCAACTGCCGGCGCAGCGCGATGATCGCGGGATCATCGGTCGGTCCTTCATGGCCGCAATTGTTGCTGTGATTGTCGTTGGAGCCGTCGCGATTGTCCTCGCCATTGGCCTCGTTGTGCTTCTCGTTGTAGCTGAACAGGTCAGCCAGCGTGAAGCCGTCATGCACCGTGATGTGGTTGATGCTGGCGCGGGTCGCGCGGTTGTCGTGGTGAAACAGGTCGGAGGACGCAGTCATACGGCCTGAGATGTCGCCGATCAGGCTGCCTTCGCCGCTCCAGTAGCGCCGCATCGCACTGCGATAGCGGTCGTTCCACTCCGACCATTGCGACGGGAAGGCGCCGACCTGGTAGCCGCCGAGACCGAGATCCCACGGCTCGGCGACCATCTTCACGGTCGCCAGCACCGGATCCTGGCGGATCGCGGTGAGGAAGGGGTGGTTGCGATCAAAGCCGTTCGGCCCGCGTGCCAGCGTGGTGGCGAGGTCGAAGCGGAAGCCATCGACGTGGCAGACCTCGACCCAGTAGCGCAGCGAATCCATCACCATTTGCAGCACGCGCGGATGGGTGAGGTTGACCGAGCTGCCGCAGCCGGTGAAGTCGTCATAGAAGCGCGGGTTCTCGCGGTTCAGCCAGTAATAGGAGGCGTTGTCGATGCCGCGGAAGCACAGCGTCGGGCCCATATGGTTGCCCTCGGCGGTGTGGTTGTAGACCACGTCGAGCAGCACCTCGATGCCGGCGTCGTGCAGCCGTGCGACTGTCGTACGAAACGAGTCCAGCGCATTGTCCTGGGCGTAGCGCGCCTCGGGCGCGAAGAACGCGATGGTGTTGTAGCCCCAGTAGTTCGCGAGCTTCTTCTCGACCAGCACGCGGTCGTCGATCAGGCCGTGGATCGGCAACAGCTCGATGGTCGTGACGCCGAGCCGCTTCAGGTGGTCGATCATCGCCGGGGACGACAGCCCGCCATAGGTGCCGCGGAGGTTCGGCGGCACGTCCTCGCGCTTCTGGGTCAGGCCCTTGACGTGGGCCTCGTAGATGATGGTGTCTGCCCAGGGGATCTGCGGCCGGATTTCGCGGCGCCCCCAGTTGAAGCTCTCGTCGACCACCACAGCCTTCGGCATGCCGCGGGCATTGTCGCGGCGGTCGAAGGAGAGATCCTCGCGCGCGCTGCCGGTGCGGTAGGCGAAATGCGCGTCGCTCCACACCAGCCGGCCGGCGAGCCGCTTGGCATAGGGATCGAGCAACAGCTTGTTGGCGTTGAAGCGGTGGCCACGCTCCGGCGCATAGGGTCCGTAGACGCGATAGCCGTAGAGCTGCCCCGGCGAGACGTCGTTGAGATAGCAGTGCCAGACGTCCTCGGTGCGCTCCGGCATCTCGATCCGCTCGAGCTCGCGGCGACCCTGGCCGTCGAACAGGCACAGCTCCACCTTCTCGGCATTCGCCGAGAACAGCGCAAAATTGGTGCCTCTGCCGTCCCAGCTTGCACCGAGCCGTGCGGACGTTCCCCCAGTCAGACGCATGAGCTAGCTTTCCGGTACGAGGAAGATCGCAGCCAGCGGCGGAATGGTCAGGTCCAGCTCCGGCGTGGCGCCCTCGGACGTGCGAACCTCGCCGATATTGCCGACATTGGTGCCGCCGTAATGCGCGGAATCCGAGTTGAGCACCTCGTGCCATTTGCCCGCGAGCGGCACCCGGACACGATAGTTGCGATGGACGTTGGGCGAGAAGTTCACGACCACGAGGCAGCGCGCGCGTTCGGCATTGCCCTTGCGGATCCAGGCGAACACATTGTTGTTCGCGTCGTCGCTGATGACCCATTCGAAGCCGGCCTGGTCGCAGTCGAGCTCATGCAGCGCCGGCACTGCGCGATAGAGCCGGTTGAGGTCGCGGATCAGGTTCTGGATGCCCTTGTGCTTGGGCTGGTCCAGCAAGTGCCAGTCGATCGAATAGTCGTGGTTCCACTCGCGTTCCTGGCCGAATTCGCAGCCCATGAACATCAGCTTCTTGCCGGGATGGCCGAACATGAAGCTGTAATAGGCGCGCAGGTTGGCGAAGCGCTGCCAGTCGTCGCCGGGCATGCGGCCGAGGATCGAGCGCTTGCCGTGCACCACCTCGTCGTGGGACAGCGGCAGGATGAAGTTCTCCGAGAAGGCATAGTGCAGGCCGAACAGGATATCGCCGTGATGATGTTTGCGGTGGATCGGATCCTTGCCGATGTATTTCAGCGTGTCGTGCATCCAGCCCATGTTCCACTTGTAGCCGAAGCCGAGCCCGCCATATTCGACCGGGCGCGACACCTGCGGCCAGGCGGTGGACTCCTCGGCTGCCGTGGTCGCCTGCGGGAAATGCGCGAACAGCTCGGTGTTGAAGCGGCGCAGGAAATCGATCGCCTCGATGTTCTCCCGGCCGCCATATTTGTTCGGAATCCAACCGCCAGCGGGGCGGCTGTAATCGAGATAGAGCATCGAGGCGACGGCATCGACGCGCAGCCCGTCGATGCCGTAGCGGTCGAGCCAGAACAGCGCGTTCGACACCAGGAAGTTGGTCACCTCGGTGCGCCCGTAATTGTAGATCAGCGTGCCCCAGTCGAGGTGACGGCCTTGCAGCGGGTTGGCGTGCTCGTAGAGCGCGGTGCCGTCGAAATGGCCGAGGCCGTGCGGATCGTCGGGGAAATGTCCGGGGACCCAGTCGAGCAGCACGGCGAGGCCCGCGGCATGGCAGGCGTCGATCAGCGCTGCGAAATCGTCCGGCGAGCCGAACCGGCTGGTCGGCGCGAACATGCCGGTCGGCTGGTAGCCCCAGGAGCCGTCGAACGGATGCTCGGATATGGGCAGGAATTCGACATGGGTGAAGCCGAGGTCGCTGGCATAGGCGGGAAGCTGTTCCGCCATCTCGCGATAGGTCAGCCATTCGTTGCGGCCCTTGCGCCGCCAGGAGCCGAGATGGACCTCGTAGATCGACATCGGCGAGCTCAGCGCGTTGACGCGATCCGGCGCGGGACGCGGGTGCGGGATCTTGCGCTCGTCGATCACGATCGAGGCGGTCTTCGGACGTACCTCGGCGGCGAACGCCAGCGGATCGGATTTCAGCGGCAAATGCTGGCCGTTGCGGCCGACGATCTCGAACTTGTAGTGATCGCCGACGCGTGCCCGCGGGATGAACAGCTCCCAATAGCCGGGGCCGCGGACGCGCATCGGATGCCGCCTGCCGTCCCAGAAATTGAAGTCGCCGACCACGCTGACCCGGCGCGCATTCGGCGCCAGCACCACGAAGCCGATGCCGTCGACGCCGTCGAGCGTCATCGGGTGCGCGCCGAGCGTGTCGTAGACGCGCTGATGCGTGCCCTCGCCGAGCAGATAGAGATCGAAATCGCTCAGGATCGGCGGGAAACGGTAGGCGTCCTCCAGCTCGACGACCTTGTTACCGAAGCGGGCGCGGAGTTGGTAGCGCGTCGAGCCGTTCGGCAAGGGACCCGCGAACAGGCCGGCATCGTGGATCCGCGCCAGCTCCACCGTCCCGCCATGCTCGCCGATCGCCTCGACATTGCTGGCGTCAGGCAGGAAGGCGCGCACCACGTTGCGATCCCCCTCGGGATGCAGCCCGAGATAGTGGAACGGGTCGGAATGGCGGCCCTCGATGATGGCATAGGCCTCGGCGGGCAGTTTGGTCATGCACCCTCATGCGGCTGTTGCGCCAGGATCCTCAGCAGGCCGGTAAGCGGCACCCGCAGCCAATCCGGCCGGTTGGCCAGCTCATACTCGATCTCGTAGAAGGCTTTCTCAAGCAGGAAAAAGTTGAGCAAACGATCGGCCGCCTTGGGCTCAGAGGGCCACAGCCGCTGGCCGGCCATGGTCTCGCGATAGGCTGCCAGGAAGGCGTCCGCGGCCCGGTCGCGCCATTCGGCCAGGGCGAGGCTCAACCTGCCGCTGTCGTCGGGAGCGACCCTGAGCGCCCGTTCCAGCGCGGCGGTCGCCGCATAGTCGATCGAGCGGATCAGGCCGGCGACGTCGCGGGCCGGCGGTGCCTTGCGGCGGCGCTCCGCGATGGTGCGGCCCGGTCCGCCGTCGAAATCGATGATGAAGACGTCGTCCTTGACCACCAGCAGCTGGCCGAGATGCAGGTCGCCGTGATGGCGGATGTTGAGGCCATCGGTCTCGCGCGGCAGCAACGCCTTGAGCCGCTCCGGCAGCATGTCGTGCCGGGCCTGCAATTGATCGGCGAGCAGCCGGTCGGGCTCCCTCAGGGAGCTGCGCCGCTGCTTCAGGGTATCGAACACGCGCTCGGCGCGCGCCATGATCTCGTCGGCCCAGCGTTGCAGGTCCTCCGGCTTGGTCGGCTCTGGCGCGAAGTCCGGCAGATCGCGGTTGCTGGCAAGTGCCAGATGCAATTCCGCGAGGCGCTTTCCGCTATGCGACAAATGGCGCAGATAGGTTGCCTGGTCGCCGTTCTCCGCCGGATGTTCGCTCACCGCGAGCAGGCGTTGCCGTTCGACCAGGCGGTCGAGGTGAGCGGCAGCGACCGTCCAGAGATCGCCCTGGTTGACGATCATCGTATGCAGCACCGCGATCGCACTGCGCTTGTCGCCCTCGACCAATTCGGACGTGCCAAGCAGAGCAGGGGTATTCGGGAAGCCGACCACCTCGGTGAGGAAGCGGCCCATCTCGATCTCCGGATTGATGCCGACCTCGAGCTTGCGGTAGATCTTGGTGACATATTCGTTGTCGACCAACGCCGTCGAATGCGGCTGATCGTTCTCGAACACACGAATACGCTCGGGCTGCCGCACCGGCCGATCGGAGAAGCGGCTGGTCGGACGGAATTCGAGCTTCAGGCCCTGTTCGCCTTCGTCGACCGTCAGGTTTTCCCGCAGATTCCGCAGGAACAGGCCGGTGAAGATCTGGTCGGTCGCGACATCGAGCAGCGTGCCTTCGCGTGCGCCCTGGCGCACCGCGGCGAAGGCGCGCGGGTTGTAGCGCTCGCGATCGAAGCGCACCCATTCGATCTGCATCGGCAGCACGTAACGGCTGGTGGTGCTACGCTCGGTGGTCTCGAAGAAGATCAGCCATGGCCGGTTGTCGCCGATGTCGCAGAACGGGATCGCGGACACCAGTTTCGGTTGGATCGCCTTGACGGAATGCTCGGGGTACCAGCGTGAGCGTGCGAGATGGCCGGGCAGCACTTCGTGCTCGAACACGCCGCGCTCCCGCGCCAGCGACGTCCAGGTCGAATTCAGCGGCACCACCAGGGTCTCGAACTCCGGCACTGCGCGCGGCTTCACCGGCTCGGACTTGTCACGCTCCTGCAACTCGAACCAGTAGAAGCCGTAGGGCGCGAGCGTGATCATGTAGGGCAGTTCGCCGATCGCCGGGAAGCGCGTGCGCCCCAGCAGTTCCAGCGGTACGCGGTCCTTGAAGGCGGAGAGGTCGAGCTCGGTCGCCTGCGCCGAGCGCGACAGGTTGGCGACGCACAGGATCACCTTGTCCTGGTACTGCCTGACATAGGCGAGCACCGAGCGGTTCTCCGGGCGGATGAAGGTCATGGTGCCGCGGCCGAAGGCGAGCGTCGACTTGCGCACCGCGATCAGCCGCTTGGTCGCCGACAGCAGCGACGACAGGCTGCGCGACTGCGCCTCGACATTGACCGATTCGTAGCCGTAGACCGGGTCCATGATCATCGGCGCGTACAGCCGCGCCGGGTCGGCGCGCGAGAAGCCGCCATTGCGGTCCGGCGACCACTGCATCGGGGTCCGCACGCCGTTGCGGTCGCCGAGATAGATGTTGTCGCCCATGCCGATCTCGTCGCCGTAATAGATGATCGGCGTGCCGGGAAACGACAGCAGCAGCGAGTTCATCAGCTCGATCTTGCGGCGGTCGTTGTCCATCAGCGGCGCAAGACGGCGGCGGATGCCGACATTGATGCGGGCGCGCGGGTCGTTGGCATAAGTCGACCACAGATAGTCGCGTTCGACGTCGGTGACCATTTCCAGGGTCAGCTCGTCGTGATTGCGCAGGAACAGCGCCCATTGGCACGCCGCCGGGATATCGGGCGTCTGCCTCAGGATGTCGGTGATCGGAAAGCGGTCTTCCTGGGCGATCGCCATGTAGATGCGCGGCATCAGCGGGAAGTGATAGGCCATGTGGCATTCGTCGCCATGGCCGAAATACTCCTGCACGTCCTCCGGCCATTGATTGGCCTCGGCCAGCAGGATCTTGCCCTTGGCATAGGCGTCGAGTTCCTGGCGCAGCCGCTTGATGATGGCATGCGTCTCCGGCAGATTCTCGTTGTTGGTGCCGTCGCGCTCGCACAGATAGGGGATGGCGTCGAGCCGGAAGCCGTCGACGCCGGTGTCGAGCCAACGCTTCATCACCTGCACGATGGCCCGCACCACGCGGGGATTGTCGAAATTGAGGTCCGGCTGGTGCGAGAAGAAGCGGTGCCAGTAGAACTGGCCGGCTTCCGGATCCCAGGTCCAGTTCGACTTTTCGGTATCGGTGAAGATGATCCGCGTATCGAGGTATTTCTGGTCGGTGTCGCTCCAGACGTACCAGCTGCGCGCGCTCGAATTCGGCGGGCTGCGGCGCGCGCGCTTGAACCACGGATGCTGGTCCGAGGTGTGGTTGACGACGAGTTCGGTGATGACGCGCAGGCCGCGCTTCTTGGCCTCCTGGATGAAGCGCTTGAAGTCCTTCATCGTGCCGAAATCGGGATTGATGTCGCCATAATCGCCGATGTCGTAGCCATCGTCGCGGCCGGGCGACGGATAGAACGGCAACAGCCACAGCGCGGTGACGCCGAGCTCCTGTAGATAGCCGAGCTTCTCCGTCAGCCCGGCGAAGTCGCCGATGCCGTCATTGTTGCTGTCGGCAAACGCCTTGACGTGCAGCTGGTAGATGATCGCGTCCTTGTACCAGAGCTGATCCGCGGTCTCGGTCGCGATCTTCACCTCGGTATTGACGGAGGAGAAAACGTTCATGACGGCTCCTTCAGGCGACACAGCGCAACAGCAACGCGGGATCGCGCGCAGGATTGAGACGCAGGCGGATGCCTCCCCATTCGAGCGCGTGGCGCTCGCCGGTGATGAGGTCTTCAACGGCCGTGACGGGGCGGCGGGCATCGCCGCGGCCGACCATGACGTCGCCGAGCGGAAGCCAGACCTCACGCAACTCGCCCGATAATGCAATCGCGGCCGCGATCACATTGCTCTGATCGGTCGCCTCCTTGACGAAACCGATCACCCCGCCGTCATCGACATTGATAAAGCGCAGATCGGCGAATTGTTGCAGGGCCGGATTGCCGCGCCTGATCCGGTTGAGGGCCGCGACATAGGGCTTGATGTTCCCGCCTTCATCCCAGTCGCGAACCCTGATCTCGTACTTCTCGGAGTTGAGATATTCCTCGCGGCCGGGCACCGGCATATGCTCGAGCAATTCGAAGCCGCTATAGATGCCGTAATTGCTCGACAGCGTCGCGGCCAGCGCGAGGCGCGATTTGAACATCCAGGACTCGCCGCTTTGCAGGTGGAAGGGCAGGATGTCCGGGGTGTTGACGAAGAAATTCGGCCGAAAGAAGTCACGCTCGGGATAGGCGATCAACTCGCCGAGATACTGTTCGAGCTCGGCGCGCTGCGTGCGCCAGGTGAAGTAGCTATAGGATTGCGTGAAGCCGAGCTTGGCGAGGCCCTTCATCAGTTTCGGCCGCGCGAAGGCTTCCGACAGGAACAGCACCTCCGCATCGCGGTCCTGCACCTCGCGAATCAGCCATTCCCAGAATGCCAGTGGCTTGGTGTGCGGATTGTCGACCCGGAAGATCTTGACGCCCTGTTCGAGCCAGAACAGCACGACGTCGCGCAGCGCGCGCCACAGCGCAGCCGCATCCTCGGATCCGAAATCCGGATTGACGACGTCATCCCAGCGTTGCGGCGGGTGCTCGGCCGCACGCATCGAGCCGTCCGGGCGGCGCTTGAACCACTGCGGATGTGTACGAAGCCAGGGGTGATCGAGGGAAAACTGCACTGCGAAATCGAGCGCGACCTCGAGGCCATGCGCCTGGCATGACGCGACGAAGGCGCGGAAGTCGTCGAGCGTGCCGAGCTCCGGATGCACCGCGTCATGACCACCGTCGGCCGCGCCGATCGCATACGGACTGCCGGGATCGCCTGGCTGCGCCATCGCGGCATTGTTGCGGCCCTTGCGATGCTGCCGCCCGATCGGGTGGATCGGTGCCAGCAGCACGACATCGAAGCCCATCGCGGCGATGTCGGGAAGCCGCGCGATGCAATCATTGAAGGTCGCGTGCACGCCTGAGGTCTTGCCCTGGCTGCGCGGAAACATCTGGTACCACGCGCCGCTGCGTGCCCGCGGGCGATCGGCGGTCAGCGGATAGGGTGGGGAGCGCATCAGGTCTCGGCGAAACTGGCTGCCGGCCATCGCCTCGCGCAGTTCCGGCGCGAGCAGCGCGCCCGCCTCGCCGGTTTGCAGAAAGACCTCGCACTGCCTGATGATCACGGCGGCCGCGGCCGGCCCACCGGCCTGCGCCTGGGTCAGCAGGCCGGCACCCTCGATCGCGTCCAGCGTGCGGTCGCTGCCATCGTGCGGCTTCTGCTCGAAGCGACGTTGCCAGCTAGCGAACTCATCGGTCCATGCCTCGATCGCAAAGGTATAGCGGCCGGGCCGGTCGGGCACGAAGGTGCCGCCCCAGCGGTCGTCGCGGTGCTGTGTCATCGGCGTCTGCTGCCACTCGCCGTCGCCTTCGCGCCGCCACACCAATGCCGCCGATATCACGTCATGTCCGTCGCGGTAGATGTCGGCCCACACCTCGACGGATTCGCCCGCGATGCGCTTGACGGGAAAACGGCCGCCATCGACCGACGGGTAGACATCGGTGATATGAAAAGTGCCGTGGGCACCCTCGACAGGCCGGACGGTTTTGTTCACGGTGATGCCGCCATTGAAAGTGCAAATGACGTCCCGGCGCCGGGAAGGAGGCGCGCCAGACCCATATAGAAAGCCGCTCGCCGGGCAATGGTTCCCGGCGGGAACGCTAGACAGGGTAGAGCGTTGAACATCAACTATCCCTTTCCCCCATCTATACAATTTAGCAACGATCCGAATACCGTTGCGAGCAAGTAGCGTGCCGAATGGACCTTTACGCCAAAGCCCAGACCATGGGAATTCAGACCGAATATATCGATGGCAGCGGTCACCGCCGTGTGACAACCCCCGAGGCGCTCACGGCGATCCTCGACGCGCTTCCGCCACATGCGCCGCGCCGGATCATCGTCGATCCGGTGGTCATTCGCGGCGGTCGCGCCGAGCCGACCCGGCTGTCGGAGGAGGCCGCGCTTCCGGTGCAATGGAAGCTCATGAACGCCACCACCGTGCTTGCGCAAGGCGAGGCGCGCGAGCGGAGTGTGACGTGGCCGTCCGGTCTGCCCGAGGGCGTGCACCGGTTGCAGCTATCGGACGCATCGGGCGCCCGCGAGGAGCTGCCGTTGCTGGTGGCGCCGGAAGGCGCGTTCGGCGGCACCTTCGACCGCTGCTGGGTGATCGCGGTCCAGCTCTACGGCGTGCGATCGGCGCGCAACTGGGGGATCGGCGACTTCACCGATCTGGAGGGACTGCTCGGGTTCGCCCGTCAGCTCGGTGCCGACGGCATCGGGCTCAATCCGCTGCATGCGCTGTTCGACGATCGGCCGGGCGATTGCAGCCCATATTCGCCGAACAGCCGGCTGTTCCTCAATGCACTCTATGTCGACGTCGAGAAGATTCCGGAGTATCGCGCCGACGCGGCGACGCAAGCCGGGCTGGCGCAGCTTCGTAGCCACGACATGGTCGACTATGTCGGCGTCGCGGCGCTGAAATGGCCGGCGCTGCGCGCGGCCTTCGCGGCGTTCAAGGCCAATCCCGGCCTCGGCCGCTGGCAGGATTTCGAGGCCTATCGCAAGGAGCAGGGCGTGCTGCTGTCGCGCTTCGCCTGCTTCGAGGTGATGCGGCACAAATTCGGTACGCCGTGGTGGGAATGGCCGGACGAATGGCGCCTGCCCAATGATACGGCGTGCGCGAAATTGCGCCGGGCGCGCGACACCGCCGCCGAGGTCGAATTCGTCGAATTCGTGCAATGGACCGCGGACCGCCAGCTCGGCGCCTGCCAGGCCCTCGCGCACAAGCTCGGCATGCGGGTTGGGCTCTATCTCGACGTTGCCGTCGGCGTGCAGTCCGACGGTTTCGACGCCTGGAACGAGCAGATCGCGATCTCGCGCCATCTCGGGGTCGGCGCACCGCCCGATCCGCTCAACACCGCGGGGCAGGACTGGGGACTTGCCGGCTTCAATGCCGCAGGGCTCGAACAGCGCTCGTTCGAGCCGTTCAGGCAGATGCTGCGCGCCTCGATGCACCACGCCGGCGCGATCCGGCTCGACCATGCGTTCGGGCTGAAGCGGCTCTATCTGGTGCCGCGCGGCTTCGGCCCGGCCAACGGCGCCTATGTGCTGATGCCGTTCGAGGCGCTGCTGGCGGCGACCGCGCAGGAGAGCGTGGCGAGCCGTTGCGTCGTGATCGGCGAGGATCTCGGCACCGTGCCTCCGGGATTCCGCGAGCAGATGAACGGCTGGGGCATTTGGTCCTATCTCGTGATGATGTTCGAGACCGACGACCGCGGCGTGTTCCGCAACGTCGACTATTACCTGCCCGATGCGCTGGTCACCTTCAACACCCACGACCTCTCGACCTATGCCGGCTGGCGTTCGTTCAGCGACCTCAAGACCAAGCGCGCGCTCGGCATCGACCCCGGCGAGACCGACCAGGGGCGCTGGGATGCGCTCGGTCATCTCGACGACGTGTTGCGCCGGAACGACATCCACCACAACGACTTCTATTCGGTGGTGAGCTTCATGGCACGGACGCGCTCGCGGATGATGGCGGTTTCGATGGAGGATCTGCTCGGCATCGTCGAGCAGCCGAACATCCCCGGCACCGTCTACGAGCATCCGAACTGGAAGCGGCGGCTTCCGGTCTCGCTCGAGCAGCTGGCGTCGGCGATCGACGTCGACGCGCTCAAGCGTGCAACGCGCGAACGCTCGCACGCCTGACAACGTGGAGCGCAACAGGTGGCGTCTCGTATCGAAGACTATGGACTGATCGGGGATTGCGAGACCGCGGCGCTGGTCGGCCGCGACGGCTCGATCGACTGGCTGTGCTGGCCCGCATTCGAGTCCGATGCGTGTTTCGCGGCGCTGCTTGGCACGTCGAAGAACGGCCGCTGGCTGCTGGCGCCCGCCGGGGAGATCAAGCGGACCTCGCGCCGCTACTGGGACGATACGCTGATCCTGGAGACCCGGTTCGAGACCGGGGACGGCGTGGTCGCGCTGATCGACTTCATGCCGCCGCGCGGCAACGCCTCCGACGTGGTCCGCCTGGTTCGCGGCATCAGCGGCCGGGTCAAGATGCATATGGAGCTGGTGATCCGCTTCGGCTTCGGCGCCGATGTCCCCTGGGTGAAGAAGAGCCCGGACGGCAAGGGGCTGCTGGCGATCAGCGGGCAGGACATGACGGTGCTGCGCACTCCGATCGAGACCCGCGGCCAGGATCTCTCCACGATCGCCGATTTCGAGATCGCCGAGGGCGACACCGTGCCGTTCGTCCTGACCTATGGGGCGTCCTTTCAGCCGGTGCCGGAGCCGATCGATCCGGTGGCTGCGCTCAGGGATACCGAGGACTACTGGAAAGAATGGTGCAGCCGTTCGACCTATGACGGCGGCGATCAGCGCGCGCTCGTGATGCGCTCGCTGATCACGCTGAAGGCGCTGACCTTCCGGCCGACCGGTGGCATCGTCGCGGCCCCGACCACCTCGCTGCCGGAGAAACTCGGTGGCGCGCGCAACTGGGACTACCGGTTCTGCTGGCTGCGCGACGCCACGTTCACGCTGCTGGCACTGATGAATTCGGGCTATACCGAGGAGGCGGCGGCCTGGCACAATTGGCTGCTGCGGGCCGCGGCCGGCGCGCCGGCCAGCATGCAGATCATGTACGGCATCCTCGGCCAGCGCCGCCTGCTGGAATGGGAGGCAGGATGGCTGCCCGGCTATGAGGGAGCGCAGCCGGTCCGCGTCGGCAACGCCGCACATGCGCAGCTTCAGCTCGACGTCTATGGCGAATTGATCGACGCCTTCCATCAATCGCGCATGGCCAGGTTGAAGCTCGACGAAGAGAACTGGTCGCTGGAATGCACCGTCGTCAATCACCTCGCCGAGGTTTGGGACCAGCCGGATCAGGGCATCTGGGAGCGCCGCGACGCCGCGCGGCACTATGTCTATTCCAAGGTGATGTGCTGGGTTGCCTTCGATCGCGCCATCAAGAGCGCCGAGCGGTTCGGCTTCAAGGCGCCGCTGGTCAAATGGCGGGTGCTGCGCGAGGCGATCCATCGTGACGTTTGCCAGCGCGGCTTCGATCCTGATCTCAACAGCTTCGTCGAGAGCTACGGCTCAAGGCTGCTCGACGCCAGCCTGCTGCTGCTGCCGTCGGTCGGCTTCCTGCCGCCGGACGATCCGCGCATCCGCGGCACGATCGAGGCGATCGAGCGGCACATGTTGCGCGACGGCTTCGTGCTGCGGCACGATCCGCGCGAGGTGTCCGACGAGGTCCAGCCGATCGAGGGCGCGTTCCTCGCGTGCAGCCTCTGGCTCGCCGACGCTCATGTGCTGGCGGGGGACATCGGCAAGGCGCAAACCATGTTCGAACGTGTGGTGGCGGTAGCCAACGATCTCGGGCTGCTGGCGGAGGAGTTCGACTCCGGCGCCGGCCGGCAGACCGGCAACTTCCCGCAGGCGCTGACCCACATCGCGCTGATCAACACCGCGCATAATCTCAGCGTCGCCAGGGCGCATGCCGAGAAGCCCGCGGTGCAGCGGTCGACCTGACGGTGATCTAAGGCGGAATGAGTTTGAGTTGAGTCGGCCTGGCGCGCTCTTGGCTCACCTCTCCCTGACAGAGGGAAATCCGGGTGAGGGATCTTGCCCTCTCGATAGGCCTTCACCCCTCACCCGATTTGCTGCGCAAATCGACCTCTCCCAAGGGAGAGGTGAACCTCCGACGCCGTTCCAGCTCAACCCAATCTCATCAGGCTTTAGCGGCCCGTAGCCAGCACGGTGTCCATCGCGCGCGCGAAGCCGTCGCGCTCGTTGGTTTCGGTGACGTGCGTGGCACGGGCCTTCACGTCATCGCTGGCATTGCCCATCGCAAACGAGACGCCGCTTCGTGCGAACATCGGCAGATCGTTCTGCATGTCGCCGATCGTGGCGACGTTCTCGAGCGACACGCCAAGACGCTTCGCAATGCCTTCGACGAAGGTGCCCTTGTCGTGGCCGGGCGGGGTGACGTCGAGATAATAGGTCTGCGAGCGGACCGCGGTCGCATCCTTGCCGACCATCTGCTGCATCTCCGCTTCGCAGCGCTGGAGCAGTGGCGCATCCGAGCTCGCGCCGACGATCTTGCAGGCCTGGTCGAGATAGGGCGTGAAATCGTCGACGATGGTCGGATCATGCTTGATGGTGTGCGCTTCGTGGGCAGTGTACTCGCCGTCCGGGTTGCGCGTCAGCCAGCGCTCGTTGGTGAACAGCCAGATGTCGACGCCGCGCTCGCGCAGCAGGTCGACGCAGCGCCTGGCGATCGCCGCCGGGATCAAATGCTGCTCAAGCGGCTTCAATTCTGGATCGACGATCGACGAGCCGTTGAAGGCGCCGATCGGAAGCGCGATCGCGAGTGGCGCGACCAGAAAGCCCATCCCGATCGTCGGCCGGCTGGATACGATGGTGAAACCGATACCGGCCTCGTGCAGCCGGCGCACCGCCGACCTGGCGCCGTCGGTCAAGGTCTTGTCCTTGGTGAGCAGCGTGCCGTCGACATCGGATACGACAAGGGCGATGCGGGTCGCGATACGGTTCATGGGCGGTCCAGCTTCAGTTGACTGACAATGTCTTCGATGATGGTCTCGACCGAACGGTCGATCGCAACCGTGATCGGGCGCTCGTCCGGGGTCGGCGGCTCCAGCGTCTTGAACTGGCTGGCGAGCAGCCCCGGCGGCATGAAATGGTCCTTGCGCGCGGCCAGCCGAGCGGCGATCAACTGCTGCGTGCCGTCGAGGAAGACGATGCGGATATCGTCGCGGCCATGCACGAGGATGTCGCGATAGCTGCGCTTCAGCGCGGAACAGGCGATGACGGCCCGTTCGTGCACGCCGCAGCTGCGGTCGATCTCGGCGGCGATTGCACGCAGCCAGGGCCAGCGATCCTCGTCGGTGAGCGGCTGGCCGGAGTGCATCTTCGCGACATTGCTTGGCGGGTGAAAGCTGTCGCCGTCCTCGTAGCGCCAGCCGATCCTGATCGCGAGGCGGTCGGCGATGGTGCTCTTGCCGGAGCCGGAAACGCCCATCACGACCAGCGCGCAAGGGTTTTGCGGCGCGCAAGGGTTTGGCCCGTCACCCAAGAATGTCACCAAGCGAAGTCATCCACGAAAACCCTCCGGCAGCGCCGCCCGATCGATCAGCCAGACGGTTTCGCCCAGCGATCGCGCGCGGTTTGCCGGCAGGTTCTCGCCTGCGAACAGGCGCGTCAAGATCGCGCGCTTGCTTTCGCCCGCAACCTCGAACAGCATCTCGCGGCAGGAGGCGAGGGCGGGCAGCGTCAGGGAGACGCGCGACACGAACGGCTCGACATTGGCCTTGGGCACCCCGACCACCCAGCGCCGGGTTTCCTCGACCGCGGGATAGCCGGGAAACAGCGACGCCACATGGCCGTCGGGGCCGATCCCCAACAGCACCAGATCGAACAACGGCCGCTGCGGATCGAGCTGCTCGGCGCCGTAGAACGCCATCAGCTCATTCTCATACAATGCCGCGCTGACGTCAGGGTCTTTCAGGTCGGCCGTGTCGGTTGCGATCGGGTGCACGTTGGCGGCCGGAGCGCAGCGGTCGAGGAAGGCCTGCCGCGCCATGCCCATATTGTGCAGCGCGTCCTTGCGCGGCACCAGGCGCTCATCGCCGATGAACCAGTCGATGCGGTTCCAGGGAATCCTCTGGCGGTAGTCCGGGGTCGCCAGGAGCTGGTAGAGCGCCTTGGGGCTGGAGCCGCCGGTGAGGCAGATCGCGATCCGGCCGGGGTTTTCGTCGATCCGTGCGATCACCCGCTCGGCGGCCGCCTTCGCCAGCGCCGCCGGATCGGCGACCGTGATGATCTTGCGCTCGCCGCCCGCGGTCATGTCAGCCGAGCTTTCGCCAGGTGCGGCCATCGCGCGTCAGCAGTGCGTTGGCGGCCTCCGGGCCTTCGCTGCCAGCCTTGTAAGGCTGCAAGCCGCGGCCGCCGGCATTCTTCCAGGCGTCGAGGAAGGGCTGCACCGCCTGCCAGCCGGCCTCGACGCTGTCGGCGCGCTGGAACAGCAGATTGTCGCCGATCATGCAGTCATAGATCAACGTCTCGTAGCCAGTCGACGGCTCCGCCTTGAAGTAGTCCTTGTAGCGGAACTTCATCTCGACGCCATCGATATTGATGGTCGGGCCCGGCACCTTGGTGTTGAACTGAAGCTCGATGCCTTCGGTCGGCTCGGTCGAGATGACGAGGTAGTTCTGCGACAGGCGGTCGACCGGCGTATCGCGGAACATCGCGAACGGCGCCTGCTTGAACTTGATCGCGATCTCGGTGCGCTTGGTTGCGAGCGCCTTGCCGGTGCGCAAATAGAACGGCACGCCGGCCCAGCGCCAATTGTCGATGGTCAATTTCAGCGCGGCATAGGTCTCGGTCGAGCTGTCCGGCTTCACGTCGGGTGTCTTGAGATAGTCTTCGATCTCGGTGTCGCCGATCCGGCCGGCGCGATACTGGCCGCGCACCGAGTTGGACAGCGCCTCCTGCTCGGTCTGGGTCTGGATCGCGCTCAGCACCTCGGCCTTCTCCGAGCGCACCGCCTGGGCGTCGAAGCGCGCCGGCGGCTCCATCGTCACCAGCGACAGCAACTGGAACAGATGGTTCGGCACCATGTCGCGCAGCGCGCCGGTGGCGTCGTAGAAGCTGCCGCGATGGCCGACGCCGAGCTTCTCGTCCACCGTGATCTGGATGTGGTCGATGTGGTTGCGATTCCAGATCGGCTCGAACATGCCGTTGGCGAAGCGCAGCACCAGGATGTTCTGGACGGTTTCCTTGCCGAGGTAATGATCGATCCGGTAGATCTGGTGCTCGTCCATTAATTTCAGCAGCGCTGAATTCAGCGCCCTGGCCGACGCCAGATCGGTGCCGAACGGCTTTTCGATGATCAGCCGCCGCCAGGCGCCGTTCTCCTCCAGCATGCCGGTGCGTCCGAGCTGCTCGCTGATCGGCAAGAAGGCGCTCGGCGGCGTGGCGAGATAGAACAGCCGGTTGCCGCCGGTGCCGCGTGCCTTCTCGATCTTGTCGAGCCGTTCGTTCATGGCGTCGAACGACGCAGGATCGCGCGGATCGGCCTCGATCGAGGTGACGCATTCGAACAGCCGCTTGGCGATCGCTTCGTCCACCGGGCGGGTAGCGAATTTGCGCAGCCCCTGCAGCAGGCTGTCGCTTAGCTGCTCGCTCGACATGCCCTTGCGGACAATGCCGACGACGCAGAACTTCTCCGGTAGCAGATTGCCGGCGGCGAGATTGTAGAGGGCCGGGACGACCAGCCGGTGGGTCAGATCGCCGGTGGCGCCGAAGATGATGAAAGAGCAGGGATCGGGTTTCTTCTGCACGTGACCTTCCGTGTTCGATTCAAGACGTCTTCGGCGACTCAAGGCTTCTTCGGCGGCTCCTTGTGGCCGCCGAAACCTGCGCGCATCGCCGAGAGGATTTTCTCCGCGAAGGTGTGATCCTTGCGCGAGCGGAAGCGCGTGTAGAGCGCGGCCGTCAGCACCTCGGCAGGCACCGCCTCGTCGACCGCGGCATTGACGGTCCAGCGGCCTTCGCCGGAATCCTCGACAAACCCTGAATAATTGTCGAGCGTGTGATTCTGCGCCAGCGCCGACGCCGTGAGGTCGAGCAGCCAGGACGGGATCACGCTGCCGCGCCGCCAGACTTCGGCGATGTCGGCGATGTCGAGATCGAAGCGATGATCCGGCGGCAGCGCCTCGATATTGGCGTTCTTCAGGATATCGAAGCCCTCGGCATAGGCCTGCATCAGGCCGTATTCGATGCCATTGTGGATCATCTTGACGAAATGCCCGGCGCCGACGGGGCCGGCGTGGATATAGCCCTGCTCGATGCGCGGGTCGCGGCCGTCGCGGTCCGGGGTGCGCGGGATGTCGCCGATGCCGGGTGCCAGCGTCTTGAAGATCGGATCGAGCCGGTCGACCACGCCCTTTTCGCCGCCGATCATCATGCAGTAGCCGCGCTCGATGCCCCAGATGCCGCCGCTGGTGCCGACATCGACATAATGCAGCCCGCGCTCGCGGAGCGCCTTGCCGCGGCGGACGTCGTCCTGCCAGAAGGTGTTGCCGCCGTCGATGATCACGTCGCCGGGCTGCATCAGCTTGGAGAGCGCATCGATGGTGGATTCGGTGATCTTGCCGGCGGGCAGCATCACCCAGGCGGTGCGCGGTGCTTCCAGCTTGAGGACGAAATCCTCCAGCGACGAGGCGCCGGTGGCATTGTCGGCGACCAGCGCCGCGACCGCCTTCGGATCCTTGTCATAGACCACGCTGGTATGGCCGTTGCTCATCAGGCGGCGGACGATATTGCCGCCCATCCGCCCGAGGCCGATCATGCCGAGTTGCATCTTGGCCTCCTTCAGTTCAAAGCCGCCGAGATCGCGGCATCGAGCGCCGCGAGTCCGGAGGTGAGGTCGCCCTTGAGGTGCACGCGCAGCGCCCGGCGGCCGCGCTCGGTGAGCACGTCGAAATCGCCGCGCGCCTGCGCCGCCTTGATCACGCCGAAGCTCGCCTTCTGGCCGGGTACCGCCAGATCCCTGGGATCGTCGGTCGTGACTTGCAGGAATACGCCGCTGTCCGGTCCGCCCTTGTAGGCCTGCCCGGTCGAATGCAGGAAGCGCGGGCCGAATTCGGCGCAGGTCGCAAGATGCCTGGCGTCGCGCACCTTCAGCCGCATCGCCTGCATGGCGTCGATGGTATCGCCGTCGCGCTCGATATAGGCGAGCAAAGCGACATAGTCGCCGCGCCCGGAGCGCGAAAGGTGCGCCTTGATCCATGAGTTGAGATCGCCATTGGCGCCGGCCTTGCGCAACTCCTCGGCGTTCTGCGCATCGGTGTAGAGATCAACCTCGGCCGCCGACACCACCGGCCGCTCGGCCGGCAGCGATCCGGTCTTCTCGAACGCCGCCGTCAGCTCGCGCGTCTTGATCTTGGCGGCCTCCACGTCGGGCTGGTTGAACGGGTTGATGCCGAGGATGGAGCCTGCGACTGCCGTTGCGATCTCGAAGCGGAAGAACTCCTGGCCGATATGGTCGATCGACTTCAGCACGATCCGCACCACCGGATGGCCGGCGGCCTCGAGCGCGGCGAGCTTCGCCTCATGCGCGGCATCGTTCTCGCGTTCGGTGCGCAGATCGATGAAGAAGCGGTCGTTGCCGTAGACCGCGGCATCGCCGATCGTCTCGCCCTCGATCGGGATCAGGCCCTTGCCGTCCTTGCCGGTCGATTCCGCGATCAGCTGCTCGGCCCAGGCGCCGAAATCGGCGACGTCGGGCGAGGCGAAGATCGTCACCTTGTCGCGGCCTTCGAGCCCGGCGATGCCCATCGCCAGTCCGAGCTGGACGCCGGGGTTTTCCTGCGGCGGCACGTCGGCGCCGCAGGAGCGCACCATCGAGAGCGTATGGCCAAGCAGGCTGCGGACGTCGATGCCCGCGGCAGCCGCCGGCACCAGGCCGAACGGCGACAGCACCGAATAGCGCCCGCCGATCGCGGGATCGCCGTAGAAGATGCGGGCAAAGCCCTGCTTGATCGCGACCTTCTGCAACGACGAGTCGGGATCGGTGACCGCGATGAAGCGATGGCCGGCCTTGTCCTTGCCGATCGCCTTCGCCACCCGGTCGAAGAAGTAGTCCTTCATCACGTTCGGCTCGGTGGTGCCGCCGGATTTGGAGGAGACGATGAACAGCGTCTTCGCGATGTCGACATATTCCTCCATCGCGCGGACTTGCGCCGGGTCGGTGGAGTCGAGCACGTGCAGCCGCGGGAAGCCGGATTTATGCGGGAAGGTTTGCGCCAGCACCTCCGGCCCGAGGCTCGAGCCGCCCATGCCGAGCACGACGGCGTCGGTGAAGTTCTGTCCCTTCACGCGCTGCGCGAAATCCTCGTAGTCGGCGACATTGGCGGTCTCGGCGCTGGTCAGCCAGCCCAGCCATTTGCTCTCGTCATCGCCGGTCCAGACCGACTTGTCCTTGTGCCAGAGCCTGCGGATCTTGGCGGAGGCGCGCCATTCCTCGGTGCTCTTCTCGACCGCCTTCTCGATGCTGGCGCCCAGCGCGAGCGTCTGGTGGTCGATGCCGCCACCGAGCGAGGTGGCGCGCTTGTGGGCCACCGCGCCGTACAGCTTGTCGGCGGCGTCAGCGAACAGCTTGACGCCGTCCTTGACCAGCTCCGCGGTGATCGCATCGAGCGAGATGCCGGACTTCTCCAGCTCCGCCAGCACGCGGCGGGCGTCGTCGACGTTCTCCTCGAGGCTGTCGCGGACCTTGCCGTGGTCGCGGAAGGCGTCGAGCGTGGCCGGCGGCACGGTGTTGACGGTGTCGGGGCCGATCAGCTCCTCGACATAGAGCACGTCGCTGTAATCCTTGTTCTTGGTGCCGGTCGACGCCCACAGCAGCCGCTGCGGCTTGGCACCTTTCGCCTTCAACTTGTCCCAACGGCTGCCGGAGAACAGCCGCTTGTAGTCCTGGTAGGCGAGTTTGGCGTTGGCGATCGCGACCTTGCCCTTCAGCGCGGCGAGACGCTCCTTCTCCGAGGGATCGTTGGCCCGCGCGATCTTCTCGTCGAGCTGCTTGTCGACGGCACTGTCGATGCGGCTGACGAAGAAGCTCGCCACGCTCGCGACATGGGAGGGATCGCCGCCCTTGGCGACGTATTTCTCCAGGCCCTTGAGATAGGCCTCGGCAACCTGGCGATACACCGCCTGGGAGAACAGCAGCGTGATGTTGATGCTGATGCCTTCGCCGATCAGGTATTCGATCGCCGGCAGGCCCTCGGGCGTTCCCGGTACCTTGACCATCAGGTTCTTGCGGTGGACGTCCTTCCACAGCCGCTCGGCCTCCGCGATCGTCCCCTTGGTGTCCATCGCGAGATAGGGCGACACTTCGAGGCTGACGAAGCCGTCGCCGCCATGGCTATGGTCGTAGACCGGGCGCAGCACGTCGGCGGCATGCTGGATGTCCACGACGGCAAGATGCTCGAACAGGTCGGCGACCGAGCGGTCGCCCTTCTTGAGGGCCTGGCCGATCGCCCCGTCATACTCGTCCGAAGAGCCGATCGCCTTCTCGAAGATCGAGGGGTTGGAGGTCACGCCCTTGACGCCATCGGTCTCGATCAGCCGCTTCAGGTCACCCTTGGCGACGAAGCCGCGGGCGAGGAAGTCCAGCCAGACGGCCTGGCGGTGATTTTCGAGTGCTTTGACGGGGTTCATGGGTGCCTGTTCTCGTTCGATCGAGGGTCGATTTTTGGGTTCCCGGGCAGCTTTCGGGGCCGGAAGGGGATTGTCAACATGGCTGGGGGCCCGGGCGGAGTATCGGTATTGCGAAGGGATAACGCCATTCACAACAGTTCGATCCCCTCGGACCGTCGGTCCGAGCAGACCCCGATCTCGGCACATTTTTATGACGCCGGCGCGGCCTGTCGCCGCGCGTCAGGGCCGCAAATAGAGGTATCCCTGGGATTGCAGCTCGGCGAGGCGGACCACGCCGCCCCGCTCGGCGGCCACGAAGCCGGGGAGCAGGTCGCCGAGCGTGATGTTCTGCGATTTCATGGTGTTGCCGCAGGCGGCAAGCTCGATCCCGTCCCTGGTGAACTGCCCGAGATGCGTTGCCAGTTCGGGATTGGCCCCGGTCGAATGAAACGCCTTCAGCGCCTGGCCATGCACCACCAGCGCGATCGTCACATTGCCCGGGCCGCCGACGCCGTTGAGGTGGTTCTGGATGTTGCCGACCACGAAGTTGACCTTGTCGAGGTCGTCGAGGTGATAGACCACCTTCAGCTTCTGCGGCGGTGCTTCGGTGGTGGCGTTCGCCCGTGACGCCGCGAAGGCGGCGCCGACCGCCGAGAGCGTGCCCCACAGGATGCTGCGTCGGTGCATGGTGTCCCTCGCGCAATTGTTGTTGATCGGGCGAAGCCTATCACTTGTGGCGGAGGGCAGCGAGTTCCTTGCGGTCGGTCACAAGTTCGGCGCATTCGCCGACGTCCGCGCGATCGACGCGAAAGGCCTTGTCGTCGGCGCCGGCGAGCAGCTCTTCTTCCGCATCGTCGTCGGGTTTGTTGCGATTCCACATCCTGATGCTGCTCAGGCGTGCGATCGCGGATTTATCGTCGTTCGACAACGCCACGCCGATACCGCCGCCCTCGCAATCCACGCCACATGCGAAGCGTATTTCGTGTCCGGATTCGGTTGCGATCGCGTGGTTGCAGTAGCCGCTGGAGTCGAAATTGCCGGCGCGGTGGCGGTAGGTGACGCCGAGGCGGAATGAGTAGTTGGTGGTCTTGTCCTCCGGTGCGTCCTCGGCCTCGACCAAAAGCTTCATCGCGCTCACCTTCTGCTTCGGGTGCTGCGCGAGATGATTTGCATCATATCGCCGCACGAAGCAGGCATAGGCTTTCGCACCTGGCGGGCCGGCGAACATCCTGTTGTCGAAGGCGGCTGCCTCGGCCTTGTCGACCGCTTCCTGCGCCTTGACGGCTGACGACGCGCCGGCACAGGCGGCTGCTGCAAGTGCGACAACAAGGAACGTGCGCTTCATGACCGCCTCGGGAATAGCCTGCGCTTCCAAAGTGTCATCTTTAGAGCGCGGCAATGGTGCCGCGCGGAACTGCGCGGGCTTGTTGCCTTAGTCGCGGCGACAAGGAGGCACGTTCAACGGCTCCTGACTGATTGTTCATCCGAATCCGTGACGCGCACATCTTGACGCCAAGGCTGGACAGCCACACGTTTTCAGGGAAGCCAACGTTCATTTTCGGACGGGGAAGTTGCCCCGCTCGGATGTCCACTTTGGAGGGATGTTTGGAGGCTCGGGCCCCGGTAAACCACGGATGTGGCGGAGGGGCTACAACCGTCAAAAACAGGCCACCAACAGTGGATATTGATGAACCATTAAGCTTCCTGCCTGTTGATAAGGCAGAGGCTGCACGCGCCGTGCATTGCCGAAGTGAGTCGGTCGAGTGTCCAATGGACCCAGCGTGCCGACGCTGATTCGATCCTAGGACGCTCTGGTTACGACTCGTGTCAGTCGTGCGGCGATACATATCGTGGAGATAGGGATCATGTACAACGATTCTTTGTTCAACGCCTTCGCAAGGTCGTTTGAAGCGCGAAGCCAGACCGACATGTCGATGGCCGAGTATCTGGAGTCGTGTCGAAGTGATCCGATGCGATATGCCAACGCGGCCGAGCGGTTATTAGCGGCGATCGGTGAGCCCCAGATGATCGACACGGCCAAGGACCCTCGCCTTGGCCGTATCTTTTTGAACCGTACGATACGGTCGTATCCGGCCTTCGCCGGCTTCCACGGCATGGAAGACACGATCGAGCGGATCGTCGGCTTCTTCCGTCACGCCGCGCAGGGCCTCGAGGAGCGCAAGCAGATCCTCTATCTGCTCGGACCGGTCGGTGGCGGCAAATCGTCGCTCGCCGAGCGCATCAAGGCGCTGATGGAAGTTCATCCGATCTACGTGCTGAAGGCGGGCGACGAACTGTCGCCGGTGTTCGAGAGCCCGCTCGGGCTGTTCGATCCAGAGCAGCTCGGGCCGATGATCGAGGAGAAGTACGGCATTCCGCGCCGCCGCCTGAGCGGGCTGATGTCGCCCTGGGCCTACAAGCGGCTCGAAGCCTTCGGCGGTGACATCTCGCAATTCCGCGTCGCGCGCCTCCAGCCCTCGCGGCTGCGTCAGATCGCGGTTGCCAAGACCGAGCCCGGCGACGAGAACAATCAGGATATCTCCTCGCTGGTCGGCAAGGTCGACATCCGCAAGCTCGAGACCTACGCTCAGAACGATCCCGACGCCTACAGTTATTCCGGCGGCCTCAACCGCGCCAACCAGGGCGTGCTCGAGTTCGTCGAGATGTTCAAGGCGCCGATCAAGATGCTGCATCCGCTGCTGACGGCGACGCAGGAAGGCAACTACATCGGCACCGAGAACATCGGCGCGATCCCGTTCACCGGCATCATCCTCGCGCACTCCAACGAGGCCGAGTGGCAGAGCTTCAAGACCAACAAGAACAACGAGGCCTTCATCGACCGCATCTGCGTCATCAAGGTCCCGTACTGCCTGCGGGTCACCGAGGAGCAGAAGATCTACGACAAGCTGATCGAGAGCTCCGAGCTCGCCGCCGCGCCATGCGCACCGGCGACGCTGGAGACGCTGGCCCGCTTCTCGGTGATGTCGCGGCTGCGCAAGCACGAGAACTCGACGCTGTTCGCCAAGATGCGGGTCTATGACGGCGAGAGCCTGAAAGAATCCGATCCGAAGGCGCGCAGCGTGCAGGAATACAAGGACGCGGCCGGCGTCGACGAAGGCATGGACGGCGTCTCGACCCGCTTTGCCTTCAAGGTGCTGGCCTCGACCTTCAACCACGACACCACGGAAGTCGGCGCCGACGCGGTGCATCTGATGTATGTGCTGGAGCAGGCGATCCGGCGCGAGCAGCTGCCTGACGAGACCGAGAAGCGCTATCTCGAATTCATCAAGGCCGATCTCGCGCCGCGCTATGCCGAGTTCATCGGCAACGAGATCCAGAAGGCCTATCTGGAATCCTATGCCGACTACGGCCAGAATCTGTTCGACCGTTATGTCGACTACGCCGACGCCTGGATCGAGGACCAGGACTTCAAGGATCCCGACACCGGCCAGCTGATGAACCGCGAGCTTCTGAATCAGGAGCTGACCAAGATCGAGAAGCCGGCCGGCATCGCCAACCCGAAGGACTTCCGCAACGAGGTCGTCAAGTTCTCGCTGCGCTCGCGGGCGCATAACGGCGGCAAGAACCCGAGCTGGACCTCCTACGAAAAGGTCCGTGACGTGATCGAGAAGCGGATATTCTCGCAGGTCGAGGATCTGCTTCCGGTCATCTCGTTCGGCTCCAAGAAGGACGGCGAGACCGAGAAGAAGCACGGCGAGTTCGTCGAGCGCATGGTGGAGCGCGGCTATACCGAGCGCCAGGTCCGCCGGCTCGTCGAGTGGTACATGCGGGTGAAGCAGGCCGGCTAGAGCATGATCGATCCGGAAAGCCGGCAACGGCTTTCCGTCCCTCCAAGAAGAATGCGATGCGACTGTCATGATCGCATCCGGCGCGAGGCAGATGCAAAGTGGTCATGCATATCGTCGATCGGCGGTTGAATCCGGGTAGCAAGAGCCTGGAGAACCGCCAGCGCTTCCTGCGGCGCGCCAAGGCGCTGGTGCAGGGGGCCGTCAAGAAGTCGTCACAGGACCGGGACATCAAGGATGTCCTGGAGGGCGGCGAAGTAACCATCCCGCTGGACGGCATGGACGAGCCGCGGTTCCGGCGCGAGGGTGGTACGCGCGACATGGTGCTGCCCGGCAACAAGAAGTTCGTCGAGGGTGACTGGCTGCAGCGGCCGAACCAGAGCGGCGCCAAGGGCTCCGGCGCGGGTGAGGGCGACAGCGAGGACGCCTTCCGCTTCGTGCTGAGCCGCGATGAATTCGTCGATCTTTTCCTCGACGATCTCGAGCTGCCCGACCTTGCCAAGCGCAAGCTCGCGGAGACCGAAAGCGAGGGCATTCAGCGCGCGGGCTATGCGACCTCGGGTTCGCCCGCCAATATCTCGATCAGCCGCACCGTGAGCCGGGCGCTGGCGCGCCGCGTGGCGCTACGCCGGCCGCGCAAGGACGAGATCGAGGCGCTCGAGGCGGAGCTTGCGGACTGCGACGACGAGACGCGCCGCCGCGAGCTGCTCGCGCTGCTCGAATCGCTGAAGGCCAAGGCCAAGCGGATTCCGTTCATCGATCCGATCGACATCCGCTACCGCCGCTTCGAGACGGTGCCGAAGCCGGTGGCGCAGGCCGTGATGTTCTGCCTGATGGATGTCTCGGGCTCGATGTCCGAGCACATGAAGGACCTGGCCAAGCGGTTCTACATGCTGCTCTACGTCTTCCTGAAGCGGCGCTACAAGCACGTCGAGATCGTGTTCATCCGGCACACCGACCGCGCCGAGGAGGTGGACGAGGATACGTTCTTCCATGGACCGGCGTCGGGCGGCACGCTGGTGTCGAGCGCGCTGGTCGCGATGAACGACATCGTGCGCACCCGCTTCCGTCCGGCCGACTGGAACATCTACGCGGCGCAGGCTTCGGATGGCGACAACATGACCTCGGACAGCGCGCTGACCGGGCATCTGTTGACCGACAAGATCCTGCCGGTCTGCCAATTCTTCGCCTATCTCGAGGTTGGTGAAGCCGCCAACTACACCTTCGACATGCCGGACTCCTCGCTGTGGACGCTCTACGAGCGCCTGCGCAACGAGGGCGCGCCGCTGTCGATGCGCAAGGTCAGCGAGCGCGGCGAGATTTTCCCGGTGTTCCAGGACCTGTTCAAGCGCCGCACCAGCCAGGAAAGGGTATAGTTGATGGAGTCTTCCGGCGAACGGCTGTTCGAGGGCGCCGACTGGGATTTCCAGACGTTGCAGCGGATCCACGATGCCTGCGAGCAGATCGCGCGCAAGGAGCTCGGGCTCGACGTCTATCCCAATCAGATCGAGGTGATCACCGCCGAGCAGATGCTCGACGCCTATTCCTCGGTCGGCATGCCGCTGTTCTACAAGCACTGGTCGTTCGGCAAGCAGTTCGCCTTCCAGGAAGCATCCTATCGCAAGGGCCTGATGGGGCTCGCCTATGAGATCGTGATCAATTCCTCGCCGTGCATCTCCTACCTGATGGAGGAGAACACCGCGACGATGCAGACGCTGGTGATCGCGCACGCCGCGTTCGGGCACAATCACTTCTTCAAGAACAACTATCTGTTCAAGCAGTGGACCGATGCCGACGGCATCCTCGACTATCTCGAATTCGCCAAGGGCTATATCGCGGCCTGCGAGGACCGCCACGGCCGCGAGACCGTGGAGCGGACGCTGGATGCCGCGCATGCGCTGATGTCGCATGGTGTCGACCGCTATCCCGGCAAGAAGACGCTCGACCTGCGCGCCGAGGAGAAGCGCGCCGGCGAGCGCCGCCAGCACGAGGAGGCCGTGTTCAACGATCTGTGGCGGACGGTGCCGAACACCAAGGCCAAGACCAAGGCCGCGCTCACTGCGGAGCGGCGCCGTGCGCTGCTCGGCCTGCCGCAGGAGAACATCCTCTATTTCCTCGAGAAGACCGCGCCGCGCCTTGCGCCATGGCAGCGCGAGCTCATTCGCATCGTGCGTCACATCGCGCAGTATTTCTATCCGCAAGGGCAGACCAAGGTGATGAACGAGGGTACGGCGACCTACGTGCATTACCGCATCATGAGCCGGCTGCATCAGCAGGGCCGGATCACCGACGGTAATTTCCTCGAATTCCTGCAATCGCACACCAATGTGGTGTTCCAGCCCGAGTTCGACGACCGCCGCTATTCCGGTTTCAATCCCTATGCGCTCGGCTTCGCGATGATGCAGGACATCGAGCGGATCGTGAAGACGCCGGAGGACGAGGATCGTCAATGGTTCCCCGACATCGCCGGCAAGGGCGACGTCGAGGGCGTGCTGCGCGAGATCTGGAGCAACTATCGCGACGAGAGCTTCATCAACCAGTTCCTCAGCCCGGCGCTGATCCGTCGCTTCCGCATGTTCCACCTGCACGACGACCCCGCCGAAAGCCAGGGAATCAAGGTCGATGCGATCCATGACGAGCGCGGCTACCGCCGGGTGCGCCGCGAACTGGCGCGGCAATACGACGTCGGATTCGTCGATGCCAATATTGAGGTCGTGGACGTCGATCTCGACGGCGATCGACGCCTGATGCTGCGTCACACCACCGTGAAGGGCGCACAGCTCAACGAGACCGATACGCGCCGCGTGCTGCAACACCTCGCCGATCTCTGGACCTACGACGTGGCGCTGACCGAGGTCGACGGCACCGACAAGGTGCTGAAGGAATACGTCGTCAGCCCGCGCGCGGCAGCGGTCGCGGCTTGAGGACGACGCATTCGTAATAGCGAGCGCGGCGCTGGACCGCCGCGCGGAATGCCGGTCTCGCTCAGCGAACTTCTCGGCACATCTGCGAGTTTTGAAGCTGCATCACGTTCCGCACGAGCGTGATGCAGGCATGCGCAAGCTTCTTGGTGATTGCCTGCGCGGGCGCGATTGATAATGTGCGCCGCGTCAAGAAAACCAAGAACAGGATATGCCCTTGTCAACTCGCTTTCGCCTAGCGGGCCTTTTCGCCTTCATCGTGCTCACGGCCTCATCGTTCGCGCCATCCATTGCAGCCGAGAGCACGATCAAGATCGGCAACACCGCGCCCTACAGCGGCCCGGCATCGGCCTACGGCACCATCGCGCGTGCCGAGGAGGCGTACTTCCAGATGCTCAACGATCAGGGCGGCATCGACGGCCGCAAGATCGACTTCGAGAGTCTCGACGACGCCTACTCGCCATCGAAGACGGTCGAGCAGACCCGCAAGCTGGTGGAACAGGACGAGGTGCTTGCGATCTTCAGCGCGGTCGGCACCGCGCCCAACATCGCCGTGCAGAAGTATCTGAACATCAAGAAGGTGCCGCAGCTGTTCGTGTCGTCAGGCGCGACGCGCTGGAACGATCCGAAGCAGTTCCCGTGGACGGTCGGCTTCAATCCGACCTACGAGCTCGAAGGCCGGCTCTACGCAAAGTACATCCTGAAGACCAAGCCGGACGCCAAGATCGCGGTCATCACGCCGAACGAGGACGCCGGCAAGGACTATCTCAAGGGCTTCAAGGACGGACTCGGCGAGCATGTCGGCCAGATCGTCGCGGAGACCACCTATCTGACGTCGGACCCGACCATCGATTCCCAGATGGTGACGATGCGGGAATCCGGCGCGGATGTGTTCTTCGCCGAGGCGACGCCGAAATTCGCGGCGCAAGCGCTGCGCAAGGCGGCGAGCATGGGCTGGAAGCCGCTCACCATCCTGCCGACCGTTTCCAACTCGGTCTCCGCGGTGCTCGAGCCGGCCGGGCTCGAGAACGTCATCGGTGTCGTGACCGGCCTCTATCTGAAGGACCCGACCGATCCGCGCTGGGCCGACGATGCCGGGCAGAAGGAATTCGCGGCCTGGATGAAGAAGTACCAGCCCAATGCGAGCCCGGGCGATCTGTTCAACGTGCAGGGCTACACGGTCGCGCAGGTCATGACGGCGGTGCTGAAGAACTGCAACGGCGACTACAGCCGCGACAACATCATCAAGCAGGCGACCAATCTGAAGCCGCTCGAACTGCCGATGCTGCTGCCGGGCATCAAGGTGCAGACCGAGCCCGACAACGTCACGCCGATCCGCCAAATCCAGATGGCGCGGTTCGACGGCAAGTCGTGGGCGTTGTTCGGCGACGTGCTGAGCGACAAGTAGCCGCCGAAATGCAAAACCGTAGGGTGGGCAAAGCGCAGCGTGCCCACCATCGCGCGCACGTCACTTGATGGTGGGCACGTCGCTGCGCTCCTTTGCCCACCCTACGGCCTTCCGGTGGCATGGCGGAAGGCCCGGCCTGAGACCAGGCATTCGGATTGGGGCGCATTTCGAACGATTGCCGAAATGCGATCTTAACGTGTACCGCGCAAGTGTCGGTATCCAGAACTCCCGGTTGTCGAGAGCGCGGTCCGAGCTATGCGACCTGGTCAAGATCTTCCTGACGTCGAGATCGCCATTTCCTTTTGGCGAATGCTCATCCTGTTGTTCGGCGGCGTCGTGCTTACGCTGACATGCGCGGCCATTGTGTTCGGCTGGTTTCCCGGGAAAGCGCCGGAGACCGGAACCGTCGTGGCCGGCTATCTCGGCCTTGTCTTCTTTGGGCTCGGAGTATGCGTAGCTGCCTGGCGGCTTTTGTCGCCAAAGGCGCCAGTGCTCCTCATCACCCGCGATGGTATCCGCGATACGCGGTCGTCATGGAAGTTTCTGCCCTGGCAGTCGGTGGAGGCGATCTCCACTTGGCAGGTTCGTCGCGAAAAATTCTTGGTGCTGAAGATCAGTCCGGCCGCAATGGGTCAATCTGCTGTGACTATCACCGGGCGCACGCTGACGGCCCTCAACAAGATGGTCGGGTTGGAGGGCATCCCGATCAGCACCGGCACGCTGGCGGTCAATGCCGACGAGTTGCTCGCGACCTGCAACACCTATCTCGCCGCCGCCCGCGCGCGGAAGACGAGACCGGCCGTGTTTCCGTCAGCGTAAGCTGGCGTTGATCTTGTCCAGCACGGCCGAGCCGGGGCAGAGCGCCTGCTCGTCCATGGTGTTGAGCGGCGTCTCGACGGTGTCGAGATGGGTGTGCAGATCCTCGGCATCCGGATCGACGTAAAGGAGCCCGGTGACGATCTGGCCTTTGGCCGCATGCTTTTGCAGGAAGGTCTGGGCGCCCAAGCG